>DATAPP010000025.1:0-29473 GCA_036265125.1 Pseudolabrys sp. | reverse complement strand
CCCCCACGCCCTCAGCTTTTTCAAAGCGGAGTTTTTTGCAGTCGGCTGTTCATACGCGCTGGAAAAGTTTTGCGGCGTGCTCGTTCGACGCGGACTTGAGACGTTTGTTGCAAGCGCTCCAGAATTTCGGCCACGTCGTTCCTTTTTCGACTTTGCTGGCGGCCTTTGCCTCCTTCCATTCGACAGCGCACTTCTTTTGCCGCTCGCGCGCCGCGAGCTGCCCGGCGCTCGGCTCTTTCCTGGATTTCGCAGTTTTGTCGGAGGCGGGCGCCTGCTGTTGCGCGACGGCCGTCGACACGAATTCAGGCATCGGCGCCGTCATCATTCCGATAGCGAGCACGGCAGCAAACAAGATTTTGTGCATGAGTTCACTTCCCTTTATTTCAAGGTGCGGCTCCTGCCGGCCGGCAATCGGCCTCAGTCCGCAACCTGAAGTCACGATAACTCGCATAGGTTGTATGCTCCATCCTGCGATCGCATGAGACGTGCCTGAGACGGCGGTTGCGGATTGCGGTTGCCGCGCCTAGGTCTGTGCGGTTGTTCTGGGAAAGCAATTTGAGAACGGAGCAGGAGCATGGCGCGCGGAAAGGGAAAACGGCCGACATCGAGGGCGGCCAAAGCAAAAACGAACACGACAAAAACCAAGACAAAAACGAAGAAGAAATCGGCCAAAACCGCAAAGCCGATTGAGCTCTATTACTGGCCCACGCCGAACGGCTTCAAGATCTCGATCATGCTCGAGGAATGCGGCCTGCCGTATGTTCTCAAGCCGGTGAATATCTCCAGGGGAGAGCAGTTCAATCCCGATTTCCTGAAGATCGCCCCCAATAACCGCATGCCGGCGATTATCGACCCGCAGGGGCCCGGCGGGCGTCCAATTTCCATCTTCGAGTCGGGTGCGATCCTGCAATATCTCGGACGCAAAACCGGGAAGTTCTATCCGGCGGACGAGCGCGCACGCATCGAAGTCGATCAATGGCTGTTCTGGCAGATGGGCGGCGTCGGGCCGATGGCAGGGCAGGTGCACCACTTCAAGAATTACGCCGTCGAGACGCTGACCTATGCGATCAACCGGTACGTGGACGAGGTGAACCGGCTCTACGGCGTGATGAACCTCCGCCTCAAGGATCGGCCGTTCATCGCCGGCAAATATTCCATCGCCGACATGGCGCTGGTCGGCTGGGTCAACGGCTGGGAGCGGCAGGGACAGGACATCAACGAATTTCCCAACATCAAGCGCTGGCTTGACGCTGTGAAGGCGCGTCCCGCGGTGAAACGGGGCATGGCGCTCGGGCTCGAGTTGCGCCAGGGCATCGATATGAAGGATCCGAAAGTGCAGGCGGTGCTGTTCCACCAACGCGCAAGAGCGAGTTGAGCTTGCGAGTCCAATACTTCGCTCCGCTCATTCCCGCGTAAGCGGGAATCCAGAATCATCTCGGTGTCTGTTGCCCTGGGTCCCCGCTTTCGCGGGGACGAGCGGAGTGTGTGCGACGCCTTCGGCTAACCCGCCCTACGATACTGCGCGAATTCGCGCACTCAATTCGTCCGCGTCCATGTGTGGGTCTTGCAGAGCACGGCAAGAACGCAGCCTTGCACTTTGGCGACGCCGTCGCTCTCGACCTTGAGATGGGCTTTGTAAGTGCGGCCGTCGTCGGCGTTGTAGACTCGACCTGACCAGGTATTCGGGCCGCTCGGCGCGAGCGCGTTCACGACCTGCAAGCCGATCAGAGGGCGCGACCGCTTGGCCGGATCGGGATTGAGCCTGTCGGTCTTGGGCCTGCCGGTCGCGGGATCGGTCGGGTGGTCGAGCCACACCAGGGTCGCGCACAGCTTGTTGCCGCCGCACGTTGAAATACGGACCTTGGTGCCGCCGTCTTCGGAGAGCCAATTTCCTTCAGGATTTGCAGCAAGTGCCGCGCTTGTCAGCAAACAGAATGCGATTGCAGCGATATTCAATGCTCTCATTTTAAATTCCGGTGTGGCCAGATGCTTTGTGGTCAGGTGCTTTGTGGTCATGTGCGCGGAAAGAAAACGCAGACCAAGCATGGCTGGATGAAGGCGAGATCGTCTGGTGGTTAGTCGCCGCTGAATGAGTTCGGTTAGCGATCTCTCAACGCGCAGCGAAACAGCCCATTTGCGGCAATAATTCGACGGCGAGGCCCTGCGTTCATCTTCGATTCATCGCATCACTTAAACTGCCATTCAAATTTTATGCCGAAGATCGCGGCGCTCGACGAGACAGGTCGGGCAACAGGGAAACGATCTGCCGGGCGGCCTTGAGGCAACCTTGAGGCAGCGCGAGGAAAAAAGGGGAAGTGAAATGACAGGCATGGAAATGGCGTCGGGGGGCGCCGAACCTGCGAATGCCGAAGATTGTTTCGGCCTTGGCATGGTCTATTCCGCAGGGGCGGGCGTCGCGGTTGATCTGGTCCAGGCGCACAAATGGTTCAACATCGCAGCGATGCGCGGCCACAAGGATGCAGCGCAGCTGCGACGTGAAGTCGCCGAGCAGATGAGCGATTCCGAGATCGGTTGCGCGCAACGTGCCGCACGCGATTGGCTCAAGGTTCATCCCGAAGCGCCGGCCCCGAAAGCCGCTATCCGCGTCGCGGCCTGATCCGCAGCATCATTGCGGTGTGCTGATGCGCAACAGCGCATCGCGCACCGCGGCGACCACGCTCGGCCAATCGCCCGGCGCGGGCTGACGCAGAAGCCGGACTTGCGGATACCACGGACTGTGCTCCCCGCTGAGCGTCCATCGCCAATCGGGCGAGAATGGCAACAGCACCCAGGCTTCGCGCCCCAGCGCGCCGGCAAGATGGGCGACCGACGTATCGACGGTAATGGTGATATCCGCGAGCGCGACGATTGCGGCGGTATCGGCCATATCGGCAAGTTTGTCGCCGACCTGCGTGATGTTGTGCCGCGCAAGCAGCTCGTCATCACCGCCGCGCAGGCCACGCTGGATGCTGATGAAGGAAATCCCCTCCAGCGCGAACAGCGGCTCAAACAGCCTGAGATCGATCGAACGATTGCGATCATTGGGGTGACGCACGTGGCCCGCCCATGCAAGAGCGACGCGTTTTCCCTTGAGATGCTCGATCGATGACCGCCATTTTGCGATGTGCGCATCGTCGGCGCGCAGGTAGGGAATATCAGCGGGGATGGTTGCGCGTTCGGTCTTGAGCGCAAGGGGCAGGCTGCCGAGCGGGCAATAGACGTCGTAGGCGGGCAGGGTTTCGCCGCGTGCGTGGCACGACGTGATGCTATCGACTCGCGCCAGCAATGATTTCAGTTCGGGCTGCACCTCGACTGCGACGGTCGCGCCGGTGCGCGCGAGCATCGGGGCATAGCGAATGAATTGCATGGTGTCACCGAGACCTTGCTCGGCCGGAAGCAGGATTGTCCGCTTTCCGAGCGGAAACTCGCCGAGCCAGAGCCGGCCGCGGTAGCCGCGGCGCACATCGGGCATGCCGGCGCGCTTCCAGCGCCACTCGTATTCGGCAAAGCCTCGCTGCAACTCTCCGAGCGTGAGCAATGAGAGCGCCAGGTTGGAATGTGCGTCGGCATAGGCCTTGTCGATTGCGATGGCTTTATCGAAGCTCGCAACCGCCTCGGTGTGACGATTGAGGGCCTGCAAGGCACGGCCGCGGTTGTTCCAGCCCCGCGCATGCCGCGCAGCCTGCGCCAGCAACCGGTCGAAAGTTTCAACCGCGTCGGTAAAACGGTCGAGATCGAGCAGGGCCGTGCCGCGATTGTACAGGGCTTCGGCGTTGTCCGGCGCCTGCACGAGGATCGCATCGAAATCGGCGAGCGCTTGCGCGTGGCGGCCAAGCCTGGCCAACGCTGTCCCGCGATTGAGAAGCGCTTCACCGCGGCCGGGATTTCGCGCCAGCACCGCGTCGAAACATGAAACCGCGTCCTGTGGGCGATCAAGCGCGCTTAAGGCATTTCCGCGATAGAGCATCGCTTCGAGATCGCCTGGCCGCAGCGCAATCGCCTTGTCGAGACAGTCGAGTGCTTCCGGATCGCGTTTGAGGGCGTGCAGCACATTGGCGAGGTTGATCAACACGTCGGGCACGTTCGGATTGATCTTCATCGCCGTCGACATCAGCCGGTAGGCTTCGCCCATCTGGCCGCTTTGCGCCTTGATCAGGCCCAGCAGATGGAGCGCGTCGAAATTATCGGGCGCTGCCTTGAGGGCGCGCGCGTAGAGCTTTTCTGCCTCGCGCAGGCGACCCTGCTGATGCAGGGCGAGGGCCTCTTGCAGGGCTTGCGCAATGTTGAACGGCCTTGACTGCACGGCGGCGCAATTGCGCACGACCGCATCGGGCAGTCAATGCGGGCTAGTTCACGTGCCCTTTACGAGCGCGCGCCGCCGGCTTTGGATTGTAGAATTGATTGGGTGCGCAGAAGCCGCCGATGCCGCTCACCGTATCTCTGCATTGCTGGATTGTCAGAAACCCGCAGTTCGTTCCGCCACCCCCGCTGCCGCCATAGACGGCGCACCAGGGATAGGGATCGTAGGGCATCTCGTAGGCGAGGGCGGACGACGGTGCGAACAAGGTCGGCATCGCCAGGGCGGTAACCAGGACGGCAAACGGCAAAGTCGCCAATCGCATCGCTGGATCTCCTTGTTCTTCTTGTACGGAATAACCCCCGGGTGATGCTTTTAGTTCGTGTTTAAAGCCGTCGTCCCCGCGCAAGTCTTCACGGGGCATGACGAGTGCCAGATGTCCTACGCCCTCTGCACCCAGAGCTGGTACATGCCCGAGAATGTATCGGGATACTTCGTTTCGACCTCGTGCCAGCGATCGAGATCGGTCAGCGGCCAGCCGGCAGCGGCGAACTGGCTGCGATAGTGCTGAGCGGCCTGCTGTTCAAATTCAAAGCCGACGAATTTCAGACGGTGCTCCCCAATGAATGTCTGAATGGCAGGGATGGTCATCCGCGCTTCCTGCACATGAAACAGAAGATCGCGGCACTCGCTGGTCGTGAAAAAATCGGTAAAGCGCCTGACGCTGGCGAGCGGCGTGTCGAGCAGTTCCTGGCGGCAGCGCCGGATCTCGTCCGCCGTCGAGCCGTAGCCGCGCCCGGCAATGAATGCCCGCGCGGCGACCACATCCTGACGGCCGGCCTCGCTATAGAAGCCGAGATGCATGAGGCCGCCCGGCCGCAACAGTGACAGCAGGATGCGCCAGCCTTCGAGCGGATCGGCCATATGGTGCAGCACGCCGCTTGCATCGATGACATCGAAACTGCGGCCGATCGATGCGAGCCGGAGAATATCGGCTTGCGCGTAGTCAATACGTGCAGACAAGGCTGCCGGTGTGCTGCGCTTGGCGTAGCAAAGACTGCTCAGACTGAGATCGATGGCGAGGGCCTGCGCACCGGAGTATTTCTGCACGGAAGCGATCGCAATTTCGCCGGTTCCGCAGCCTGCAACGAGCATGTCGAGCGTGCCGGTTTTACCAAGCGGCGTGAATGCGCTGGTGGGGAACTGATCGCGCAAATATTGATCGATCGGGTTTTGCGTGACTTGCCCGGCGATATGCACCCAGCGCGGATAGGGATTCTCCTCATATTGTTGCTGCACGCGCTGCGAGACTTTGTCCTCGATCGGCGTGAGGCGCGGAATTGAATCGCGCAGTTCTCTCTCGCGCGCGGGGTCCCGCACCTGCTGCGTCAAAAGGCCGTCGATTGCCGGGACCCAGCGATGAGCGAGCAACGCTTGCGCGGGGCCAAGCGCGTGCAAAGGCTGGTACATTGCCAATATCGCAAGTTGCATCGGCTCGATCGCGGCGCCTGACTTGCCGGCGGCCTCGACCGCGCGATTGAGCTGGCCAAGCTGTGCATTTTCTTCGGCCGTGGTGGCGAAGACATATTCGTTGATGAAGCATTGCTTCGCGAGCGCGCAGGCGAAATGCAGAACGGCGTCGGGAATCGTCTGACCGGGGGCCGTGCTGTTGAGCAGCAACGAGCGCAACGAGGTCAGCAGGCGTTCGAACGGGATGTCCTGCACCGGGATCGACTGCATCAGTTGCTGCAGCAGCGGATTGCCTGCGATCGCGGCAAGCCCGGCGTCTCCGAACAGCTCGTGCTCGCTCAATCGTTTTGGCCAGGCGGCGGTTTGACGGCGAAGCGCCTCGCCCAGCGGTGGCAAGAGAGCAACGAGTGTCGTGCAAATGCCGGCGTATTGCTTCAGAAGCTGCGGCATCAAGACGAGCGCGCGAGCGAAATAGGAGGAAGCCTCCGCCAGTTTGCCTTGCGCCTGCAGCACGCGTCCAAGATTGTTGCAGGCCTCGGCATGATCCGGCTTGAGCAACAGCACGCGCTTGTAAATGCGCACGGCGTCGTCGAACTTGCGGGCGCGCTCGCACCCGGCCGCTTCAGAAAACAGCGTGTTGACCTGGTCGCCACCCGACTCGGCACCGTGCGCCCGTGCCGGCGAGCCATGCTTGGGCGTGGCGCGGCGTTGTTTTCGGTTCATCGGCCGTCGATCCTTCGATGTCTTTAGAAATACGGCCGGCGTCCCGAAATCAATCTGCTGTTTGACCGTGCGTTGGGGAAGCTATACGCCTTCCAGCTTGCGGAGACGTGGCCGAGTGGCTGAAGGCGGCGGTTTGCTAAACCGTTATACGCTCCAAAGGCGTATCGAGGGTTCGAATCCCTCCGTCTCCGCCAGATTTGAAACTGCGGTACCGAATCACTTTCCGGGCGTGTTCCACAGAAATTAATCCGCGCGTCGGACGCGGTGCCCATCCTGTGCACCGCGGTAGCCAGATCTCGCCGAAGACTCCACAGCTGACAGGAGCAGGGGCGTTTTTAACTACCAAAAATTGCGTCTCGTTTCTCTTTATAAGCCGTTGAAAATAAAAGAGTATCCGTAGCTCGCATGATGCGACCGATCACCCGGTTTTAGCTGCTTGGAGCCTGCGTGTTTTTTACGCAACACTCGCCCGAAAAGTGCCCTCGAGGCCTGTGGGAAGGGTGGTTATTCATTGCGTGGAGGGGTCCATCGATTAATGTGACATAGCGACGGAGGGGGGCATCCCCCTGTTGTGCTGCCCGGGCTTCGGTCCGGTTGGCGGGGAGCAAGGGGAAGTTCCTTCGGTGTCTTCGCACTGGGCGGATACGGAACCCTCTCAATAAACAATGTTTGGAGGTTCAAGATGAAGATGGTGAAAAGCCTTCTCCTTGGCTCAGCAGCGGGGCTCGTTGCAGTTGCTGGGGCGCAGGCAGCCGATCTTCCCGTTAAGGCCAAACCGGTCCAGTACGTGAAGATTTGCAGCCTGTACGGTGTGGGATTCTATTACATCCCCGGCACCGACATGTGCATCAAGATTGGCGGCTGGGTCCGTGCCGAATACGGCTGGGGCCAGAACGGTAACTTCGCCTGGGGTTGGGCGAACAACAACGTCAACAATCGTTCGACCAACAACAGCGACTTCCGCGCCCGTGGCTACATCACGGCCGATGCCCGCAACCAGACCGAATACGGTACGGTGCGCGGTTACATCGCGGTCGGTCTCAGCGAGAACGAGCACGGCGGCGACGTCAATGCTTCGACGGCGTTCAGCGCGAACCGCGCCTTCATTCAGTGGGCGGGCTTCACGTTCGGTCGTGCGCAGTCGTTCTTTGACTTCTACAGCAACCCGGCGACTTCATATTGGGGTGCCTTCCCCGGTTCCGACACGGGTGACGGCGGCTGGTTCGTGATGGGTTATACCGCTCAGTTCGGCAACGGCTTCTCGGCGACAATCGCTGCCGAAGCACCGCGCCGGACGCAGGTTATTGGCAATGCTATTTCTGGCGGAACGCTTACCGGTGCCTTCGGGGGCACCAACGCTGCCGGTGCTTACGGCGGCTTCCAGGTCCCCGACGTAGTGGGCAACCTGCGTGTTGACCAAGCTTGGGGTTCTGCCCAGATCATGGCTGCCTATCATGACGTCAATCCGGCTTACTATGGGGGCTTAGGCGCAAACCAAGTACAAGCCATTACCGGTGGCCCTGATGACCACAAAGCGGGCTGGGCGGTCGGCTTGGGCTTCAAGATCAATACGCCGTTCTTCGGCCAGGGCGACTACATCCAGACGCAGTTCAACTATACGCAAGGCGCCCTGCGGTACGTCTTCCAGACGCCCAACTCCAACTGGGGCATCAACGAGGGCTCGCAAGCCTCGTTCGGTGTCATGGCCGATGGAGTGTATAGCGGAGCTCTGACGGGTACCGCCGCGACAGGCACCTTGCCGACTTCGGTCTCACTGACCACAGCATGGAACGTCAACGCGGCTTACGAGCACTTCTGGAACCCGCGCTGGCGGACGTCACTCTACGGCGGCTACGCGAAAGTGGATTACGGCGACCAAGCCCAGAATCAGCTGTGCACCGGCACCACGCTCGCGCCTGGCACACTTATAGGGGCAACGCCAGTGTCCACCAATTTCGGCTGCTCTATGGACTGGCAGACTTGGTGGGTTGGTTCGCGGACGCAGTGGAACATCACCAAGGACTTCTATATGGGTCTCGACGTGATGTACTCCAAGATGAACAGCGCCAACTTCGGAGCTGGCGTAACCACCATCGGCGCTCCAGTGGTTGTCAACAACCGCGCGCTCCTGGTCGGTGGCGGTACGGCTCTCGCCGAGGATCAGGACAACTGGTCGTTCCGCTTCCGCGTCCATCGCGACTTCTATCCCTGATCGCGTGATCATGGATGTTTGAACAAAGGCCCTCGGCGGGAAACCGCCGGGGGCATTTCTTTTGAAGCAGGCATTTCGATGGTCGCGCATCTCACATCCGGTTCGCACGGTTTGGGCGAACTCGTTCAGCTCGATAGACACGCCTTTGCGGCGAAGATCCGCCTGTCGCGAGCGGTTCTCGGCTGGAGCCAGAGCGAACTTGGCCGGCGCATTGGTTTGACCCAGCGCGCAATCCACAAACTGGAGCAGGGTGAGACGCAGCCGCGCAGATCAACGGTGCGGGCGCTCGAGGAAATCTGGCGCGACCACGATATTAAATTCGAAAATTTGGCGGCCGGGGGCTTCCGGGTCAGCGTTCCCCCCTCGGCGCTGGATCGCCCGGAGGAGGCGTTGCGACGCCACCGGCGGCGTCGGAACGTTCACAACTGATCAAGGCTTGCGGGCCTGGCCGGTAAGGGTCTTCGCCAGCTCTGCGGACACTTTATCGACGACCGAAGCCCAATCACCGCTCTTGTCCTTCCGGAACAGCCGTGCGGTTGGATACCAGGGCGAATCGGTCCGATCCAGCAGCCATCGCCAATCGGAATTGAACGACAAGAGAATCCAAACCGGTCTGCCCAACGCGCCGGCGAGATTAACGATCGACGTATCGCTGGATATTATGAGGTCCAACGATTCCATAACGGCAGCCGTATCTAAAAAATTCTTCAGGTCACTTCCCAAGTGCCTGATGTGCGGGTTCGCATTCAGAATCTCCGCATCGCCATCGCGCAGATCCTTCTGGAGACTGAAAAACGTTGCACCAGGGACGGAGCAAACCGGCAAAATATTTTTCAATGTTATTGAACGATCACGATCCTTTTTGAAGGATGGATTGCCCGCCCACGCAACACCTATTTTAAATCTGCTATCACCAAGCTTCGATCGCCAATGATCAGCACTTTCTCCTGGTACTTTTAAATAGGGGACCGCGCTGGGGATCGTTTCCAATCGCGTCTCAAATGCAAGCGGCAAGCTCATGATCGGGCACTGAAAATCGAATTGCGGAATGTCGGCACCCCGCGCAATAAGTGTGAATACGCCTTCGAGGCCTTCCATCAACCGTAGAAGTTCCGGCTTCACTTCGAGAACGACACGCGCGCCCATGGAGGCCAGGAGGGGCACATAACGGCAGTTCATCAGCGTGTCGCCGAATCCCTGCTCAGTGTGGATGAAAATTGTCTTTCCGTTTATGGAGCGGTCACCCGACCATACCGGTTGGGGGAAATTACGTTTAACCTCCGGGTATTCCGATGTCTTGAATCGATATTCATACTTCCTCCATCCCCGTTCCATGTCCCCCAGCGAAAGCCAGCAAAGGCCTTCATTGAAGTGCGCATCGGCGAAGCCGGGGTCGACGGCAAGTGCTTTGTTGAAGGCCGCAATCGCATCATGATAACGTTTGACCTCAATCAATATATTGCCGTGATTGTAGTGAAAGTGCGCGCTGTGAGGCTGTAGCGACAGCGCCGAAGAAATATCACCGAGCGCCTCATCGTAACGTCTCAGGCGGCTCAAGATGTTTGCGCGGCTTGCCCGAAATTCGGCGTTTCCCGCATTGAGGTTTAGCGCGCCATTGCAGCTCGCCAGCGCCTCATCGAGGCGCCCCATTTTCTCGAGCGCATTTCCGCGGTTGCAGTAGGCTTGGGCAAAATTCGGATTGATTTGAACGGCGGTATCGAAGCTCACGACCGCTTCTTCAAAGCGTTTGCGCAGCATCAAAATATTGCCGCGATTAAGATGTGCTTCAGCAAGTCCCGGATTAAGCCGTAGAGCCTTGTCAAAGACAGCCAAGGCATCATCGAAACGTTGCAACCCGAGCAGCACATTGCCGTAGTTGAATTGACCACCCGCATCGTCGGGATTCAGTTTGAGCGCCTTTCGCAGGATCTGCTCGGCGTCAGGATAATTGCCGCGTTGGGCCTGAAGAATGCCCAGCATCGACAAAACCTGGAACTGCTTACCGTCAAGTTCGAGAGCGCGGCGATATAGAGATTCGGCCTGGGCAAATTGTCCGGCTTGGTGCGCGGCCGTGGCATCACGCAATATCTGCAGCACCGCAGGCGGCATCGGCCGGGAGCGGCGAGATGAGGGTTGTTTGATCGTCACGGATCGACGGACGCTGGTGCCATACCGGAAGGATCCATAACAGGGCGGTCATGGCATTGGAAGAAAGCGGTAGCGCAAATTATCGCCCCCGGCGTGAAGTATGCGGTGCCCGCTTTATTGCCATCGCGGCGCGGAGCGTCTATAGGACCGGGAACAGTCCTCAATTCGATTGACCATGCCCGCACGCATTTACAAGCCGTCCAAGACCGCCATGCAGTCGGGCTCTGCCAATACAAAGTCCTGGGTGCTCGATTTTGAGCCGGAGGCGCCGCGGCGCGTCGAGCCGTTGATGGGATGGACGTCATCCGGCGATATGCGTCAGCAGCTACGGTTGAGCTTCGGAACCAGGGAAGAGGCGATAGCCTATTGCGAGCGTCATGGCATTGCCTACCAGGTGTTTGAGACGACACCCGTGAAAAGGCGCGCTATTTCCTACGCGGATAATTTTTCCTTCAGGCGTCGCGACGCCTGGACACACTAGGCCGTACCGACGCGGGGTCAGGCTGGCTGTTTTTGGGACTCCGCAGCACCGTCCAGGCTGCGCCCCTGGGTTGCCGCGCGTTGCCGGAGCAGAGAAACGAACCGCTCTTCCGGCATCGGCTGTCCGAGCAGAAAGCCTTGGCCGTAGTCGCATCCCATGCTCACCAGCGCCAATGCATCGGCCGCCTTTTCAATGCCAACCGCTACAACGTATCGTCCGAAACTGTGCGCGAGATCGATCACCGTCTTGCACAGCGGTGCGTTGACCTTGTCCGTACCACAGTCGGCAACGAACGAACGGTCGAGCTTCAGTTCCTCGAAAGGCAATTCTTCGACCTTGGCGAGTGACGAGTAGGCGCGTCCGAAATTATCGATAGCAAGCCGAACGTTATGCGGCTCAAGTTTCTTGCTGAGCTCGCCGGCGAGCGCAAGATCGCTGACGATTTGATCCTCGGGAACGTCAATGATGAGTCCGGGCCATTTCTCGTCGGCCGGATGATACTTCTTCACGATGTCTTCGACGGGAATTTTCACAAGCGCCGGCACGGGGATATTGACCGAGAGCCGCAGGTTGACCCCAAGTTTCGAAAAGTGGGCGCTCGTCTTGAGTGCGCTTTCCAGCGCAAGTTCGGCCAACCTGGCCGTCGATGCCTCGGAGGCGCCGGCGGTAAACGCGCCTGGCAGTACAAGGCCATGTTGTGGATGGCGTACTCGCGCGTAGGCTTCGGCGCCCGCCAGCTGCTTCTTTCGCAAGGCGATTTTGGGCTGATACCAAAACTCGATCCACTTGTTATTGATAGCGTCGTCGAGCTCGAGCCGGGCGGCGACCGCGGGGGGCATACCGAGCTTGAGTTCCTGGATGATCCTCACGATCGTGTCCGTCTCGAACGGCTTCTTAAGGATGGGCATCATCTGAAGTTTATGCTGGGCGCCGATGGCCTTGACGTGCTCGAGGACGGCTGCGCCGCGCGCGCTCATTAACTGGACGGCGCCGCGATACCGGAGCTTGCCAAGGGCGACCACAGACTCGATCGCATCGGTGGATTCGAGCGAGATGTTGTGAAACACCAAAGCCGGTGCGCGGGCTTCGATCGCCTTGCGCATAGCGGCACCATCCGGGAATTCAACGGTGTCGACGCCGGAGCCGTGCAGCACCAGCGAGAGAAAGTGACGGATGCTGGATTCTTCATCGACCACATAGCAGAGCGGCGCGCCATCCGGAGCAAGCGGAGGCGAGTCCGCGGCGGGTTGTGCACCGGCGGCTGCGGTCGGCGATCGGGCAGGTGTCTCGGTCATGCCGTTCTGGCGCACTCGAACCGAGGGCAATGGAAGGTCCCCCGGTACTATTCGTGTGGCAAAGTCGTTAATTATGTGTTTCTGACGGAGCCGATAAACGGCTTCTGGCGCCCACGAATCGGCGTGACCCTTCGAACAAAACAGTTGCGGTCAGAATATCCGGCGCTATCTGGTTTGTGCAAAACGTCAGCCGCGTGAAAGACTGGCCTAGACGCGATTGGGCTCAGTTCACAGCTTGTGCGAGCTTGATCCAGTCACCGGCCTGGATCCGGACGACCGGTTTGTAGCCGCCATTGCCGTCCGGCTTGAACACCGATGCTTCGCCTTCCCGGACATCGAACCAGTCTTTGCCGAAAGCATCCACGATGTTCGGTTTATGTGTGACGACGATGACATTGGTGCCGGGGGAGGGCATTGTGCCGGCCATCTTGCGCAACGCGGCGGTGCGCCGGTTGTTCTCGATCGGTGTAACCACGAGTCCACCCTCGGTGTAGTCAGCCGAGACCTTGACGTCGCCGAAACCCATCAACGCGCCAGTGTCGATCGCCCGCTGGAACAGGCTGGTGTGGATTTCGCCAACAGGAATCCTGAGTTTGTGCAGCGACTCTCCAATCGATTTTGCGAGCGCGCGGCCCTCGTCGTTGAGCTGGCGCTGCTTGACAACGTTCTTCGGGTTGAGTGGATCGGTGTCGGCCTGATCCTGATAGGTTGCGCCATGGCGAAAAATGATCACATAGCCGCCGTCACGCAACGCCTTGATCCATTCGGATTGCCCCGGCGCGCCCTGGCTGCTGGCGGGCAACGTTAAAAGTGCCAGAAATGCGCACAAACTAGCCAATCGAACGATGCGCGTTATCATAAAGTTCTCCTCGTGGAGCCGCCGCATTCGCGCGTTCGGATTGTGAGGACACAGTAAATGGGCTACTGCGACAAAACTTGGAGAAAAACGACAGATTATTGTCGTAAAACGACAATTGACGTCAGCGACGTCGCTGACCCAAAGCGGACGTCGGCCCCTTCGGCATAGCGCGCACCGCGAGGTCTTACCGCGATGTCCGCTTTATCCTGGAAAGCGTTGGACTTTTCGCACAGCCAAATCCGTTTACAAACGGGCGGCGATTGCCGGCCCCAAAAGCTCACGCACGCGAGCAGCCGAATTGCTGATTTCTGTCGCACTAACATCGCGCCTTTGAACGGCTTCTACCGCAATTGCAGAGCCGTGCCGATTAGACGTTTCTGCCATATCGGCCCCCTAACCAAGCAGAAGCAGGAAAACGATGGTCGGTATCGGAACGCCGAGACGCCAAAGTAATATTCCTCTGCCCATGTCGCCCTCATTGTGTGAGACGTGATAACCCGCCGCTCGTCACTCTGGTCTGCAGCGTTCGCGCTTTTTCAATGATGCCAGAACAAAGCCAAGAGGATGATAATTGGCAGCGGTATTCCAAGTAGCCACAATAATGCGCCTCGTCCAAAACCCATGACAGCCTCCGTTGATGAACACCGGGCATCCGGCTCTGCATGTTTAGTCAACGTCACGGAACTCGATGGGTTCCTCGGTTGCGCAGCTGGCCCGCGAAAAGAAACGGGCCGCGTTGGGGGACGCGGCCCGTGAGCGACGAAAGAACGTATCTGATCGGCTCCAGGGGAAGGAGACGATCCAATAGGAAACGCCGGTTGAATGTTTGCGTTCCCCAACAGTCGCAATATCGATCTGCTCGTAGCGCTGGACGATGTCATCGCGATCAATATGCGCTCGGACGATCACCGTTCCCTAGCTCTCGACAAACCGTCTCGGAACATAAGCCGCCGGCTTGTGTTGATGTTTGCGGGTGAACCGCGCGCAGCATGCGCGTTAGTCATTGCGCAGGGAGACAATAGTGAAAAACCACCTAGTGATGGCAGGCGCTATCGTTGCGGCTTTGGCGACTCCGCTCGCGGCAAATGCTCAGAACAATGCAACGACCGGCGCAGTTGGCGGCGCAGTCGGCGGCGCAATTGTTGGCGGCCCTGTTGGTGCGGTTGTTGGCGGGGTTGGCGGCGCGATTGTCGGCGGGATTGCCGATGACAGGCGTTCGCAATTCCACACTTACGTTGTGCAGGAAAGAAGGGGCTCCTACAGATATGACCGCGATGTCGTGGTCGGCGCCGAGTTGCCTTCGGCCGGCGTCACCTATTACGACGTGCCCGCAGAATACGGCGTAAGGAACTATCGATACACGATAGTCAACGACCGCACTGTGCTGGTGGATCCGCAGTCCCGCCGCATCGTGCAGGTCATCGACTAATTGCGACACATTGGGTCGGTCTGGATTGGGAAAACCCGGCGTTCGCGCCGGGTTTTTTCATGCCGCGCTATTCCGCAAACGTCGCGTCGCATTCGGGAAAAGAAAATTGGAAATCCAGTCGCAATCAAAAATGCGGACGGCCTCGTAGCGGGCGGCCGAAGTGCGGATTCTAGCCGACAGGGTTTGCAGCGACTATTGCATTTGACATGCGACCCAAAAGAAAACTCCCCACGGAACAGATTGACGAAATTGCCATTGTCTTTGCGCACAGGTGCTCGAATGGGGAACAAGATTTGAGAATGGTCTCTGTTACCTGGAAGATGCTTAAGGACACAGTCCTTTCCTTCATCGATGACGAAGCATTGAGTCGGGGTGCTGCCATCGCTTTCTACACTGTCACTTCCATCGCTCCCGTCTTGCTTATTGTGATTGCGATCGCCGGCCTCGTTTTCGGACGAGACGCTGCTCAAAACGCCATAAGTGCGCAATTTAGCGGTCTTATGGGACGACAGACCGCGGAGGTGCTGCAGTCCGCTGTTGCAAGCGCCGCGGGCAGGTCTTCAAGCATCATTGCAGCGACAATCGGGGTCGTAACTCTAATCGCAACGGCATCGGGAGTATTTGGCGAGATGCAAGCCGCCCTCAATTCGATTTGGAAAACAAAACCTCAGGAAACGACGGTGTCGCGCTTGATCCGTGCACGCGTCATTAGTTTAGGTTTGGTCGCCGCCTTAGGGTTTTTGCTGATCGTCTCGCTGGTGATCAGTGCCGGTCTTACGGCGTTCGGCAACTATTTAGACGCTGTGTTGCCGATGGGGAAACTGTTCCTTCCAGCTCTGAACTTTGTTGTTTCATTGGTGCTTTTCGCAGTTCTTTTTGGCGCAATTTATAAGGTTCTGCCCGACCGAAGCCTCGAATGGAATGATGTGGTGACTGGCGCCCTTACGACATCACTGCTCTTCAATATCGGGAAATCACTCATCGGATGGTATATTGGCAGCAGCGCAATCGCCTCGAGTTACGGAGCCGCAGGCGGCCTTATTGTGCTGTTGCTGTGGGTGTATTACTCGGTTCAAATATTCTTGCTCGGCGCTGAGTTCACGAAAATCTATGCGAACCGGCATGGCAGCAAACAAAGAAGGCCAATTGCCTAGAAGACAGTATCAGGAATGAAGGTCTTTGCGGTCGGTTGTCGATGGCAGCAAAGACCTTTTCCGGCCGCATCATGTGATCCTCGGTTTCGGTTTTGTGTTTGCGAAGGCCCTTTTCAGCTGGGTGCTTGCGCCGCCTTCTCCCATCTTGTTTCCGAATAAGACGGAACGAAAGCGCTCTTTGCCGCATTCGTAAGCGCGTACCCAATGCCGGGAGTTTGCTATGGACCGATATGACTTTAACTCAACTGTCTCATGGGGAGCCATTTTAGCAGGTGGCTTTACCGCCGCGGCAGTCTCCCTCATCGTTGTTGCTTTCGGCCTGGGCGTTGGCCTGTCGGTCGTCTCGCCCTGGAATGGCGAAGGCATTTCGGCGACCACAGCCAGCTGGAGCGCTGGCTTATTCCTTGTCGCTGTCGCCATGATTGCCTCCACTTTCGGCGGCTATATCACTGGAAGGCTCCGCCACAGCTGGGAAGACGTACACATTCATGAGCGATTTTTCCGCGACACGGCGCACGGCTTCGTGTCATGGGCGTTTGCGACTGTTTTGACGGCGACCCTTCTTGCCGGTGCTGGTACACATCTACTCGCAGCAGCCTCGGCTGGCGCGATCCCGGCAGCCGCGGCCGGAGCCGTGCAAGCAGCCAATAGTAGCGGCGACATCTATGTGGACCGATTACTGCGTGTCGGGCCGCAGACCGACGGCCGGGCCACCGGTCCTTCGACCGATCAGGCGGCCGCGCGGGCCGAACTGCTCAGGATTATCGCACCCGCTACGCTAAAAGCGGGTGATGTGTCTGCGCAAGACCGCACCTACGCCGCCCGCGTGATCGCGGCGCGCACTGGAATTCCGCAGGCTGAAGCCGAGCAGCGTGTCAATCAGACGATCGCGCAAGCTAAAGACGCGGCTGACAAAGCCCGCCGCGCCGCAGCCAGGTTTTCAATCTGGATTGCTATTTCGCTGCTTGCCGGGGCGTTCTCGGCAAGTCTTGCCGCCGCCGAAGGGGGCAAACTGCGAAATACGCGCTGGTACGAAGAGGGCGTGTCAACCGTAACCGCTGCCGTCATCAGGAGCTAACATGCCGATCCTTCTCTGGCTTCTTGGATTACCAATAAGCCTCATCATTGTTCTCATGCTTCTTGGAGCGGCGTGATTTCCAACGTCGCAGGCCGACCGGCTGGTTGAAATGCTTGTCAACGGGCTGACGGGAACTGACAGGGATAATTTGGTGCAAGGAGTGGCTGCTGCCCTTCTCGCGGCTCTCATTGTCGCGGCGCTGTACTTTGGCCGCGATGTCTTTGTTCCTGTGGCGCTCTCAATTCTGCTGAGCTTTGTACTCGCTCCACTCGTACGTGTTCTCCAAAACTTTCGAGTACCGCGCGCGATTTCTGTGATCGGCGTCGTCCTCCTGGCATTTTCCATTATTTTTGCCATTGGCGGTGTGATCGCTACGCAAATGACGCAGCTCGCCCGTGAGCTGCCTCTTTATGAATCCAATATGCGTGCCAAGATTCAATCATTGCGCGGAACCGCCGCCACGAACAATACGCTTGAGCGCGCTGCGGACGTGCTTCAGGACCTCGGCAAGGAACTCAATAAGCCAAAAGAACCCCCGCCTGCTGCAGCCGTTGCTCCAGCCCCAAGTCCTGTGACTGTGCAGGAGGCAAGACCGATACCCGTCGAAGTGAGGCAGCCGCCCCCAACGGCACTTGAAAGCATCGCCGCGCTGATCTCGCCTTTGCTCCACCCGCTGATGACTTCGGGCATCGTCATCATTTTCGTAATTTTTACGTTGCTGCAGCGGGAGGACTTGCGGAACCGCTTAATCAAGCTTGCGGGTTCGCACGATTTGCAAAAGACGACTGCGGCGCTCAACGATGCTGCTCAGCGCCTCAGCCGGCTTTTTTTATCCCAGCTGGCATTGAACTCAGCCTTTGGCCTCGTGATCGGGACCGGGCTCTGGGTTATAGGTATTCCGAGCGCAGTGTTGTGGGGGATACTTGCCGGCATTTTGCGCTTCGTTCCCTACATCGGAGTATTCATCGCGGTTATCTTCCCGTTGGCGCTAGCGGTAGCGGTTGATCCCGGTTGGTCACTGCTCATGTGGACTGCCGCATTGTTCTTGATCGTTGAGCCGCTCGTGGGACAGGTGATAGAGCCGCTTTTGTACGGGCGTAGTACTGGCCTATCACCGCTTGCTGTTGTTTTATCGGCGACGTTCTGGACCTCGCTATGGGGTCCGATCGGCCTCGTGCTTGCCACTCCCTTGACGATCTGCCTCGTCGTTCTTGGCCGTCACGTTGAAAACTTGCAGTTTCTCGATGTGATGTTTGGCGATCGCCCTCCGTTGTCGCCACCGCAGCTTTTCTATCAGCGTATGCTGGCGGAGGACCCGGCGGAAGCGCTCGACAATGCCGAGCAGTTTCTCAAGGAAATGACCCTTTTGACCTATTACGATGAAGTGGCCCTAAAAGGTCTCAAGCTGGCGCAGGCTGACCTGAATCGCGATGCGCTCGACGCGCTGCATGTGCAGAGGATCAGAGATTCAGTCATCGAGCTTGTTAAGGAATTGGACGATCACGAGGATCAACAGCCCAAGAGAGAATCTGCAGAAGATGGAGAGGCGGCAGCGGAAGGGGCGGCAAATCCTGTCAACAAGGATTCCCTGGTTTACAATCTTCCAATTTTAACAAAGGACAAACTTGCAACGCATTGGCGCGGGGAAAATCCGATTTTGTGTGTCCCAGGCCGCACAGGCCTGGATGAAGCCGTCGCCAGTATGCTCGCCCAAATCTTGTCCAAACATGGGATCGGTACACGCGTCGAAGGCGTGGATGCAATCGCGAATGAAAATACTTTTGGTTCGGGGAAGAATGGAATTGAGATGGTGTGCGTGTCTTTCCTGAACACCGGCAGTCTCGCGCAAATGCGCTTTACCATACGGCGGCTGCGCCGAAAGTTGCCTGACGTGGCGATCGTCCTGGGAAGCTGGATCCCGGAAACCGAGTCGGCAACGCCTGCCGAGGCCGCTAAAGCAGATTTTGTTGCCACGACGTTGCGCGACGCAGTGAAGCTGTGCCTCGAACAGGCGAGTGCGAACGAGGGAGGAGGCGAGGTCGCGGCGCGGAGCGTTCCAGGTCTCGTGCGCGCTGGCTAACGCAGTGGAACTCCCCGGTCGCAAGACCGTTATCGCCTGAGCCTTAAGCAGAAAGTCGGATGCGGCAAAGTTCAAGCAAGGCCACGCAAACAAATTGTGCCGGGCGTCCAGCCGCGTGATACCCGGCCTTGGAGAGCATGTATGGCTAAGAGAAGCTTTGCGCAGAGGACCCAGCGCACGATCGTTGGCGCGGCGAAATCAGGCGTCGCTCGCGTACAAAAAATTGACGTCAAAGCCGCAACTGCTGCGGCAACGGCGGCCGCCGAAGCCGCCGTGCACGCGGTCATGAAGTCGATGATGGGCCGTGAAGGCAGCGCGCGAAAACGAAACACCGCGCGGAAAAAGCTGGCGCGCAGGTCAAAGCGAAAGTCAGCACGGAAGATGTCGCGAAGGACAAGACGCTGAAGGATCGTGTGTCTGCCCTTGGGTGACTTGATTCATGCCGCCGCTGGCGTGCCGGGCGCGGCGGCGGCGCGCCTGCGCCACTCGCGACCAGCACCCCGAATGCCGTCCCAATTTTATTTCCGCCAATTTCAAAAGCCCTCTGGCGTTGTGCACCGCAGCAATTAGCTAGTGGGAACAGGGAATGAACCGTAATGATAAATCTGCGTCAGGCACTCAGCCTCGGCAGCCGCCGGGGTGGGTGGCAGAAGTTCCTTCGCGCGCTGGAGCGCGATCGTGCCGGAGATGCCGGCTCGGGCAGCACGCGTTTGAGGGAGGGGTTCGGTTTCGGATCGAACCCCGGCAATTTGCGAATGTTCGTCCATCGACCGCCGACACTTGCGGACAATCCCGCACTTGTCGTCGTGCTACACGGATGCACCCAGACCGCAGCGGGATACGATCTTGGCGCCGGATGGTCGACCCTCGCGGACCGCTACGGTTTTGCGTTGCTTCTCCCGGAGCAACAGCGGTCCAACAACCCCAATGGTTGTTTTAACTGGTTTCAGCCCGAGCACAGCCGGCGCAATCAAGGCGAACCTCTTTCGATTCGGCAGATGATCGAAAAATCTATCGTCGATTACGGTATTGATCGGCGTCGCATTTTCATTACCGGGCTTTCGGCGGGAGGCGCGATGACGTCCAACATGCTTGCTTGCTACCCTGAAGTATTTGCCGGCGGGGCCATCGTTGCCGGTCTTCCTTTTGGTGCCGCCACGAATGTGCAGCAAGCGTTCGAAAGTATGTTTCAAAGTCCCTCCCGCCCGGCTCGGGAATGGGGGGATCTCGTGCGCAAGGCCTCGTCTCACCGAGGGCCGTGGCCACGCATCTCGATATGGCATGGAAATGTCGACAAGACCGTGATCCCGTCGAACGCCTTGGAAATCCAAAAACAGTGGACCGAGGTCCATGGTCTTCCGTTGTCGCCTTCGCTGAAAACCAGGATTGACGGCTTTCCACGTGAGGTCTGGATCAACGAAGCCGGCGATGAGCTTGTCGAGAAGTATACCATCACCAACATGGCGCATGGCACGCCGCTGGCAATCGGCGAAGCCGAAGGTGCGTGCGGTGCTCCCGGGCCGTTTCTGCTGCAAGTGGGAATTTCCTCATCGTATCACATTGCAAAATTTTTCGGAATTGCGGGGGCTCGCGCTCCGGCCGAGAGAAACCTGGTGAAGTTTTCTGCGGCGCCCCGTCACTACGCAGCGGCGGAGCCGGTGCTGGAGGGTGAAGTGCTTGACAGGGAAGACAAGGCAATACCTCCGATGCCGCCTCTCCCCGAGATCGGCGCGGTGATCAACAAGGCGTTGAGGGCCGCCGGATTGATCAAGGATTGACGATTGGCTTCCGGTCGAAAACAAAACACTACGCATTGCGGCCTCTCGCCGAATCGGCTGAGAGTGCCGTTCAGGCGCAGGAAGACCTCATGAGCACGGCAACGATTGTATTCATGATTGCGACATATTGGGTTGGCGGTTCTGGACCAACGGAGGGCGGAAAATTTCTCGCGAACGGCCAGTTATATCGCAAGGACGAATTCGTAGCGGCCCATAGAACTCTGCCCCTTGGTACCATTTTGCATGTCTGTCTCCGTCGGCAGTGCGTCAGTGTTGTCGTGAAAGATCGCGGACCGTTTTTGCCCAAGATGGACATTGAGCGCCGGATCGACTTGTCGTATGGCGCAGCAAAGGCACTCGATATGCTGCATGACGGACGCCAGCGAGTGCGCGTCAGTGTTCCGGTGCCAAGGTCCAGGCCCGATATTGAAGAAAATTTGCGGGAAGCGCGTACGCATTGAACTCACTGACGCCGGCTACGCGCATCGATCCGCGTCCAACACATCGAAATCATTTGGGCCCAGTCAATGACGCCAAGGCGGTATTTGAGTGTTTGAGATTAAGCGTGGTTTGAGTTTCCACTGAGTTCCACGATCAATTATTTCGGCTCCGTCCGCTGTCCGGCGTTGCGCTGGTAAGGGAGTGTCATTGCGCGCGGAGGTAGAGCGATAATAGGATGTGCCCCGGGGGGGTGAGTGTCGAGGGACGCTTAGCCATGCTCATGCTTTTCAAGGTCGTCATGACGATCTCGGTCGTATGGTTCATGGCGGGCTTAGTTGGCCTGATTTTCAAATCAAACGGGATGAGGCCAAATTTCCTGATGGGCCTCGCCGTTTTATTAACGGCAGCGCTCGTTGGCTACATGTGGGACATTGGAAACCTGCTGTATCGCTGAAGGCGCGAAGAAGCCATGCAGGCGGAACAGCTGCTAGCGTCAAGCGGCGTGGCCATGGCTGCAGGAGCCATGCTCTCGTTATCGTTTGCAGTGTCGCCGCCACTCAAGCTGGTGCCGCAGCGAGCGGCATCGGTTGACGCCAGCGGTAACATCACATCGCAACAGCACCCGAACATTGCGACTGCGGGCGCGGCCATTGCCGACGATTTCGGACGCCGTTGGCAGACGGCCACCGACGACCTCCCGCCGATGGCAGTAAGGGACCCGCTTCAGGGTCTAATCGGCGGCCTGCTGCCACGGGCGGAGGATGCGCTACAGGTGACGCAGGTCGAGCCGCAGAATCTTGCCGCCGCACCGGAGCCTGAGCAGCAGGAATCGGTCGCGGTGGTGCAGCAGGAGTCGCCATCGCGCCCGTCCGACGCCTGCGCCCGTCAAGGCCTGCGTCGAGTCAACTACACGCAAAACCATCACCGTTACTGGCGCTGCGCAGGTCGGCGATAATTAAAGCTCGGGGTTTTTTGTTGTCGCGGGTGCCCTCGATGTCCGCTTTCGGGGGTAAAGCGGACTTGACCTTTTGCGCTGCACATGCCTGCTTTCGACCCAAAGCGGACATTTCACTTGCACCTATCCGAACTGAATGAAAGCCGCCTGAAATTTTCTGCGCTACGTGGATTGAGAGGCCGGTCGTGGTGTTTACTCTTCGCCGAATTGTCGGCTCCAACACTAAAAATCGACTATGAGTATTCAGTTTGTTACCGGCGCGGACGACCGGATGTTCTTGCATACACTCATCCTCCTTCAAACATTCGCGAATGTCGGAGCGGCCGGTGCAATCAAGGTGTGCGACTTCGGCTTTACGAGAGGCCAACGAAGTTTCCTGAAAGCCCAAGGCCAACTCCTCGTAGCGGATCCGCCTATACCCCAAAGCCATCACCATCCCTGGTATCGCAAGGCGGCGCTCGTGGAATACATCGCCCGCGACGTCGATACCGTTGTCTGGCTCGACTGCGATGTAATGCTAACCGGCGATCCGCGTTCGGAAGTCGCGGCGCTGGTTTCCGAAATGCGGCAAAGTGGTGAGATAATAGCAGCGTGCAATGAGAGTTTCGATCTTGGCACGTTTTGCCGTAACTGGGAGACGAAAGGAAAGAATACGGTCCCCTTCGTCCGACTTCTTCACCAGTTAGGCGTCGCGTCGCACCATCCCTATCTAAATAGCGGGGTCTTCGTTGCGGCGTCGCGCGGATGGCTCGCGAAATGGAAGGAGCTAACATTCGACATTCAGGAGCATTTTTTGTTTGAACAGAACGCCTTCAACGCGGCGGCCTGGCTCGCGCCTGAACACGTACGTCTTCTCGACCGGCGCCACTGGAATCTGCACGGCTCCGACTTGGATCGGATTTCAATCGGTACCGATCTCGCCTCGCTGCGGTGCGACGGTCAGCATGTCATGGTGGTGCACGCCACGTCTGAAAACGAGCGCCATGTGGGCCTCCTCGAGGGCAGCGGAAGGCTCGGTGACAGACGAATTCCGGTCTGGCTCAAAATTTTCCGCCAGCCCAGCCTGCAAGCGCAGCAGCGCGCGCATCTCGACCAGTTCATTGGATCGCATGAAGGCGAACTGGCTGAGCACCTCTAGTGCATTGTTTGCCTCATCTGCCAGCGCAACATTCGAGATGGCAAGATTGACGCAGAGCGCTGAACCCCGACCCACGTCCGCTATTGGCCCACAGCGGGCATAGGCGGGCGCACTGCGATGTCTGCTTGCAGTGGCACCCGCCTGGTTAATCTACGGTCAGGCCGCGTGGCCTGGAGCTCAAGCCAAAGCAGACCTCACCTTTGGTGGGGTCACGTTTGGCAACCTTAGTAACACCAGAACAGGTTGGACGGCCGGTGGTGCCTATCGGCCCGCCAATGTGGGCTGGCAACGCCTCTCGGGATCTAAACTTTAATTGGAGTTCCTGGTCTGGTAGATTGGCCTCGAGGTGATACGGAGTTCGGATGCAGCGAGGTCACTATGATGATTGTTAGTTTGCGACAACATTCAGTAATCGCTGTGCTCATCGGCGGCATAGCTTTTTCTATTGCGCTAAGTGGGTCAGCATTTGCCCAAATAAAGATGGATATGTCGAAGGGCCAGCCCGTAGATCCAGCAACTTTGGAGGAAAGAAAGAAAGTTGATCAAGAGTATCAGTCAAAACTAAAAACGATTCCTGACCAGCCGCAGAAAAAATCCGATCCGTGGGGTAATGTCCGTGGCTCCAATTCGTCTCAAAAATAATAGGATGGGTTTAGGCGGCGCCTGGCTTAGCCACTGCGCTTTGAAATCCGCCATCGCCTGCTCGCCTGTCGCTGAATAGCCGCGACTGTGGATCGATCGTGGATACAAACGCACTGCAGAAGAGCATGAAGCTGTATTCGCGGCTGAGTAGTCAAGGCGCTAGGCTAGTTTGTAACCAATCAACAAACCGACGAACGCGCCGATGCCACTAAGCAACACTGACGAGTAAGAAAACAAGCCAGCTCCCCAGAGGTCAGGAATGAAACCTCCGATGGTAGAGCCGATCAATATTCCAATCCAAATACGGGCTTGCATGGGACAGCCTTCGCGCTTTCTCTGCCTTTGCAGCTGGACATCACCAAGTGTCTGCTTTCGAGAATAAACGGTGCATGGCTGCGGTCTGCTAGAGTAGGGTAGGAGACGGTAAGTTATGTGCCGTCCAGGAGATCGTCATGTCACGACGATTAATGATTGCCACTGCAGCCGTTTCCGCACTCGGGATCTGGTCTTGTGCAGGCGCGTTGGCCGATAGTGTCCCAAGCTGGGATGTAACCACAAGCTGCCGCGGCGCAGCCGAGGCCGGATATGTGCAAGAGACTAGTGCTAACTTGAAACGCTGCCTCGATTCGGAACAGCGCACACGCGAGCAACTCAGTAAAGATTGGGCGACTTTCCCAGCAGCCGATCGAGTTAGATGCGTCAAGACGCAAACGTTCTCGCCAACGTATAGCGAGCTTGCGACCTGCCTTGAAATGAAGCGCGACCTCAGAAACGCTGCAAAGCCGGCCGACGCGATGCCTCAACGAAAATGAACACGCCTTTCAAAGGGCTAAGCCCGATTCGCAAGCGCCGCCCACTGTGAAGCTCATGAGCAACCAAGCCGATCGGCACCGGTCGTTCTCTCCCTTGCCGCGTGATTGAGCTTTGAAAGCGGACATTCCTATCATGCCTGTGAATGTCCGCTCTTGGGGGTAAAGCGGACATCGCGAATGCGTCGCAAAATGGCTGCTTTTTGAGCCGGATCGGATATGGGCCCGCGTCTCATGTTGCAGCGACGGGCCGGTTTCAGCCCTGACAAAGCACCCGTTTAAGCCGTTCCCGGGGGTCGGCACTGAACGTATGTTTTCATTGGATTGTGGCCCGCCGGTAACAGCGGATTTGCAGGTGTTGATGGTATAAATCGATCCCGCTCCGATTGCTTGGGGAGCGTCTAGCCTCCCCTGACTATTTGGGAGTTTGTCATGAAAATGTTTGTCGTCGGAAGTGTCGCATTGATGGCGACGATTGCCGCGCCAGCAATGGCGGCCGACATGCCGGTGAAGGCTCCGTTGGCGCCCCTGGCAATTCCATATAATTGGACTGGTTTCTATGCTGGCGTAAACATTGGCTACAGCTGGGGACGTTCTGCCAGCACGCTCTCATTTGTCGACCCGACGAGCGGCGCCATTTTGAGTGCCAGCGACGTGAAGTTCGATCTCAACGGTGTGATCGGCGGCGCCCAGATCGGTTACAACTGGCAGACCAGCAATTGGGTGTGGGGCCTTGAGGCAGACTTCCAAGGCTCCGGTCAGAAAGGCAGCGGAAGTGCAGCATGCTCGGGAGGTTCGCTGGCGGGGGGGACGCCGCCCTTCAGCGGCGCGTGCACCACAGGCCACGAAGGCGACACGGCGCCCTTTGACGTAGCGGCCTTGCCGGTCACCAGCACGCTGGAACAAAAACTGGATTGGTTTGGCACGGTTCGCGGGCGTGTTGGGCCAACGATAACGCCAACGATCCTCGTTTACGCGACCGGTGGACTAGCTTATGGCCGGGTGAATTCCACCAATACGGTCAGCGGCACCAACATCACCGGCACACAGGGCACCAATACGTTCACCCTTACGCCGGTCGCCGCGTCCTTCGGCGACAGCAGCACTAAGATTGGATGGACCCTGGGGGTTGGTCTCGAAGGCGTGCTCAGCGGAAATTGGACCGGCAAAATCGAGTACCTCTATGTCGATCTTGGGACGGTGTCGGGAGCATTTGTTACGCCGATCGTGACTTCGAGCGGAGCTTTCCTAGTCAGCCGCTACAGCTCGCGTATCACTGATAATATTCTTCGCGTCGGTGTGAACTACAAGTTCGGCGGCTGACTATAGTCTGGACTATGTAGCCTCACCATTCCGCCTGCAGTACTTGCCCGCGCCGATAAAGTGCTCGACAGCCTTCGTGCTTTGTCTGCCTTTGAAGCGGGCCATTTACGAGCAGTCTTTCGGTGAGGGGTCTCGCGGCCTAGAATGCATCCATTGCGGTTTGATTCGCTATTTTAGGAGCATTCTATGATCGATATTGAAAGCACTACCGTCGAAATCCACACGCCTCTGCCTTTTGGACGCACGGACGTTTTTTGTAAAACCTTTAAATCTCTGCGCAACGCAATTTATTTTGTCAGAGAACACATGCGGCCCGGGGTTTTCCCCATCCTCCGCGGACCTAGCAGATACCTTGACGAAAGAGAGACCGCCGAATTGTTCGCGCTGGGGCTCGTCCGGATTTAATCCGACTTCCCCGCGGCCTCGGCGCATTGGGTCTGCTCAGGTGGAGAACGGGGCGCAGGCGTAATGGGGATGCAAATGCACAAACAAGTACTCGTGGTCACCATTGGAATTAGCCTCGTCCTTTCTGGCTCAGCCATTGCGCAACGCGATGCTGCAAAATGCCGGTCTGCAGTGGATCGTTACAACACCGCCCGAAACGACATAGCGAGTTTTGTGCGGGACTATGCGGGGTGCGTATCTTACAGCCGCAGCGACGATGACTGCTCTAACGAGTTTGGCCGCTTAAGGTCGGCTCAAACCCAATTTGAATCGGCGGTTTCCGACTCTCGATCATCCTGCAAATAGTGGCCGTCCAATCTGCCATGGCCTGCTTATGTCGGTCTGCTCAGGTGGAGAAGGAAGCGAAAACTGCTCGCAGCCTAAACCGCATTCTACAGCCGCAAACTGTTGATAGATCGCAAGATGACAATTGACGGTTGTGGGCTTCGTGGCATCATTACTCACACTGTGGATGAGTAACGCGGGGGCGCCGTGAGCTTATGCAGACTGGGGCTCGTTTGCCCCTTCGCTATTGCTGTATTTGTAAGTGGCGATGATACTTCGAAAGCTAGCACGGTCACTTACGATCTGACAGTAATCGCCAATATCGGAATGTCGGGCACTGGCGTTTTGTCTGTGAATGGGCCCCTGGGGCCAGGTCCGATGACTTTCGTTGCCCAAGACCCCAATGTTCTGACTCTTACTTTCACATTCGGCAGCTTTAATTTCGATTTCAAAAACGATCCGGGTGCCACCTACGGACCCATTGAATTTTTCAATGGAAATTTGACTGACCTTAAGGCCCATGACTTTGTCATGACCCCCGCGTCCGAGTTCGTGATCGATAGCTTGGGCCAGTTGACGTTCCAAGGAAATGTCGAAGGCGCATTTGCTTCCGGGCTTATCCTCTCTCAGCTGCGTGAAACACCACTTCCTGCGACTCTCCCGCTCTTCGCAAGCGGCGGCGCACTGCTGGGGTTCCTGGGATGGCGCAGGATGCGGAAGGCTCAAGCAGCCACCTGATCAAAAAATACCTGATCGAATTTCGGAGGAGAGCAAGATGATCCGGACGTTTATTATCGCGGTTCTTGCGACGGCAGGGCTCCTGGCTGGTAGTGGAAGGTCTCAGGCCGCCGTCACCCACCTGCTGGGCCCGTTCAATTTTGGTGACGTCGTAACATTCGGGGCACCACCAACTCCCGGTCAAGGCCCGTTCGACAACGAAGACTGGAATCTTTCCTACATCGTGGCGAATGGCCAAGCCTTCCCCGCAATAACGGTCCACATGGATGCGGCGCCAGCGTTCACCGCGCTAACGCTCCAAGTGATCAGAGACGCGGAAGCGCCAACGGCGCCATTTGGCACTCCAGCCGGGTTCACCTTCACTGACGGTGACCCTCGGAGCGTCGCATTGGGCGATACATTAGTTAGCATCACACTGCGTATCGCGGGTGACCTCGAAGGATTGCCGCCCGACTATTCGGGCAACTTCGTAGTCGCCGTCGCCGACGTGGCATCAACGCCACTTCCCGCAGCACTTCCGCTCTTTGCCACCGGCTTAGGCGCGTTGGGTCTGCTCGGGTGGAGAAGGAAGGGGCGCGTTACAACAAAAACGCTGAGCGCTTGTTAAGTCGCGCTAAGCGCTTGAGCGCCTTTTGTCCATGACGCCTGCACTGGGAAATCTGACACCGTCACGCGCCGCGCCTGACACTTTCTCTGACGAAAATCTAGTCTTCTCGTAAACTATTATTCTGCTTTAATGTTTGCCGCTGCACGAATCGAACTGCCCATTGTGGCGATGGAGCGCTCGATGCAAGAAACACTTCAAGTGATGCTTGTGATAATGGCCCCGTCAATTGTCGCAGTCGCCTGGTTGGTCTGGCGAGCAGCCTAATTATGCCTCTCGCTTCCGGCGAGTTTTGCTTTCGCGCGCCAAGCGCTCAGCGCGTAGCTTAGCGGTAAGCAGACGAGTTGCCTGCTCTTTTGTTTGGTACTCGGCAAAGGCTATCGCGCCTTCCTGCCTCTGCTGAAACGCGCGTTCGGAGCGCTCTTGTGCTGATCGGGGCATGATTGAGTATTCCGACATTGCTCTGATTGAGGAAATGAAAAAGGCTGCCGCATAACACGCAACGGCAGCCTGAAAGTGTTGGCCGCCGGCTGGGGTACGGGGGAAGGGGATGCCAGTGGCCGCCCCATTAACTCGATGCTCGATCAGTTGTTCCCACGAAATGGTGGGGCCGCAGTTCACCCCCCCTGCGGGCCCCTAATCGCGCCCGCATTAGGGGGGCGATTGACGGTGGCGCGATCAAACTGATTAAGCAGGTTCGTAACATTTGGTTTCATCGCGACTAGCATTTTTGCGGAGTGCAGGCAGCGCACTCGAAAGTGTGTCGATCGGGATCATCCTGTTTGTTTGCCGCAATCCAAACAAGCCGCATCACGGCGCCGCACGTCGGGCAGATCGGTCGTTCTACCACCCGTTCTGGAAAAGAAATCGTGCTGAAAGGCGCCACGGGAGACCTCGTGCCGGTCGCGTGCCGGCCAGGGGGGTGCCGCCAACAGCGACGGAGGCAGCGTCCGGGGGTCCGGTTGCAGCGACCGGCTTAAGGTAAGAGGCGAAAGGTTCTGATTGTTCCCTTGGGCACAAGGTAAGGCCGCGCCAAGGGGAAGGCACGGCCCTAGGTGAGCGTATCTGGCCCGAAGGGGTCCGGGGGCGG
>DATAPP010000024.1:0-24926 GCA_036265125.1 Pseudolabrys sp. | reverse complement strand
GGGCCGGTCACTACGTGCACTAGCGGACCACGCCAACGCCGCGCGCAATAATTTTCGGGCGCCTGCAGCAACCGTTATCGGACGACGCGCGCCCTCCCCAACATGATCCGCTGGAAAACGGACGATTGACGCGCGGCCTTTCATCTGTCATCCGCAGCGTTCTTCAGTCGTTTATTTCAAGTCTCCAATGCCCCGAAGATCGTTCCATATCGGCCGTTCCTTCACAGGCCTCGGCCTGTTTGCCAATAGGCCGATCAAGGCGGGCGAAAAAATCGCCGAATATAAAGGCCCGCGTGTCGACGCCGAAGAGGCCGGTCGGCTCGAACGGCGCGGCAACCGCTATCTCTACGAGATCAATCCGCGGGTCACCATCGATGGCACCCCGCGCAGCAATCTCGCCCGCTATGCCAACCATTCCTGCAATCCCAACGCGGAGAGTTACACCTATGGCGGCCGCGTGTTCATCCGGGCCATGCGCAATATCAAGACGGACGAGGAAATCACCTACGATTACGGCACTGACTATCTTAAACACGTCATCGGCCGTTCACGCTGCCAATGCGGCCGGTGTCGCCGCCGCCGGGCACGCAAGCAGCGCGAAGTGCGTGCGTTGAAGAAACGCCGGGCTGCGCGGCGCGCGCGCGTGCGGCGGCACAGCCGCAGCGCACGTTAAATCCTCCCGCCGCCTTGTCTGCGCTCCAGCATTGGCCGATGATCGCAGCGCGGGGGCGCAACAGTGGCGTGCAAGGGAGCATCACCATGTTGTTCATCTTGTCACTGAATTTTACCGACCAAGGCATCCGCAATATCAAGGACGGCCCAAAGCGTGCGAAGGCGTCACGCGAGATGGCAAAGAAAATCGGCGTCGACATCAAGCAGATCTATCTGACGTCCGGCGAGTCCGATCTCCTCGTCCTGGCCGAAACAGCGAACGGCGACAACATGGCCAAGCTCGCATTGGCCATCGGCAGCCAGGGCAATGTGCGTTCACGCACGGCGCGCGCCTGGACCGAGGAGGAATACGCGAAACTCGTTTCCGAGCTGCCGTAAGTCCGCGCATTTCGACTGAACCTGGCGGTCCCGCGCGCCATGCGCGGGCACAGGGTTGCCATACGCATTTGCCTCTGCCCGCGTTCCCTCACCCATGCTAGGCAGGCTCCGGAATCCGCTGGGGCCTGCCTTGACCACCGACAGCTTTGACCAGCGCGCGAGCTTGCGCGCCGATCGCATCCCGCTTGGCATTTTGTTTATGGTCGGCGCGACCGTTATGTTTGCGCTTTCCAGCGCGCTGTCAAAATGGCAGGTCGCTGAGTACTCCTTCATCGAAGTTCTGTTCTTCCGGGCGATCGCATCGCTCGTCACTTGCGCTGCGCTGATCCTGCCGCGCACAGGTCTCCTGGTGTTGCGAACGAACCGGCTGCGTGACCATTTCGGACGCAGCGCGACGCAAGCCACGGCCCAGAGCCTGATCATCGTCGCATTCGGCCTGATGCCGCTGGCCGGCGCCGTCGCCATTAATTTCTCGTCGCCGCTCTTCGCGACTTTGTTCGCGGCGCTATGGCTCAAGGAAAAGGTCGGACCTGCCCGCGCCGGGGCGCTCGCCATGGGCTTCCTGGGCGTGCTGCTGGTCGCGGCGCCAGGTGCCGACAGCTTCCGCCTGGGCGCAATGTTCGCACTCGCCAACGCTGTCCTGTTCGGCAGCGTTACCGCCGCCGTGCGTGGCATGACCACGACCGAATCGGCCGAAACGCTGACCATGTATCAGATGATTTTTCTGACGCTGTTTTTTGCGTTGCCGTTGCCATTCTTCTTCGCCTGGCCGACGCCGGCTGATGCGACCGCAATGATCGGCAATGGTGTCATCAACGCCATCGGACAATACTGGTGGACGCGTGCGCTCTCGTTGGCGCCGCCCTCTGCAGTCGGCCCATTCTATTATTTCATGCTGGTCTGGTCGGCTGCGCTCGGCTTTGTGTTCTGGGGTGACGTACCGACGCTTGCGCTCCTGGCCGGCTCCACGATCGTGGTGGGCTCCGGCCTGTTTCTGCTCTGGCACGAAACGGCGAAAAAGCCGTTGCCGGCCGATTAAACCCGAGGAGTATACCGATGAGTATCAATGTCCGCCGCGTGGTGACCGGCCATGACGATCAGGGCCGCGCCAAGGTGCTTATCGACGAAACCGTCAAGAATGTGGCTTCCCAGCGTCCCGGTGCGCTTTATAGCGTGATCTGGTCGAGTGAGGGTTTCCCGGTCAACAACGATGGCGACGCCGATCCGTCCGGCAAAAAAATCGGCACGACGATTCCCGATGGAACGGTGTTTCGCATTGTCAGCTTCGGTCCTGGCGTGGCACCGCGCAACCATCGTACCGATTCAATCGACTATGCGGTTGTCATGTCGGGTGAGATCGATATGGAACTCGACGTCGGAAAAGTGCACCTCACGGCCGGCGATGTGTTGGTCCAGCGTGGCACAATCCATAACTGGGTGAACACCGGTAGCGAACCGTGCGTCATCGCCTTCACGCTCGTGTCTGCAAAGTCGGTGGCCGCGGGCGGAAAGATGCTGGCTGCCCAGGGCTGACCGCGTTCCTCACCGATCCAGCTCTGGATAGTGCCGGAAGATTCCCATCTCATTGAAGGCGATCCGCCGCGGCGATGCTAGGTAGGCCTTGATGCCAGGCCGCCCCGCAACCTTGTCACGAACCGTGACAAGACCGGATACCTTCCGCTCAATGCCGCTCATCGCCTGCGGAAAGGCGTAACGCAGGCCTTCGATCAGCTGAAAAACCGATAGATCGACATAGGTCGCCTTCCGACCGGCCAAATAGGGCCCACCACTCTTTCTGAGCACTGTCTCGAGGTAGCCGAGATATTTCGGCGCTCGCTCGTCGATAAAATTATCGGCGTAGCGTTTCGCTTCCGGTTTCTGATCCTCATAATAGAGACCCGAGGCAACCGGGTGATGCGTGTCGTGGATCTCCTTCACGAAGTCGGTGACTGTAAGCTGCAATTGGTGCAACCAGAGACGGCCGGCCTCGTCACGGGGGGCGAGCTTCAGGCGCGGACCCAGATAAAATAAAATATTTGCGACCTGCGCGATGAGCAATTTACCCGCCTTCAGGAACGGCGGCGCAAATGGCGGGTGCTTGTCCCGTCCACCTTTCATCATTGCCATCATGCGATCCATGCCGCCGGGCTTGCGCGCCACGTCGTCGTAAGCGGCTCCGGCGTCCTCAAGCGCGAGCCGTACAAATTCGCCACGGCCCTGAATCTCCGGCCAGTAGAACAGTTGATAGCGCATGCTGGCACCCATTTCTGTTCGTCTTACCACTGAAGCAAGTCGTAGATGGCGGCGAAAATCGGGCTTGCCCGACTTTCGCCGTTAGGACAAGCACAAGTCGGGTAAACGTGGCTTGTGAAAGCGCCATGACGATCTGAAGATCGGCGGACTGGCGGCTTAGCCGGCCTGCACCAGGCGAACGGGCTTGCCACTGCCCACGACGCAGTTACGGCCCGCGGCCTTGGCCTGATAGAGCCGCTTGTCTGCAACTTCGAAAAGCGCGTCGTAATCGGTCGCATCACGCGAGCAACTGGCGATGCCGATACTCACCGTCACGCGCGCGTCCTCCTCACCCGCGGGGCCACCGGCGATACGGCGCCGCATGCGCTCGCCGAGCGTCAGCGCGTCCTCGGCATTGACGCCGTCCGCAATGACAACGAATTCCTCGCCGCCGAAACGATAGGTAAAATCAGAGACACGGGCGGCGGACATAATGTCGAGCGCGATGCGCTTGAGCATCTTGTCGCCGGAGGCATGACCGAAACGATCGTTGAAGGATTTGAAATGATCGATGTCGATCAGCAAGAGAGCCAGCGGCCGGCCCGCCGCAGCGGCGTGCTCGACGGCGCGACGGCCATGCGCTTCAAGTGAATGGCGATCGAGAGCGCCGGTGAGCGAGTCACAACCGGTACGCGCCAGCAGATCCTCATAGCGCTCGCGATAGGTCAGCGTATCGAACACGTCCCAGATGCGCGGCATATCCGTGCGACGCCTGATGGGCCGCTCGAAATAGACGAGGTAAACGCCCGCGAGGACGGTGTAGAGCGCGACGGCCGCCATTTTGGCAAACCAGCCCCCGATGAGGACGTCGAGACCCGCGCCAGTGAGCATGTGCAGGCCGGCGAAGAAGGCAAACTGGTCGAAGGTGAGCACGACCACGCCGCACAACGCCAGTCGCGGAAATATCCGCTCGCGGAACCAGCTTCGCGAGCGCTCGTAGAGCAGGATCATGAGGATGCAGTCGAAGAACAGGATCGCCGTTCCCCACACCATCAGCGCGCCCATTTCGTTGAGGAATGCGAAATCGGCCGCGCGGCCCGGTGTCAGCGCTACGAGATTGTGGTGTCGCATGACGAAAGCGAGCGCAAACAGCAGGACATTGCCGAACAGAAGACCGTAGATCGGCTGCCGCACCACCACCGCGTCTTCGCGGATGTAGAGCAGAAGCAGCATCATCAGCTTGCCGGTGAACAATACGGTGGAGCCCGGCGAGGTGACGATGCCGAACGGCAGCGAGACGTAAAGTATGCTGGCGAGATAAGTCTCGAGGAAATGCATCACCCCGAGCGCGGTAAAGAAGGCGCCCAGCCCGATACGGGTGCGCGCGCGCAACAATGCGGCGAGCACCACAAAATAAAGAAGAGCATCCCCGGCCAGGAGCAGCACGTTTTCGATTTCAGCCATTATCCCATCGAGCCCCGCGCCGCCTGGCATGGCGCAGAAGGCTCCCCACTTGGTTCCCCGGCACCTTCGATATCACGGCCGATTCGCCCGAAAAAGCAAGAAACGCCGGCAATGCGCGGAAATCCCACGCATTCGCCGGCGTTGAAGTGATTTCTTAAGCCGCGGCTAGTTCGTTGCGAAGCAATAAAGCAAGCCATCCCCGCCCGTACTGCGAAGATCGGCCTGCGAGCAACCTCCATCCGGGCCGCGTGAGGGATGCGACGAGTTCCATGATTTGGATGCATCGTCATCGCGCAAGCCGGTGCGGTCGGCGTGGCCGAGCATGACCGCGCCTTGCGTGCTGCTTGTGTAGTTTTTGCAGGTGTGATCCTGGTCGTCGGTGAATGCGGTGCCGTCCGGTTTCGACCCCGTCAGGATATCGTGCCGGTTCGGAGTGTCGCCTCGCCCATTATTGACCTCGCCCTTTTCAGTCAAGGCGGTCTGCTTGGTGAGGCCGTTGGCGCCGTGCAGTTCGGCAACGTCTTTGGCAACCGTTGTGCCTTTTGCGTTCACCCAGGGCCCGCTGCCGATACGGTCACGCGCATTGACCGCGCCGGCGCCCTGTGTCGAGAGGTAGGCGCGCCATGTCTTGGCGCCCGCACCGACCGACGCCGCCAGCCGCTGGCAAAGCTGGTCTGCGCCGGCAAGGCCGCCGAGATCGGCGCCCTTGCCTTCCCCGACACTGGTAACGAAGAACGACATCGTGGCCTGTTGCGCCTGTGCTGGCGCGGCGCACAGACACACAAGGCACGCAGCCACCGGCGCACTGAGTCGAACGAACATCATTTTTACCTCCCGGCATTGGCGAAGGCCCGCTGCCCCGCCATCGGGAGGGCACAACACCGGCACCAAAATTCTATTCCGCCAGTCACGCGGGATTGAATTACGCAACTCAGCCGGGTTTTCCCGAATATTGCGCGTCGGTCACCGGCTCGAGCCAGGTCACATGTTCGCCACCTTGAGCTTCCTGCATGGCGATATGTTCCATGCCATGGTCTGCGGTCGCGCCATGCCAATGTTTTTCGCCTGGCGGAATCCACACGGTATCGCCCGCGCGAATTTCACGCACCGGCCCGCCCCAGGTCTGCACCCGGCCGATACCGGAGGTGACAAAAAGCGTCTGACCGAGCGGATGGTGATGCCAGGCGGTTCGCGCACCGGGCTCGAAGCGCACCCACGCCGACCGAATGCGCGCAGGATCCGGTGCCTGAATAACAGGATCCTGCCATACGGTTCCGGTGAAACTCGGTGCACCCATTCGGCGCGATGGCCGTGACCCGCAAGCAATGATGTCCATGTCAATTCCTCCCTGAGCGGTGTTTTGCCAGCAGCCTTTCTAACGCAATACTTTAAATGCGATACTTTAAACACAACGGATGCAAAAAGCCCGGCGTCTCCGCCGGGCTTCGAATTCAAGGCAAACGGGTACGGACGATCAGACCGGCTGGATATTGCCGGCGGCCTGCTTGCCGCGTTCAGTTACGATTTCGAAGCTGACCTTCTGGCCCTCATTCAGCGAGCGCATGCCGGCGCGCTCCACTGCAGTGATGTGCACGAACACATCCTTCGAACCATCGTCCGGCTGAATGAAGCCGAAGCCCTTTTGGGTATTGAAAAACTTCACAGTTCCGACAGGCATCAAGTGTTTCCTTTCACGCTTTCCTTTTGAACGCCGCGCGATCATCGCTTGGGCGGTCACAAGCCAAAGTTTTGGGAGTTCACTTGAGGCGCTGCCCGAAGGCGGGAGCGTAGCAGCAAGCTGAGGCCTAAAACGAGGTTGCGGGCGGCGACATAGACGGATTTCGCTGCCACGTCAACGGCTCAGCGCGCAAACACGCGCGTCAGATAATGTTTTATGAATTCGTAATGACAACTCGCTACTGTCATACGGGCCTTGGTTAAAATCTTAATGGATTGTGAAGCCAAGGCCGCGCCATCGGAATGTGGCGACGGTGGGGCCGAGATGCGCGGAGACAAGCGAAGGGCAAGACGCCATCGCATGCGTCACGACGCATGGCTTATGCTCAATGGCGGCGAGCGTCGTGACTGCGCCTTGTCCGATATCTCGCACATCGGAGCGCGGATCAACATCCCCGACTCGGATGTAATTCCCGACAATTTTCTGTTGTTACTGGCGGCGAACGGCACGGCGCGGCGCCGCTGCCGGGTGATATGGCGCAAGCCGCGCGAGCTCGGCGTGAAGTTCGAGACGTGGATTGACGATCGCATACGCGCAGCCACGCCAAAGCCCAGCAGCGCATCAAATGAAAGAGAGCCGGCCGAAAGCGGCGCGTGATCGCGGTTCGCTACGCCTGCTGAATCGCCGACACGAGCCAGCCACCTCCACTTGCCCGCATAAAGGTCCACAGTTCGGTAACCTCACCGGGCCCGCCGTCTTCCACGGCGCGGCCGCTTGCACGCTCGACCATCCGGTCCGTTAACGCGAAGCGCATGGCGACGGTCGCATAGTCGACCCCGCCTTCACGCCAGGCTTCCGCCAGGTCGCCCTGCTCCAACTTCACGTCGGTAACTTTGTTGACGAGACCGCGACTCGCGTTTTCAGCGAACTGCTCGGAGAAATAAGACAGCATCTCCGGCGTCACTTTCGTGCGCAGTGCGTTGAGATCTTCCGCCGAAAAGCCGGCCTGGACTTCCTGGAGCAGGCGTTCGAACACATCGTAGTCTTCCTTGGCGATGGTGAGTGCCTCGCCAGCGGGTGCATTGGCGCCGAACATGCCACCGAGGCCGCTGAAGGAATGATCGGTCGCCGAATGCGCGGCCGCATAGGCAGGCTGGCTGCGACGCTGCCACCAGGCGAACAGCAGCCGAGCGACGATCACGACCAACCCGATTTGCAGCATCAGCCCAAGCAGCGATGCAAAGCCGCCCATGCCGCCGAACATGCCATGCCCGAACAGCAGGCCAAACAATCCGGCGCCAAGGAAGCCGCCGGCAAGACCGCCAAGCAATCCACCGCCGAACAGGCCAGGGCGCGCCGCCGTCTGTCCAACTGTGCCGGGTTTTCCGGGCTGCGTGAGCGTGCGCTGCATCGGCGTGGCTGCATTCGGTGCGGTTTGCGTAGCCGGCGGAGCAGAGAACGTGCGCGTCCCGCGGCTGCCGCCGGAGAACCCGCCCCCGGCGCGCGCATGCGCGTCGGCAGTAACAAGCACAACCGCCGCTGCAACCGCGGCCAAGGTCATCAGAAAGCGCTGGCGCATCATTTTGGTCTCCCCCGGCATACGAGCGCAGAGGATATGTACGGGTCGGGGGATTTGTAAGAGGCCGTGCCAGCGCCACATAGTCGCGGCAAATTGGCCGTCAATCATCACGTAAATATCACTTATGCCGCGTGGAACGGGCCGCCCAGTCGACGATTGCCCTCCCAGTGATGGGAGGTCGACCTATGAAAACCCTGGCGGCCACGTTGGTGTTTTTATCCCTGACAGTTGTCGCGACCGCGAAGCCGACGCCTGTCAGCGGCCTTGACCAGTTTCGGGATCTTATTCAGACGTCAGTTCGGAGTGACACCGACGTCAACACCGGGCCGTCGGGCGCGCTGCTTGAGCGAAGCTATTTTGAGGCGCCGCAACCTCAGTTGAACGTTTCCTGCCGGTTGCAGTTGAGCGTCTTCGACAAGACCCGCCTCACCGAAGCGTGCAACTGAACGCCGAGGCGCTGGAACCAAGCCCGGACAAAATCGTTATTGCGGCGGAACTGTGTAAGTCGCGGCATCGGGCCGCAGCTACGACTCATGGGGCACAACAATGCTCGGTACTATTCTCGTTATTGTCCTGATCCTGGCTTTGGTCGGCGCGTTCCCGCGTTGGGGCTACAGCTCCGGCTGGGGGTATGGCCCGTCCGGCCTCCTGGGCGTGATCTTGCTCGTCGTGCTGATCCTGGCGCTGACCGGCCGCGTGTAGGCCCAGCTACTGCACGAGGGTTTTCTTTACCTCGGCCACGAGCTGTTTCAGCGTAAATGGCTTGGCCAGGAACGCATATTGCTCCTGGCTCGGCAGATTCTTGCTGAAGGCTTCCTCGGCATAGCCGGATACGAAAATTATTTTCACCTCGGGATCGCGCTGGCGCAGCTCCTTGAGCAGCGTCGGCCCGTCCATTTCCGGCATCACGACGTCGGAAACGACCAGATCGACGTCGCCATGTTTTTCGAAGGCCTCAATTGCCTCGACGCCGTTGCCCGCCTCCAGCACCGTGTAGCCGCGCGAAATAAGCCCCCGTGCATTGAGCGCGCGCAATCCTTCTTCATCTTCGACCAGCAGGATCGTCCCTTGCCCGGTAAGATCGGCGGCGGCAGCGCGCGCCAGCGAGTCAGCGGCCGCCAGCGCGCCCGCGATGGCGGGAGCTTCCCCTGCGGGAATCTGCGCCAGCACTTCGTCGGCTCCCAGGATATGGCGTGGCAGGAAGATACGGAATGACGTCCGGCCCGGCTGCGAGTCGGCGTAGATAAATCCGCCGGTCTGTTTGACGATGCCGTAAACGGTGGAAAGCCCAAGTCCCGTGCCCTTGCCCACGTCCTTGGTGGTGAAAAACGGTTCGAAGATCTTGTCAATGATGTCCGGCGGAATGCCGGTCCCGCTGTCGCTCACCTCAACCAGCACATAGTCGGCTTTCGGCATGCCTTTGTAGGAAAATTGTTCGCATTCCTCAGCCTGAACATTGCTCGTTCGCAGCATCAGCTTGCCGCCGCCCGGCATGGCATCGCGAGCGTTGACCGCCAGATTCACGATCACCTGTTCGAACTGCGAAATGTCGACCTTCACCGGCCACAAGTCGCGTCCATGGACGATTTCGAGCGCCACCTTTTCGCCGATGAGACGCTTCAGCAACATTCCCAGATCACTCAGCGTTTCACCGAGATCGAGCACCTGCGGCCGCAATGTCTGCTTGCGCGAGAATGCCAACAATTGCCGTACCAGCGCCGCCGCACGATTGGCGTTTTGCTTGATCTGCATGATGTCCTTGAAGGACGGATCGGTCGGCTTGTGCGCGTTGAGCAAAAAGTCAGTCGCCATCATGATGGCGGAGAGCACGTTGTTGAAATCGTGCGCGATGCCGCCGGCGAGTTGGCCGACCGACTCCATCTTTTGCTGTTGTTGAAAGCGGTTTTCGAGCGTCCGCTGCGCGGTCGTTTCCAGCGCGTAGACAATCGCCGCTTCGCCGTCGCGGTCTTCCTCATCGACCGCCAGTACGAAGAAGCTGGCCCAACGCTCGGCGCTGCCCATCAAAGGGGCCTCGACCGGTGCAATGTTGCTTTGACCTTCCGCCGCCTTTCGGATCGCAGCTTCGAGCGCCGGCCGGTCACGTTCTACAACGACAGACAAAATGGATCGGTCGTCGTTTTTGAGCAGCCCTTCGAACGTGGTGGCAAAGCGCGCATTGCTACGTCCGATCCGGCCATTCTTGTCCACCGTAGCGATCGCCATCGGTGTGTTCTGAAAGAACCGCATGAAGCGCACTTCGGCGGCGCGTTGCGGATCGCTGCCCTCGTCTCTCGCACGGTTGAGCGCCAGCGTGCGCGAAGGGCCGGGCGTTCCATCGGTTCCGAACGCAACTTTATGGAAGAGCCGCACCGGTACGGGCTTGCCTCCGCGGGTCTTGAGATCAAGGTCGAGGACCTCGGTCTTCACCTCACCTGGCGCTGCATTCAATGTCGTCAGCAGCGCCGCGCCCTCGCCCGCAATGATGTTCCCGAGCCTCAGCGAGCCGGCGCCGACCTGAGCGAGGTCGTGATCGAGCCAGGCCGCGAGCGTCGCGTTCAGGTAGACAATGTCGCCACCGGCATCGACCGAAAAGAACCCGGCTGGCGCATGATCGAGATAGTCGATGGCGTGCTGCAGTTCCTGGAACACGTTCTCCTGGCGCTCGCGCTCACGTGTGACGTCGGCGATCGACCATACCGTCATGCGCGCGTCGCGCCGTTTCTCGCCGAGCGGGCGCACGCGCATACGCAACCACCGGCCACCCTCGCCGGCCGCCCCGGTAATCCGCACCTCTTCCTGCAGCCGGCGGCCTTCACGCGTGGCCTTGAGCAATCGGTAGATCGATTCGGACACGTCGGGATCGCCGATGAACACCCGTTCGATGGGCCTCACATCATTTATGCCGGTCGCGCCAGTCAGATCGAGGTAGGCGGCGTTTGCATAAAACACACGGCCCGCATGATCGGTGACCAGGATGCCGTCGAAGGCCCCGTCGACCACCGATTTGAGCAAGGGATTGCCCTGGTCCCTGCTGCCAAATCTCATGATGCCGGCAGCCGCGGCAAACAGCGCAAAAACGCCGATGGTGCCCAGCACCGCTAACAGGGTCAGGACATAGGCTTCCACATAGTCGCGGCCGACATAGACCAGCCCGCCAGCGGCCGCGATCAGGGCTGCCGCAACCGCCAACACCAGGGCGATCGAACCGCTACGCGGAGCGCTCTGACTCTTGTCAAAAGCCTTGCGTTCGTGCCCTTGGGCACGACCCCGCAACAACGTTGCCGGATCCTGACTTGCCATAGTCCCTGAGTGCCTTAAGCCGCCCTACTGGCGCAAGAGCCAGCCCCGGCGAAGCCTTGGGATAATTACCCTTGTCAGCGCCTGCCCAACACCGTCCGCCGCAGCCGCATGACATAGCCGATCACCTCGGCGACTGCCTTGTAGTGCTCAGGCGGGATTTTCTGGTCGATCTCGACCGTAGCATGGAGGGCGCGGGCCAGCGGCGGATTTTCCACGATGGGAACCGAATGTTTACCGGCGACCTCCCTGATCTTCAGGGCGAGCGCGTCGACGCCCTTGGCGACGCAGACCGGCGCGTCCATGCCCCGTTCGTATTCCAGCGCGATCGCGTAGTGCGTCGGGTTGGTGATGACCACCGCGGCTTTTGGGACTGCCGCCATCATGCGCCGACGCATGCGGACCTGCCGCACCTGCTTCATCTTGCCTTTAATGGCCGGATCGCCCTCACTCTGTTTGAATTCTTCTTTCAACTCTCGCAGCGTCATTTTCTGACGCTCGTGCCATTGCCGATATTGGAAAAGATAATCGGCTGCAGCGACGATCGCGAGCATGGCGACCACCGCGCCCAGCAGCTTGAGCGAAAGAGACAGACACATCGGGACGATCACTGACGCGTCGCTATGCGTCAACGCCTCGAGTTTTTCCCGCTCCGGCCACATCAGCGTCGTGAGCACCGCGCCAACCAGCACCAGCTTGACCAGGCCCTTGGCCAGATTGGCGAGCGCCTGTTTGGAAAATATTCGCTTGAGACCGGCGGCCGGCGAAATCTTGGAAAGCTTGGGCGTCAGCACCTCGAACGACCAGACCAGACGGTGCTGGATAATATTGCCACCGAGTGCCGCCAACATCAGCACGAGGAAAGGAATGGCGACGGTCGTCATCATCTCGCTGCCGATTTTCTGAAACAGCCGCGGCAAAGCGGGCCCATCGACGCTGATGTTGTAGGAATTGGCGACAAGTCCGCGCATCATCGTCGTCAGGTCTTTGCTCATAGAGCCGGAGAACGCCATCATTACGAGCGCGGCACCTGCAATGACGAACCAGGTGTTGACTTCCTGACTCTTGACCACGTCGCCGCGTTTGAGCGCTTCCTCGAGTCGCTTTTGCGTCGGTTCTTCTGTCTTGTCGGTATCGTTGGATTCCTCCGCCATGCGCGTTCCTCAACCACCCTGCGCAAGGTCGGCAAGCACGCCTTCGAGGTAGCCGACAAAGGTCCCCATCATTGCGCCGATGACCAGCACCAGCAGCAGCAACCCGAGCAGGATCGACAGGGGCAGGCCTATGAAGAAGACCTGCATTTGCGGCATCAGCCGCGACAACACGCCGAGCCCGAGATTGAACAGCAGCCCGAAGACCAGAAACGGCGCTGAGAGCTGAACACCGATGCGGAATGCCGTCGTGATGACTCGCGTCACGTGTTGCGCCGCGTCGCCCATGAGAGGCAATTCACCCGGCGCGAAGATCGAGTAGCTGTCATTCATCGCCATGATCACCAGGTGGTGGAGATCGGTGGCAAACACCAGCGCGACACCGAGCACGGTCAGAAAATTTCCGACCAGCGCGCCTTGTTCGTTCTGGGTCGGATCGACGGCCGTGACGAAGCCCAGACCCAGTTGCTGTGCGACGATGGTTCCTGTCACTTGCAGTGCCGAAATCGCCAGTCGTGCGGTGAAGCCCAATACTGCGCCGACGATCAATTCCTGGAAGAGCAGAATCAGCGCCGGCCCGAACGTCTTGAGATCGACCGCATAGGCCTTCTGGTGTGCAGGGAGCAGAATTGCAGTCAGCACCAGCGCGATGGTGAGACGCACCCGCGACGGGACGCTTAATTCGCCGACGCCCGGCAGCAGCATGACCATGGCGCCCACGCGTGCAAAAGTCAGCAGGAATGCGGTTGCCAGCGCCGGCAGGAATGAGATGTCGATCCGCATGGTTGGGCTAGCCGCTGATGATGCGCGCCACGATCCGCATCATCTCGGCATGCATTTTCTCCGCCATGAAAGGCAACGCGACCAGCAATGAAATGAAGACCGCCAGTATCTTCGGCACGAAAGCGATGGTCATTTCCTGAATCTGCGTGAGCGCCTGAAGGAGAGAAATTGCGACGCCGACAGCCAATCCGACCAGCATTACCGGACTCACGACAACGATAAGCGTGAAGATCGCATCGCGGGAAACGTCGAGGACTTCCGGACCGGTCATATCGATCAATACCTAGATCGGCATCTTCATGATGTCTTCATAAGCCGCGATGACGCGGTCGCGCACGGCAACGACGGCATCGATAGCAACCTCGGTTTCAGAGACGGCAGTGACGACGTCGACGATATTGGCCTTGCCGCTGGCTGCGGCCTGGGTCTGGGCGTCGGACTTGCGGCCCATTTCGGCGACCGAGCCGATCGCGTCCTTGAGCACGCTGGCGAAGCTTGTGCCGCCAGCGGCATCGCCCGCCGGTTGACGAGCAAGCGCGAGCGAATTGGCATCGGATGCGATACGCGCAACGCTGGCATAAGCACTGGCGGCAGCGAGTGGTGTGGCCATGGTGATCTACGCCTTTCAGGCTTTGAGGATGTCGATGGTGCGCTGAATCATCCGCCGCGTGGCGGTGATCACGTTGATGTTGGCTTCGTAGGAGCGCTGAGCGTCTCGCATGTCGGTCATTTCAATGACCGGATTGACATTCGGGTATTTGACGTTGCCGTTGACGTCGGCAGCGGGATGGCCCGGTTCGTATTTCAGGCGGAAGTCGGAGCTGTCGCTTTGCACCTTGCCGAGTTCGACCACCCGGGTGTCGAGCGTGCGATCGAGTTCGCTGCGAAAGGTCGGGATCTTGCGGCGGTAAGGATCCGCGCCGGGCCGCTGCGGTGTGGAGTCGGCATTGGCGATGTTTTCCGAAATGATGCGCATGCGCCCGGCTTGCGCACGCAAGCCGGAAGCTGCGATCGACAGCGTCTTGACGAAATCCATTGTTATCCTCCGCCGTCCCTATTCCGCTCAGCGCTTGCCAAGCGCGGTCTTGATGAGATTGAGGCTGCGTGTGTAGAGGGCCGTCGCCGCCTGGAAATCCATCTGGTTGGTAGCAACTTTCATCATTTCTTCCTCGAGGTTCACCGCATTGCCGGCCGGGCGCACTTCGAAGGTGCGAGAATTGGAATTCCGGTAAGGCGATTGGCTCAAGCCGACGCCCTGGATATGGCTATCCGCGGTGAGCGAGAGTGACACGGGCGTGAGCGCACCCGAACTCGACCCCGGCGCGTTATCGAATTGCAACGGCGCGAGATCGCGCGCATGGAATTTTGGTGTGTCGGAATTGGCGACGTTTTCAGCAAGAACCCTCTGCCGCGCTTGCGCCCAATCGAGGCGCGTGCGGAGCATGGACAGAATCGGAATGTCGGTAATGGCCATCGCGGCTCCCCAAAAAGCGCTCTCCACCGCAACACCGTCGCGCTAGGCAGACTTTGCCGACGGTATGGTTAACGGCGGGTAAAAAGGCGGTGGGGGAACGAGTTGCGGCCGCGGAATTGGCAGATTGGAGGGCTCGAAATGCGCGGCGACCGCAAAATGCCACTTTATTTGTTAATACTCTGTTAGTATTGAGGGCGGCAAATTGTGCCTGGCCGCGTTAACCATTCGGGCGATTCTCGCCCGATGAGTCGTCGTATGAAGAACGGAGCGCATTGATGTTCGAGAGCTTGTTCGGCTCGGAGATGCCGCTGGCTGCCCGGTTCTTCATCGCCTTCCTGATCGTGCTGGCGCTGATCGGATTGACCGCATGGCTGGTGCGGCGTTTCGGCTCAAGCCGGCTCGGAACAGCGACCCGTGGACGTCAACCACGCCTCGCGGTGATCGATGCCGCAACGGTCGATGGGCGCCGGCGCCTTGTCCTGATTCGCCGCGACAACGTCGAACATCTTCTGATGATCGGCGGGCCCACCGATCTGGTGGTGGAACCGAATATCGTGCGTGCAGTTTCGACGCGTGATGTCGCGCGCGAGCCCTCGCGCGCCACTCCTGCCGAATCCGCCGCGCGACCTGCCGCGACACTTGAGAACGGCTGGCCGTTGCAGCCGGCGGGCGAGCCTGCCCCCTCGGCGGCAGCCCGCCCCTACCGCTCCGCTCCGACCGAAGAGCCCTGGCTCGCGCCGGAGCCAGGCGCGCGCGCGCGTCCTGCTGACAGCCTTAGCGGGCTGGCCGCGGAATTGTCGACGCGTCTGAACACGCCCGAGCAGCATGGATCGCCGTCGCGCGCCGAACCGGCTCCGCGTGCGCCGGCAGCAATGCCAGAGCCGGCTCCAGCGCAAGCCGACCACAATCTTGCGGAGATGGCGCAGCAGCTTGAAGCCGCGCTGCGCCGCGCGCCCTCGCCGGAAGGCCGGCCCCCGGTCACCGATCCGCTGGCGGCGCAACTGAGTGGCAATGTGACGGCACGCCCCGCGCGCGATCTCAGGGCGCGCGTTGAGCCGAAATTTGAGGCAAAGCCCGAGCCGAAGTTCGAACCCAAGGCTGAGCCCAAAACCGAGCACAAGACTGAGCACAAGACCGAGCACAAGGCCGAGCCCAAGTTCGACGCGAAGCCCGAGTCGCGTGAGCCGGCGCCGACGCCCGGCAAGAATCTCTACGAAAATCTCGAAGAGGAGATGGCCAGCTTGCTGGGCCGTCCACCAGGAAAAACGTGATAGCCGCTTCCGACCGCCGTGTTCGTCTTGTGACGGTGGCGGTCGGAGTAGCAGGGATCCTCCTCGTAGCGATGGCGCCGGCCGCCGCTCAGGACATCAGCGTCAACTTCGGACAGGGCAACGGGCTGACCGAGCGCGTGATCCAGATGATCGCGCTGCTGACCGTCCTGTCGCTGGCGCCCTCCATCCTCGTCATGATGACGTCGTTCACGCGCATCGTCGTGGTGCTCTCGCTGCTCCGCACTGCGCTCGGCACCGCGACGGCCCCGCCCAACGCCGTCATTGTATCGCTGGCGCTGTTTCTGACCGCATTCGTGATGGGCCCTGCTCTGCAACGCGCCTATGACACAGGCATCAAACCGCTCGTGGCCAATGAAATCACCGCCGAGCAGGCCTTCGAACGCGGCTCGCAGCCGCTGCGCGCTTTCATGCAGAAGAACGTGCGCGAGAAGGACCTCAAACTCTTCTCCGACATGGCCAAGGAAGCCGAACCGGCCAAACCGGAAGACCTTTCGCTGCGCGTGCTGGTGCCGGCCTTCATGATTTCCGAGCTCAAGCGCGCTTTCGAAATCGGCTTCTTGTTGTTCTTGCCATTTCTCATTATCGATCTCGTCGTGGCCTCGGTGCTGATGTCGATGGGCATGATGATGTTGCCGCCAGTCGTCGTATCGCTGCCGTTCAAGCTGATTTTCTTCGTGCTCGTGGATGGCTGGAGTCTGGTCGCCGGCTCGCTGATCCAGAGCTACGGCGGGGGCTAGGCGCAATACGCGTTCTGCGCAGCTATACTTCTCAATCCAAAACCGCCTAGATCTCAAATGATCGCGTGGCGGATCTTGGCCGACACCCATTCACTGACGATCACGGTGCCGATAATGACCAGCAGGATCAACGAGACCTGCGTCCAGTACAGCTGTGTAATCGCGGAATTGAGTTCGAGACCGATGCCGCCCGCGCCGACAAGACCCAGAACGGTCGACTCGCGGATATTGATGTCCCAGCGGAACACCGAAATGCCGGCAAAAGCGGGCAGCACCTGTGGCACGATCCCGTAAGCCGTCACCTGCGCCCCGGAGGCGCCAGTTGCGCGCACGGCCTCAACCTGCCCTTCGTCGATCTCCTCGATAGCCTCGTAAAGCAGCTTGGCGCAGAAACCGATCGAACGCAGTGCAATTGCAATGATGCCCGCAAACACACCGGGGCCGATAATCGTCACCAGCATCAGCGCCCAGATCAGCGCATTGATCGAGCGCGACGATACAATGATGAACAAAGCGATCGGCCGCACCACGCTGACGCTTGGCGTGGTGTTGCGCGCGGCGCAGTAGGCAACCGGAATGGAGAGCAGCACCGCGACGAGCGTGCCGATGGTGGCAATATTGATGGTGTCCCAGATCGGCCGGCCAAGCACACGAATGTAAAGCCAGTCCGGCGGCACCATACGCACGGCAAGGTCGCCGGCCTGCTGCGGTGCGTCCCAGACGAAGGCCCAGATGGTCTTGTCGGAAATGAGCTGGAAACAGCCGATGAACAGGGCAACCGCGAACAGCCAGGCCGCCCAGACCAGCAACTGGGTGCGACGGTCGCGCCGCCGCCAGGTCCGCGCCCCTGCCGCGATCGTGGTCACTGCATCCACCGTCGCAAGTAACCGGAGCCGTATTCACACACCATGACAATGGCGATGATCACGATGATGATGGCGGCCGCTGAGTCGAATTCGTAGCGATCAAACGCCGTGTTGAGCGTCGCCCCGATGCCACCGCCTCCGACAATGCCGATCACCGCGGATTCACGGAAATTGATGTCGAAGCGGTAGAGGCCGAGGCCGATCATGCGCGGCATCACCTGCGGCTGGACCCCGTAGTTGATCCACTGCAGCCAGCTTGCACCCGATGCGCGCACAGCTTCCGCCTGCCCTGCATCCATATCCTCGATGTCTTCGGCGAGCAGCTTGCCGTAAAAGCCAATGGTGGCAAATGAAAGCGTCACGAAGCCTGCAAACGGCCCGAAGCCGAACAGCTTCACGAAAAAAATCGCGAGAATGATTTCCTGGAAACTACGCGAGACAGCAAGCACGGCGCGGCAGAAATAATAGACTGGGGCCGGCGCGATGTTTTTTGCAGCGCCGATGCCGACCGGAATTGAGAGCGCGATGCCGACCACGGTCGAAACAACCGTCATCCACAGGCTTTCCGCGATGCCCTCGGCGATTTCGTCCCAGCGGCTGACAAAATCCGGCGGGAAGAATGCTTTCAGAAACGCAGCGCCGCGCGGCAGCCCTTCCCACACGCGTGTCCAGTTTATCGGCGTCGTCTGGAATACCAGCGCAAGATAGACCACAGCCGCAACGACAAGCGCCCAGCGAAGCCAGGCCGACCTGATGAGCGGCGGTTTTTTCCATTGACGGGCGGTGGCGGCTACCGACATTCCCTCTCACCACCGTCGTGGCCGGGCTTGTCCCGGCCGTCCACGTCTTTCTTTGCAGCTAAGACGTGGATGCCCGGCACATAGGCATGCAAAGCACGCCGTCCTTTCGGACGGCTATGGCCGGGCATGACCACCGATGGACCGATGCGGGATATCATCACGTCATTCCCGCCAATCGGTTGCGATCCGGGCGCGGCGGTTCGAAAGGCACCACATTGTCCTCGTCCGGCTCGCCTGCCTGTTCGTCGACCTTGCGGATCGTCGCCGACCAGTCCTCCTCGCCATAAATCGATGTAAGCACGGCGGGTGTCAGCTTGTCGGGCGGGCCGTCATAGACAATTTCGCCGAGGCGCAAACCGACGATGCGCTCGGCAAACATTTGCGCCAGCATGACGTCGTGGATATTGATGATCGCCGACAGTTTTCGCTCGCCGCACAGTTCCTTGATCAAGCGCATGATCTGTCGTGAGGTTTTCGGATCGAGCGAAGCGGTCGGTTCATCCACCAGTAGCAATTCAGGATCTTGAATCAACGCGCGGCAGATGCCGACACGCTGGCGCTGCCCGCCCGAAAGCTCGTCAGCGCGTTTGTTCGCCATGTGATCGAGGCCGACCCGTTCGAGCAGGCGGAACGCTTCATCGATATCGGATTGTGGAAAACGCCTCAGCCAGCTTTGCCAGAACCCGACATAGCCAAGCCGGCCGGTAAGAACGTTCTCCATTACAGAGAGCCGCTCCACCAGCGCATATTCCTGGAAGATCATGCCCATGCGCCGGCGCATGCGCCGTAATTCGGCACTGCCGAGTTTGACGATATCGACGTCATTGAGCGTGATCGACCCCGAGGTCGGTTCAACCAGGCGATTGATGCAGCGGATCACCGTGGATTTTCCGGCACCGGAAGGCCCGATCAGCGCCATCACCTGGCCGTCGGGCACATCAATATCGATGCCCTTGAGCGCAAGGTCGCCGGTGCGATAGCGCTTGGTCAGACCTTTGATGCGCAGCATGCGAATCCCCTCCGGCCGCGCGTCTTACTTGCAGCTGTATTTCACACCGCTCGCCGCGTCGATCTTGCGGATGACGCTCCAATCCTTCTTGTAGGTGATCGGAACAAATTTATCCTGGCCCTTGAACTCGGCCTGGAGCGATGAGCCTTCCCACTGGAAGGTGAAGAAGGCTTCCTTGATCTTGGCTTGCAGTGCTGGATCGAGATTGTGCGCAACGCCATAGCCGGTGGTCGGGAAAGTTTCCGATTTGTAGATCGTCCGGATCTTCGCCTTGTCGACGACGTTGCGTTCGAACATGCGGAACATCACTTCGTTGGCAATCGCGGCCGCGTCATAATCCTTATTGGCGACGCCGAGCACTGAGTTGTCATGTTTGCCGGAGAACACTGGCTCATAGTCACGCTTCGCGATCAAATTGAATTCCGATTCAAGCAGCGCCGATGGCGCCTTGAATCCGGAATTCGAGGTCGGCGCAGTGAACGCAAGTTTTTTGCCCTTGATATCGGCCGGCGTCTTGATGGCGCTGTCGGCTGGCACAATAATCTCCATTTCGTAGCCGAAAGCGCCGTCCTTGCCGGCCATGATGGCGAAAGGCACGAAGCCTGCACAATTCACCGCAATCGGATTGGCGCCGGTATTGAAGCCCGCAATGTGAAGGCGGCCGGAGCGCATCGCCTCGATTTCGGCCGCGTTCGATTGCACCGGGAAGAACACAACCTTTTTGCCGGTGAGTTTCTCCATGTGCTTGATGAAGCCATCCCACACCTTGGTGTAGACGGCCGGATCTTCGACGGGCGTATAGGCGAAGATCAGCGTCGATGGATTGACGGTCTGCGCGGGCGTATCGGCAACCAGGTCGCCGTCGCGGTCGCAATAGGCCTTATCGAGATCGCCGCGCGGACAATCCTGCGCGCGAGACACGCCAGCCAACCCGGCGCCGATGATGAGAGCCGCGAAAACGCTCGCAATGACGTTGACCCGTCTTGCCATGGTTTCTCCCCTAGTCGCGTGTTTGTTAGACGCGAGCTTAGCCCAGGTTCCCGGGAAGCGAAATTGTGGCCTGACCGAAAACAGGCACCTCGAAATGCCCCCTGAAGTCCTTATGATCCCGGCCCGGGGTGAGTCGCGGTTTTTTTCAATCTGAAAAGGAGCAGCCGATGGAACCGGTTCGTTCTACAGGCTCGCATGGTCTTGCGCTCATCCTGCTTGTTCTCGTCATGCTCGCCGGCCTCCCCGTCGCTGTATGGCTCGACATGCGCAATCTGTCGGAGAGTTCGCTGCTTCGCCAGGCGAAGGACCTCAATTCGGTGGTCAGCAGCGTGCGCGGCTACTACGCCAGCAACGTCGTCGGCCGCGTGCTGGCCTCGCCTGGCGAGACGAAGGTCGTGCACAACTATGAGAGCATCCCGGGCGCCATACCGATCCCCGCAACCCTCTCGCTCGAACTTGGCCGCGTGATCAGCGAGCAACAGGAGAACATCACTTACCGGTTCGTCTCGGACTTTCCCTTCAAGAACCGTGCACCGCACGTCCTTGATGGCTTCGAGACCGGCGCACTTGCCGATTTGCGCAATCATGTGAATCAGCAATTGACCGATGTGTCGGCGTCGGTCTTCAGCGACCGCGTCCGTCTTGTTGCGCCGGTGATCATGGGTGCGGCGTGCGTGACCTGCCACAACTCCCATCCGGAAAGCCCGAAGCGCGACTGGAAGGTCGGCGATGTCCGCGGCATCCAGGAAATCACCATCACCCAGCCGATTGCGGCCAACCTGTTTTCATTCAAATATTTGCTGGCCTATTTCGTCTTCATGGCCGCATCCGGAATCACTTTTATCGGTGTGCAGCGGCGCCAGGCGGCAACAATTCGCGGCATGAACCGCGAGCTTGAGACCGCGAATGACTTCCTCGCGCAACTATCGATGAAAATCTCGCGGTACCTTTCGCCGCAAATCTACAAGAGCATCTTCAGCGGCCAGAAGGACGTGACGATTCATACCGAGCGCAAGAAGCTCACGATCTTCTTTTCCGACATCAAGGACTTTACCGCGACCACGGAACGCCTGCAGCCGGAACAGGTCACGTCGTTGCTCAATGAGTATTTTACCGAGATGTCGAACATCGCCCTCAAACATGGCGGCACGATCGACAAATTTGTAGGCGATGCCATCCTGATCTTCTTCGGCGATCCGGAATCCAAAGGTGAAGCGGAAGACGCCAAAGCTTGCCTGCACATGGCGGCCGACATGCAGCATCGACTCGCCGAACTGAACGTCAAATGGCGCAATGAAGGTGTCGAGCACCCGTTCCGTGTCCGGATGGGCATCAACACCGGCTATTGCAATGTCGGCAATTTCGGAAGTGCCGACCGCATGGACTATACGATCATCGGGGCCGAGGCGAACCTCGCGGCGCGCCTGCAATCAATCGCCGAACCGGGCCACATCGTTGTCAGCTACGAAACCTATGCCCTGGTGCGCGACATTCTCGTCGCGCACGCTTTGCCGCCGATTACGATGAAAGGGATCAGCCGCGAAGTCGTCCCTTATGCGGTCGAGGGCATGCTGGACGCGATGGGACAGATGGTCGAGATCTTCAGCGAACATATGACGGGGCTGGACTTCTATCTTGACCCCAGCATGGTCAACGTGGGTTCTGCGGAGCGGATCCGCGCGCTGTTGCAGAAAGCAATCACTGCGCTGGATCGCTCTGGCCGGCATCCGGTAACGCCGGCGGAGTGATCAATGAGGCCGGCTAACTCTGCATGCCCCAGCGGCCGATGGTCCTCGTCTCGATCAGTCTGAACACGACGTTTTCGATAAAAAGACCGATGAGAATGATCGAAAGTAGTCCGGCAAAAACCTCCGGAATATTGAGCTGATTCTTCGCCTCGAAAATATACCAGCCCAGTCCGCCCTGCCCTGACGTGGTGCCGAAGACAAGCTCGGCGGCGATCAACGTGCGCCAGGCGAAGGCCCAGCCGATCTTGAGGCCGGCCAGAATGCTTGGAAACGCCGCGGGAATAAGAATCTTCGTCACAAAGCCGATCCCGCGCAATCCGTAATTCTGACCGACCATACGATGCGTGGTAGATACGCTGCGAAAGCCGGCATGCGTGTTGAGCGCGACAGCCCACAGCACGGAGTGAACCAGCACGAAAATCAGGCTTCCCGTCCCCAGCCCGAACCAGATCAGCGCAAGCGGCAACAAAGCGATGGCCGGCAGCGGATTGAACATGGCCGTCATCGTTTCGAGAAAATCGTTTCCGAGCCGCGTGTTGATGGCAAGAAAAGTCAGGACGGCGGCGATGAAGACGCCGATCGCAAATCCCATCAGAAGCACTTTGATCGAAAGCAGCGCGCGCGTCAGGATCACACCAGAGGCGATGCCCGTTGCGAGCGCGCGAACCGTGGCGCTGAAGGTCGGTACCAGCAGCTCATTGTCGAGCCACCGCGCATAGGCCTCCCAGCAAACGGCAATGACGACCAGCACAAACAGCTTGCGCAACCAGTTCTGATTGTAGAGCCGCTCGAAAATCGTCAGCGGTTTCTGCACGATCCCGAATTTTTCCTGGCTCATCGGCTCGCGGTAAATCTCTGGCCGGAGGGCGGCATCAGTCATGGCGCGTGTCCTCGATCTCGTCGGCAAACAACATAGCGTGAATCTTCTGGCCCAGTTCCGCGCTGGCCGCCGTTTCGCCCTTGCCGCGTGGCACGCTGTTGATCTCGGCCTTGACCTGGCCGGGATGCGGCGTGAGCAGAAGAATGCGATTTCCGATCTTCACCGCTTCGGGAATCGAATGCGTGACGAAGATCACGGTAAACTTGATTTCGTCCCACAGCGCGAGCAGCTCGTCCTGCATGCGCACGCGGGTGAGCGCGTCGAGCGCCGCGAAGGGCTCGTCCATCAGCAGCACGTCCGGCTCCATCGCCATACCGCGCGCGATGGCGACGCGTTGCTTCATGCCGCCGGACAACGTGTGTGGATAGCTGTCTGCGAACTTGGCGAGATTGACTTTCGCGATGAGGCCGAGTGCCTTTTCGCGGGCAGCGCTCCGCTCGTATTTCCCACTTGTGACAAGCGGAAACATCACGTTCTGCAGCACGGTCTTCCATGGCAGCAGCTGATCGAACTCCTGGAAGACCATCATGCGGTCGGGGCCGGGCCTGGTGACCTCACGGCCATTCAGGCGAATGCTGCCTTCAGTGGGATGCATATATCCGCCGATCGCCTTCAACAGGGTCGACTTTCCGCATCCGGACGGGCCCAGCAGAACGAAGCGATCCGACCGGAGCACATTGAAATCGACGCGATAGGTCGCTGTGACCAGGTGATCGCTCGTCTTGTACTGCAGCGTGACGCCGCGAACCTCGACGACCGGCGTGTTGTTTCCGGCGCTGGTCATGATCAACCCTGCAGGCTCTTTTCGTCGGTATCGAGCGTCAGGCCCAGAATAAGGTAACTCCAGGATTTTCCGTGCGAATCGAGATTGAGCGACGCGTTCACGCCGCCCTCCAGCGCCTCGCCCATCACCAGATTGAGTCCGTGCAGATGTTCAACGACATAGCGTGTCACCGTCCCCCGCACCAATCGTGGAAATTCTCGTTTGATCCGCTCCGGCGTGACGCTGCGCTTGAGGAGTTCGAAATCCTCCGGGTCGTAAACCCAGATATTGACGTTTGACGTATTGCCTTTGTCTCCGGCGCGCGCGTGCGCGATGTCGCGCACGAAAAGCCGCTGGTTGCGTCCGCGGTTTGTCACGTTACAACAATCTCGAATGTTGGTTTCACCAGACCGCGGTCAATCAGGACGGATTTGGTTTCGACCGCAGGTGTGATGACGCCGCGGTACCCGCCGCCGCCTGCCGGACCACAGCACAAAAGCGATTCAACCTCCCAAAGCATCAGGTCGGCCTGCTCACGCTCGGTCGTACGCAAGGCGACATGCAGCCTGACGTCCTCGCTGTCCGTTCGTGTTTTTCCGGCCGTGGCGAAAAGTGATCCGGCGCCGATCAAATCGATCCTGATGGGCGAGCTGATCCTGTGAGTTTCTTTCAGCCTCCTCTCGACGATCCCGGCGGCGAGACGTCCGCGCTCGCCGGCGGCCGGGCCGGCATAGCTTACGCCCGCCTCGGCCAGCACTCCTGAATCAAAACCAACCGTGACCTTGAGTTTCTCGGGCCGTGCACGGCCGGCGGCACCTTCCACCCGGACACGATCCTCGCCTAGGTTCTTGACCGTCACCCGGCTGAAATCCGCGGTGATGTCCGGCGTGAGGTAACTCGCCGGATCATGCACCTCGTAAAGAAGCTGCTCTTTCACGGTGGCTTCGGTCACGCGTCCGCCAGTCGCCGGCAGCTTTGTAATCACCGCACTCCCGTCGGCGGAAACCTCGGCAATCGGATAGCCGCAGTCCGCGAGATCCGGCACATCCTTGATGCCCGGATCGGCGAAATAGCCCCCGGTGATCTGCATGCCACATTCCATCAGATGGCCGACCAGCGTGCCGGCACCCAGC
>DATAPP010000023.1:0-2099 GCA_036265125.1 Pseudolabrys sp. | reverse complement strand
GTCGAAGCTAGCAATGCACGCGAGCTTGACGCCGCGCTCGCAAGCTTCACCCAGACCCGCCCCGATGCGCTCCTCGTTGGAGCAAATCCGTTTTTCCGTGTGCACGCCGATGAGATCGTCGCCGCCGCAGCGCGCCTTGCGATTCCGGACGTCTATAGTCAGCGCGCGTTCACTGCCGCCGGCGGCCTGATGAGTTACGGAACCAATCGCGAGGAAGTCCAGCTTATTCTCGGCGCTTACGCTGGCCGCATCCTCAAAGGTGAGAAGCCAGCCGATCTGCCGGTCGAGCAGGTGGTAAAAATTGAACTGGTCATCAACCTCAAGACCGCCAAGGCGCTCGGCCTCACCATCCCGGAAAGGCTATTGGCGACTGCTGACGAGGTAATCCAATGAGCAACTGTCATGTTGTCGCAGGGAGATCGCTGATTGATTTGGCCGCGTCAAGGCTGGCGCTTCGCGCCCCCGCGCTACGCGCGGCCATGGCCTTGACCCGACCAAATCAATCAGCGCAGTGGCTACCGTGCGGTCGGCACACTGTGCCGACCGGAAAGATGGTCGGCCCAAACAACGTCGTCGCGAACCATCGCGTTGAGCGCGGTGATCATCTTGCGCATGATGGCCACGATCACAACCTTCGGCATCTTGCCGGCGGCCTTGAGCCGATCGTGGAACGCCTTGAACACGGGATTCCAATTACTCGCGCTCATGGCCCCCATGTAGAGCACGTTACGCACTGGCGCACGACCGCCCCAGATGCAACGCCTTCCTTTGAACTTACCGCTCTCGAAGGCGTAGGGCGCGACGCCGACAAGCGCAGCAACCTGTTTGCGGTTCATGCGGCCGAGTTCGGGCAAGAGTGCGATGAGCGTGCAGGCCAAAACGAGTCCGACGCCCGGCATGGAAGTGAGCAGCCGGTATCGATAGGCGAGCGCTGCATCGCTTTCCACAATCTCAGCCAAATGCCGGTCGAGGGTGTCGATGTCGGCTGCAAGCCTTCTGATGCGACGGCGAGAAAGCCGCTGCAGCATCGTATCTTCCAACAATCTGGAGGCATTCTCAGCAGCGACTTTCTCGGCACTGAGCTGACGGCGCACCGCGAGCATCTCCGCCAGCCTTTCGATCGCAGGCGCGCGAAGCTGCGCCGGCTGTGTCGGCATGATGGCGACGAACGAAGCGATCATACCAGCGTCGAGCGGATCGTTCTTGGCCAGAACCCCACTGGCCCTTGCGAACTGCCGCAGCTTGAACGGGCTGACCTGGCGTGCCGGCATGCCGGCCGCAAGCAAGGCTCGCATCGCGCCGCGTTCGTACCCTCCGCTGGCTTCCAGACCGATCGCCGAGATCGAGAACCCGCGCAGCCGTTCGACCAGCTCGGCCCAACCAGCCGCGTCATTGCGTACCGAGAAGTATTGCCGCTCCGGCAGCACCATGATGTCCAAACGATCCTTCGACACGTCGATTCCGCAAACCGATTGCATCTTCGTATCCCCTTCTTGCTGATGCGGGCTCGTGCCCAGGCAACTGTTCGGGTATGGAAGAAGCGACCGGAGCTCCAAGCTCATTGGCGGATTGAGATCCAAAACGGCAACGGGCTTCCGGTCGCGACGGAGAGACGGTCATGACCGAATCCCTGTCACCCCTCACCATGCTCCTTTCCCGTCATACAAGACGGCGGGAGTTCATCGCGGGGCTCGGAAGCGCGGCGGTGTGGTCGCTCGCGGCGGGGGCGCAGCAGGGCGACCGCGTGCGGCGCATCGGCGTGCTCATGCCCGGCGACGAAACCGATCCCGTGTGGAAGCATCAGCTCTCTGCGTTCACGCAAGCGCTTGTAGACTTGGGTTGGACCGATGGCCGCAACGTGCGGGTGGACCTTCGGCAGTGACCTGGTTGCGTTGGGTCTCGTCGCCAACCTCAACCGGCCTGGCGGAAACGTTACGGGAAGCACCGTTTTAACGGCCGAAATGGCGCCGAAACGATTGCAATTGCTCCACGAGTTGATGCCCCATGTTGCCGTGGTCGGGGTCCTCGCCGACCCGGCCTTTCCCTCTATCCAATCCCTTATCACAGACCTGCAGGCGGCGGCACGCACGTTGGGCCTG
>DATAPP010000022.1:0-2920 GCA_036265125.1 Pseudolabrys sp. | reverse complement strand
AATTATCGAACGGGGGTATGGCAAGACCTTCTACTTCCACGATCCGAACGGCATCCGGTTGCAAATTGAATTGAAGACCAAACAGGATGCGGACAGCTTGGAAGGCGATCCCGACCCTGTCCCGTACGTGCGCGCATTGCTGCAGCGGGCTTAGTGCTGCCCACGACTGTCTCCTCCAGCAAAGAGTCTGCTGCGAACTCGATTTTGGGAATCGTCGCAAGGCGGGTAGGGAGAACGGGATTTCGGTAGCTGACGAACATTCGGGCGTCGCGAAATGTGCACCCGCTACACTCGACGCAAAATCGTGCCGGGTGATCTCGTCGTTGCCGCCGTACATCAACTGGTGCCGGCGCCCGCCGCAGGTTGAAACCTCGCGCGAGCCGGGCGATTTTAGCATCGAGGCTCCGCCCCGCATGCTCGCCATCGATCGGGCCACGGACCGGCTACCCAAAACGCCGTCGGATCTCGTTGACAATGCGGCTCGCGATCAAGCTCTGGAAGCGCGGCCGGCCACAGCATACGCAGAATCGCCGAGACGGGATCGGAGAAACATCTCCGACCGGCCGAGACTCGGCGTCCACGCCGATATGGAGCTTTCGCCAGGACTGACGCGCCCACCAGCCAACTCATCCCGATCTGGTTCGCGCAAGCGCGGCAAGGCCCGCCAAGTTAACGGTGCCCTCCAATCAGCTCTTTGGAAAATCGTAGAGCTTGGCAGCGTTATCGACGAGGATACGGTTGCGCACCGCCTCGTCGGGGGCCCAATCGAGCATCAAGTCGATTAGCATCGCATCATCCGGCTTCGGTTCAGGATCTCGCACACCCGGGTGTGGCCAGTCGCTGCCCCAGACGAGACGCTCCGGCGCCGCCTTCACGTAGGCGCGGGCGATCGCGCTCGAGTCGGAATAGGTCGGCGGCCCTACCTTGGTGTCGGCATAGGCGCCGGACAGCTTGACCCAGGTCTTACCCTTATCGATCAGCGCGCGAACCTGGGCGAAAAGCGGGTGGCTGATCCCGTCCGGCTCGGGAATATGGGCAAGGTGGTCGAACACGATCGACGACGGCACTTTTTGGAGGATCGGCATGATCTCCATAATCGTGGCCGGCGAGGCGTTGATCTGGATATGCCAGCCAAGCTCATTGACCCGCTTTGACAGCGGTTCGATCATTTCTAGCGTTGTAGCCCCGGCCTGAGCCAGGTTAAAGCGGATGCCGCGGGCCCCGAGTCCGTGCATGCGCTTCAGCTCGGCATCGGTGACCGTGGTGTCGACCACGACGACGGCGCGAGCGTTTGGGCCGAATGCGACAAGCGCATCAAGTGTCGGCGCGTTCTCGGTGCCGTAGGTCGACGGCTGGACGATGACGTTGCGGCTGGTGCCGATGCGTTTCTGCAAGGCGCGATAATCCTCGACCGTGGCATCGCCCGGACGCAGGGTCGACCGCGGGTCAACCTTGTATTGCGACCCGTAGATATGGTGGTGGCAGTCGCAGGCATTGGCCGGCGCCTTGAGCTTAGGGAGCTCGGTACCGGAGGAATACTTGACCTGCTGCGCCGTCGCAGGCGCCAGGCGGGCGCCAAGAATGCCCGCTCCCGCGATTGCCGAAAGTCCCCACAACACGCCGCGGCGATCCCAGCCGGTCTGCTCCATCGTTTCCTCCTGCCTGACGGTTATCAGCATTCCCCGTCAGCATACACATCAGCCGGTCAGCGCGTGGGCGGGACAGGTACCCGGCGTCGCGCTCCACGGTAGTCGCCTTCATGCGCGCCGCAAGAAACCGTTCAAAGTGCGGCGAGATGGTCAAGTCTTCCTTCGACACGACGTAGAAGCTCGGCTTCGGATGCCACGCAGCCGGCGTGTTTCGTTCGCCGAACAAAGCGGCCGCCGTGGGTTCCTGCTCGGCGTAAAGCACTTCCGCCTGGGCGTTTGCCTCCAGGGCGCCGAGCCCGCTCACGAGAACGCACGCGGCCATTGCCGCAAAATTCCGTACCTTCATTCGATGAATCTCCATGAGATCCACACGCGGGCGAGCCACGCGCGATCGAGCCGTCGGGTAGAATGAGCTGAGTATCATTGATTTTCCGTGGCTCGGAATCCGCTAAATCTGCCCGGCGAGGATGAAAGTGTGTAATCGGCATTGTGGTAAATTGGCGCCATGATGATTGGAAAATTCGACAAAGAGGGCGACAGTTACAAAGGCCGCATCTTCAGCCGAGAACGGTGCGGTCGTGTCATTACCTTTCGCTCGATGCCGGTCAAGCAGGGAGACGGCCCGGATTTCGTTGTGAGGAGTGAAACCCAAGACGGCGATGGGTTCGAGATCGGCGCGGCATGGAAGAGAACCAGCAGCAAAGGCAAGTCTTACCTGTTGGTGAAGCTGGACCGGCCTACGTTGTGGAACGGGGCGCATTGCGCGTTAATCGAGCAGCAAAACAGCACTTTTGGCCTTGTGTGGAAACGTACTAAGCTAAAGGCGGAAGAAGCCGCCGAAGCCGCCACGTAAGCCAGAAAGCCCGGGATTTCCGAAACATCGGGCCGGCTACGCGCGTCGGCGGACGAAGTTTGCGTGACTCTCCGCTGGAGGGAGGCGGATTCGAACCTTCGGTTCCGCGCGAGATCGGACTACGGTCGGGTCTGTAAATCGGCGCCAAACCGGCTCGACCATTTCGTTGGTTTATCCAGGATGGCGGAATGGTGCTAAGGTGGGCATAGCGGCTGGTCTGCCGATACTCGAAGGGCTGGGCTTTTACCAGTGTTTGTCAGATCGAACTTAGGAGCTGATGCGTAATAATCGCGTCACGGTGGTCCTTGTTGTCTTGGAGAGATGGTGTAGTTCCAGTCGCCTTGGAAGGCATTGCGCTGAATGTTGAGGGCAGCCATTTCGGCATCGGTGACTTTGATACCTTTTGGATAGAAGCTTT
>DATAPP010000021.1:0-3976 GCA_036265125.1 Pseudolabrys sp. | reverse complement strand
CCAAGGCACCGCACGGTTACTTCGGCATGGAGGCCGAGGCAGTCAACACGATCGCCAAGTTCATTACCGACAATAGCAAGTAGCAATTGAAATCATGCGGATGATCATGTCCGCTTTACCCCCAAAAGCGGACATGTGCGGTGCAAAAACAAATGTCCGCTTTGGGCCAATAGCGGACATTTGCACTTCCGCGGCACGTGCGCTGGCGATGTTTTTTGCAGTACAAAGCAAAGTGCTTTTTCATGCCGAGCCGAGCGATAAGCTCCATTTACCTACGCTTTTTAGAGTGCATCGGTAAGCCGCGCCTTTAGCCAGGAGCGACCCGAGCAATGCGACAGTTAGCCAATTTCCTGAGGCAATGGCCACGCGTGTCAGCAGCTCTCGGATTTGGGACGGCGGGGACCGCATTGTCCGCACTCGTGTGGGGCCCTGTAATCTTTCATGCGCGGAGCTCGTTGCCGTTCATGCTCTTCATCGTATTACCTGGGCTCTCGGCAGTCATCGCCGGTTGGACGTTGGGTAAACCGTTGTTCGATCCTGCAAGAGTTCGTAGGTCAATGAGCGCGGCGCTTCGGGGTGCGCTTATTGGCTCCGCAGCATTGCTGCTTTTTGCACCTCTGTTTGCAACTGTATACGTCTGGACCCAGCCGGCCACCGAGCATTGGAACATCTTTGGCCTCACAGTTCTTTTGCTCGTGGGCAGTGCGCTCGTGATATGGGTGCGTGTAGCACTGACAGGCGCGGCAGTCGGTTGGGCGCTGTACCGCTTGGCTTCGTACGACGCTGGAAGCACATCCATTCACGGCTCTTAGGCGAGTCATAACCAAGACGCGCTTAAATTGACCTCTGTGCAAGTTTGGCCCAGTGCGATGTCCGCTTTGGGTTATAAGCGGACATTTGCAGTGCAAAACCGCATGTCCGCTTTGCCCCCAATAGCGACCGCAAAAGCAGACATGCCACAATGGTGATGTCTGCTTTACCCCTGAAAGCGGACATGTGCAGCGCACTAGGTGATGTCTGCTTTGGGCCAATAGCGGACATTGCGTTTTGCCTCCGACCAACCCTACCTTCTGATCCAATCGGTTAGCAGATTGGCCTCCGACAGGTGCCCAACAAAAGAGAGGCACCATGCTTAAATCAATCCCTTGGGATGTTTGGGCCGCCGCCGCAATAGCCGTTGCCGTCGTCCTTGTGGCAATTTTCGACCCGACCCCAGCAATCTTCATAGTGATCGTACTTGGTCTGTGCGCCTACATCGCTGTCCAAACCTTTGGCGGTGACCTTGATTGAGGTTCACAGTGTCCGCTTTACCCCCGAAAGCGGACATTCGTGAGCGGAAGTGGCATGTCTGCCTTGGGCCAAAAGCGGACAAACGCGGTCAGGGAGCATTCAGATGAACAACCCAAATGTAAAGCTAACTTTGATCGGTGGACCGACGATACTCATAGAGACTGGTGGCTTGCGCCTCCTCACCGACCCTACGTTTGATCCTCCTGGCTCCTATCAGTCCGGATCCATAACGCTTCAGAAGAATGCCGGTCCCGCGCTGTCGGTCGCGGAGTTGGGCCGCATCGACGCGGTTCTGCTGAGTCATGACCAGCACGCCGACAATCTCGACCCCGCCGGGCGCGCGTTGCTCACCGACATACCAGCGGTCCTGACGACGCGTATCGGTGCACAACGGTTGGGCGGAAAAACGCGCGGCCTGGCACCATGGGAGACGATTGAGATCAACGCTGCCGCCGGCGCCAAGCTCCATGTCACCGCGACGCCGGCGCGCCATGGCCCTGTCGGCATCGAGCCGATTGCCGGCGATGTCGTCGGCTTTCTACTCGGCAACGAAAACCCGGGCGACTTGATCTACGTAACCGGCGACACCGTTTGGTACGAGGGTGTCGCGGAGGTTGCCAGCCGCTACCAGCCACGTTTGGTCATTCTGTTTGCGGGCTCGGCCAAGACGCGCGGGTCGTTTCATCTCACCATGGACAGCAACGACGCGATCGAGACTACACATGCATTTAAGAATGCGCGCCTTGTGGCGGTTCATACCGATGGTTGGGCGCATTTCACCGAGAGTGGAGAAGATCTGGCCAAGTCTTTTGATGCTCTTGGTTTAGGGGGCCGTCTGCAAGTCTTGGAGGCTGGAATGACCATCCCCCTTACGCTCTGATATTTGTGCTGATCTTATCACGGTAGCTAGTGGACATTGGGATGTGACTCGTGAATGTCCGCTTGGGTCATAAGCGGACATTGATAGGCGCTGTTGGCATGTCCGCTTTACCCCCGAAAGCGGACACGAGATAGCAATTCGCGACCTGTCGAACGTGATGTCCGCTTTGATGCCGAAAATCCGCTCTTACCCCGAAAGCGGACATGCGCAGTGCAAAATGCAATGTCCGCTTTGGGCCAAAAGCGGACTCGTGAAGACCGTACAGAAACGGGGGCGGTTGATGCCGCCCCCGTCTGGTCTCACGAGGCGTGCTGCCTACATCAAATCAATCATCGTCGCCCTTGGCCCGTCCGGTTGGGCAGATCCTCCAAACGACGCCAGTCCCCGGAATTTGAAGCAGCGGACCATTGGCCGGGGGGCCTTGGAAATGGGTGTCTGCTCCAAGGTCGCGCACCGCACCGTAGTCAGTGATCCAAGCGCAATCGTCGGGCCCGAATCTGACGTTGAGCGGACGATTGAACGCGTGTTGGTCTTGAGCGTTAGCCTGTATGAACGCCTGGTCACCCGAGTTGTTACGGGCGAAATTCATGATCTTGAGCACAAGCGGCTCCCCAGCTTTGGAAAAGTTGATGAGCTTGATCTCGTGACCGACTTCTGGAGCCGGAGCAGTCGCATTCGGCGCCGAGAAGCCAAAATCACCCTCCAATGAATAGAGTGCCGCACCGCGCTGCACCGGGCCTACTGCAAAGGAGTTCGGCACGAAGTCGATACCGGTGAACGAGGAGTCGGCAGCCTCGAGGGCCAACGGTGACGTGATTGTCTGCGGCGGGAACGCAAGCACGTCGCGGATCGGAATATCCGCGGGGGAGACAGGAACATCGTCCGCCGGACCTCCAACCGGATTGTACACCGCCTGACTACTTGCCAGGAAACCGTAGCGATCCGGCCAGCCGTGATAGTCTGGGCTGCCGTCCTTGTTCTGCTGCGCCAGGGACAGAACGTCAGGTGCATTGTTAGAAGGCCGTGCGCCGCGCTCGTCGGCGCCGTCTTCGCCTACGAGCAGTCCGCCCTTCAACACGTGATTGTCGGGCGCAAAGCGAATGGCATAGCCGTTGCGGTAGCCCCACGAAAACGGCTCGATGGTAGCGGCCGGATTCGATGTGTTAAGGCGCGCCCGCAAGATCGCACCATCGCAGACACCGCGCATTACGCCTTCGAAAGCAGGCACCGTGGCGCCCGGGCGCTGCGTGCCGAACTTCGAGTAACCACTCGTCTTCACCCCGCCGCCCGAGTCGAACACGTTATCGCTCAGCTTGATATCCTGGCACGGAATGTCGGGTTGGTTCGCGCCGCCGCCGTTGTCACGACCGACGACCCCGCTGTTGGTCGTCGAGCCCTGTGACCAGTAGATCCAGTTATCCTTGAACGCAAACTGCTCCGTCGGATGATCGCCCGTGGGCAGACCCGTGATGAATGGCGTAACCGTTCCGGTCATTGGATCCACGGTCACGATACGCGAACTGTTGTTTTGTCCCGCAGCGTGGGTCGCCTGGTTCGAGTCGCTCGCGAACAAGCGACCGCCCTGGAGTCCACGTTCGAAGGCGATGTCGATTGCAGGGCCCGCTGGCTGCAAGCCGACCCCCGGAGCTGTTGGCTTGCCAAGCCTCCGTTTCAAGTTCCCATTCTGATCGAATACGAGGATGTCGGGGGTAAAGGGATTGTTCGGGGCGAAGGTTCCCCCGGGCATCACGTCTTGTTCGTTGCATGCGCTCGGCAGTCCGTGGCCTGATTCGAGCACGTAGACTT
>DATAPP010000020.1:0-2144 GCA_036265125.1 Pseudolabrys sp. | reverse complement strand
TCATTGCACGATTGAGCGTGTCCTGTTCGGCCGAGATCAGGAACAATTCACGGTATGGCGGTTGGAACTGCGAGATGCGCTCAAGCGTACGCGAACAGGCAGCGCACCGACCGGTCCGGTTTCCGGCGAGTTAGCCCGACTTTCTCAACTGGTGGGGTATAGCGGTCGAAAGTCCCGTAAATTGGGGCAGTCGGGGCGAAAGGTCTCCACTACATCTTGCTATCTTGCGCCGGCAATTTGGCCGGCGGTCGTGATCCGTGGCGGCGGTTGCGGGGGCAAGTTGAGGTTGAGTTGGTTGACGAGGAGCTTTTGGTCGGTGTTGAGCTCGGTGTAGCGGCTGAGAATCAAGGTGCGGCCGTCGGTGGTGGGGAAGTGAACGTCGAGCATCTGGATGGCGGTGAGCTTGTCGAGCACCGCCCTTGGGGTGAGGCCACCGGCGAGAGGCTTGAGCCTGGCGCGAAGAGTGACGTGCAGGCAATAGGCTATGAACGCGACGAAGATGTGCGCTTCGATGCGCTGCTCCAGTTGGTGGTAGACGGGCCGGAGTCCGAGATCATCCTTGAGGTTTTTGAAGGCTGCCTCGATCTCGACCAGTTGGATGTAGAACCGCCACAGGTGCGCCGGGTCTTGCCCGGACAGATTGGTGCGCAGCAGATAGCGGCCTTCGCGCCGCCGCACTTGCCGAAGTTTTTGGCGGTTGAGCTCAAAGCTGAACGCAGCCCCTTGCGGAGCGAGCTCGATGTCGATCAAGCGCCATGCCGCGGGCGATTTGGCCCGTGCGGCGCCGAGCTTCATGAGCAAGTCCTCGCGCTTAAGACGCATCGCGGAGAGCTGTTTGAGCCGCGCCCATAGCCGCTTCAACTGCCGCCGTCGCATGGCGCGCTCTTTGTGAATGCGTGCGTGGCTCCGAGCCAGCACGTAGAGTTCCTGCTCTTGCGGTAGGAGCTTCACGTCCACGCCGGGGCGTACGGCTTGCCAGGGCAACCCGAGCAGGGCTTGTTCGAGCTTGCTCAGCCGCCCTTTGGGCGTGCCGACCAGATAGAAGACGGGTGGATCGGCCTGTCGCATCTCGGCGAGGACGTCCTCGGTTGGGATCCCGCGGTCCATCACCCAGATGCGTTGCGCCTTGCCGTACTGCGTCTCGATCTTCTGCAGGAAGGTGCGCAGCGTGGTATTGTCCGCCGTGTTCCCCGGCAGCACCTCATAGCCCAGCGGAAAGCCCTCCGGCGTCACGATCAGCGCAATAACGACCTGGACGCAGTCGCTGCGCTTGTCGCGGCTGTAACCGTAGCGGCGCTTGTCGGCCTCGTCGGTCGGCGGATCAGACTCGAAATAGGTGCTTGTCAAATCGTACAGTAATACATCAAACCGTGCGCCAAACAGGTCCTGCCATCGCCGGCGCAGATGACCGAACAGCTCCGCCTTGTGTGGCAATACCTTGTCCAGGCAGCGGTAGAGTGCATTCTTCTCCACCAGCGCGTAATCCTCACCAAGAAGATCCCCCATCGCGCTTTGCTCGAACCAAAGCCGGTGTAGCCGCCACTCGCTTCCAGGGTCGATCAGCCGGTAGCAAACCAGCGTCTGCAGGATATGGCGCCAACAGGTGCCTTCCCGGGAATCCGGCAAACGGCTCGCCCAGAACTCATCCAGTCCAAGCTGCTCATACAGCGTGCAAGCCAACCAACACGCCCCCCATTGCCGCGGACGATGCAGCTGCATCCCATTGAGCCGCACCTGCACGCCATACTCCTTGGCGTGGTCGGGCATCGCTCGCTCGGCGGGAAACAACGCCAATTGCGTGGGGCGCTGCGTCCCTTCATCGAAAGCTTCGATGACTTGGCACCACGCCTCGCGCTGGCTGTCGTTGATCTCGCCCAGATACAGCACTTGTCGCTGCACGACCTTGCCGCCAGCACAGCGCTTGCTCTCGACAATATTCCAATAGCAATGCTCTTTGCCGTCCTTGAGCCGTCGATTGCATCTCAAATACATGCGGCCGAATCATACGCAAAATTCGACATCTGAAAAGATACTTGGTCTACACTACAGCCGTTTCCAAATCGTCCGCCCTTGTATCGACTCGCATTTTCCTCCCTTCATCTCGCAAAAATCGCCAATTCCATGTCCCAGTTGAGAAGGTCGGG
>DATAPP010000019.1:0-9012 GCA_036265125.1 Pseudolabrys sp. | reverse complement strand
ACATTGCTCCAGATCCTCTCGGTCACACTCTTCGAGAAAATCCCTATAGATCAAGCGCTTACCGGAGACGATACCAAAGACGATACTTCGCAAATAACTAACCAATTGAATCTATTCGCTTATTAACCGGACAGCAGTGATAACACTATATACTTATCTCGAAATTGAGAAATCCGCAGAAAGCATCATACACAAGCGTTTAGTCGCTCAGATGTTGAGCAGCTTAGCCAACCTTGAAGAGATGGGCGTCGCGCTGATCGCGCCGGCGAGGCCCACCACGACGCTCGGGCCCGCGACGCAGCTGTTCATTGCGGATCATCGCCAAGATTGGCCCTAGCCGCTTGTTATCGGCAATGGTGCCCTGATCGACCTGGCGCAGCTTATCGAAGGTGCGATAGGCGAGTTCGACACTGTTGTAGCGGATCGCCAGTCGGCCATTGGGGTAGTCGATCACGGTCACCCGCTTGCCGATCGCTTCCTTGGCCTGGTCGGTTGGTTCCAAGATGAAGAGTATCTTGTCGTATTGCAGCGTCAGCGCCTGTGACAGGGTGCGCTCCTCCTTCCAGGCAAGCGCATCCTCCAAATCGTCGCCGGCGCGCAATGGCCGGTGCAGATCCTTTTTGTTCGCCGGACGCTTGGCAAAGCGAGCGTTGTAATCGGCGATAATGCCGGGAGCAGGGCGTTGCCTTCTGCGAGACTGGCAGCACCGGCCAGTCGCAGTTCCTTAACGAGCCGGTCCTGCAACGTCTTGTTGGCGCGCTCGACCCGACCCTTGGCCGGGCTCGAATTGGCGTAGATGATGTCGATGTTGAGCGCGTGCAAAACGCGGCCGAACTGGATCATCCCGTCACCGCCAAGGGCCCCCGGATGGTTGACCCGGAAGACCCCGTGCTTGTCGCTGTAGAACGCGACTGGCTTGCCCCAGGCCTGCGGATAGGCGCGGGCCGCGTGGAAATAGGCAAACGTCGACTCGCTCTCGACAAACTGCAGGTGCATCAGCCGGCTGGTCGCGTCGTCGACAAACACCAGCAGGGTTCATTGCGACCCGCGGTGTTCGAACCACCAATGCTCGCTGCCGTCGACCTGAACCAGTTCGCCGACACACTCGCGCCGCGGGCGCGGTTGGTGGACCCGCTTTTGCCGCTGCTTGCGATCGAGCCATAGTCCGTCGGCGTCATCCACTTCCGCAAGGTCTCGCTGGAGAACGAAAAGCCGTGCTCGGCGGCGAGCTTCTCAGCGGCCAAGGTCGGCCCGAAATCGGCATAGGTGTGGCGCACGATCCACAGCGCCGCGGCGCGTATTGCCGTCGCCGTCTTGCGGTTGCTCGGCCGGCCGCGCTTCTTGGAAACCAGACCAGCGGCGCCCTCAGCGCGAAACGCTTTCAGCAACCGCCACACCTGGCGCTCGCTGCGCTCCAACAGCCGCGCCGCAGCACTCACCGGCAACCCACCCCGCTCGACGTCCCGCAACACCTCGAGACGCCGCAGCTCTCCATCGCTCACGCTTAGCACCGTCACCGACGCCATCCCCCACAGCCGGCCAAACGGCCGCGGAGACTGACATTTTTAAATTGGACGGCACTGAGATTTGCACGTTGGGCCTACACCAGATCGGGGCTTTACAATAGTTATGGACGCCTACCCACCTTGTGGCGTCGCCGGGCACTTCGAACGGTTTGGTCCGGCACTGTATTTTCTGGACTGCCGTTTGACCTCGGCTCGAATGAACGACGGCCGGTGGCAGGCGTTGGTTTTGTGACCAATGTCGACACCCCACGAGGCCCGGCATTCGATCGATGAGGTGCTCGGCTGGTTCGAGACCGCCGGGGTCGACTTTCTGTCGTCCGTTCCGGTAGCGGACGGAAGACCCTTCACAAAAAACCCGACTGTTCGCGCCGTATCCACGGTCCACCGCGACGGGTCGGTGCGTGACTCAGATGCAGATGCTCCTGACCGGAGGTCGTGATGGGGGGCTTTTCATCATGATCGGGCGCGAGGGTCAATAGGCGATCTGGCTTAACGTTTTCTCTATAAGCTTCCACGGTTTTCGCTCACTCCGTCCCCCCGCCTTTGGCCGCGGGACGAAGAAGCGGTATTGAGGCCAGCACCGTCGCGTGGCGCGCCTCCTTGACGAGAACAACGCACCCGCGACGCAGCCTGCCTGGAACAACCAGGCCGGCGGCAGCCATGGGCGTGGACGGATAATCCGCAACCGAGGGGGTGGACGGAAAAAAGGCTCGCAGCTGGTGCGCCGCTATCGCCGGCCTAATGTAGTCAAAAACCAGGGCTCTCCCCGGCCCGTAGTCGTCATAGCCATACCCGGCATCGTTCGGCACTTCGAAATCGTCGATCATGACGATCGCCGACGGGCACCGCCGAAAAACGGTATCGAGTTCCTCGGCAAGAGGCAGATCATCGTCAAACACGTGGCCGTGAGCATCCAGGTAAAAGTAAAGCGTGTGACCGGCCAGAGCCTGCAACGGCCCATCGAACAGCCGACGCAGGCCTCTCCGGCTGTCATCATGGAGCAATTTGATGTTCCCTTTGCGCCAAAATCGTGCGCGCGCAAATCCGTAGTGTTGCGGGTACAGCTCGATCGTAAAGACGGGCAACCCCGTCTGCGACATCAGCTCGGTCGTAGCCCCAAGCGAGGTGCCGGTTTCGATGAGCGCGTGCGGTCGCGTTTTTGTGACGATCTCCACGAACAGCGCTTGGCGGGCGGTTTGTCCGTTGAATGGGCCCCATTCCGCACCAAGCTCTGGGTTTCTCAAATAATTGATCATTCCGACGGTCTGCTGAAACAGCCCGATGACTTGGCGAGGGAGCAACCGTCGTAGCGTCTGCTTTGCAAAGGCGGGCGGATCAAGGGCCAAGCTCATGGAATCTCCCAATCATGGACCGGGGAACGCTGGCCGCTTGGTCCCGCCGTTTCGGCGGTGGCTGGATCATCCTGCAATCGCCCCGATCTCGACCATGGTAGCCTACCTTCGTGTGGTACCTCAAGCCTTTCAACTGCCAGTATCTGCCCCCTGGTTCTTCATACCGCAAAGATCTGCGTAGCATTGATACATCCTCTCGGCCACTATGTCCCAGGTAAAATTCTCGAGAACCCAATCGCGGGCTGCGCGTCCCATTTTCAGTCGCAATTCTTGATCGCCAAGAAGCTTAAGAATGTTGTCAGCCAGCGCGCGAGGATCGTTTTTTGTGACCAAAAACCCGGTTTGCTGATCCCTGACGATCTCCGGAATGGCGCCGCTACGAGTAGCGACCACCGGAGTCCCGGCAGCCATGGCCTCGATTGGCGGAATCCCGAACCCTTCATTCCAGATCGGCGCGAACGAGAAAACATCGGCGTCGTAATAAAGGTCAATCAGCTCTGGTCGCGGGACAAAGCCGTGAAATACAACCCTTCCGCTCGCCGCCGGCGACAATCGTTGCTTCAAATGAGCGAGATATGTTCCGGCATCGGCGGGCGCTAGCGACAATTTTGCCCTCAACCGGGCCCTCCAATCATAGGAGTAGAACGGATATATGCTTTCAATCGTCTCCCGGTCGCGCAGTTCAAAATTCTCAGCCAAAGGATAGCTCGCTTGCAGGCCGACGACATCCAGCCGGACATCTGGATATTCTTCGACCACCATGCAGAAAGCATCAAACAGGACATGCAGCCCTTTGTGCGGCGAAACTGCGCCCGCATAGAGGATACGCTTTTCCCGCCGCGGCGCCGGGTCGTACTTCCCTTCCCGACTGAACTCGGCGGCATCGACCGCGTTGTACATCGTGTGGCAGCGGTCGGCAATAATCGGGAATTGCCGGCGGGTTTTCTCGCTGATGTAATCGCTCACCGTTGACACCAGGTCCACGTCACGCAGGCGCCGTTCGAGGATCGCCGGCCGGTTTTGCGAGAACCACTCTGCATGTAGCTGCAGGACTATCCGAGTGCTTGGATTGAGGGCTCGAATCAATGGGACATACTGCGCGCAATGCTGGACATGAATCACATCACAAGCCCGCCCGCGGAGGTCCTCGGCCACTTGGCGTCCGAAGGCTCGAAACAGCCAGCGGGAGCTCGAAGCCGGAGCACAAGACGGAATAAGCTTGGAATATTTCTCCCTAGCCTTAGCCGCGAGCCGACCGGATAGAGGCACTGAAAAGAAGCGAAATTGGACGTTGTGCTCTCGGTAATCGGCAGGAAGGTGTTTGTTCCGGTTGCTCGTGCCGTACGCGACAACCTCGCAAACCTTGGCCAGCGAACATGCCGCACCGTAAGTGCAGGCCCCTACCGACGACTGGTATGGCGGAAGAATGGTGTCGATCGGCTGATTGACAAAGGCGATTTTCATCTCGCTGCCTAGGGGGTAGACGCCTGGGCTTGTCGACGCCTATGCGAGGATGCTTTCATACTTCTCAACAAGGTCCTCGGCGATACAGTCCCAAGAGAACATGGTGGAAACACGCTCCACGGCTGCGCGCGCCATCGCGTCACGCTGATCCGGGCTCGACAGAAGTTGCAAAATTGCGTCGGCCAGCGCCGGTGCGTCGGAGCGCTCCACCAGCAAGCCCGTTCGCCCGTGTTCGACAATCTCCGGGAAGGCGCCGCCTCTGGTGGCTACAACCGGCGTAGCCGACGCCATTGCTTCGACCAGTGGCATGCCGAACGACTCCTCACACACGGAGGGAAATGCAAAGATAGCGGCGGCGTGGTAGTGCGGTGCGAGTTCGCTGAACTTCAGGCCATCATTCAAGAACGAGATGGCGCCCGAAGGGAACTCCGAAATTTTTGCGCGCAGAAGTTCCGCATACGCGCCGGGCCGAAAATACGATTCGATCTCAAGCAGGTGAGGATCTTGGCAGCCAGGGAAGAGCGCCTCCAGCGGGAAGACCCTCTGTTGGCCGATCAGCTCGAGATGCGCGTCGGGATGGTGCGCGAGCACCATCTGAAAGGCGTCAAGTAGGACGTGGACACCTTTTTCAGGAGCGAGTCGGCCGACGTAGAGAAGCTGCTTGGGTTTTGGCAGGACACCAGCAGGCCTGGCAAAGAGTGGGATGTCCGCGCCATTGTGGATATGGCTGCATCGTTCTGCGAAGGAGGGGAAGCGCCGCCGCACGCCGGCAGCGATGAAGTCACTAACCCCGAGTACCAGGTCGGCAGCGTCGATCCGCCGCCCGATCACCGCCGCGTCAAATTCCTCGAGCCATTGACAGTGCATATGCAGCACAATCCGCGCTTTTGGTACCCGGGCGCGGATAAACGGGACGAATTGCGAGAGATTCATGATGTGGACGATATCGCAGTCCAGTAGCGCCTGGTCCGCGCTGACCTCAGCGATGAACTGCCGGTACCACAACGCAGAATTAAAAATTGCCTGCATCGCGTTTCGCCGACAGACCAGATCGATTAGCCGCATTGTTTTTTGGTATTTTGCAAAAACCCAACGATCAATCGATGTTGACATGCGGCGATACTCAACACCGTCGCACCACTCGATCTTCTGCTGGTCTTCACCACGTGCGCAATAGGCGATGACATCGTGTGACCGAGCCAGCCGCCGCGCGATTTCGTCCATCACCAAATCGCCGGCAGAACCGTAGGTCGTCAAAGACACCGGCGGGCGAACCTCGTTGACCGGCATAAAAATGATCGCGATTTTCCGCCTGCGTTTTAATTTTTCGGTTGTCATGAATGCAAATATTCGTCCGATTCGCCTAGTCTGATCGTACATCATAATAGTTCTGCGGACCGCTGGCAACCTCCACCACCAAGGTAAACCCGGCAAAACTCTGATACTGATGGCAAATACAGCCCACGCGATTATGTCATACTAGCCGCGACGGATCCGCCTGCCCATTGGCCTTTACAATTGCAGGTGCATGGTACCCACACGTCGGACTTCCTGAGCGAGTCTGACGTCGGTAGCGTTGGCGATACACCAACTCAGCAGCCAGTTGTCTGGTAGCGCGACCTAAACCAATCGGCAGAGCAGAAATGAGCGAGGCACCAAAACGGACGATGCTCATAACCTCACCCCAACTCGACGCCCAAAATTCCCATGATTTCGCACTTCACCGCACACGTCCCTACCGTGTCAGTCGCGAGAAGCTCCTCCGCGACCGCCTCAGTTCCCATATTACTTAGTCGTTGCGATCTCCAGTGTTGACCCAGTGGGTCGACAGATGCTACACGCGTGTTGCGGAGCACGCCTGAGAGAAAGGCCAGTAAGGGCATGTGGAGAGTGCGGCTTTATGTACTGATATATACATTATTTGGAAAGCATCCGAGAATAGGTAATTGGGTCCACAAATGTCATCTCTTTCGGACTATAATGACACTTCTTGCCAATTTTGATCAAGGTTTCAGTGATCGGCGGTACATGTCAGAGAATATACTTCCGGCAATAGAGGCGATGCAAGTTCGACGCGTACTTTTCGTCGGATGCAAGCCATACACCGCGCGTTATGGCAGACGACTGACCGGTGTCGGAATCGACTACTGGACAACCGACATCGATCCCGCGGCGGCGATGTGGGGTGAAAGGAATCATCATATCGTCGGCGACGTTACGCGGATCGATGATTTGTGCACCCCCGACTCGTTCGATGCGGTTCTACTCAATGGCGTTATCGGGGACGGGCTTGACGAAGAAGGTCAGATGAATCGGGCAGTCACAGCAATCGCACGTATTCTCCGGCCGAATGGGACATTATTGATTGGCTGGAATTCTCTAAAAAAGCATCCGGATCCGGTACAACTCGAGGCAGTAGCGGCGTACTTCCGGCACGAATGCGTATCTTCATTACCGGTGCGAAAGACTTTCCCGGATACGGATCATGTCTATGATTGGTTGGTGAAGGTGAGCGGCGGAGAGAGGATCGCAAGTTTAGCCTCTAAGCAACCGAAGTAAACCAAACCAACTGTGATATGCGCCCTCCATGGTACGGTGTGCGCCAAGCAGCCGGCCCAAGAAGCAGCAAAACCATTGAAGTTGCGGAGTTGCCTGACGCATGCCAGCACGCGCCATCGCGAGGAATGCCGGGCTGTCGGCGTCGAGCAGCTGCACACGCGCCTCCGACGAAGTCAAGAAGTCAATGATGCCTCTCTGACGTCTACGGCTTCCGTTGCCGTCAAGCGATGCAGATCGAGCGTTCGCACAAGCTCGAGAACATGGACGGCGGCGAATGAGGCAGTAATCAGCGCGATAGCTGCTAGCGCTGCCGCCGCTGGAATTTGCCGGAGGCTCCACCCCCAGCAACAGATTCCAGCCAAAAATGTATAGGTTCGCGCAAAAGGGTTTGAATAACCCCTCACGGCAATTCCCAACATCTCTACTGAAAGAAGACGGTCATCGTATTGAAAACCTGTTTTTTCCAAGCATCGGGAGCATAATCTTTGAACTCCGACAGGAGTGCCGGACCCTTGCTCATACTTATTTTGCCAGAGGTAATATCGACGATGCTGTTCGGCAAAAGGACGAGAATATGACCCGGAACGCGGCCTGAGTATCGACGCTCTTTAGTTGCAGATTCTGATTCCCAACTGAGGTCGATCGCGATGACGCGCGCTTCTTTCGGAAGGGTGACCGCAAGCGGGAGTGTCGGCAACACGAACAGCGCGTCGCGTCCCTCCCGCGCGAATGTATTCCTGGCAAAGTCTACCGCAGCAATGTCAAAAACCCCCTGGTTCGTCCAACTTACTCGATCGAGAGATTGGCTTTTAGCCATCCTATACTCACCGAATAAAAAGGAGCCTAACCCATAAAACACCATGAGCGCACAAAGGGCCAGGAACAAGTTTCTCGCCCAATTGGGTGTTCCCACTGATCGCAAGTTTACTAATGCACACACGAACAGAAGAGTTCCTATCGAACGAAAATGCCGTTCTTCCAAATAGATGTTCGCGCCACGACTATAAAGGAAGATAAAAACCGCCGCCACTATCCCATATGACACCAGGGAGAAATACGTTAGTTTTTGTGCGTAGGCCGGTCCAAGCCGAAAACCCGCAACTAGATACATGATCAGAAGCGCCGGAAGCACAATGGCTGCTAAGTATCCGACGGGCATAGAAGACATGTCCCTTGAGCCAAAGAACAGCGCTGTCATCAGTTCGGGCCACGAAATGCCTGCGACCCAGGGAACAAAAGATGAAAACGCGATACTGCCAAAGAACGGCAAGGACGACTCCAGCTCTGAAGCCGGGGTTGGCCCGCGCGAAAGGAAGCTGACGTAAATGATGACGAACGCCATCACTGCACCTAAGGCGCCGCCTAATATGCCGTGACTGATCCGACGGCCCACCGCGATACTAACCAAACTGGCGGCCACAAGCGCCGCTGCTACGACGATAAGCCCGGTAAGTTTTGCCGTGAACGCGACCAACACAGCACCTGCGGCGAGCAGCGCCGCGCGCACGACGCTCATCGCCGGGACGCGGTTGGCCGCTAGAATAAGCCAAGGGGTGACGGCTTGAAGCAGGATCTCTCCGCCGCGGTACGTTCGAAAGGCAAATGTCGAATAACGAAAAGAACCGACTAAGACAACAACTAGGAGACATAAGGGTGTATTCGGAGCGAACGTCCTAACGACAAACATCCAGCCTATCAAGCAGCACAACAACGCTAATGCCACTGTAAGCGTCATCGCGGCGCCGAGCGGCAGGCCTAATAACGAGATTGCACCCGGAACCAGATATTGACCGGGACCCCAGCGTGTTTGAAACTGGAAAGAATCTTGAGCGATATTCGCGGGATCAGGCGCAATTATGGAATTTGCCGCTCCCAGCAAAGTGCCGCGCCAAGCTTGGAACCCATTGGCGGAATCATCTTCGATAAACGGAGGAACGAGCAGCGAAATTCCGCCCAGCACCCCGCAGATAGCGAGGGCCGCCATCAGCCCCCACACACGATCGATCGCCTGCGTGCGAGGGGGCAATCGTGCCTTCATCAGGGCGCACCTCTGCCGTTGTGGTCTGTCGCATAGCAAACTGCATCCATTTTATGACGAGGGAAAGACCACC
>DATAPP010000018.1:0-7915 GCA_036265125.1 Pseudolabrys sp. | reverse complement strand
TATCGCCGGCTCGAAATCCCATAAGCCTCAGATTACCACGCGTGGAGAGGCCTTCGTACCTGCCCAAACGGGCGTATCACGACCACCGATCCGGCCAGCAATCCCGCTGGCGATCCATTGGAGACCAAATGAGCAACAGCAACCCAAAAGAAAGCGTGCGCCATATCGGAATTGATCCGAAGCCTAAAGGCAATCTCAAATCCATTGGCGGGGCCGATCACGATGATTGGAACGATTGGCTCGCGGCAAGCACCGCAAGGGCATTGCCGGTTGATCAACGGGACGAGAACGCGGCGACCAAAGCAATGACAGCTGCCTTTTCCGGGATGATAGACCTTAAACCCGCCGATCCGGTTGAGGGAATTCTCATTTCGCAACTTATGGCGGCTAACCAGGCTTCACTCTCGATGTATCGGCGAGCGTGGGCACAGCCGCCAGAGTATCTGGAGGCGCAGCTGCGATATCTCACGATGGCTGATAAAGCAGCAAGAACGGTATCAATGTTGACTGAAAGACTCGATCACCATCGGGGTCGAGGACAGCAACAAATCGTCGTAAAACATGTGACTGTCAACGCTGACCAGGCGGTGATTACTGATCAAATTCTTGCAGGCGATCGTTCGGCGGCCGGTGGGCCTTCACCCGCACTTGTGACTGCGAAAGCCGAAGTGCCCATGCAGAAGCTCGACGAGGCAATCCGAGCTGATCCGGTTCCCGCGGGGGGAGGCACCAAGGCGAAATGAGCATCAACCCCGTGCAAAGGGCCCACGCCGCGCCACTGCGCAGCCAAATCAAAACGGACGGGCCAGCCTTGCCGTGCACCTGCGATGCGAGGTTGGCAGGTCTGCCGGATGCACGGCGCTCGCGGTGGCGCACCGGAGGGCAAACGCAATGGAAACTACCGGCACGGCGGTCGCTCGAAGGAGACAATCGCGCTTTGGAAATTCATCAAATCGCTACGCTGAGGACTGTCCGCTTTCGGGGGTAAAGCGCGAATGCAAATAGCCCCATGCGGCCGGCTAGTACCGCGCAGGGCCAATGTCTGGACATGGCAGTACTGCTCTTTGCGGGGGTTAGCGGACAACCCTCTCACACAAATATTTTGAGCCATGTGAAGACGGTCACATCGCCCAAACCCGTTCGGTCCTAGCAATCCTGTCTAGAGAGGAAAGCGGCTCCAGTGCGCCAAAAGCTGTCCATTATCCTCATCGTGATCGCCTCCCTCCTCGTTGTCGGGACGAAGGTGGTCGCACCCAAGCCAGGCTTGACCAGGAGCTATTTCACCGGAGTCAAGACAGCCGTGCCCAGCGGCATGAAGAGTTTTCCGAACGAGCTGCTGCCGCAATGATGTCTGCTGTTGGCCCATAGCCGACGCTCGAGAAAACGCATCCTACGTCGCTTTCGGGGGCAAAGCGGATATGACCATTGGCACATGTCCGCTTCCGTGGTCGCTATCGGGTGTAAAGCAGACATCGCTTATTGCGGCGCATATGTCCGCTTGTGACCCAAAGCGGACATCGAACGACCGTCGCCTAAAGTCATATCCGCCCTCTTGTGCTAGTTTGACCCGTCCTGAGCCTCGGGGGCGGCATGAGACGGCGCGAGTTCATCACCCTTCTCGGAAGCGCGACGATAGCTTGGCCGCTAGCGGCGCGGGCGCAGCAGCCCGCAATGCCGGTGATTGGATTCATCGACAGCAGATCGCCTGACGCATTGACGGAACGTCTGCGCGGGTTCCGCCAGGGCCTCAAAGATACCGGCCATGTCGAGGGCGAGAACATAGCGATCGAATACCGCTGGGCCGACAATCAATTCGATCGGCTGCCAGCGTTGGCGGCCGACCTGGTTCGCCGACAGGTCGCGGTGATCGTCGCCAGCGGAGGGACCGCTGCTGCGTTCGCGGCCAAGGCGGCGACCACGACGATACCCATCGTATTCAGCTCTGCCGAAGACCCAGTCAGGCGGGGCCTTGTCGCTAGCATCGCCCGGCCGGGCGGAAATCTGACAGGTATCAATTTCTTCAATAATGAGTTGGCAGCGAAGCAGCTGGAGCTTCTGCGTGAGCTGGTGCCTGCCGCCACTCGTGTAGCCGTACTTGTCAATCCGGCTAGTGCGATGAATACCGAGTCTACTTTAAGAGAAGTGGAATTGGCTGCCCGTGCCATGAGACTGCAAATCCAGGTCCTCAACGCCAGCACTAGCCGCGAGATCGATGCCGCTTTCGCAACGTTTGTGCGCGAGCGCCCCGACGCCCTTTTTGTCAACGGCGACTCCTTTCTGAATGTTCGCCGTGTCCAACTGGTTCTGCTGGCAGGGCGTCACGGGGTCCCCGCGATCTATTCAACAAGGGAATACGCCGAGGCGGGTGGGCTGATGAGCTACGGAAGCGACATCACAGATGCTTATCGTCAAAAGGGCGTTTATGTCGGCCGCATCCTCAAAGGCGCGAAGCCCGCGGACATGCCGGTGGTGCAGGCGAGCAAGTTCGAACTCGTCATCAACGCTCAGACTGCCCGGATGCTCGGCATTACGGTGCCGCCGTCGTTACTCGCTCGAACTGACGAGGTGATCGAATAGATGTCCGCTATTGACCCAAAGCGGACATGTGCCCCTTCCGGTCTACCGGTTCTAACCGTTACGATGAGCTTCCTCGGGGGCAGGCAATGAAGCGGCGCGATTTCATTACACTTATTGGAGGCGCGGCCACATGGCCGCTCGCCACGCAGGCGCAGCAGGCCGAGCGCGTGCGACGCATCGGTGTGCTCCTGCCCGCAACCGCGAACGATCCGGACTATCAGGCATGGTTCGGCGCGTTTCTTCAAGCGCTGGCACAATTAGGTTGGACCATTGGCCGCAACGTGCGAATTGACACGCGTTGGGTCACAACCAACGCCGACATCCGCAAACACGCGGAGGAATTGGCCGCGCTTACACCGGACGTCATTCTGGCGCATGGCTCCGGAGCCGTTGGGGCGGTGCTGCAGGCGACCCGCACCGTACCGATTGTGTTCCCGATCGTCGCCGATCCGATCGCAGCCGGCTATGTTGACAGTCTGGCGCGGCCGGGCGGTAACGCTACGGGTTTCATGCTTTTTGAAAACAGCATCAGCGGGAAATGGCTGGAGTTGCTGAAGCAAATCGCGCCCGGCGTGACGCGAGTAGCAGTCCTTGGCGATCCCAGCACCCCCACCGGCCCTGCCCAGTTCAGTGTCATTCAGGGCGTAGCGCCGTCGCTCAGCGTAGAGGTGACCCCAGTCAACAAACTAGACGCCGGCGATGTCGAGCGCGCTATCACAGCGTTCGCGCGAGCGCCGAATGGCGGTCTAATCGTGACCCCGGGTACGCCGCAGCAACTTAATCGCGATCTGATCATCAGGCTTGCGGCCCGTCACAAACTGCCCACGGTCTACTTCGACCGCGCTTTCGTCGTCGCCGGTGGGCTGGCCTCCTACGCACCTGATCGGATCGACATGTATCGGCAATCGGCCGGGTACGTCGATCGTATTCTTAAAGGTGAAAAGCCGGCCGACATGCCGGTTCAAGCACCTACCAAGTATGAACTGACGATCAACCTCAAAACCGCCAAGGTACTTGGCCTCACCGTGCCGCAGTCGGTGCTCACCAGCGCCGCCGAGGTGATCGAATAGGCGGCCTCATGTCCGCTATTGGCCCATAGCGGACATCGCTGGTTGCGCCGCACATGTCCGCTTCTGGGGGTAAAGCGGACATGGCTTTTTGCAGGTAGCTCACGCTGCTTTGAGCGCACTCGAGATTTCGGTCAACGTCGCCTTCTCGGCTTCGCTTACCGGTACGCCACCGCCAAAAAGTCCTCCACCTTCGTTTGCCGCTTCGGCGACGTGTTGGCTGATTTGTTGTAACCAACCTTTATAAGCTGCAGCATCGCCAGGTGCTTTAGCATCGACTATGGTAGCGACCTGCTGCAATGTCTCGATGCACTTATTCTTGATTTCGGCAGGCTTGCTTCCCTTGAACTTGTTCTTCAACGCGTCGCGCGCTGCGCTTCCTTCGGCCGTATTGAAATCGTCGACAACTGCTTTAATGAGCGCGTTAGTACCTGGATCCGTCTTAGCTTTCGCAAGCGCAGTGCCCCCGGCGAAGCTTTCCTTTAGAAGACCCCACAATCCACTCGGCTCGGCAGCTGTGATAGCGATACCGCATGCCATCACGCTTTCCAAAAGAACTTTCCATTCGTCGGGCGTAAAATTTGACTTGTTCGTCATGAGCCTGACTCCTCTTTAATTTAGTTGGCGTCCTTAAATTGCAGAAACCATTGCAACAGCGTCGATGCCCGCGATTTTCAGGCGGCACCGGCCAAAGTCGAGATGGACCTTGGGGCAAGACACGTGGTGCGGTGTACTAGACTACCGAGCTGGCATGAAAAGTTCGGCCGCCGGTGCTGGATCGTTTGTAGGCGCTTCTAGTGGTTCGTGTGATGTGAAGGCGGTCGATTTCGACCTAAGCGTGGCGGTAACGCCTTGTGCTTTGGGCCAAAGCGGATTCAGGCGCCGCAGCAAACACCTTGGAGATTTAACTGGTGAGAATGTGCCGGGCGACATCCGAGAAAAACGCATCCCATGTCGCTTTCAGGGGTAAAGCGGCCATCGCCTTTTGCACTGCATATGTCCGCTTATAACCCAAAGCGGACATCACGATTGCACTGCGAAATGTCCGCTTATGACCCAAAGCAGACATGCGGCTGGCACCTTGGCGCAGCACCCGTCGATTTGAGCTGTCCGCCTCCCGGTCGTTTTTGGTTGCGCAACATCGATGCCGACTGTTTTATTTGTGAGCCCGCCGTAAACGGGCCCAACCATGGGGAACAATATGACAATCGCTCGAATAGTTGCGATTGCAGCGGTGGTCTGCGCGGCGACGGGCATGACTACGCAAGCCGAGGCCGCGAAACGGAAAGCCGCAGGTTCCACCAAACTCGAAGGTTGCCCGTACTGGGTGCCGGTGTGCGGCATCGTTATGGGCTTTGGCCCCGACACCTATGTGCTCTCAGGGGCTCTGGTTCCGTCGGTTCCGTTATACACCCCCGTTACGGTAAGCGGCCGGAAGACCGGCAATAACAATTTCTGCGGAGGCACGCAGTTTGAGGTAAAGGCCGTCGGGCGTTCACAAAAAAGCTGCGTGTGGCGCTAAAACGCTGGGAATGCGTGACCGGCGCGAATGATTGCGCCCGAACCGTGGCCATTCCCACAAGACATTCAGGAGCACTTTAGCGAGCAAGTCGCAATGTCCGCTCTTGGCACTTAGCGTCATTCGCCGCGACTTGTCCGCTTTCGTACAATAACGGACAAAGTCGGATTTTGGCGTGGGGCGCTTTGTCCGCTAATGACCCAAAGCGGACATAAGTTGAGCACTCTTGGCTATGAGCGCACGGTCTAAAAGTGGTCTTTTTCGATCAGACAGTCCCCAATCAAAGGAACAGATTGCACCACCTTTGAAACAGCTTCGGGCCTCGGTGACCGAGAAACGTTTCTATGCTCGCCGCCGGCTTTCAGGCGCACCAGTAGCGATGGACCCACGCAATGGAACGGAAACCGGTTCTAGTCGATCTTGCCCTCCAGGGGGGCGGTTCACACGGGGCCTTCACGTGGGGCGTGCTCGATCGCCTGCTCGAGGAGCCGTGGCTTAAAATCGATGGCATTTCCGGGACGTCCGCCGGCGCGATGAATGCTGCGGTGCTTGTCGATGGCCTTGCCAAAGGCGGCGCTGAGGGCGCCCGGACCGCGCTGGAGAATTTCTGGCGCCGCGTCTCGCACGCGGCTCGCTTCAGTCCTTTACGGCGCGGACCGCTCGACGTGATTCTCGGACGTTGGACGCTGGACTCTTCGCCCATCTATGTCGCCATGGATCTCATGTCTCGAATGGTGTCGCCCTATGACATGAACCCGATGGGGAAAAATCCATTGCGTGAAATTCTGGCCGAAACAATCGATTTCGATCGGGTGGCGCGGGCAACTACCAAGCTCTTTATCACCGCTACCAATGTTCGGACCGGTCGTGGTCACGTGTTCAGGAACAACGCCATTACGCCGGACGTTCTGCTCGCCTCGGCCTGTCTGCCCACCATGTTTCAGGCCATAGAGATTGATGGCGAACCGTACTGGGACGGAGGCTATTCCGGCAATCCCACGATCACACCTCTCATTCGGGAGTGCAAATCACAGGATACCATTCTAGTTCAGATCAATCCGGTCGAGCGCGAAAAATCGCCGCGCTCGGCTTCAGAGATTCTCAATCGGCTAAATGAAGTGTCTTTTAACGCGGTTCTACTGAAGGAGCTGCGCATGATTGCCGTGCTCCGGCAAGTCGCCGATCCGGGCAACACCGAGGGCGCGCAATGGGCCGGCATGCGTATCCACCGCATCGCGAGCGAGATGCTCACCGAGCTCGGAGCCTCTTCCAAGGTCAATGCGGAATGGGAATTTTTCTCGTTGCTGCGCGATGAGGGGCGAAAGTCTGCGCAAGTCTTTTTAGAGACGCATGCATCGGATCTCGGGCGCCGCTCCACTTTAGATATTGATGTTTTGTTGGGACAGGATCTGACGAACGGGACTGTCGCTCCGGCCACTGATCTGGCTAGCAAGCATGTCCACGCCGCCTAATGTCCGCTTATAAGCGGGCGATGCTCAGCAATGCGGACTATGTCCGCTCACGACCCGATGCGGATGTAGCAAGGCGGAGATCTTTCAGAGCCGTTCCACAGCTCGAATTTCAGCTTCTGGCAATAAGCGGACACGCCGAGCGCCGCGAAAAATGTCCGCTATTGGCCCTTAGCGGACATTGACTATCGCACTGCACATGTCCGCTTTCGGGGGTAAAGCAGACATCTCCGGACTCGACCAACAAAGAGGGGCAGCGCCCGGCGGGAGGAGTAAGCGGCGGCTGAGCAACGACAGCGGTAACTGCGCGAATACGTAAGCGTAACTGACATGAAAATCGAATAGAAATTTCGGACGTATTACAATTTCGATTGGTCGTGCATATATTCGGGGACAGCGCCCAGCACAGCGACGTCTTCTTGACCATATCATGTGTTAGAAAATGAAGAGCGCTCGGTGTTGCTGGGCCGCCGCATTCCACAGCCAAGAGTCTGCGCCAAAAAATCTGCCCAAGGTCAACGCTTGTTCATTTTGCGCGTTATAGCTAGGGGAGAAAGAACAGGCAGCAAATGTCGAAAACAAATGAATGGAACTTATCGAAAGATGCGCGGGCGGATGAGCCAAGCGTAGACCCGGAAACTGAAAAAATTTTTGATATGGAATTTCGTCGCCGCTTCGGTGAATTGATAAACCAGATTCGCGAACGATCGACGCAAACTAGGGACATCGGTTCAAGCGCGTTTCATAGGGCCCCGCTTTCAGAGTAGGAGCTGACGTCGGCGCATTGGATGTGCCGTCGTCTCAGTATTTGACGATCTCAATCTTAGTTGCGCCGCAGGCTTTGCACTCAAATGTCCGCTTACCGTGGTCCGGCTTGTCGGACTCAAGGCGTGCAAGCCACATCGGTGCTTTGCACTGTTCGCAAGCGGGGTGCTCGACCACTACGTTTGACGAAGCGACGGAAGAGTGATGCTGCATAATGGCTCCCCTTTACACAGGCGGGAGCGCGGTAGCGTCTCTCAGTCACCGATTCCTAAGGCAGTGCCTAGCCGGTGATGATCCTGTGGGGTGCCAGACATACGAAGTTTAGCGTCGAAAGATTAAGTCAGCGACGAATGCGGAACTCTCTAACCCGTGAGGGGTTAGCCGGCATGCACCGGTATCACTTTCATCTTGTTGATGGCATCGAATTTTTTGACAGTTCGGGAGTGCTACTTGTCGACGATGCGGCGGCGCGCATGCATGCAGAAAGCCTTGCGACAAAGTGTGCGACTTCAAAGACG
>DATAPP010000017.1:0-4169 GCA_036265125.1 Pseudolabrys sp. | reverse complement strand
TCCGCGTTCGGCATCTTGTAGCCGCGCGTCGCGTAATGGCCCGGCGCCTTCAGGATCTTCTGGTTCCAGATGTCGAGGCCGGACGGGATGTACCAGATCGTCTGCGCGAGCGGCAGACCGGCGAGCTTCTCCGGCAGCATCTTCTGCAGATTGACCGCGGCGCGCGACGAAAGCAGGCAATGGTCGTTGTTGACGAAATTCGGGAAGCCGTCGTCGATGCGCTGATGGTATGGCACATGCGTATAGGGCGCATGGATGCGCACTGCCTCGGCCATGATCTCCGGCAGCGGCCGCCCGCGGCGCAGCAATTCGTAGTAGACCCGGCTGCCGCCCTCTTGATCGCGGGCGAGCATGCGATCCTCGAGCTCCCGATAGAGGCGAGCCGCTTCTTGACGGCCGTTTGTTGCTGTTGCGGCTTGCGCTGGCATGAATCTTCGCTCCTCGATCGCGTCGGTATTAATCAGCGATGATTTTAGCCGCGCCTCGCTGCTGGGGGCAATGGTGCAGTCGTTCTAAAGCTTTGAAAGAGCTGGCTGGGGACGGGAGGATTCGAACCTCCGTATGGCGGAACCGACAGACCCCCCAATATAGGTTTTCTGCGGCTCTCGCGTTTATGCCGCATCCAAGGTCAGCCGACTGCCAGACTGAGATCGGTTTCGAGCCCCGCGTGACTTCGGTCTCGGTCTCCGGGGCGTTCGGCAGATGCGCTGCACTCCGAGCGTCGTCTGGATCGTGCTATGGCCCATCAGGTATTGGACCGCTCCGGGGGGATGCTTTTCGATCCACAGAGATCCCGCAGCGTGCCGTGGCGAGTGCATACCGTATTTCGAAATCTCAGCCCCCGCGCGAGAGACAGGGCCCCCCAGACGATGGATTACTCCAGACCGATCGTGACGGAACGCGTGACTAAGTCATTGCGGAAGACCGCGCATGTACGGTAGGGCAGCGGTCGCTCATGGCCGCGCCGCACGAGATACGCGGCAAGCACCTAGTCTGCGAGTGCGCCCCCGAGCGGTGCCGCGCGGAGGTGCTGATCGAACTGGCAATTGAGTCCGCTAGTCGCCACGCCCATTCACGTGTCGCGTACCGGCCGCAAAAACCACAGCCGGACGGAGCCGCCACGTCGCGGGCTTGGGCTCTTTTACACTCGCCGGCGCCGACGGCCATAGAAAGCGATTCCGAGAAGACCTGTACCGAGAATTGCGATCGACGCTGGCTCGGGAACAGAGGCAGAACCGTCGCTGATAAGATGGTAGGTCGGCCCGCTCGGGTCGAAACCGGGCTGTCCCGCAATCGGTGTATAAAATGCGCCGTTGTTTCCTTCTGGTCCTACTTCCGCGATTGTAATAAGGTTAGTGTAAAACCTCCCGGGAGGACTCGGCGTGTCAGCCAAGCCATCAGAGGTTGGTACGTTATCAGAGTAAAAGTCCAGTGTCCCATTACCATTGAATCGAACGTAATCGAATACTACTGGAAAAGGGGAACCGGGTTCAACAACACTGGAGAGTGCGACGTCACCTTGGGTTGCGGTAAAGGGCAAATTGTAGGTCAACACCGATGGTAAGCCCCCTGGGCCTGGATCTGGTCTCAAAGAGCCGCTTCCTATTGTGCCGATCCCGGTCCCATTTTCGTCCACCGTGATCAAAGCGCCATGGGCGCTTGGCCCGAAGCAGAGGCCAGCCAATACCAGGCCAATTGTCGCGCCGCGCACGACCGCGCGGTCGGTGTGTTTGAAATATGTCTTCACTGAGCCGATCCTCCCTTGGTTAATTGGTTTCCATAACTTTGAAGCAATGTTCATGCCACAGATTTCGGGCGCGCTAAAACAATGACTTGCGAATGTGCCATGCTGTTCAAGTAACCCGATATGTAAACTCTACCGACAAGCGCAGATTTACGAACCATGATCGTTGTCCAGGATGACTCGTGTTATCAATCGGTTGGAATCTCAAATGCTGCTCATGCGCTGTCGCCGCTGGTGTAAGATTTGGCGACGGATGGGATCTCAGTAGCGTATGGTCGCTCCAAACTGACGAGGGACTTATCAATTATATCACAGAGTTTAGAGAGTTGAATGCGATCCGGTGTCTAAAACGATGGGTGTAAGGATTTCCGACACAGCCCTTGTTTCTGGCCCAAGCCATCGCCAACCGCACCTGGATGAGCGCCCAGTTGCGGCATAGGCACGGAAATGAACTCCGCGGTACGTCAAAATCTCCAGGACTTCTGCGCGCCCGCATTCACCTCGCATGAGGGAATCCGGGCGTTTGCAAAACGCCGCAAATGCTTGCGTTTCGATGCGACAAAAACTGGCTGGGGCGGGAGGATTCGAACCTCCGTATGGCGGAATCAAAATCCGCTCATCGATAGCTATGTATCAATTTCTTACGGTATACCATCAATGGCTTATGGAGGGTTCGTGTCGCGTTTTGTCGCAATTAGCTCACCAACCGCGCCTGCAGCTGCTGCATCGCGACCTGATCATCCTTTTCTGACGGAAACAGGTGGCCATACGTATCGAATGTCATCTGAATCGTCGAATGCCCCATCAGCGCCTGCACCCGTTTCGGGGTGAAGCCTTGTTCGATGAACAGGCTGGCCGCCGCATGCCGGAACGAGTGCAGGCCGTACTTCGGATGTAGCTTATCCATGGTGATCCCGGCCGCGACCTGCAGCGGCCCGAGCCCGCGCCGATGAATGCTAGGCAGCGTTTGGACGTTCCCCTTGCTGTTCGGGAAAACTAGCCATAGCCGGCCTTCGGTGCCGTGATCGGTCCCGATTCGCGGGCAAGTTAGGCGCCATTTCCGAAGCACATTGACCACCATCGGCGCGAGCGGCACCTCGCGCTTGCCCGAATCGGATTTTGGCGAGCCTATCGCGTTCCAGCGATCGGCCCGCTGCCGGACCGTCAGGACGCCGCGGTCGAGATCGACGTCATCCCAGCGAAGCCCGCGGAGCTCTGAGGCACGCAGCCCGGTAAAGACAGCCGTCACGATCAGTGGGCGCCACCGCCCGCCGGCATGTTCGAGGATTGCGCGGATCTCTTCCTTGCCAGGGACGTCCACCCCTATTTCGATTCGCCTCTCGTGGCGCTTCTCGACGCGGTTCCGGCGCCTGTTTTGGCGCGCCTGCTCGCGCACCACATTGCGCGCCACCCGGCCAGTCGTCATTGCCTCGGCAAGGATCGAACCAAGGCTTGAGAAGACCTTCTGAGCCATCACCCGGGAGCGCCCCTCCTTGATTAGGGTGTTGCGGAAATGCTGGGCGCCGCCCGGGGTGAGGTCCGCGAGCTTTATCGAACCGAGGAAGGGCTTGATATGATGGTCGAGGTGCTGCCGGTATTGGCGGATCGTCGATGCCTCCAGACCGTCCATCTCGGCCTGGGCAATCCATTGCTCACCTGCTTCGGCGATGGTGATACTCGAGCTGGCCGGGGTATGCAGGCCTTGCTGCACCTCGACCACCGTCCGCGCCAGCCAAGCGGCCGCCTCTTTCTTCGTCTTGAAGGTCTCGATATGCCGCTTCGGCTTACCGTCTGGCCCCGGAGAGGAGTATTGGGCGATCCAGGCGCTTTGCTCGCCCGCCTTGTTCGTCCACGTCCGCTTGCGCACCTTGGCCATTGGCCGGTCAATCTCTCTCGACCCAGCGCTCGACGTCGTCGAGCGTCATCGAGAAGGCATTAGGGTTCGCGCCGGCGACCACGAAATTCCGATTTGGTTCGATGATCATGTACCTGCCGAAATCATAGGCACGTGGGTCGCGGCGGCGGCTCTTCGTGAGCCTATACCCTTGACGCTCGATGGCGCGCCGCAATCGGTTCTCCCGAATCTTGTCGATCGTCATTTTCTTGTCTCCGGTAGATGCCCTAAGGCGTGCCGCAAGGTGTACCCAAAACGATACGCGAAGAAAAGCGCTAAGGAAGCCGCACCTATTTTGGCGACCAAATTTTGCCGCCGGCTGGGGGAGCGATCCTGATCCGCCCTCGGCCGCCTCGAGAGATCGGTGCAGAAATTAACCTCGGAGTAAAAGGGACCGATTTATTTTACGCTATAAAAGGAGCGGCCCACCGTGAACCTGGCCGACAAGATCGTGATGCGGCCGCTCGCGTCGCTGGTTCCGTACTCGAGCAACGCGCGCACGCACACGCCGGCTCAAATCAATTTAATCGC
>DATAPP010000016.1:0-184075 GCA_036265125.1 Pseudolabrys sp. | reverse complement strand
CTCAAGATGGGCGCCGACGACTTCATTCGCAAACCGTTCTCGCAGCGGCTCCTGGTCGAACGCGTAAAGGCTGTACTGCGCCGCTCCGCCCCGAAAGACGGCACGCCGCCAAAAGAGATCGATTCCGCCAAGGTGCTGGAGCGCGGCCTGCTCCGCATGGACCCCGAGCGCCACACTTGCACGTGGAAGGGTGAACCGGTCACGCTCACGGTCACCGAGTTTCTCATCCTTCAGGCCCTCGCAACCCGCCCCGGAGTGGTTAAGAGCCGCAACGCGCTGATGGATGCCGCCTATGACGACCAGGTTTATGTCGACGACCGGACGATCGACAGCCACATCAAGCGTCTGCGCAAGAAATTCAAGGTCGTTGACGACGATTTCGAGATGATCGAGACGCTCTATGGCGTCGGATATCGCTTTAAGGAATAACGTATTCTTTATGTCGCGGCCGACCTGGGTGGCCTGACGGAGCGTCCCGGCTTGCGGTAAAATCCCGGGTCTATTTGAGACCCACGGTCAACCCGGCTGGATTGAACGACGTGCTCGATCGAACCGCGGAACTTGTCGCGCAGAACGCTGAAGCCGAACGGCCCGGCGCGGAAAGCGCTCGTCCACCGCCCAGGCAAGACGGTGCTGTACGGCGCGTGACGCGCTCGGTTTGGCATTTCTTCGTCTCGCAAAGTTTTTCCAGCCTCACCAGGCGCATCGTTTTCCTCAATCTTGCCGGGCTGGTCGCACTGGTCACCGGCGTCCTCTACCTCTCGCAATTCCGCGCGGGATTGATCGACGCACGCGTACAAAGTCTGCTGACCCAGAGCGAAATCATTGCCGGCGCGATTGCGGCATCCGCCACCGTCGAAACCGATTCCATTACGATCGATCCCGAGCGCCTGTTGGAACTGCAGGCGGGCGAAAGCTATGGCCCGGCGGATGACTCGCTCTCCGGCATCGAGTTTCCGATCAATCCGGAGCGGGTTGCCCCGCTTCTGCGCCGTCTCGTTTCGCCGACGAAGACGCGCGCGCGCATCTACGATCGCGACGGCGTGCTTATTCTCGACAGCCGCAATCTCTACGGCCGCGGCGACGTGCTGCGCTTCGACCTTCCACCCCCAAGCGCCGACAAGCCTGGCTTGATGGAGCGGGCATTCATCGCCCTGCGACGTTGGTTCGGCCGCGGCGACCTTCCGCTCTACAACGAGCTGGGTCCGGAGAACGGCAAGGGCTACCAGGAAGTCTCGCAGGCACTCAACGGCGCTCACGCGAGCATGGTGCGGGTCAACGACCGCGGCGAAGTGATCGTTTCGGTTGCCGTACCGGTGCAACGCTTCCGCGCTGTACGCGGCGCACTCATGCTATCGACGCAAGGCGCCGACATCGACGATATGGTGGAAGCGGAGCGCCTCGCCATCGTCAAGGTGTTCTTCGTGGCGGCCGGCGTCATGGTCGTGCTCTCCATGCTCCTCGCCGGCACGATCGCCGGGCCCGTCCGCAGGCTCGCCGACGGCGCCGAACGCGTCCGCAGGCGTATCCGTACGCGCGTGGAGATTCCGGATTTTACACGACGGCGCGACGAAATCGGAGACTTGTCCGGTGCGCTGCGCGATATGACGAACGCGCTCTATACCCGCATCGAGGCAATCGAAAGCTTCGCAGCCGATGTCGCGCACGAACTTCGTAACCCCCTCACCTCGCTGCGCTCTGCGGTGGAGACCCTGCCGCTCGCCAAGTCGGACCAAAGCCGTCAACGCCTGCTTGCTGTGATTGAGCATGACGTCAGGCGGCTCGATCGCCTGATCTCGGATATCTCTGACGCCAGCCGGCTGGATGCAGAATTGCAGCGGCAGGAAGCCGCACCGGTCGACCTCGCCAAACTGCTCGACGCGCTGGTCAAGGCTGCCAACGAAATCCGTACGGACGACGTCAACGTAACTCTGAGTTTCGAAGGTGGCCCGCTATCAAATTTCAAGGTACCGGGGCACGACTCCCGGCTTGGCCAGGTCGTCAGCAATCTCGTCGACAATGCGCGCTCGTTCTCGCCGGCTGGAGGCACGGTGCGCATTACCTGCCGCCGGCTTAAGAGCGAGGTAGAGATTGTGGTCGACGATGACGGGCCGGGCATCCAGCCAGAAGCGCTCGACAAGATCTTCGAGCGCTTCTACACCGACCGGCCGGAACAAGGCTTCGGGCAAAACTCCGGTTTGGGTCTGTCGATCTCCAAGCAGATCATGGAGGCCCACGGCGGAACCATCCGGGTGGAGAATCGCGCCAGCGTCGCGGGCGGCGGCGAAGCCCCGCGCGTGCTTGGTGCCCGCTTTGTGGTGCGGCTGCCGGCGACGTAATGGCGGCCGCCAAACCGACGATCCATGCTTCCGCCGTACTCGTCGGCGCCAAGGCGGCGCTGATCCGCGGTCCGTCCGGTTCTGGCAAATCGCGCCTTGCGTGGAACCTCGTAACGGCGGCCACGGAGGGCCTGCTACCCTTCGCGAGGCTGGTTGCCGACGACCGCACACACCTCGAATGCCATTCGGGACGGCTGCTCGCGCGTCCGGCGCAAGCGCTGGAAGGCATGGTCGAGATCCACGGCCTCGGTATCCGGCGCATCGAATTCGAGCCGGTCGCCGTCGTGGGGCTGGTCGTCGATCTCGCGGCCGCAGACGCCACCCGGGCCCCCAGCGCCGACAGCATTACAATCGACGGGATTACCCTTCCGCGCCTTGGGGTTGCAGCGGAAACGGCGCCATTGCCCCTGGTATTGGCGGCCTTGCGTATCCCCCCAGCGGGTCATTGACCCCCGTCCGGCAGTTGGCTACCCCGGCACCCTCGATCTGATCGAGGAAAATTAACTATGTCCGGCCTAGGATCGCGGCCGCCGATACGCACACTCCGAGCCGCCCTTTGGCCCCATCTTTCCGCAGTGCAACAGAACGCTTATATAGCGATCGAAGCCCTTGCAATGGGCCTTCAGATGGGCGTGAATGTGCGCCCTTTCGTGCGGTGCAGCGTAGCGCCGGCGAGGAGCTAGGGATGATCGGCCTCGTACTTGTAACCCACGGGCGGCTCGCCATCGAGTTCCGCTCAGCGCTGGAGCATGTGGTGGGGCCTCAGCGTCAGATCGAGGCAATCACGATTGGCCCCGACGACGACGTTGAGCAGTGCCGAAAAAACATCCTCGATGCTGTCAAGCGGGTGGATAGCGGCGAAGGGGTCGCTATCCTCACGGACATGTTTGGCGGCACGCCTTCCAACCTCGCCATCTCCGTTATGAGCCAGCCCAAGGTCGAAGTTCTCGCCGGTATCAATTTACCGATGCTGATCAAGCTCGCCAAAATCCGCGAGATCTGCCCGTTGCAGGATGCGGTTTCCGCCGCGCAGGAAGCTGGACGCAAGTACTGCACAATTGCCAGCCGGGTTCTCAACGGTAAATGAGCGGCCGCGCGTCAGCGGACGAGAACCCTGTCGTGCGCGAGGTTGCGATCGTCAACAAGAAGGGTTTGCACGCCCGCGCCTCGGCGAAATTCGTGCAGACTGCCGAACAATTTGACGCCGCCATCACCGTCACTCGCGGCCATGAGACTGTCGGCGGCACCTCAATCATGGGGCTCATGATGCTGGCCGCCGGCCCGGGCATCACCATCACCATCAAGGCAATCGGCAAGGACGCTGCCGTAGCGGTCGAGACGTTATGCAAGCTGGTGGCCGGTGGCTTCGGCGAAGAAGACTAGCGGCGTCGCAGGCGCTTTGTCCGAGGCGAAGATCATCAAGGCGACCGGCGCCATGAACGCAAAACCGCATTTCCGGTCGCTCTAAACTACATAAAGAATTCTTTATATATGCATTGCGGCGTTGGCGACGGGCTGTTATAGGCACGCCAACCAACCCCCTACTGACCAAGGACCGCCATGACTGCTGCCCAGCCGAAAGCCAAAGCCGGCGACTACATCGTCAAGGATATCTCGCTCGCCGAATTCGGCCGCAAGGAAATCTCGCTCGCCGAAACCGAAATGCCGGGCCTGATGGCGACCCGCGAGGAATTCGGCCCCAAGAAGCCGCTCAAGGGCGCTCGCATCGCCGGATCGCTCCACATGACCATCCAGACCGCGGTACTGATCGAGACGCTCGTGGCGCTCGGTGCCGACGTGCGCTGGGTTTCCTGCAACATTTATTCGACTCAGGACCACGCCGCAGCGGCGATCGCCGCCGTTGGCATTCCTGTGTTTGCGATCAAGGGCGAGAGCCTGAAGGACTACTGGGACTACACCGCCAGGCTATTCGAATGGCACGACGGCGGCACACCCAACATGATCCTCGACGATGGCGGCGACGCCACGATGTTCGTGCATCAGGGTCTGCGTGCCGAGCACGGCGACACGACGTTCCTCGATCAGCACAACAGTGAAGAGGAAGAGGTCTTCTTCGCGCTGATCAAGCGTATGTTGAAGGAAAAGCCGAAAGGCTGGTTCGCTGAGGTCGCCAGGAACATCAAGGGTGTCTCCGAAGAAACCACCACCGGCGTGCACCGGCTCTATGACATGGAAAAGGCCGGCAAGCTGCTGTTCCCGGCGATCAACGTCAATGACAGCGTCACCAAGTCGAAATTCGACAACCTCTATGGCTGCCGTGAATCGCTGGTCGATGGCATCCGCCGCGGCACCGACGTGATGATGTCGGGCAAGGTGGCGATGGTTGCGGGGTTTGGCGATGTCGGCAAGGGCTCGGCGGCGTCGCTGCGCCAGGCCGGCTGCCGCGTGATGGTAGCCGAAGTCGATCCGATCTGCGCGCTGCAGGCCGCGATGGAAGGCTACGAAGTCACCACCATGGAAGACGCCGCTCCGCGTGCCGACATCTTCGTCACCGCCACCGGCAACAAGGACATCATCACGATCGAGCATATGCGCGCGATGAAGGATCGCGCCATCGTCTGCAACATCGGCCACTTCGATAACGAGATCCAGATCTCGCATCTGAAGAACCTGAAGTGGACCAACATCAAGCCGCAGGTCGACGAGATCGAGTTTCCAGACAAGCACCGCATCATCCTGTTGTCGGAAGGCCGGCTGGTAAATCTCGGCAATGCGATGGGCCATCCAAGCTTCGTGATGTCGGCGTCGTTCACCAACCAGACGCTGGCGCAGATCGAACTATTCGCCAACCAGGGCAAGTACCAGAAGAAGGTTTATGTGTTGCCGAAGACGCTCGACGAAAAGGTTGCGCGGCTGCATCTTGCCAAAATCGGCGTGAAGCTGACCGAACTGCGCCCCGATCAGGCCAACTATATCGGCGTGCCGAAGGACGGCCCATTCAAGAGCGATCATTACCGCTACTAGTGTTCATGCCACTGAGCATCGACATGCCCGGCCTCGCGCCGGGCATGTGTGCTTTTGCGCCACTTTCGGCGAGCTAACCAGCGTGTCGCGCTTGAAGGACCTCACCCCGGGTGTTATCTCGCCCGCCATGACGACGTCCCCAATCCTGAATATCCGCAATTTCTCCATTGTCGCCCATATCGACCACGGGAAATCGACGCTTGCCGACCGGCTGATCCAGCTCACCGGCGGGCTGGAGGAGCGCGAAATGAAGGAGCAAGTGCTCGATTCCATGGATATCGAGCGCGAGCGGGGCATTACCATCAAGGCGCAGACCGTACGGCTCAACTACAACGCACGCGACGGCAAGAACTATGTTCTCAACCTGATCGACACGCCCGGACACGTCGACTTCGCCTACGAGGTCAACCGGTCGCTCGCCGCCTGCGAGGGTTCGTTGCTGGTGGTTGATGCCAGCCAGGGAGTCGAAGCGCAGACACTGGCGAACGTTTACCAGGCGATCGACAACGGTCATGAGATCGTGCCGGTGCTCAACAAGGTTGACTTGCCCGCCGCCGAGCCTGCCAAGGTCAAGCAGCAGATCGAGGACGTCGTTGGGCTTGACGCCAGCAACGCCATCGAGATTTCCGCAAAGACCGGCCTGAACGTCCCGGAAGTTTTGGAAGCGATCGTCACTCGCCTGCCGCCGCCGAAGGGCGACCGCAGCGCGCCGCTCAAGGCCCTGCTTGTGGACAGCTGGTACGACGTCTACCTCGGCGTGGTGGTGCTGGTGCGCGTTGTTGACGGCGTGCTCAAGAAGGGCCAGCGCATCCGCATGATCGGCATCGACGCCGCGTATGAAGTTGACCGCGTCGGCGTGTTCACGCCAAAACTCGCGCAAGTCGACGAACTCGGCCCCGGCGAGATCGGCATGCTCACCGCCTCGATCAAAGAGGTGGCGGACACGCGCGTCGGCGACACGATCACCGACGAGCGCAATCCGGTGGATGAGCCTCTGCCCGGCTTCCGCCCTGCAATCCCGGTCGTGTTCTGCGGTCTGTTCCCGGTCGATGCCGCACAGTTCGAGGATTTGCGCGCGGCCATGGGCCGGCTGCGACTCAATGATGCAAGCTTCACCTACGAAATGGAGACTTCGGCCGCGCTTGGCTTCGGTTTCCGTTGCGGCTTCCTCGGCCTGCTGCACCTGGAGATCATCCAGGAGCGCCTGTCGCGCGAATTCAACCTCGATCTGATCGCAACGGCGCCTTCGGTCATTTATAAAATCAAGCTCACCACCGGCAAAGAACTAGAGATTCACAATCCGGTTGACATGCCGGAGCCGAACCATATCGAGGAAATGCAGGAACCGTGGATCGAGGCGACCATCCTGACGCCTGACGAATATCTCGGTTCGGTACTCAAGCTTTGCCAGGACCGCCGTGGCGAGCAAAAGGAGCTCACCTACGTGGGTAACCGCGCCATGGTGAAATACGATCTGCCGCTCAATGAAGTGGTGTTCGATTTCTACGACCGCCTGAAGTCGGTTTCGCGCGGCTACGCGTCGTTCGACTACCATCTCACCGATTACAAGCCGGCCGATCTGGTAAAATTGCAGATGCTGGTCAACGGCGAGCCCGTCGACGCGCTCGCCATGCTCGTACACAGTACGCGCGCTGAGTCACGTGGCCGCGCCATGGCGGAGAAGCTCAAGGAGTTGATCCCGCCGCATATGTTCCAGGTGCCGATCCAGGCTGCAATTGGCGGCAAGATCATCGCCCGCGAAACCGTGCGTGCGTTCCGCAAGGACGTCACTGCCAAATGCTACGGCGGCGACGCGACGCGCAAGCGGAAACTTCTGGACAAGCAGAAGGAAGGCAAAAAACGCATGCGGCAGTTCGGCAAGGTCGATATTCCGCAGGAAGCGTTCATCGCAGCGCTCAAGGTCGACGTCTAGCGCGGTAACTGCGTCCGACTTCCGGGCCGCATTTTTGTGTCATGTGTGCTAGACTCCAGACGGGCGAAGACGGAACCGCTGGATCGGAGACGCAATGTTCGCGCGAATCGTGACCCCGATTGTTTTGTCCCTCGCAGTTGCGGCCGGCACCTTTGGCTCCGCCAATGCACAGACACCCGCGGAAGCGGCGCCCGCACCCCTGCCGCCGCAAAAGCCGACGGTAACGGAACAGGAAAAAGAAAAAAAGCTTCCGGCCAAGCAGCTTTTCGGCGAAAAGAAATTGCCGTCGCTGGGGAAGGCGGTGGCAATTGGCTACTATCCGCGCGGCTGTCTCTCCGGTGCCGTCGAATTCCCGGCCAACGGGCCCACCTGGCAGGTCATGCGCCTTTCGCGCAACCGCTATTGGGGGCATCCCAGCCTGATCAATTTCCTGGAGAAATTCGCCCCGCTCGCCGCCAAGGCGACCGGCTGGAATGGCATTCTGGTCGGCGACCTGTCGCAGCCCCGTGGCGGGCCATCGCCCTCCGATCACGCCAGTCACCAGATCGGGCTTGATGTCGACATCTGGTTCATGCCGATGCCGGATCATGAATTAACCAAAGAAGAGCGAGACAAGATTTCGGCCATCAATCTCGTCTCCGACGACTGGAAGCATCTCAATCCGAAGACCTGGACACCGCAGCACGTCGCTTTCATCAAGACCGCCGCCCAACAACCCAACGTCGAGCGCGTGCTGGTGAACGCCGCGATCAAGAAGGAATTGTGCCGGGTCGAAGACAAGTCGCGCGATCTCCCCTGGATGGCAAAGGTGAGGCCGTGGTACGGCCATCACGACCACATCCATGTGCGGCTTCGCTGCCCCGCCGATTCGCCGAATTGCCGCGCGCAACCGCCGGTCGCGGGCGATGACGGCTGCAGCGCCAAGGAACTCAATCACTGGTTCTCCGACAAAGTCCTTCGCCCGCAGATCGCCAAGCCAGAACCACCGTCAAAACCGCCGAAGCCGGTGATGCTCGCCGACTTGCCGCCCGCCTGCAAAACCGTCCTCGAAGCGCCGGACAAGAACTCCAGCCTGGCCAACGACAAGCACTGATTGTCCGGGGCGAACGCCAAACGCCGATGCCCAAGAACACACCAACAAGGCCCGATGATCTGCAGGTTCTTGCCGCACTGGAGCGCAAGATACTTTGGCTCGCGAGCTGGATGATTCACAACGCGAACCACCTGCGCGAGAGCTCGGATGGTTTGAAGGTCGGCGGTCATCAGGCGTCGAGCGCATCGCTCGCGACGATCATGACCGCGCTCTATCTGGACGTCCTGCGGCCACAGGATCGGGTCGCAGTGAAGCCGCACGCGAGCCCGATCTTCCACGCCATCCAGTATCTGCTCGGCAAACAGACGCGCGAGCGGTTGGAGGCCTTCCGCGGCTACAAGGGCGCACAGAGCTATCCCTCGCGAACCAAGGACGCCGATGACGTCGATTTCTCCACCGGCTCCGTCGGCCTGGGCGTCGCACAGACTCTGTTTTCATCGCTCACGCAGGATTACGTCCGCGCGCATGGTTGGGGCCTCGACCGGCCGGAAGGCCGCATGGTCGCGCTGGTCGGCGACGCCGAACTCGACGAAGGCAATATCTTCGAAGCGCTGCTTGAAGGCTGGAAACAGGGTCTGCGCAATTGCTGGTGGATCATCGACTACAACCGTCAAAGCCTCGATGCGGTCGTGCGCGAAGGCCTTTGGGCTCGGTACGAACAACTTTTCCAGAACTTCGGCTGGAACGTTGTCATTCTGAAATATGGCTCGCTTCAGCAGGCAGCTTTCAATGAGCCGGGTGGCGAGACGCTGCGCCGCTGGATCGACAATTGCCCGAACCAGCTTTATTCGGCTCTGGTGTTCGCTGGTGGCGCCGCCTGGCGCAAGCGACTGAATGACGAAATCGGCGATCAGGGCGACGTCAGCAGACTGATCGAAAGGCGGAGTGACGACCGGCTCGCCGCGTTGATGAACAATCTTGGCGGGCACGACCTGCCGTCCGTGCTCGAGGCATTCCACGACGCTGATCCCGAAAAGCCGACCTGCTTCATCTGCTACACGGTAAAGGGCTTCGGGCTGCCCTTTGCCGGACACAAGGACAACCACGCCGGCTTGATGACGCCGCAGCAGATGGAGACGTTTCGCCAGGCCATGGGCGTGCGGCCTGGGCACGAATGGGACAAATTCGAAGGCCTGTCACTCGCGACCGATCAACTACAGTCATTCCTTGATCGCGTACCGTTTTCCTCCGGCGGCGCACGCCGTCTTGGCGCCCCCGCGCTCGACGTGCCGGACAGCCTGCCGGTCACGATCCAGCCGGTCATGTCTACGCAAACAGGCTTCGGCGCGATCCTCAACGAGATCGGCAGAGAGGACAGCAGTTTCGCTCGTCACATCGTCACCACATCACCCGATGTGACTGTCTCCACCAATCTGGGGCCCTGGGTGAACCGGCGCGGACTGTTCGCGCGGCAGGCGATGGCCGACACATTCAAAAGCGAGCACATTCCCTCGACGTTCAATTGGGAGTTTTCGCCCAAGGGTCAGCATATCGAGCTCGGCATCGCCGAGATGAACCTGTTCACTTTGCTGTCGGCGCTGGGCCTGTCCCACACGATCAACGGCGAGCGCCTGCTGCCGATTGGCACCTTGTACGATCCCTTCATTGCGCGCGGCCTCGATGCGCTCAACTACGCTTGCTATCAGGACGCGCGCTTCATGCTGGTGGCGACACCCTCCGGCATCACACTGGCGGGCGAAGGCGGCGCGCATCAATCGATCGCAGAGCCACTGATCGGGTTGGCCCAGGACGGCCTCGCCAGCTTCGAGCCAGCCTACGTGGACGAACTCGCGGCCATCATGAGGTGGGCCTTCTCCTATATGCAGAAGGACGGCGACGCGGCGCCGTCCGAACAAAACTGGCTGCGCGACGAGACAGGCGGGTCGGTTTATCTGCGCTTATCGACGCGGCCGGTGGAACAAATCCAGCGCAAAATGACGCCGGAGCTGCGCCAACAGATCGTCGATGGCGCCTATTGGCACCGCAAACCAGGGCCCAATTGCCAGGTGGTCGTCGCCTACACCGGCGCGGTCGCGCCCGAGGCAATCGAGGCCGTCGGCCTGATGGCGGAGGACCGGCGCGACGTCGGCTTGCTCGCGATCACTTCCGCCGACCGGCTCAACGCCGCCTGGACCGCCGCCCAACGAGCGCGTGAGCGCGGTCTTGTACACGCACGCTCGCACATCGAGCGGCTGCTCGGCGACGTGCCGGCGCATTGCGGGATCGTTACGGTGCTCGACGGCCACCCGGCGACACTTGCGTGGCTTGGCGCCGTTGCCGGCCATCGCGTACGCCCTCTTGGCGTCGAGCACTTCGGCCAGACCGGATCGCTCGCCGAGCTCTACCGGCATTACGGCATCGATGCCAATGCCATCGTCGCGGCGGCTCAGGCCATTGCGCCCGGCCGGCCGATCCGCCATCTCAAGGCTCTGCCCTGATTTGCGCTACATCCCGAACAGCAGCGCCGTGATTCCAAAGATGATGACCCAGACGATGATCGCGCAGACGATAACGGCGATCGTGTAGACGACTGCCTTGTCTGCCGGGGGCCTCATCAGGGCGACGATGCCGGTGTACAGCAGATAGAGGCTATACAGGCCAAGGATACCCAGAAAGGCCAGCGCCGGAATGAGGTTGAACACGCCCGCGAGCCAGGCAGCCGTCGGCGCGTAGGCCGACACCCTCATAGCGTTGTCGAAATTCTTCCGCGCGCCAAACGAACCGGCAAGAAAATCGATGATGTAGGCGACGACAAACACCCCGACCAACGAAAGAACATAGACAACAATCGCTCGCACAATGCCGAGGCCAAGACCGAGGCGAAACCCGCCGGCGCCGATAACCGACGTCCCGATGAACGTGCAAACCGCCGGAATGGCGGCAACAATGGCCACATAGTTCGAAAGCAGATAACCGGCATCGCCCGGCTCACCCTCGATCGCCGGCCATTCCGATTTTGGTTGCAGCAGGATCCCCTTGATTCGCTCCACGAGATTCATGACACCCCTCCATTAATCCGCGGTTCAATTATAGACCCTTTTGATCCTCTAAAATCATCGCCGAACCTTTTTCCGCTATCATCATGGTCGGCGAATTGGTGTTGCCGGACGTGATCGACGGCATCACGGAGGCGTCCACCACGCGCAGGCGGTCGATGCCGATCACCCGCAGTCGCGCATCCACGACCGCGCGCGCATCATCGTCGCGGCCCATGCGTGCGGTACCGACGGGATGGAATATCGTCGTACCGATGTCCCCGGCGGCTTTGACCAGGCTGGCCTCGTCGTCATCGTGCGCGGATACTCCCGGCAGGTACTCAACCGGAGAATATTTTCGCAACGCCGGCTGCGCCACAATCCTGCGCGTGACTCGGATCGAATCGGCGGCGACGCGCCGATCCTCCGGCGTCGCCAGATAATTCGGACTGATGGCGGGCGCCTGCGAAGGGTCCTTCGACTTGAGCGTCAGGGTCCCACGGCTGGTGGGCCGTACATTGGTAACGCTTGCGGTGAAAGCCGGAAACGGATGCAGCGGCTCCCCGAATTTGTCGAGCGACAGCGGCTGCACATGATACTGGATATTGGCTGTCGCCTGCGATGAGTCAGATTTGGTGAAAGCACCAAGCTGCGACGGCGCCATCGTCATCGGCCCGCGCCGCCGTAGCGCGTAGTTGATCCCCATGCCAAACCGGTTGAGCAACTTCGCGTATGTCTCGTTCAGGGTCTTCACACCGGAAACCCTGAAGATCATCCGCAGCTGCAAATGATCGTGCAGGTTGGCGCCGACGCCTGGCTTGTCGAGCGTGACCGGAATGCCGAAATGCGACAGCGCCGCGGCCGGCCCTATGCCGGAAAGCATCATGATGTGCGGCGAGCCGATCGCGCCGGCCGCAAGGATCACTTCGCCTCCGCACCGCGCGCTGCGCAATTCGCCGTTTTGCCGCCAGCGCACGCCGGTCGCGCGCTTGCCATTCAATTCCAATCCCTCAACCAGACAGCCGGTTTCGAGCTGGAGGTTTTTACGATGCAGCACCGGCTTGAGAAATCCGCGGGCAGCTGACCATCGGCGGCCCCGCTTCTGATTGACATGAAAATAACAGATACCCTCGTTGTCGCCGGTATTGAAATCATCGACTGTCGGAATGCCGTACTGATTTGCCGCCGCGCGGAAGGCGTCGAGAATTTCCCAGGTCAGACGGGGATACTCGACCCGCCATTCGCCGCCGGCCGCGTGGTGTTCGCTTTTTAAAAAATGATCGACATGCCTGCGAAAGTAAGGCCGCACATCGTCCCACGACCAGCCGGGCAGACCCAGCTGGCGCCAATGATCGTAGTCGCCGGACTGACCGAGCATGTAGATCATGCCGTTGATCGCGGAAGAGCCGCCGACCACCTTGCCCCGCGGATAGTTCAGGCTCCGCCCATTGAGGCCCGGTTCTGGCTCCGTCTTGAGCAGCCAGTCTGCGCGCGAATTGCCGATGGCGAAAAGATACCCAACCGGAACGTGAAACCAGATCCAGTTGTCTTTGCCTCCGGCCTCAAGCAGCAACACGCGGTTCCCAGGATCGGCCGAAAGGCGATTGGCCAGGACACAGCCCGCCGAGCCCGCGCCCACAATGATGTAGTCGAACTCGCCTTCGATAGGTGTCGCCTGCGGCATTTCCTTCCCTCACTGCAGCCAGACTTTACCGCGGTCGTTAGGACTTGCTAGGGTGACGGCATTGCAGCGCACTGCGCGTGCGCCGCGCATGCCGGAACGGCGGTTCCGATCAATAGCCCTAGCTACAAAGCCGTGCCCGTTGGGCACCGCAGGAGAACCGCCATGTCTGTACGGCTTTTCGGTCTGCTGGCCTTTTTGGTGGCACTGAGCGGCGCCCCGCAACCGCTGATCGCACAAGAGCAGATCACCGTATTTGCCGCAGCGTCCCTGAAGAATGTACTCGACGACGCCAACGCCGCCTTTACCAAGGCCACCGGCATCAAGGTGGTGTCAAGCTACGAGGCGAGCTCAGCGCTCGCCAAGCAGATCGAACAAGGCGCCCCCGCGGATGTTTTCATTTCCGCTGATCTGCGCTGGATGGACTATGTGGCCGAACGCAAGTTGATCAATCCGAATACGCGCGTGAATCTTCTCGGCAACAAACTCGTGCTGATAGCGCCGGTCGATTCCAAGCTTGGCAATGTGACCATCGGTCAAGGCTTCGATATCGCCAAGCTCGCGGGCGATGGCCGCATCGCAGTCGCCGACGTGAAAGCCGTTCCCGCCGGGCTTTATGCCAAAGCGGCGCTGGAGAAACTCGGTGCATGGGTGGCGGCCGAACCGAAACTCGCGCAAGCTGAAAACGTCCGGGCAACGCTCGCGTTCGTTGCACGAGGCGAGACGCCGGTCGGAGTTGTTTATGAGACTGACGCCAAGATCGAGCCAAAGGTAAAGACTATCGCCATCTTTCCCGATGACTCCTATCCACCGGTCACCTATCCAGTGGCTGCGACAGCCGACACCAAGAAGCCAGGTGTCGGACAGTATTTCAGTTTTCTACGCTCGCCCGCTGCCAAGGCGATCTTCGAAAAATATGGCTTTAGTTATTTGATCAAGCCGGTGTCGTAGGCAGAATCGAGACGCGTGTTCGAGCTGTCGCCCCAGGACTGGACTGCGGTCCAACTGTCTCTCCGCGTCGCGGCAGTGTCGACTGTGTTTGCCCTGCCGTTTGGTATCGCGATTGCGACATTGCTGGCGCGTAAGGAGTTCTGGGGCAAAGCCCTGCTCGATGCCATGGTCCTTCTGCCGCTTGTGCTGCCGCCTGTGGTCACCGGCTATCTGCTGCTCATCACCTTCGGCCGCCGCGCGCCGGTCGGCGCCTTTCTGGCGGACCATTTTGGTATCGTATTTTCATTCCGCTGGACCGGCGCGGCACTGGCCTGCGGTATAATGGCCTTTCCATTGATGGTCCGGGCGATCCGGCTGTCTATCGAGGCGATCGATGCGCGTCTGGAGGATGCGGCCGCAACGCTCGGCGCCAATCGAGTCTGGCGCTTTGCCACCATCACTCTGCCGCTCGCCCTCCCCGGCATTATTGCGGGCGCAATATTGTCGTTTGCCCGCGCACTCGGCGAATTCGGGGCAACCATCACGTTCGTCTCCAACATCCCCGGTGAAACGCAGACCATTTCGGCCGCGATCTACACATTGACCCAGGTACCGAACGGCGATGCCGACGCGCTCAAGTTGGTCATCGTTTCCGTGATCATCTCGCTTGCCGCTCTGATCGCCGCGGAATGGCTGGCACGGCGCGCGACTGCGCGCATCCACGGGGCGTAACCATGCTCGTCGTCGAAACCGCAAAGCAACTCGGCGCGTTCGCGGTGGACGTCTCATTCATCAGCGAAAGTGGCGCCACCGCCCTGTTCGGGCAGTCCGGCGCCGGCAAGACCAGCGTCATCAATATGATCGCCGGGTTGCTGACGCCCGACCGCGGTCGCATTGTGCTCGATGATGATGTTCTTTTTGATAGCAAAGCGCGCGTCGATGTGCCGCCCTCGCGGCGGCGCATAGGCTATGTGTTTCAGGAAGGCCGGCTGTTTCCGCATTTCTCGGTGCGGCGAAATCTCGATTACGGCCGCTGGATGAGCGGCCACGCGCCTGATCCGACGGCATTTCGTCACGCGGTCGAACTGCTCGACATCGGTCATTTGCTCGATCGACGGCCCGGCAAGCTTTCCGGCGGCGAGCGTCAGCGCGTCGCGGTCGGCCGCGCTCTGCTGATGCGCCCGCGATTGCTGTTGCTGGATGAACCGCTGGCTTCGCTCGATGCCGCGCGCAAACGCGAGATTCTGCCATATCTGGAACGCCTGCGCGACGAAGCGCACGTACCGCTCATATATGTCAGCCACGACGCCGCCGAGGTCAGGCGAATCGCAACCCGTGTCGTGCGGCTTGAGGCTGGAGTGGTTGCGGAAACGGGCGGCGTCGAACTGCTCGACGCAACGCATGCCGATGTGCTTGCCTAGGGCATGTTTCCCCCGGAGCGAATCGTCTGCCTGACCGAGGAAACCGTCGAGACATTGTATCTGCTCGGCGAAGACCATCGCATCGTCGGCGTCTCCGGCTATGCGGTGCGACCGCCGCGGGTGCGGCGCGAGAAACCGCGCGTTTCGGCCTTCATTTCGGCCGACGTGCCAAAAATCGTCGCCCTCAAGCCGGACCTGGTGCTGACCTTTTCCGACTTGCAGGCCGGCATCGTCGCCGAACTTATCCGCAACAACGTCGCGGTGCACGCATTCAATCAGCGCGACGTTGGCGGTATCTTCGACATGATCCGCACGCTCGGTGCCTTGGTCGGCGCGTCAGACAGAGCCGACGCACTGGCAAATTCGCTGGCCGCGCGCGTCGATGCCGTGCACGAGCGCGCACTGCGGTTGCCGCGCCGGCCGCGCGTATATTTCGAGGAATGGGATGAGCCGATGATTTCCGGCATTGCCTGGGTCTCGGAGTTGATCGAGGCTGCCGGCGGCGTCGAGGTATTTCCGCAGCTGGCTGTGCGCAAGAACGCCAGGGACCGCATCGTGTCCGCTGATGACGTTGTCGCTGCACGTCCGGACATCATCATCGGCTCCTGGTGCGGCAAGAAATTCGTCCCCGGCAAGGTTACGGCCCGTCCGGGGTTTGCTGAAGTTCCGGCCGTCAGCCGGGGCTGGCTGCGCGAGATCAAGTCAACGCTGATTCTCCAGCCGGGACCTGCCGCGCTCACCGACGGACTCGATCAGCTGGCCGGAATCATTTCCGAATGGGCCGAGGAACGCGCGGTCCGGGCCCGCGAATGAACCCCTGCAATGTCAGTAGTAAATTTGCGCCCGATCGTGCTATGAACCGAGCGAACACGTCACAGGACCTTGAAAAATGCCGCAGAACCGGGCCCGCGCCGATCTTTGGATGGATTTGCTGCTGGTGGCATTTCTGATCGGCTTCGACGTGATAGCGCGCCTGCTACCGCATGCCGTTGGTGTTTGGCCGTTTGCTGCCAGCGCGCTTTTTGCCGGCCGAATGCTCCGGATACCGGGCCTGGCTGTTATCGTGCCGCTCGCGGCCGTATTGCTGAGCAATGTCGCCCTCGCCGGCGATGACTGGCGAATCACGTTTGTCGTCTGCATCGCAGTCACCCTGCCCGCATTCGCAGGCATGCTGACGCGACGCTGGCCCGGGGCAGTTCCCGTGGTCGTGGCGATGTTGTCGTGCTCGCTGATTTTCTTCGTGACCACGAATTTTGCCGTCTGGGCGTTCAGCGGCATTTATCCGCTGACATGGCAGGGCCTGACGCAGTGCTTCGTCGCAGCGCTCCCTTTCCTCGACAAGACCGTGCTCGGAGATCTCTTCTGGACCGCGGTATTGTTCGGCGGCGCCTGGTTGATCCAGCACGTGCCGTCGTTGTCGCGGCGCGCGGTCTAACCGAGCAACCTCCGAACTTTATCCCATTGCATTTTGGCAACGCCGCGCCAGGTGTCAGGTGACTCTGGCTCGGCGAGCCGCAAGCCTACCGTCGTTACCGCTCCGTTGCTGACCTTGTGCGCAAGCAGCGCGATCGGACCCAACTCGACGACATCGCCGGTCCTCACGCGTCGCCGGAGCTGCTCGCTGAAATAGTCGGAGAGCGTGACTTCGGTATGATCGGCGGCAACCTGCAGGCCGTAAATCTCGGCCAGCGCACCCAGAGTCGCCGTTCCGGGCACGAAGAAGTCGCCGAGCAGCCTCGGATCAGGAGAAACCGGCGCCGGCATCCTGACAAAAAAGCGGTCGAGCGCCTGCGCTTTTTCCGGCGGCGCCAAGAGATATATGTAGTCGCCCTCGCGTACCGGGTGCGCTTCCGTCGGCGTGAGAATTTCCTCGTCGCGAATGACCAGCGTCGGCCGTGCCCAATTCGGAATGAGTCCGCGACGCAAGTACGGGCTGTTCGCAGGGACCGGATAACCGATTATCTCGCGCGCCAGTTGGCCGGGCAGATCGAGCTCGACACGGCGCGGCAGCGGGTCACTGCGGGTAAATGAGATGTCGAGCTTGCGCGCGGCCAAAGCCACCGTCCACCCCTGCACCAGCAGCGACGACAACACCACGACGAAGGCGACGTCAAAATAGAGATAGGCCCCCGGCAACCCGACAAGCATCGGAATTGAGGCGAGGAAAATGCCGACCGCCCCACGCAGGCCGACCCAGGAGATGAATATTTTTTCGTTCCAGTGAAACTTGAACGGCCACAGGCAGAGGAGCACGGCGACGGGACGCGCGACCAGCATGAGGACCAAGGCGATCGCTATTGCGCCGAACAGGCTGTAGGCCAGGCGATGCGGCCAGGCCAATAGACCAAGCAGCACGAACATGACGATTTGCGCGAGCCAGGTCACGGCGTCGAGGAAGACCACAACGGAATTGTGTGCACGTGTCTGCTTGTTGCCCACCACAAGACCGGCAAGATACACGGCGAGAAAACCCGACGTATGCACCGCGTTGGCGAAGGCGAAGACAACAAGCGCGCTGACGGCCACGAAGGGCGCATGCAGGCCTTGCGCCAAGACGAGCCGGTTGAGGACCATGGCGATAATTTGCCCGCCGGCAAGACCAATGACACAGCCGAGGATGGCATCGCGCAGAAAAGTCGCCACAGCGTGTGACCAACTCTGATCGCCGACCAGCAGGATCTCCACCAGCAGTAAGGCAAGAAACACCGCGAACGGATCGTTGGTGCCGGATTCCACTTCGAGCACGGCCCGCACGCGCGGACGCAAGCGCAGACCGCGCGCGTTGATGAGAAAGAAAACCGCGGCCGCGTCGGTTGACGCCACCATCGCTCCGATGAGGAAAGCCGGGACCCAGCCGATGCCGAGCACGAATTTCGCCACCGGTGCAGTGAGGACTGCCGTGATCAGGACCCCCACGGTCGCCAACGTGACCGCGGGTGCCAGAACGTTGCGGAGACTGGCGAGGCGCGTGCGCAATCCGCCATCGAACAGGATCAGCGCCAGGGCAATCGAGCCCACCGTGTAGGCCGCTCCGACGTCGTCGAACTTGATGCCGCCCGGGCCGCCTTCGCCGGCCAGCATGCCGAGCAGAAGGAACACGAGCAGCAACGGCGCGCCAAATCGCAAGGCGATGAGACTCGACAGAATGCCGGCAAGAACCAGCAGGCTGCCGAGCAGTATCGCGAGGCTGACCGAGTCGAGTGAGGCCATTGCGAGAATCTCCTCCGCTATAGGAGGGTCTCGCGGGCCCGAGAGCAACGGAAAATCGGTCGCAGCCGAGCCCGGGGGCCCCGCGACGACCGGGCTCGTTCAAGACTGAATTCCCTTTTGCGCGGGAATGAGCCGATATCGTGGGCCGCTAAAACGCCACCTTGTCGCCGCCCTTGAGTGAAAGGATCTCGCGCGCCTCATCAGGGTCGGCGATGTCCAACCCAAGGCCTTCAAGGATCTTGCGCACCTGAGTGACCTGCTGGGCATTCGATTCAGCCAGCTTTCCCGCACCGATCCAGAGGGAATCCTCCATGCCGACCCGCACATTGCCGCCCATGGAGGCAGCGATCGCGGCAACGCGCATCTGGTTGGCGCCCGCGCCGAGCACCGACCAGTGATAGTTGTCGCCGAGCAGGCGATCCGCTGTGCGCTTCATCATCATGACGTCCTCGGGATGCGGTCCGATGCCGCCAAGGATGCCGAAGACCGATTGCACGAAGAGCGGCGGTTTCACCAGACCACGATCAAGGAAGTGCCGCAGCGTATAGAGATGGCCGATGTCGTAGCACTCGATCTCGAAGCGGGTGCCATTCCCTGCGCATGTCGTGAGGATGTACTCGATGTCCGCGAAGGTATTCTTGAACATTCCCGCGCGTGACCTTTCCAGATACGGCTCCTCCCACTCGTGTTTGAACTTGCCCTTGTAGCGCGGAATCATCGGATAAAGGCCGAAATTCATCGTCCCCATGTTGAGCGAGGCCACTTCGGGCTTGAATGTTGCGGCCGGCCGCACCCGCTCTTCGGCCGTCATGGTCGGCGCACCACCGGTCGTGATGTTCACCACCACATTGGAGCGCTGCTTGATCACCTTGAGGAATGGAGCGAACGCGTCGGGCGTCTGGTCTGGACGGCCATCCTGCGGATTGCGCGCATGCAGATGCACGATGGCCGCGCCGGCCTCGGCCGCGCCGATGGCTGCATCCGCGATCTCCTGAGCCGTGACCGGCAGATGCGGGGACATCGAGGGCGTATGAATCGAGCCGGTAACAGCACAGGTAATGATGACTTTTCGCGACTTCGCCATGAGCTTTCCATCCCGGTGAAGTGAATGTTGTTGATTGGCAATTGGACTTGGCCGGCGATCCTAGAGTATCAGCCGTACAGAAGTCACCCTGCTTGCTGTGAACCTCTTGGAACCCAACCTCCCCATGGCCGCGCCCGAAAAAGTGCACAGGCCGACAATGATCATCGGCATCGTGTGCGGCACGCTCGCAGCCTTGGCGTGGGCGGCAGGTTTCGTCGTTGCAAAGCACGGCATCCAGGTCGGCTTTTCGCCCGCCGATCTCGCGTTTCATCGTTTCTTTTGGTCCGGCCTGCTGATGCTGCCGCTGATTGTGCGTGAGGGCTTGCGTAACCTGAGCGGCATTGGTTGGGGGCGCGGATTTGTGATGACCATTCTGTCCGGGCCGCCGCAGTCGTTGCTCGCCTATAGCGGCTTCATTCTGGTGCCGCTCGGGCATGGCACCACAATTCAACCCGCCTTTGCGGCGCTGTCGGGCCTCGTCCTGGCGTCACTGGTCCTCCACGAAAAGGCGACCTTTCAACGCATCATCGGCGGCGCGATCATCATTGTCGGCCTGCTGATGTTCGGTGCTGAATCACTTGCGACGATCGGCAGCGCTGGCGTCGGCGGCGATCTCCTGTTTGCCACCGCCGGATTTTTCTGGGCGACATTCGGCACGTTGCTGCGGCTTTGGAACGTGCCCGGCACGCGAGCAGTTATGGCGGTCGGAGCCGTCTCACTGATCGTGCTCGCTCCGATCTATCTTTTTATCTACGGCGTGAGCGGGTTGGCACGGCAAAGCCTTTTCGAAAATCTTCTACAGGCTGTCGTGCAGGGTGGTCTCGCCGGATCGTTGCCCATTTACCTGTTCGCCCATGCGGTGATCGCGCTCGGCGGCGGACGCGCTGCAACTTTCCCGGCTCTGGTGCCGGTGTTCGGCGTGATCATCGGGTTTCTTGCACTCGGCGTGGTGCCGAGCCTTGCGCAATTCGTCGGCATGCTGGTCGTGCTGGTGGGTTTCAACCTGGCCCTTCGACGCTGAGCGCGTCCCGCGGGCCCGTGTCAGCGCAGTCCCTTGAACAGCATCTTGCAGCTGTTTTCGACGAAATCCCTGGCCTTCGCGCGCGAGACATGAAGTCTGCCGTGCAGAATCTGGGTCGTGATGCCTTGCAACGCCGACACGAACAGCGCCGCGCGGACGCGCCCGAGTCCGGGCTCGATGCCACTATCGATGAAGGGTTGGCGGAACATCGCCATGGTCTCGGCCATTGCCGCCTCCAGGCCGGGAAACGCCCCTTTCAGGTTGACGCGGGGGCCGGCCATCAGGCCGAACAGATTCGGATTGTCACGTGCGAACAAAAAGAACCCGATGCCGGCCGCGACAAGCATTTGTTTACCGGCCGGTTTCCCGGCAATTTGCTGCCTGACGCGTCGCTCCATTCGCCGCCAGCCCTCCTCGGCGACCTGCGCCACTAACGACAATTTGTCGGGGAAATGCCGATAGACGGCGCGATGATTTACGCCGGCATCTCGCGCGAGCTCGCGCAGGCTGAGCGACTCGGCGCCATCCGCCTCGAGGCGTTCGACCGCAGCATCAACCAAAGCCTCCGCCAGATTGCCGTGACGAAAGGTCTTACGCGTTTTTTGCCAGCTCGCGGCCATTGATGTCCCCTACCGCACCCGTACACGCTTGCCCGCTACGAAGCACACGCATAGCTGCCATCCCTTGACCGCGAGCCGCTCGTTACCATAAGTCTCCATTGGAGACAATTGCAGAGGATGCAAGCGATGTCAAAAACTTTGCAGAACCATCCAAACGTCATCGTTTTCCCGCCAGCCATTCTTGCCACAGCGCTGGTGCTTGCCTGCATGCTGCAATGGCTGTGGCCGCTCGGCGCACTGGCAAATATGAGTCAGGGCTGGCGGATCACCATCGGCTGCGTCCTGGTCCTGGCCGGCGTTTCGCTGGCGGCCGCAGGAAGACGAACGCTGACGCAGCTCGGCACCAATGTCAGCCCGCTGCGTCCCACAACCGCCCTTGCAACGAATGGCGTCTATGAATGGACGCGTAACCCCCTCTATACCGGCGGCACGGCGGTCATGATCGGTATTGCCTTCATATTTGCGCTCGATTGGTTGGTGCTGCTCATGGCACCGGCTCTGCTGATCCTGCATTTCGGTGTCGTGCACCGCGAGGAGGAATATCTCGAGCAAAAATTCGGAGACAGCTATCGAGAATACAAAGCCAGCGTTCCACGTTACGGCTTAGGGATTTGATCGATGGCACCCCGTTTCATCGCAAAGCAGCTTTCGCGCCCGAACGGATTCATGGGAGCCGTGATCCGGCTCATGATGAACCGTCACAACGCACGGATGAATGCCTTCGCCGTACGCCAGCTCAAGCTTGAGCCTTCTGATCGCGTGCTCGAAATCGGCTTCGGCGGCGGCGTCACGCTGCCAGCCTTGATGGATGCCGCGGCATTCATTGCCGGTGTCGATCGCTCGGACGATGTCATCGGCTGGGCAAGGCGTCGCTTCTCCAGACAGATAAGGACGGGTCGGGCGGATTTTCGACGGGGCGACGTCGAATCGCTCCCGTTCAATACGGCGGCGTTTAACAAAGTCTGCACGGTCAACACGGTCTATTTCTGGTCCTCGCTCGAGGCGGGCTTTGCCGAGATTCACCGTGTTCTCAAGCCACGAGGCCGCGTCGCTATCGGTTTTCTCCCGAAAGAGCGGATGGACGCCATGGGGATGGCTGAGGACATCTTCACGACGCGCGCGCCGCTTGAAGTTGTTGGCGCGCTCACGAAGGCAGGCTTCAGGGACACACTGATCGCGCGTCCCGAACCGCAGACGCCATGGAACGTCATCGTCGCGACCCGATAAAGGCCGTGCGGCCTAGTCTTCGGGGCCGGCGTACTTTCCCGCCGTTTCCGGGAACAGGTTCTTGATGATCTTGAACTTGGATATGTCGACCGTTGCATCCATGTGCATGAAGATCACCGCGTCGCGCAGCACCTTCTCAATGCCGAAGTCGAGCATGATGCCGTTGCCGCCATGCAGTTCAACCGCGTGTTGCGCCACCTTCAGGATTTCCTCGGAGGCAAACATCTTGGCCATATTGACGAGGACCTCGGCATCCGGCGCATTGTCGTCGACCGCTTGCGAGGCGCGACCGAGCAACGCCCGCACCGCTTCGATGCGCGTCGCCATGTCGGCAAGTCGCAATGCGACTGCCTGATGCTTGATCAGAATTCGGCCGCCCTGCACGTAATTCTGCACATAATCCGCGGTCGCCTCGAAAGCCCGGACACCGACACCGAGATTCTTGGCGGCCTGGATGATCTTTCCGGGACGGAAATAAACGCCGGCCGAACCAAGCGCACTGTTCTCCACCAGCAGATGATCGTCGGGCACGAACATGTCCTCGAACACCATCTCGCCATTGTTCATGAAGCGGCAGCCGAGCGTCTCATTGCAGCGCGCGACGGTGAAGCCTTTGGTTTCCCGTGGTACCAGGAACGACGATGTGCCCTGCAGCATGCCGACTTTCTGATTCGTGTTGGCATAGACCACGTAGAGACTGGCGTCGTAGCCGTTGGAGATAAACTGCTTGCGGCCATTGATGACCCAACCGCCATTGGTCTTGACCGCCTTGGTCTGCATCGCCGCTTCCGGCACGTTGTAGGGAAGCCAGCGGTCGGAAGCACCGCGCGGCTCAGTCAGGCAATGCGCCATCAGAAACTGCGGTTCGGCGACCAGGCGCTTGAACCATTTCTCCTGCAGATGCTTTGGCGCGAACTGACGCAGCAGCACCGACACTTTCCAGTTCTGCACCATCTTGTCGGCGAGGCCTGAATCGCCGCGCGCAATCTCCTCCGCGACGAGTGCGAAAGTTTTGACCTCGGTGCCTTTCTCGAGTTCCACACCGCCGAACTCTTCCGGCACGCCGAGGGTGCGAATGCCGATTTTTTCAGCTTCTTCCAGAATGCGCGGTGGAAGCCGATCTTCCGGAACCATCGACCATTCGAGCTTCCAATTCTGCTTGATGAATGGCAGGACCACCTCATCAACAAAATCACGGCAACTTTGCCGCATCATCCGTTGTTCCTCGGAGAGGCCCCGGTCTGCGGATGTACGGTCAAGCATCACAACGTCCTTCCTTTGCACTAGTCGAAAAAACGAGAAGCTACGCTGCTTTCCTGTTCGACAGGAACTCGCCCATGCGGTTAAGCGCTTTCAAGATGTTTTCGGTCGAGTTGGCGTAAGATAAACGCACGTAACCCTCGCCGAGGATGCCGAAATCCGGCCCGCCAATGATAGCGACGCCGGCATCTTCCAGAAGCGATGATGCGAGAGCCTTGGCCTTCCATCCCGTACGTTTAACGTTGGGGAAGGCGTAGAACGCGCCCTTGGGCGTAGCGCAGGAGACGCCGGGCAATTTGTTCAGCCCCTCGACCACGACCTTCCGGCGCTTGTCGAATTCGGCGACCATCTTGCGCACTTCGTCCTGCGAACCCTTCAGCGCGGCAAGGCCAGCGTATTGCGCCGAAGCGTTGACACATGAATGAAGATTCACCGCGAGCTTGCGCGCGTAGTCGTACAGTTTTCCCGGCCATACGGCATAGCCGAGCCGCCACCCCGTCATGGCATAGGTTTTCGACCAGCCGTTGAGCAGAATGAGCCGGTCGCGAATCGACGGATACGACAACAGGCAGACATGGGTCTCACCGTCATAGACCATCTGATCGTAGATCTCGTCTGACATGATCGCTACATCCGGCCATTTCTCCAGACCGGCGATAAGCTTGTCGACCTCGGCCTTCGGGGTAACGCCGCCGGTCGGATTGGCCGGCGAGTTGAGAATCAGCAGCCGCGTGCGCGGGGTGATCAGCTTCAACGTCTCCTCTGCCGAGAACGCGAAACCGTTCTCTTCGCGAACCGGCACAGGCACCGGCTTGGCGCCGGTGAATTCGATCATCGAGCGGTAGATCGGAAACCCGGGATCGGGATACATGATCTCCGCCCCCGGTTCGCCGAACATCAGGATCGACATGAACATGGTCGGCTTGCCGCCAGGCATGATCATGACGCTGTCCGGCGAAACCTCGACCTTGAAGCGCTTGGCGAGATCGGCCGCGACAGCCTCGCGCAAGGGCGGAATCCCGTTCGCCGGCGTGTAACCGTGATGGCCGTCGCGCAGCGCCTTCACGGCCGCTTCGACGATGAAATCGGGCGTCCGGAAATCGGGCTGACCAATGCCGAGATTGATGATGTCGCGGCCCTGTGCGGTCAGCGCGTTGGCGCGAGCGAGCACGGCGAAGGCGTTTTCCTCACCGATTCGGTCAAAAGCCGCGATTGTACGAAGCATAGCTGCAGACCTCCCGCGCGGGCGCCTTTCGCGGAACAGCCGCGGTGGCACCTCCCCTATGAGGTATGCAGTTCAGCCGATCAGGCGATAAAAATCAAACGCCTGCGGGACTTCGCCAGGAGCGGCGGACAGTCAATTCTCGCCGCCAAAACGTCCGCTGATATCGCGCCAGAGCTGAAAGCGGATATTCGGGTCGGGATCATCACCAAGATACACGCCGCTGAAATAAAGCGGGCCAGCGGGGAACAGGTTGGTACCTCGGTGTTGCGGGTCTGCGCGCGTCGTCGTGGATGCGCTCGCGGCCTTCTTGTGCTTGCTCTTCTTGGCGGCATCAGCGGGCGCCACGAACACGAAAGCCGCAGCCAAGGTGGCAGCGAAGACTTTAAATGGAAGCGACATGGCGGTTCCCTGACGATTGCTGGATGATCATTCGCTTAGCGAATGGCGGCAGCAGTAAAAAGTAAAAGGCTCGGCAAGTCGATCACATCTCGGTGTCGGAATATCGCGCCGCCTCAGGTGTTTAACCCCGCCAAATTGCGGCAGGAGGACGGGCCGTCATATTGCGATCATGACATTGCAATCATGACGCCATTGGAGGCATTGTCGGCTTTCTCACCCCATTCACAGGCCAATCCATGAGTATTTCCGACAAACGCCGTACATTCCGTGCGTTGCATCAAAGCGGTTGCTTTGCCATCCCCAACCCATGGAATGTCGGTAGCGCCCGCTATTTGCAGGGCCTTGGATTCAAGGCGCTGGCCACGACCAGCTCGGGATACGCTCATTCGATAGGCTATTCGGACGGCGACGTGACCCGCGATATGGTACTCGCGCATTGTCGTGAAATCGCGCAAGCAGCCGACATCCCGGTCAACGCCGATTTTGAAGGCGGCTACGCCGACGATCCTGACGAAGTCGCGGCGAACGTCCGGCTTTGTGTCGACACCGGCGTTGCCGGCTTGTCGATCGAGGATGCCACCGGCAACGACGCAGATCCGCTCTATGACTTCGATCTGGCCGTAAAGCGTGTGCGCGCGGCGCGCGATGCAATCGACAAAGCAGGTGGTGACGTGATCTTCACCGCGCGTACCGAAGGTTTCATCAGGAACCGGCCGGATCTCGATGAAACCATCCGCAGATTGAAGGCCTTCGCCGATGCCGGCGCCGATTGTCTGTATTCGCCCGGCATCAAGACGCGCGAACAGATCACCGCAACGATCAAGGCTGTTGCGCCGAAGCCGATCAATTTTCTCAACAGCAGCGCTTTCGGCTATACTGTCAGTGATCTCGCCGCCCTTGGCGTCCGTCGCATCAGCGTGGGTGGCACACTCGCGCGCGTTGCGATGAATGCTTTCGTACTGTCGGCGCGGCAAATTTCGCAGGAAGGCAAATTCGACAGCTTCGCCGGCATCGTATCGAATGCCGAATTGAACAAATTCTTTCACGACGACCTGCCGCGGCGTCCAAAGAAGTGAGAGAACACGTTCATCCGCAAACCGGGCAGCCGATCGGCGCACCGGTCGATGACACTCCGGCGCCGCGCCCCGGCCCGGTCACGCTCGAAGGGCATTACGGCCGCGTTGAGAAACTCACGCGCCAGCACGCGTCTTCACTGTGGGACGCAGTCAGGGGTAACAACGCGATCTGGACCTATATGTCGCAATACGGGCCGTTCGCCGATGCAGCTGAATTTTCCGCCTGGGTCGAAAGTCGCGCCGCGCTGGACGACCCGTACGCCTACGCAATTGTCGATCGGGCAAATCGCGCCGTCGGCATTGCAACGCTGATGGAAATTCGTCCGGCGATGCGTGTCGTCGAAGTCGGCCACATCGTCTACTCGCCCGCGCTCCAGCGAACGCCGCTTGGCACCGAGGCGCAATACCTGCTTGCCGGCTATGCGTTCGAGACGCTCGGCTACAGGCGCTACGAGTGGAAATGTAATTCGCACAATGCCGCCTCGCGCCGGGCAGCGCTGCGTTACGGTTTTATGTTCGAGGGCATCTTGCGTCAGCAGATGATAGCCAAGAAACGTAACCGCGATACTGCGATGTTCTCGATGCTTGACAGCGAATGGCCGATACGCAAGGCCAATTTCGAGCATTGGCTTTCAGCGGACAATTTTTCCTCAGACGGGCGACAAATCGTCAGCCTCAGCGCGCTGAATAGCATCGCCGAATGATTATTTCTTCGCCGCCATCGCCCGGGTTAATTCAGCAACGCCCGTTCGTGCTGTTCTGGCTCGCGAGGCTTGCCTCGACCATGGGCTATCAGATGCTCGCCCTGACGATCGGCTGGCAGATCTACGAGCTTACCAACAGTGCTTTGGATCTTGGCCTTGTGGGATTGATACAATTCGTCCCGGCCGTCGTGCTGACGCTTTTGATCGGACACACCGCCGACCGTTATGACCGCCGCCTGATCGTCCGCGTGGCACAAGGCGTCTACGTGCTGGCCGCCGTGATGATCACCATCGCCCTGCTGAAAGGGACTCTGGGACGCGATCTTTTGTTTGCTGCAGTTTTCATGATCGGTTGCGCCCGCGCCTTCGAGCTCCCGACGGCGCACGCGTTGGCACCATCGCTGGTGCCTGTGCCGATGATTCCGCGCGCCGTGGCGGCGTGGACCTCTGCCAATCAGACCGCCATCATCTGCGGCCCGGCCCTGGGCGGCCTTATTTACGCGCTGAGCCCGGTGCTGGTTGGCGCGATCTGCCTGATATTGTTCGCCTGCTCTGTCACGTTGATCAGCTTCGTGCAGGCAAAGGGTCCGCCGCAAAAGCGTGAGCCCCCGACTCTCGCTTCCGTGCTGGCGGGTTTTGAGTACATCCGAAGCCGGCGCCGGCTGCTTGGTGTGATCACGCTTGACCTGTTCGTCGTGATTCTCGGCGGTGCCACGGCACTTCTGCCGATCTACGCCAGGGATATTCTCAGCGTCGGCCCTGTCGGCCTCGGCCTGTTGCGCTCGGCGCCGGCTGTCGGCGCATTGATCACCTCTATCGTACTTGCGAGTCACCCGGTCGAACGGCATATCGGCCGGAAGATGTTTGCGGTGGTTGGTATTTTTGGCGTAACGACCATTGTATTCGGATTGTCCAACTGGTTCCCGCTATCGCTGCTGGCACTCGCCGTGCTCGGCGCGTCTGATGCGGTCAGCATCGTCATCCGTTTCTCGCTGGTTCAGATTGAAACTCCCGACGAAAAACGCGGGCGAGTCAGCGCGATCAACTATTTGTTTGTCGGTTCGTCGAACACACTTGGCGAATTCGAATCCGGTCTGGTCGCCGCCTGGCTGGGCGCCGTGCCTTCGGTTGTGATCGGCGGATTGGGTTCGCTGCTGGTGGCAACGGTGTGGATGATGCTATTCCCGGATCTGCGTCGTATCGATCGTTTCGAGCCGGCAGATCCCGAGCAAAAGGGGGCGTAATGCATATTCTGATGACGGGTGCCGCGGGCATGATCGGCCGCAAGCTAGCCGCCAGGCTGGTGAAGGATGGCCAGCTTAATGGACAGAAAATTGACCACCTGACGCTGATCGACGTCGTGGCCCCGGAAAAACCGGCCGGGTTCACAGGCGCGGTCGAAGCTTCGACGAGCGACCTTTCCAGCCCGGGCGCGGCCGCCAAAGCCATCGCCAAAAATCCGGACGTGATTTTTCACCTCGCCGGCGTGGTTTCGGGTGAGGCGGAAATCGACTTTGAAAAGGGATATCGCGTCAATCTCGACGGTACCAGCGCCCTGCTGGAAGCGATCCGCGCTGCCAACCAGAAACCGAAGGTCATATTCACCTCGTCGGTCGCGGTCTATGGCGCACCGTTTTCGAATTCCATTGCGGACGACTTCCACCTTACGCCGCTCACGTCCTATGGGACGCAGAAAGCGATCTGCGAACTGCTGCTCGCTGACTATACGCGACGAGGTTTTCTTGATGGCGTCGGCATCAGATTGCCAACCATCTGCGTTCGGCCAGGCAAGCCCAACAAGGCGGCATCCGGTTTCTTCTCTGGCATCATCAGGGAACCGCTGGCCGGCCAGGAGGCCTTGCTTCCGGTTTCCGATGCTGTCCGCCATACGCACGCGAGCCCGCGCGCCGCGGTGGGATTTCTCATCCACGCCGCGGGATTGACGCGCGCGCAGCTCGGGCCACGCGTCAATCTTGCCATGCCCGGCGTATCATGCACGGTCGGGGAACAAGTCGACGCATTGCGCCGTGTTGCCGGCGAAAACGTCGCCGCGCGCATCCGGCGCGAGCCCGACGAACTTGTCCAGCGAATCGTCGCCGGCTGGGCCGAGCGCCTCGACGCGAAGCGCGCCCGTGATCTCGGATTTAAGGCCGAGGCCACATTCGACGAGATCATCCGTGCGCATATCGAGGATGAGTTGGGCGGGAAAATCGTGGGCTGATGCGCTTATCATGATGTGCTTGCACCCCGCACCGCAAACCCTACATTATAAGTCATGACCTACGTCGACGCCGCTGTCGCTCCCTTACGAAAAACCGGCCAGATCAAGATCCACGGGCCCGCCGCCTTTGAGGCGATGCGCAAGGCCGGCCAGCTTGTTGCGCGTTGTCTGGATATGCTCACCGAGCATGTCGGCCCGGGCGTGCCGACCGAAAAGATCGATCGGCTGGTGTTCGACTACGCCATGGGCCACGGCGCCCTGCCCGCAACGCTGATGTACCGCGGCTACAAAAAATCGACCTGCACTTCCCTCAATCACGTCGTCTGTCACGGAATACCCGGTGACAAGCCGCTGAAGGACGGTGATATCGTCAATATCGACGTAACGCTGATCCTCGACGGATGGCACGGCGATTCAAGCCGCATGTTCACGATCGGTGAAGTCCCACGCCGCGCCGAGCGACTGATCGACGTCACCCACGAGGCGATGATGCGCGGCATTGCCGCGATCCGGCCCGGCGCAACAAGCGGCGACGTCGGCCATGCGATCCAGACCTATGTCGAAGCTCAACATATGAGCGTGGTGCGTGATTTCTGCGGTCATGGTCTTGGCCGTCTGTTCCATGACGAGCCGAATATCGTGCACGTCGGGCGGCCAGGGGAAGGCATCGTGCTCAAACCCGGAATGTTTTTCACGGTAGAGCCGATGATCAATCTCGGCCGCCCGCATGTGAAAGTCCTGTCTGACGGCTGGACCGCAGTCACGCGCGATCGATCTCTTTCGGCGCAATTCGAGCACACCGTCGGGGTTATCAATGACGGCGTCGAGGTCTTTACCTTTTCGCCGGCCGGTCTGCACAAGCCGCCTTATAAACGCTGAAAGCGCGGCTTTTCCGCTTCATCGCAGATTCCAGCATCTCCGCTAAGATTGTATTTTTCTGTGATACAATTATTACGTGTATATGCGCGCAGATGCACGTTCATGACTGACAAGCCTCACTATCACGGCCATCGCGAGCGATTGCGCGGGCGCTTCCGGCAGGCCGGCGCGGAGGCCGTAAGCGACTATGAATTGCTGGAGCTCGTGCTGTTCCGTGCCATCCCGCAGCGCGACGTCAAACCGCTCGCCAAGGACCTCATCGCCAGGTTCGGATCGTTTCCCGAAGTGATATCCGCGCCGCCCGCAAGACTCGCCGAGATCAAAGGCATAGGTGACGCCGCCATCACCGAGCTCAAACTGGTGCACGCCGCGGCGAGCCGGTTGGCGCACGGCCAGGTTCAAAAGCGGCCGGCGCTGTCGTCATGGTCGAGCGTCATCGACTATTGCCGCACAGCCATGGCTTTCGCTGACAAGGAGCAATTCCGTGTGCTCTTCCTCGACAAGCGAAATCGCTTGATCGCTGACGAATTGCAACAGGTCGGCACGATCGACCACACGCCGGTTTATCCGCGCGAAGTCGTCAAACGCGCGCTTGAACTCTCCGCCACCGCTTTGATCCTCGTGCACAATCATCCATCAGGCGATCCGACGCCGTCACACGCCGACATTCAGATGACACAGACGATCATCGACGTCGCGCGCCCGCTCGGCATCGCCGTGCACGATCACATCGTCGTCGGCAAGGAAGGTCATGCGAGCTTTAAAGCACTGAGGCTGATTTAGGTGATCAGGAATGCCGGATGGACTTTTCGATTCGGCGGTCCGGCACGAACCACATCAACGCCAGCAGCACATACGCAGCGCAGCCAAGCCGTGGGTCGACGAACGACAACCCGATCCCTGCCAGGCAGAACAACGGCGACAGTTTTCCCTTGACGTCGCGACCGAGTGCATTGGCCAGGGTTTTGTCCTCTCCGTTGTTCCGCACAATGCACATCTGCAGAATTAAATAGGCCAGCCCCGGCATCAGCAGCGCTGCACCATAAACGGCGGTCGGAAGCTTCGCGAAGTGATTCTCGCCCATCCATCCGGTCGCAAAGGGAATGAGCGAGAGCCAAAATAAGAGGTGTATGTTGGCCCACATGATTGCGCCGTTGATGCCTCGGCTGGCGTGCAGCAAGTGGTGATGGTTGTTCCAGTAAATTCCGACAAAAATAAAACTCAGGACGTAGCTGAGGAAGATCGGCAGCAGGCCGGCAAGCGATTGCCAATCGGCGCCATGAGGCACCTTCAGCTCCAGAACCATGATCGTGATGATGATGGCGATCACGCCGTCGCTGAATGCGTTCAATCTTTCCTTGTTCATCTTTCCCCCTCTCGGCAGCATTAAGCCGCCAAGCGCCTTCTGATTTTCCAACGCGTATGGAAATGCGCTACTGCCGCACCAGGGTAATTTGGTCGGCACTTTCCGGCACGCGGCGCCATGTCGTCGGGTCGATCTCCTCGAAGCGCCACGGGTTGCCACGCGACGGCACCAGCATCAACTGGTCGCTATCGACGCGCCATTGTGTGAAATTCAGGCGTGTGATCGCCGCATCGCAGCCGGGCTTCACTACAACGCCAAAGCCGTCGCTGGCCTTGGTCATCCCCAGCGTCAACACACAGACAGGCGAACCACCCTTGCGCACGATTGCCCAATCGCCGGCGACCTGTTCTGCAGGTTTGGGCGGCGCGCCGGCGGCGGCAGCATTTTGAAGAAACAGGACTCCGACGCCGGGCGTCGGTGCTTCGAAGATGCCGTCTTCGACTTCGCTGAATTCCACGATCGATTTGCCCTTGGCGTCGAGCAGATAAAGCAGATCGTTGTCCGGGAACTTCCAGGCCGCGACATCACGCACAAGCGGGAAAAGATTCGCGCAATTTGCATCGAATTCGACCTTGAAGCCGCCTGGCCCGCGGTCGCTTTTGAAGGTGGCGGTGCAGGTGCGGTCGCGATCGGCATTGGAGAATTCCCAGTTGCCGATCATCCGCTGGGCGGAGTCGCCGAGCGGGGGCGGCGCCTGTGCGAGGGCGACGCCGGTCACACAGGCCGCTACCAGAGCAATCGCAACACGGGTCATGGCGACACTATAGCATCAGTGCTTCCGGCCTTGCGACTAACGCTTCGGTGGCCAGGGTGTTTCCGCAACCGGCGTGAGGGGCGCCTTACCGGCCGCCCAGGCGAGTATATTGTCGACGACAAGCTGATCCATCGCGGCACGGGTTACCTCTGTCGACGAACCGAGATGCGGGAACAGCACGACATGATCCATGTCGATCAGTTCCCTGGGTACGTTCGGCTCGTTGGCAAACACGTCGAGGCCGGCGGAATAGATCGTGCGCTTCTGCAGCGCTTCAATCAGTGCCGGCTCATCGACCACCGAGCCACGCGCCATGTTGATCACCACACCGCGCGGACCCAGCGCCTTGAGCACCTCGGCATTGATCATGTTTTTTGTGTTCGCGCCGCCAGGCACGATCACCATCAGCGTGTCGACATCGCGCGCCATGTCGAGGAGCTTCGGGTAGTACTTGTATTCGACACCCGCTTGCGGGTTGCGGCTGTGGTAGACGACGGGCATGCCGAATGCCTCCAGCCGCCGAGCGATCGCCTTGCCGATACGGCCCATGCCGACCATCCCGACCGTGCGATCGCGCAGCGTGGCCTTGGTGAGCGGATAGTGCGCGTCCTTCCATTTGCCGGCACGTAAGTAACGTTCCGACTGCGGCAACTCACGCACAGTACAGAGCAGAAGACCGAGCGCGGTATCGGCCACCTCCTCGTTGAGCACTTCCGGTGTGTTGGTAACGACAATGCCATGCTCGCCCGCCCACTTGGCGTCGATGTGGTCGTAACCTACGCCGAAGCTCGAAACCTGCTCGATGTGGGGAAATTGCTGAAGAAAATTTCCGTCGACTTTGTTGGCCGTGTAGGCGATCGCAATCGCTTTGATCCTGCTGCCAACGTCCTTGACGAAGGCGGCCTTGTCCTTGGCGTCGAGCCAGTGGTGGAGCGTCACCTTGCCCTCGAAGCCCTTCATCATCACGGGCTTCTTGGCCCCGACCATTAATACATCCGGCTTTTCGCCAGCCATTTCGCTTACTCCTATTAAACCAGTGCAGTGACAGGTTTTTCGATAAAATTCTTGAAGGCCGCCAGCAACTCCGCGCCAAGCGCCCCGTCCACGACGCGATGATCGCACGACAAGGTGACGGTGAGTTGGCTGATGAACTTCACGCTGCCATCGTCTGCTTCGACCGGCGCACGCCGCGTAGCGCCGACGGCCAGGATGGTGGCATGAGGCGGATTGATGATGGCCGAAAATTCTCGCACGCCGTACATGCCGAGATTGGAAATCGCGCTTGAGCCACCCTGATATTCGTTCGGCCTGAGCTTCTTATGGCGCGCACGCTCGGCAAGATCGCGCATCTCCGCGGAGATCACGGTGAGCGATTTGGCCTCGGCATTGCGCACGATCGGCGTGATCAGCCCGCCCTCGAGCGCGACCGCTATACCGATGTCGGAATGCTGGAAGCGGAGAATACGGTCGGCCGCCCATACCGCATTGGCGGCAGGAATACGCTGGAGCGCGGCGGCCCAGGCCTTGATGACGAAATCATTGAGCGAAAGCTTGAACGCCGGCTGGCCATCCTTGCTCTTTGGCGCGGCGGCATTGGCTTCCTCACGCATGGCGATCAGGCGGCCGGCATCGAGATCGGCCGTGAGATAAAAATGCGGGATCGTCTGCTTGGCTTCGACCAGCCGCGTCGCGATGGTGCGGCGCATGGAGTCGAGCGGCATTTCCTCATAAGCGATACCTTCATAGAGGGCTTTCACCTGCGCTGCGCTGGCGCCGCTCGCCATTGCGGCCGGCGCCGCGCCGACAGTCGCACCAGGCGCCACCTGCTCCACGTCGCGCGCGACGATGCGGCCATGCGGGCCTGAACCGGAGATGCGCGAAAGATCGATGCCGCGCTCGCCAGCCAGCCGGCGCGCAAGCGGCGTGACGACCGTGCCGCTGGCAAGCTTTGCCGGACCATAGTTGCGTTCGGGGGTGCGCACCTCGCGGAAGGGGTCCATTGGCGCGGTGCGCGGAACGGGTGCGGCTTGAACCGCCGGCATCGCGACGGCAGGCGCGGGACGAGGCGGCGCAGCGGGAGCCTTGGGTTGCGCGGCAGTTGAAGCCGTTGCGGCGGCGCCGGCACCCGATATTACCGCCACCACGGCGCCCACTTTGGCCACCTCGCCAACCTGAAAGCGTATTTCGCTCAGCGTCCCGGCGGTGATCGACGGTACTTCCATCGACGTCTTGTCAGTCTCGATCTCGAACAGGTTGTCGCCCGGCTTCACCGCGTCGCCGGCCGCCTTGAACCATTTCACGATTTTGCCTTCGGCGACGGTTTCGCCGAGCTGCGGCATCAGAACGTCCACGCAATTCTCCTGAAGTGTTCGGCGCAGCCTACCAATTCACCGACACGTATTGTGTCTCAAGAAATTCTTTCATCCCCTCTTGCGCGCCTTCGCGGCCGAGGCCTGACTGCTTGGTGCCGCCGAATGGCGCTGCCGGGTCGGAGACAAGGCCGCGATTAAGGCCGATCATGCCGAAGTCGAGCTTTTCGGAGACACGCATGCCGCGGCTGAGGTCCCTGGTATAAAGATAGGCTACCAGGCCATATTCGGTGTCGTTGGCGCGCTTGATTGCCTCGCCCTCCGACTTGAAGGCCTGAATCGAAGCGACGGGGCCAAAGATTTCTTCGTTCAACATTTTGGAATCGTCGGACACGTTGGTAAGCACCGTCGCAGGATAGAAGAAACCCGGACCATCCGGCAGCTTACCGCCGACCAGCACCTTTGCGCCCTTCTTCACCGCATCGTCGACCAGTTCGATCACCTTGTCGCGGCCATCCTTGTTGACCAATGGCCCGAGATTGACGCCTTCGTCGAGGCCATTGCCCATCTTGAGCGAGCCCATCTTTGCCGTAAGCTTGCTGGCAAATTCGTCATGCACTTTCTCGTGCACGTAGAAGCGGTTGGCCGCAGTGCAGGCCTCGCCCATGTTGCGCATTTTCGCGATCATCGCGCCATCGATCGCGGCGTCGATGTCGGCGTCTTCGAACACGATGAAGGGGGCATTCCCGCCGAGCTCCATCGCCGGTTTGATGATGTTGTCCGCGGCCTCGTGCAACAGCTTGCGCCCGACTTCTGTCGATCCGGTAAAGGAGACAACGCGCACGCGCTTGTCGTGCAACATGGCGCTGACCACCTTGCCGGACGAGCGCGACGGAATGACATTGACCACACCGGCCGGAACACCGGCTTCTTCCAGCGCCGGCATCAAGGCCAGCATGGTAAGCGGCGTGTCGGAAGCAGGCTTGAGCACGACCGGGCAGCCGGCCGCGAGCGCCGGACCGATCTTGCGTGTGGCCATCGCCGCGGGGAAATTCCAAGGCGTCACCAGAACCGCGATGCCCGCTGGCTTGTGGTGCACGAAAATGCGTGCACCGGAGGCCGGCGCGCGCGACACCTCGCCGACATTGCGCACGGCTTCCTCGGCGTACCAGCGAAAGAACTCTGCCGCGTAGGCCACCTCGCCGCGCGAATCGGGTAATGCCTTGCCATTCTCCAGCGTGATCAGCTTCGCGAAACGTTCGGCGTCGCGCATGATGAGCTCAAAGGCCTTGCGCAGGATTTCGGCGCGCTCACGCGGCTTGCGGCCAGCCCAGCCTTCGAAGGCGCCTTCGGCTGCGTCGAGCGCGGCCTTGGCATCATCGACCGTGGCGCTCGCGACCGAGGCGATCTTGCGCTCCGTCGCCGGATCGATCACGTCGAAACGGCCGCCATCGGAGGCCTTGCGCCATTTGCCGCCGATCCAGAGGTCGGTCGGAACATTGGCGAGCAGGTTGTCGTAGTTGGCCATGTGACGCTCCTCAAGTTGTCTTATTGCGCTTCGGCGTAAGCCGCCTTGATCGCACCGGCAAGGCGTCCCTTGTCGGGGAAGCGCTCCGCCATCGCGGCGGTGACCGTTTCAGTCGTCTGATCCGCGTTGCGGCCCGCCTTTTTATCGGCGGCGGTTCGATCGCGCACTTCGATCAGGTAATTGCGGTAGCCAGAAATGAAAGCTGCGTCGCCGGTCGGACCATGGCTCGGAACAATCACCGCCGGCTTGAGCGCTTCGAGCTTGTCGAGGCTCGAGAGCCACTGCCGGATCGTCGAATACGGGCTGGCGAAAGCCGGCTGCGCGCGCATGGCAACATCACCGGAGAAGAGAACGCGGTCCGACTCGACCCAAATCGCGGTGTCGCCCCGCGTGTGGTTTGCACCCATGGCGATGAGTTGCACTTTCACACCGCCGAGATCGAGCGCATAATCCCGATCGAAGGTCACGTTCGCCTTGCGGAAATCGGCATCCTTGAGCAATTCGGCATTGATCGCCGAGCGACGCGCGAACACCTGCGCAAGCTGCAGGCCGAATTCCGCAATGTCCTTCGCCTCGTCGTTTGACCGGATCAGCGTGGTGCTTTCAGGAAACACCTGCGCGCCAAGATCATGTTCTGGGTGGAAATGCGTGGTGACGAGATAGAGCGCCCGCGAACCGCCGAGTTCCTTCGCGACCTCCAGCACAGCGGACCCGTTGCGTGGCCCAAGCCCTGTATCGATCACAAGGATGCCGCGCTCGCCGATGACAAACCCGACGTTTGGCACCAGCGGCACGCTGTTGTCAGGAATAATGTAGACGTGCGGCGAGACCTGCCGCAGCCCTTCAGTTTTGACGATAGGGTCCGCCGGCGTCTGCGCGGCCAAAGGCTGTGCCAGCATCAGCAATGCGGCGAGAGCAGCGATGGACCACAACGCACGCATGAAGGTTCGTTACCCCTGCAAGGACCGCGACACGCGCTCGGCGATCCGATCGGGTGTCGGCAATACGATGTCTTCCAGAATATCGGCTGCCGGCAGCGGAATATGCGGCGTGGTAATTCGAACCGGCGGGCCGTCAAGATCATAGAAACCTTCATCCGCCGCAATCGACACGATCTCGGCGCCCCATCCGCACAGCCGCGGATTCTCCTCGACGGTAAACAGCCGATGGGTTTTGGCGACCGAGCCCAGGATGGTTTGCGTATCAAGCGGCACGAGCGAGCGCACATCGACAACTTCGCAATCGATGCCGTGCTCGGCCTTGAGCTTCTCGGCAGCGGCGAGGGCACGGGGCACCATCAGGGCCAACGCGCAAATGGTGGCGTCCTTGCCGGACCGGAGAATCTTTGCCGTACCGAGCGTGTCGACGATCTCCCCGTCCGGCACCTCGCCCTTCGTCGCGTAGAGCGACTTGTGCTCGAGGAAGATCACCGGATCGGGATCGCGCACGGAAGCCGCCAGCAACCCGATGACGTCGCGCGGGCTCGATGGCGCCACCACCTTCAGGCCAGGGATCATCATGCACCAGTTCTCGACGCTCTGGCTGTGCTGGGCGCCGAAACGCGAGCCGGCGCCATTGCCGGTCCGAACCACCAGCGGGCATTTGGTTTGCCCGTTTGACATATAGCGGCTCTTGGGAAATTCATTGGCGATATAGTCGAAGCAAACCGCGAAGAAATCCGAGAACATGATTTCGGCGATCGGCTTCAGGCCGGTCATCGCCGCGCCCATGGCGGCACCGAGGATGGCCTGCTCGGAAATGGGCGTGTCGCGCACGCGCAACGGCCCGAACTGTTCGTAAAGACCGACGGTCGCCTTGAATACGCCGCCGGCCTTGCCCACGTCCTCGCCGAGGAACACGACATCAGGATCGCGCTTCATCTCTTGCGCGATGCCACGGATGACGGCGTCTCGATAGCTCAGTTCCGCCATGCCCAGCCTCCATCGGCATAGACATCCGTGGTGAGAATATCGAGCGGCGGATTGGGGGCGGCCTTGCAGGCCTCTGTCGCCTCATCGACCTCCTTGCGCACGCTGGCGTCGATCGCCGCAATGTCGGCATCGCTGACCCCGAATTGCTTCAGGCGTTCGCGGTAAATCTTGATCGGATCGCGCAACTTCCATCTCTCCAGTTCGCCCTCGGGACGGTACTTGGCGGGGTCGGCGCGGGAATGACCGCTATGCCGGTACGTCATGCATTCGATCAGCGAGGGCCCCTCGCCGGCTCGCGCCCTGGCAAACGCCTTTTGCGCGGTGCGATAACATTCGTCGGCGTCGTTGCCGTCGATCACGATGCGCTCGAGGCCGTAAGATCCCGCGCGGTCGGCGGCGGGGTGCGGCACCGCCGTGACATCGGCGATTGGCGTATACTCCATATAGAGATTGTTCTCGCAGACGAAGATCACCGGCAGCTTCCACACCGCCGCAAAATTCAGCGCCTCGTGAAATGCGCCGATATTGGTGGTGCCATCGCCGAAGAAGCAGACCGAGACATCCTTGTCGCCTTTGTATTGCGCGCGCCAGGCGGCACCGCAGGCGATTGGGAGATGCGCACCGATGATGGCATAGGAGCCCATCACGCCGTGCTCTTCCGAGGTGAGATGCATGGAACCGCCCTTGCCGCGCATCAATCCATTGTCGCGCTGCATCAGCTCGCCCAGCACCTTCTCGACCGGCACGCCGCGCGCCAGCGTATGGGCATGGCCGCGGTAAGTGCAGAACGAGAGATCGCCCTTTTGCATCGCCTCGGCAAAGCCGGCGGCGATTGCCTCCTGCCCGAGCGACAGATGGCTGGTGCCCTTGACCAGGTTCTGCAGGAACAGGTCGTAGGCGCGCTGTTCCGCCTCGCGCAGGCGCACCTGAGAGCGGTACAGAGCCAGGCGCTTCTGCTCGCCGATATCGTCGTTCAGTCCGGAGCCGGCCTTTGCCTGCGCGCGGTCCTTTGCTGTGGCCATAGATGATCCTCGAAAGCTCAAAATCCGTGTTAAGCGGCGGCAACTTAGCGCCTAGAAGGAAGGGGCCGCAACTCTCCTATTGGAGCGGACCCTCGATCGCCGCTTCGCTGGTTGTGCTCTTGCCTATTTGACGCTCGCGGTAGAGCAGATAGAGACCGGACGAGACCACGACCAGTCCCCCGACGATCGTCCACCGGTGCGGCACATCGCCGAACACCAGGAAGCCTAGCGTCGTCGTCCAGACCATTTGCGTATAGATGAAAGGCGCTAACGTCGATGCCGGCGCCAACCGGTGGCCGCGGATGAGGAGATAGTGCCCGCCACTGCCGAGCGCACCCACAAGCACCATCAGCGCCACGACGAAAGCGTTGTCCGGCGGGGTCCACACGAACGGAATGACCGGTAGCATCGCAACCGCGCCAACCAGGTTCGAATAGAACAGGGTCGTTTCACTGGAGTCGCTGCGAGCCAGCACGCGCGTGGAGATCACGTAAAGCGAGTAACAGACGGCGCTGCCGAACGACAGGAGTGCCGCGGGGTGAAGTCCGGCAAAACCCGGGCGCGCCACCAGCAACACGCCAATAAAACCGACGCTGATCGCGGTCCAACGCCGCCAGCCGACCCATTCGCCAAGCAACGGCCCGCAGAGCAAGGCAACCAGGAACGGCGTCGAAAATAGAATAGCGAGTGCTTCGTCAAGCTGAAGATAGCGCAGCGCGAAAAAATTCAATGCAGTAGATACGAGCAGCAGCGTCGATCGCCCGAGCTGCATGAACGGTCGCGTCGTCGTCAGCAATTTCGGCGTGGTGATCGGATTAAGAAAGATGAGTGCCAGCAGAAAGGCGCCGAAGTAGCGAGCCCACACGACCTGCAATGGATCCATGTATCGCAGCAGATATTTTCCGGTGGCGTCGAGGCATGAAAAGGTCGCGACCGCTGCGCACATCAACGCGATGCCCGTCAGCCGCTGGCGGCGCTGCTGTGCGGGACTCAATAGGTCGCTCGCCCGCCTGAAATGTCGAATACGGCACCAGTCGTGAACGAACAGTCGCTCGACGCACAAAACGCCGCAAGCGCCGCAATCTCATCTACAGTGACAAAGCGTCCGCGTGGAATCTTCGACAGCATGAAATCGATGTGCTCTTGCGTCATCTGATCGAAGATCGCGGTTTTTGCGGCCGCCGGCGTGATGCAATTCACCGCTATGTCGTACGACGCAAGCTCCTTGCCGAGTGATTTGGTCAGAGCAATGAGTCCCGCTTTTGACGCAGAGTACGCGGGCGCGTTTGGATTGCCTTCCTTGCCGGCGATGGAAGCAATATTGACGATACGCCCGTAGTTTTGCGCGATCATCACCGGTGCCAAGGCGCGGCAGCAATGAAACGGTCCGTTGAGATTGATTGAAAGGACGTCCTGCCAGGCCTTCAGCGGATAGTCCCAGGTCTTCACGTTTGGCCCCGCAATGCCGGCGTTGTTGACCAGGATGTCGACGCGACCGAACGCTTTGACGGTCTCATCTCGCGCGCGCTCGACGTCGGAATAGTCGGTGACATCAATCGCGACAGTCGCAATGCGGCCGCGCTTTTGCAGTTCGGCCGCGGCTTTCTTGGCCAAACCCGCGTCGCGATCCCAGATCGCAACGGCTGCTCCGGATTCGAGGAAACGTTCGACAATTGCGCGCCCAATACCTTGCGCGCCACCTGTTACGACCGCGTTGCGTCCGGTGAGATCGATTTTATTTGGCATGGCCGCCTCCCACGCAAAAACTAGCGGACGCAACATCCCGTGGCGAGTGATGAAAATGCGGGTGTGTAATGCAGGCGGCCTTGTACGGCCGGTCAATGTGCGATAAACGTGTATGCGTGGGGCACGCGACGGTCGCCCCGCGCTTTCAAGGCTCAAAGCCCAAGCACCGTCTCCTTCGTTCACGGAGGGGACCTATGCTGTGTTCGGGCTAGCGATCAGAAAAAATCCAATCTCGACAAGGTTCGGGGACAAGCCGCCTCCCCGTCAGATGAACTCCATTCAAGCGCTGCGTCCTTTCGTTCCGGGGAGCGGTGACTATGAATGAATTGAATTTGGGTGGATTGCACTTGGATGGATTGCACTTGGGTCTTTTTCTCGCCGCCGCGTTTTTCGGCGGCTTGACCTCCGGGTTGTCGGGCTTTGCCATGGGTCTGGTAGTATCCGGCGTCTGGTTGCACATTATCGCGCCCGATCAGAATGCAACTCTCATTGTCTTTTGCGGGCTTGTCACGCAAGGCTACGGCATCTGGCGCGTGCGACATGCCATTGATTGGCGGCGAGTTGCGCCCTTTATCATCGGCGGCGGGATTGGCGTGCCGGTTGGCACCGCGTTGTTGACCACAATCGATGGCAGTACTTTACGCCTCGGTATCGGTGTGCTGCTGGTGATCTACAGCCTGTACAGCCTGCTGAGACCAACGATGAAACCTGTCGGGGCAGGTCTTCCGGCCGACTTTGCGGTCGGTGGCGTAAACGGCCTGATCGGTGGATTGACCGGGCTCGGCGGAATCGCGGTGACGCTCTGGTGTCAGCTCGTCGGCGGACCAAAAGATGCGCAGCGCGCTGTCTTTCAGCCCGTGATGTTTGCGACCTTCATCATGAGCGCCATTTCGCTGAGCATTGCCGGCGGCATCAAGGGCCAAACAGTCAGACTGTACCTGCTCTGTCTGCCCGCACTTGTCATCGGCATCTGGTGTGGTTTCAAGCTGTATGGAAAGCTCGATGACGCAGCTTTCCGGAAGTTGATCCTGACGCTCTTGCTGATATCGGGGATGTCTCTTGTCGTACCTGTATTCAAGTTGTGATGAAAGGCGGCTTGCTGCCGGACGAACGCTGCGATACCAATTTCTGAGCGGGGCCTGCGACGGTCGCCCCGCGCTTTCAGGCTCACAGGCCCAAGCGCCGTCTCCTTCGTTACGGAGGAGACCCATGCTGTCTCCGAGCTACTCGATCTCAGCGAAAGATCTCTGGAATGCGATCGCGACGCGCGATGCAGCGCAACTTATCGACGTTCGCCGGCGCGACGCCTATGAGCAGTCGCCGCACTTGTTACCCGGCGCAGTCTGGCGCGATGCGGCGAAGGCAAAACAATGGGCGGCCGAGTTTGATCCGGCACGTCCCATCGTAGCCGCCTGCAAAGCCGGCCACGAAATGAGCCAAAGTACGGTCGCGCAATTGCGCGCCGACGGCATCGACGCGCGCGTTCTGGAAGGCGGTTATGAAGGCTGGGCGAACGCAGGCCTGCCCCTGGTCGCCAAATCAGAACTCGAACGGCTGACGCCAAAACGACCGGGCGCTTGGGTGACGCGCCGCCGCCCGAAAATCGATCGCATCGCTTGCCCCTGGCTGATTCGCCGTTTTCTGGATCCGCAGGCGCGGATTCTGTTTGTCGACCCGGACCAGGTGGTCAACGTCGCGCGCGAAAGCGGCGGTGTGCCGTTTGATATCAAGGATGTCGAGCTCAGCCATGTTGGCGAACGCTGCTCGTTCGACACCATGCTCGAGCTGTTCGGCTTGGAGAGCGAATCTTCACTGGCCCGGCTCGCCCTGATCGTGCGCGGTGCCGACACTGCACGGCCCGATATCGCCCCGGAAGCCGCTGGACTCCACGCCGTTTCGCTTGGCCTGTCGGCACTCGCCGGCGACGACGACCACGGACTGCTCGAGCGCGGTTTCATGGTCTATGACGCCTTGTTTGCCTGGCTCCGCTTTGCCGCTGAGGAGCGGCATAACTGGCCGGCCAAAGCCGCATGACAAGTACGACAAACAGTAAAACAGCTGCCGGGCCGAGCTTCGGCGAAGCTTTCATGGTCTGGCTGAAGATCGGCTGCATCAATTTCGGCGGACCGGCCGGGCAGATCGCCTTGATGCATCGCGTCACTGTCGACGAGAAGAAGTGGGTGGACGAAGCGCGCTTCCTGCATGCCCTCAATTTTTGCATGCTGCTGCCTGGCCCCGAAGCTCAAAAGCTTGCCACCTATCTCGGCTGGCTGCTGCACGGCGTGCGCGGAGGATTGAGCGCCGGAATTCTGTTCGTTTTGCCGGGCGCGTTCGTGATGCTGGGCCTGAGCCTGCTCTACGCCCTGGGACGTGGCATCTCTGTCGTCGACGGTGCGCTCTTCGGCATTAAGGCAGCGGTGCTGGTGATCGTCATCGAGGCGTTGATCCGTATCGGCAAACGCGCGCTGAAAACTCCCCTGCTCCTTTCACTGGCAGCTGCGGCTTTCGTCGGCATCTTTTTTCTGGCGATGCCTTTCCCGCTGATTGTCGCCGCGGCAGCGCTGATTGGCTATTTGGTCGCACGCAAGGCACCGGGCCAACTCGGGCTGGCTGGAAAGATTGAAGACGTCCCGCCCCCGGCAAAAGACCGCTGGCGGCAGTTCACCGCCGCGTCGATCGTCGGTGTTGTTGCGTGGTGGTTGCCAGTCGCGCTTGCCGCGCTCGTCTTCGGGCCAACGCATGTCCTGGTCAGCATTGGCACCTTTTTCTCGAAGCTTGCAGTGGTGAGTTTCGGCGGCGCCTATGCGCTGCTCGCCTATATGGCGCAGGAAGCCGTGCAGACCTACGGCTGGATGACGGCGCCCGAAATGGTCGACGGACTGGGCCTGGCCGAAACCACACCAGGTCCGCTTATCCTTGTCACCCAATTCGTCGGCTTCCTTGCTGCGTTCCGCGATGCTGCGCCCTTCTCGCCCGTAACCGCGGGCGTTCTCGGCGCTGCGATGACGACCTGGGTGACCTTTGTGCCATCCATGCTGTGGATTTTCGCCGGGGCCCCGTTTGTTGAACGGCTGCGCGCGAACAAACAGCTGTCCGGCGCACTTGCCGCCATCACCGCGGCAGTGGTCGGTGTCATTTTGAACCTGTCGGTGTGGTTCGCGCTGCATGTGCTGTTCGGCAAAGTCACCGAAATGCACGCCGGTCCGTTGCGCTGGTATGCCTTCGATCCGTTTGCGCTCGATCTGCGCGCGACAGCGCTGGCAACGATCGCCGCCGTTCTGGCGTTTGGATTACACCGCAGCCTGATTGAGGTCGTTGTATGCATGGCAGCGCTCGGCGCTGCCATGCAGTGGATACTTGGAACCTAACGCTCGCGGGCGATTGCGCTCTCGTGCCAGCGGCGCAACACAAGATGTGACATCGCGGACAGCGCATAGAAAATTGCCACGCCAGCAAGTGACAGCAAAATCAATGCCGCAAACATGCGCGGGATGTTGAGCCGGTAGCCGGACTCGGCGATGCGGTAAGCCAATCCCGAGCCTGCACCGGCCGATCCGGCAGCGATCTCGGCGACAACGGCACCGATCAATGACAGGCCACCGGCGATGCGGAGGCCGGCAAGAATTTGCGGGAGTGCCGAAGGCAATTTCAAATTCCACAGCACCTGCCAGCGCGACGCCTTGTACAGGTCAAAGAGCGCAAGAAGATTGTGGTCGACTGAACTCAGCCCGAGTGTCGTATTGGCGAGAACCGGAAAGAAGGCGACGATCCACGCGCAGACCAGCACGGCCAAAGGTTGCGGGAGGTAAATCAGCAATAGTGGTGCAATGGCAACGACCGGCGTCACCTGAAGAATGACCGCGTAAGGATAGAATGAATATCCAACCAGGCGTGACTGGTTGAACAGAATCGCAAGGCCGATACCGCCGACGGCTGCGAGCAGAAATCCTTCGAACGTGGTGCGCAGCGTCACCAGCAGCGAATTCCACAGCAGGTTCCCATCGGCGATCAGTGTCGTCGCCACCAGGCCCGGGCCGGGCAGCACGTATGGCGGAAGTGCAAAGATCTGAACGACGAGATGCCAAACAAGCACGGCGATCGCGAGCATCACGACCGGCAAGCCGATGCGCAAGGCGCGGTCGCTCATGGAGCACCTCCAGTGGCCATGGCCTTGCCAAGTTCCTCAGCGACCTGCCGGCAGAAACCGGCGTATTCGGCAGAGGTGCGAAAGCGCTCATCGCGCGGATAAGGCGCGTCGATAGGAATCTCCGCAAAGACGCGCCCCGGACGCGGCGTCATCACCACGATGCGCTGCGACAGATAGACCGACTCGAACACCGAATGCGTAACGAAGATCACCGTGCGGCGCAGCGCGTGCCACACCGCCAGCAGATCATTGTTGAGCTTGAAGCGGGTAATCTCGTCGAGAGCCGCGAAGGGTTCATCCATCAGCAAGAGCTGCGGCTCGGTTACTAGGGCGCGCGCGATTGACGCGCGCATTTTCATGCCGCCCGAGAGTTCCCGGGGAAACGCATCCGAAAAATCGGTCAGTCCGACGCGATCCAGCGATTGTCTGACCGCGATACCCGACGCGGCTTCATCGGCATTGGCGAGCTTGAGCGGAAGCTGCACATTCGAGACAATGTTGGCCCAGGGCATCAGCGTCGGCTCCTGGAATACGAAGCCAATTTTGCCGGCACCGTTTGGCCATTCGACAACTCCCTTCGATGCCGCGCTCAGGCCCGCGACGATGCGCAGTGCTGTCGATTTGCCACAGCCCGACGGGCCAAGCAGGGAAACAAATTCGCCTTCGCGAACCTCAAGATCGAACGCTTCGAGAGCAACAGTGCCGCGTTCGAAAGTTTTGCCGACCCCGCGCAGTGCGACGATGGGACGTCCTGCTGCTGGTCGTTCGGTTACCGGCGAAGGAGGCAAAGGCATGCCTTGTTGACGGCCAGATTATGCTCTGGGGAACCGCTTTGACTTTTCAGCCGCACACTGTACCGCACGCAGTACAAATGCCACAGCGGCGTCGGTGCTCAAGCCGCCTTCCTTCACCAGCGAGCGCCATGTGTGGAAACTCAGCGCAAGTCCGAGCACCGCATTCAGGTCGCGCCCCGGCCGCCAACCTCGGCTCAGCGTCGCCTGGAAGGCATCCATCCGCGAACCAATCCGCAACTGCATGATGTCCCGGGTCAGCGGATCAATCTCGGCGTCCCGCATCACACAGCTGGCGAGCTCGGCATTGCGGGCATACCACGCGTAAATCTCGGTGAGGCCGTGTCGCAGCCGCTGATCGGGATCGGCGATCTCCCGCCAGGCGCGCTCGTCCGGCAGTGGATCGCGTTCAAGCGCGAGCCCCGAGCAGGCAAGACCCAGTTCGCGTTCCGTCGGGAAGTGCGCGTAGACCGTATGCCGCTGCACGCCCGCGCGTTCGGCGATGGCGGTGATGCTCGTATGCGCCGGCCCCCGCTCCGCGTGCAGATCGACAGTCGCCTCGACGATGCGGCGGCGGGTGTCCGCCTGATTTTCCGCCCGCTTTCTGAGCGTATAGCTGCGCTTTCGAATCATTACACGCTATTGTACCCCCATATTGACGCCGGCCCATAATTTAGTTACACATTATTGTGCATTGATTAGCAGCCCGCAAGATCTTGTCCGGCAAATCTCGGAGATCAAACATGAAAGCATCGTCAGTGAGTTTCCCCGTCGCCGTCTTGATGGTGGTGGCAGGCATGATCTGGGGAATTATCATGGCGGTGTCGCACGACCACTCGGCCATGCCGGCGCACGCACACCTTAATCTGCTCGGGTGGGTCTCGTTGTTCCTGTTCGGTGTGTTCTATCAACTCCATCCGGCGATCGATTGCAGTCGATCGGCACTCGTTCAGGTCGCTGTCTGGATTGTCGGCACGGTCATACTGACGTTCGGGGTAGCTCTCCTTCATACGGGCCATGACATTGGGCAGCCGTTCGCCGCGATCGGATCCGTCGTCGTGTTGGGCTCAATCCTGCATTTCGGCTGGCTGGTCGTGCGGCGGGAACAGGCTGCAAAGGCATTTCGTGCTTCTGCCGTTCCCGCTGAGTAGCCGCGCATGACGCAGCGCGATCAATTCTTCGGCCGCAGGTCGAGGCCGACGCCCTTGTTGACGAACTGCAGCGTGTAGGCGCGCCTGTAGTCGATGCCCGGCTTGACGACGCCGGCCCGCACCATCTTGTCGAAGAAGCTTTTCCAGTGGGCATCGGTCATGGCGCCGATGCCGAGCTTCAGCGAGTCGCCGGAATCGACGATGCCGTACTCCTTTATCTTCGCAATGGAATAAGACAACAGCGCATCGGTCATTTCCGGATTTTGTTTCTTGATCAGATCGTTTCCTGGCCGGCTGTCGCCGTAGATATAGTGATACCAGCCGATCGCTGAGGCATCGACGAAACGCTGCACGAGATCGGGTCGCATCTCCACCAAATCGCGCCGCGTCTCGATCAGTGTTGAGTAAGCGTCAAAACCATGATCGGCGAGCAGAAACACCGCCGGCTTGAACTTGCCCTGACGTTCAACCGCAAACGGTTCCGAAGTGACGTAGCCCTGCATCGCCGATTTTTTATCGGTGAGAAACGGTTGTGCATTGAAGGTGTAAGGCTTCACCCTGGACTCGTTGAAGCCGAAATCAGCTTTCAGCCATTGGAAATAGCTGGCCATGCCTTCCTTGGACACGAACAACGTACGCGTCTTCAGGTCGTCGAACGTCGTGACGTCCGGATGCGCGACGAAAACCTGTGGATCCTTCTGGAAGCTCGCGGCCACCGCAACGGTCGGAACCTTCTGCGCAACCGCGTCGAAGGACTGCAGCGAATTGGCGCTCATGAAGAAGTCGAGTCTGCCGACCGGGAGCAGAATCCGATTGTTAACATTCGGGCCGCCCGGAACGATAGTCACATCGAGCCCATATTTCTCGTAAGTGCCGTCGGCGACCGCCTGGTAGAAACCACCGTGCTCGGCTTCGGCCACCCAGTTGGTGCCGAAGCGGACCTTGTTCAGTTGCTGCGCCTGCGCGGTCGAAACCACGGCGAAAAGCAATAAAAACGCGGTGATTCTGCTCATTTTCTCAACTTTTCACGGCGGTCGGGTCCGGGCAAGCCGCGCCGGCGCGGCTTGTTTGAACCTTTACCGAGACCGGCGCGACCCATGGATATCGCGGCCATCAAACGCCGCCCGATTTTAACCGGATGGAGACCGCCATGACCAAGTCAAAGATCACCACAGCCACCCTGACTGCACTCGCGCTTGCGGGCACCCTCGTCGCCAGCAGCGGCAGCGCACAGGCTCACTCGCATTGGGGCACGGGCGTCGGTATCGGCATTGCAGCCGGCGCGTTGATCGGCGCGGCTGCCGCGTCCAGCTATGCCGGCCCCGTGTACGTATCACCCGATTATCGCGATTGCCGCCTGGTCGAGCGTTACGACCGCTGGGGCAACCTGCGCGTCGTCCGGGTCTGCGGCTACTGATTTCACCCCGCTGGGATCGGCGCCTGCCCCGTCCATCCTCGCGCCGATCTAAGACGACCCGCCCGGCCATGTCCCCGTCCGGGCGGGTCTGCTTTTCAGTACCTGATGATCGTGCGCACGCCCACGACGTGTGCGTCTGGATACCTGATGCCGGTGCCGCTCGGATGCCAGATGTAGGTATAAACCGGCTGCACGACCCAGCCTTTTATGATCTCCGCAACATAAGTGAGTTCGAGGTTCATCTCGTAATCGCGTGGCGGCGTGGACAAGGTACCGAAATTGATCTGCTCCTGATCGAAGGCGCGAATGCTGTTGGAAAAGCGCGAATAGATGACGCTCGCGCCGAAGCTGTCATCCGGACGCTTCGGGATCATTCCGGCAAAGACAATTCCACCATCGATCTCGACATTCACCTGATTGCGGTCGGACGGACTGATCGCGGAGCGGTTGAAAATTGAAATGCCGGTATCTCCGCTGCCGCCCGGAAGCCGATAGAGCTGCTGATCGATCACGCCGTAAATTCCGTAATCACCGCGGTGCAACAGCGGCATGCCGTTGCTGGCCGGGTTGGCCAACAGCATGCCGTTGTTGGTGAACTGCTTATCGGCAAATTGACCAAGATGGCTCCAGCCGCCGATCTTCAAGGTCGTGGCGAGCCCGGTGTCATGCCTTCCGCGATTTTGTCTCCATTGAAATTCGCCGATCATGAAGGCTGGATCGCTCAGGCGAAAATTGACGCCATAGCGATTGCAGGTGTCGGGATCGGCATTCCCGCATGGTGGCGCCGGATCGCCGTTGAAAATCGCAAATAGCAACGAGGCGTCCTTTGGCAATTCGTACTTTATCCGTGCGCCGACCGCCGACAACGGATAAGCCGGGCCTCCACCCGGCAAATTGACTGCGCCGATCGTCGGCCAATCGCTCTGCATGAAAATCTGACTGACGTCGCTGTAGAAGAATTCGGCGTCCGCGGCGAGCTGGCCAAATCTCAAACTCAGGGGACCGAACCAGCGTTCGAGCCACAATTCCGACAAACGCACGGTCGGCGTTGCTTCGATCGCCGCGATCGTGTTCATGCCGCCGACGTAGTCTCGCCGGATCCGGCCGTCATTGTAGATTCCGAAGGCGTTGGCGTAGAACGTCCAGCTCTTCAAGCCGGCCAGTTTTTCAAGGTCAATGTAGAGCTGCGCTTCCAGCTTGCCCTGATCGATGGTGCCGCGCTTGATGCCTCCGGATAAATTGCTCAGCACGTCGTTGGTGTAGATGAAATTGTATGAAACGCCGTGCTCGTAGAGCCACTTCCGGGTGCCATACGGGTCGGCATTGAGTGGAAAGCTGGTGGCGATCGAAGGTTCGGTGATCCCGACGCTATTCGTCGTTTGCTGACCACGCGCGTAAGGCGTAGCGGCGAACCCCACAACCGCAAGCACCGCACAATGAATTGGCAGGCGACGCAATCGCATACCGACCGCAACGACATTTTTTGCACTGCACCAAGGCGCGCCCCAACGCGTAGCCTTCCGCAGGCGAACCAAGGTTATGCTCGGAAATACTGACAGGTGGATGACCGCCCCCATCGCGATTCGCGCCAAGCATAGCTTTGTAAGGGCTGCGGGCAATTTCTTCGACGCCCGCACCGATCAGGCCCGAATCCGGGCCCAATTTACCCCGGTAAAAGATTTATTTCGCGGTAATGCCGCTGCCCCATCTAAATTCAATATAAAGCACGCCAGTAGGGGGTCCAGGACGACGAAGTTCTTGGATCACCCAGCCGGGACCAAGTATGGCGCAGTTTAAGCTGCGACCGCAGCTAAGCGCGCGCAATGGCGTGATCGCCGCGGTCGTTCTCATTGTCGGTACATGGCTAGCGGTGGCTGCAACGCGCGCCCCCGGCGTGGACAAATTGGCCGAGCCGGAAGCGACCCAAGGCCGCCACGAAGGCGCATTGTACTACCCGACGCCGAAGCAATGGGCGTCATTGACGACGACACCGGTCACCGAAGTCGTTTTCCGCACCGAACATTTGACTGAGGGGAAAATTGCCGTCGACGAAGACCGCTCGACGCTGGTGTTCTCACCTTATTCGGGTCGCGTGATCAAGCTGCTCGCCAAGCCGGGCGATACTGTGAAAGCCGGTCAACCGCTGTTCACGGTCGAAGCGCCGGACATGGTGCAGGCGCAGAATGATTTTATCTCCGCGATCTCCAACGTGAACAAGACCAAGTCGGCACTCGAGCTCGCCAGAATCGTCGAGCAGCAAAACAAGACGCTCTATGACTCGCGGGCTGGCCCGCTGCGCGATCTGCAAACGTCGCAGGCGACCAGCCGCGCCGCCGAGAATGATGTGCGCTCCGCCCAGACCTCGCTGGAGATGACGCGCAATCGCTTGCGTATTCTCGGGATGACGGACGATGAAATCGCCAAATTCAGCGACACCGGCGCTGTCAGTCCGCAAGTGACGATTTATTCGCCGCTCGGCGGCACCGTGATCCAGCGCAAGGTCGGACCCGGGCAATACATCAACACCTCATCGCAGAACACCAGCGCAAGCGATCCCACTTTCGTCATCGGCGATCTGTCGACCGTGTGGCTGGTCGCCTATGTGCGCGAATCCGATGCGCCGAGCGTGCACGTGGGACAAGCGCTGCATTTTACGGTTCTCGCCTATCCAACCCGTGTGTTTCCGGCGAACATTTCCTATGTCGCGACCTCGCTCGATACCGGAACCCGCCGGCTGATTGTGCGGGCAACGATCGATAATTCGCAACATCTGCTCCGTCCGGAAATGTTCGCGAGCGTAACAATCCTTACCGGCGAAGGGGATAGCTCTCTGGCAGTGCCGCAGGATTCAATCATCTACGATGGCAAGGTGGCTCATGTCTGGGTCGCGCGCGCCGACAAATCGGTCGAACGGCGTGACATCAAGACCGGCCTTTCCAACGGGCCCATGATCCAGGTCACCGAGGGTCTGCGCAACGGCGAAACCGTCGTGAGCAGGGGCAGCCTGTTCGTCGATCGCGCTGCGGCGGGAAGCTGACGCATCCATGTTGCGAAGCCTGATGTCTTTTTGCCTGTCGCGGCGCCCGCTGGCGCTGGTCGCCTTTGCGGCGTTTATTGCCGTTGGCATTGGGGCATTCACGCAGCTTAATGTCGAGGCCTATCCCGATCCTGCGCCGCCGATCATCGAAATCATCGCGCAATATCCCGGCCAGTCGCCCGAGGAAGTCGAGCGCTATGTCACTATTCCGTTGGAGATCGCGGTCGCCAGCACACCCGGCCTGACCTACATCCGGTCGAACACCGTGTTCGCGCTCGGGTTCGTCCGGCTGCAATTCGAATATGGTCGCGACTACAATTTCGTACGCCAGCAGGTCACCAATCGCCTGAAAGACGCGACGCTGCCAGCAGCGGTGACGCCGGTCATCTCACCTGCCGGCGGCATCAGCGAGATCCTGCGCTACCAGCTCAAAGGTCCGCCCGGGATGGACCTGATCCAGCTCAAGACCATCCAGGATTGGGTGGTCGAGCGCAAATTGCGCATCGTCCCGGGCATCGCGGATATTTCGCCGCTCGGCGGCAAAACCAAGGAATACCAGGCCGAAATCGACCTCGATCGCATGCGGTCTTACGGGCTGACGTTGCCGCAGATCATCACCGCAATTTCCACCAGCAACGCCAACGTCGGCGGCCGCACCATCGCGATCGGTGAGCAGTCGGTCAATGTCCGCGGCGTCGGCGCACTCGGATCGATCAGCGACATCAACAATATCGTCGTGAGCCAGCAGGGCGGACTGCCCGTCGTACTGTCGGACATCTCGCACAACCAGGTCGGGTTCACACCGCGCCTTGGTATAGCCGGCCGTGATAACCAGGACGACATCCTGTTCGGCATCGTGCTGATGCAGAAGCTCGAACGCACCATGGATGTCGTGACGCGCGTACGCGCCGCAATCGAGCGCATCAATAGCGACGGCAGCCTGCCGCCTGGCGTGAGAATCGAGCCCTATTACGATCGGGGAGATCTCGTTGCCATCACCGTGCGCACGGTGATGCACAACATGCTGTTTGGCATCGCGCTGATTTTCCTCATTCAGTGGGTATTTCTGGGAAACCTGCGCTGCGCCCTGATCGTCTCGGCCACAATCCCGGTGGCCCTCTTCCTTGCGGTGATCATTACGGTGCTGCGTGGAGAGTCGGCCAACTTGCTCTCGGTCGGCGCGATCGATCTCGGCATCATCGTGGACGGCACTGTCATCATGGTGGAAAATATTTTCCGCCATCTTGCCGAACACGCGGCACGTCATCCATCTGAGGCCAGCCGCGGCGACCGGTTGCACCGGATACTGGCAGCGGCCGTCGAGGTGGACAAACCGATCTTCTTCTCGGTGATCATCACCATCGCAGCCTTCATCCCGCTTTTCACCATGCAGGGCGTGGAAGGCCAGATCTTCGGGCCGATGTCGCGGACATACGCCTACGCTCTGCTCGGCGCGGTGATTGCCACCTTTACGGTGACGCCCGTGATGTCATCGCTTTTGCTTCCGGAACGAGTGACCGAAGTTGAGACCATTCTCGTCCGTGGCCTTCGCAGCGTCTACGAGCGCGTTCTTGTTCTGGCGGTGAAGAACGCACGTTTTTCGGCGATGATCGCTCTCGCCTTCCTCGTCCTCTGCGGCGGCCTCGGAATGAGGCTTGGCACCGAATTCCTGCCGAAGCTCGAAGAAGGCAATCTCTGGATCCGCGCTCTGCTGCCGCCCACAATCACACTTGAAGCGGGCCGCGACACCGTCAACAAGATCCGCAATGTGATCGGCAGTTATGCTCCGGTCCGTACCGTTGTTTCCGAGCAAGGCCGCGGTGAAGACGCCACCGATCCCGACGGATCCTTCGTCGCTGAATTTTTCGTACCGCTCAAGCCGTTTGATGAATGGCCGAATGGCCTGACCAAGCCGAAGCTCGTCAAGGAGATGTCAGCGCGGCTGGAAAGCGAGTTCATTGGCATCGACTTCAACTTCTCGCAGTACATCCAGGACAACATCGAGGAAGCCGTCTCGGGTGTTAAGGGCGAAAATTCGGTCAAGATCTTCGGCCGCGATCTGACAGAGCTCGAACGCCTGTCGAAAGTGGTGCAAAACGAGTTGGCGAAGGTCCCTGGTGTCGCTGACCCGGGCGCATTCAATCTGCTCGGCCAGCCCAATCTGGTGATCCAGGTCGACCGCGCCAAAGCAGCCCGCTACGGCATCACCGTCAGCGATATGAACACGGTGGTTCAGGCAGCGATTGGCGGCCAGGAAGTCACGCGCATCTACGAAGGCGAAATGAACTTCCCGCTCACGGTCCGGCTGGCGCAGCAATACCGCGACAATATCGACGCCATCCGCTCGGTGCCGGTGGCTTTGCCGAATTCCGATCCAAAATCGCCCACTGCCTACATTGCCCTCGGCGATGTCGCCGAAGTGCGGCTGGAGACCGGCGCCGCGTATATCTACCGGCAGAACACCGAGCGTTTCGTGCCGATTAAATATAGCGTGCGCGGCCGCGACCTCGGTTCGACTGTCGCCGATGCGCAACAGCGCATCGCCAAGAACGTGGAACTGAAGGAAGGTTACCGACTGGAATGGTCGGGCGAATTCGGCGCGCTGGTCGAGGCCAAAAAAAGGCTTGCGGTCATTATCCCGCTCAGCCTGCTGCTGATCATGATGTTGCTTTACAGTTTGTTCAATTCCATACGCGACAGCCTGCTGGCGTTGTCGGGCATTCCGTTTGCGGCCTGCGGCGGAATTCTTGGACTTTATTTTTTCGGTTTGAACTTCAGCGTTTCGGCGGCCGTCGGATTCATTTCACTGTTCGGCGTGTCGGCAATGGATGGCATCCTGCTGGTCTCTTACATTCGTCGGCGCCTGGATGAAGGATTCGGCAAGGACGAAGCCATCATCGGTTCCGCGCAAGCGCGGATGCGTCAGATCTTCATGACCGGTCTTTCTGCATGTATCGGCCTGGTGCCGGCCGCAATTTCCACCGGCATCGGTTCGCAAGTGCAACAGCCGCTCGCCTGCGTGATCGTCGGCGGCATGCTGCTGTCACCGATTTGCAGCCTTCTGGTCATTCCAACGTTGGCGCGGCTGGTGATGCCGACGGTGCGAAGAACTGCGCCGGTGAGTCGCGGTGCAGCGGCCGAGCCAGGACGCGCGGAATAATCAGCTGGCGCGCTTAGCGGTTTGAACCAGCCCGCCGATGCGGCTGACGAATTTGCTGATCGGCGACCAGAACAGCAGCACGATGGCGAGGGTGGTGATCGAGCCGACCAGCGGATTCGCCCAGAACACGCGCAGATCGCCGCCGGACCCGATCATAGCGAGACGGAAGGCGTCTTCAGCACGGCTGCCGAGGACGAGCGCAAGCGTGAACGGCGCCAGCGGGATTCCGACCTTCTTGAACACATAGCCGACCACGCCGAACAGCAGCATCAACCAGATGTCGAACATCGCATTCTGGATGGCGTAGGCGCCAATCGCGCAGGACACCACAATCATCGGCGCGATGGCCGCGAACGGTACGCGCAGGACCGCCGCAAATACCGGCACGGTGGTAAGCACCATTGCCAGGCCGACGATATTGCCGAGGTACATCGAGGCGATAAGGCCCCAGACGAAATCCTTGTGTTCGACAAACAGCAGCGGACCGGGATTGAGTCCCCAAACCATCAACCCGCCGAGCAGGATTGCGGCTGTGCCCGACCCCGGAATTCCCAGGGCGAGCATCGGGAGCAGCGCAGCCGTGCCTGACGCGTGCGCCGCCGTTTCCGGCGCAAACACGCCCTCGATGCGACCCGTGCCGAAGCTTTCCGGGTCCTTCGCGAAGCGCTTGGCGAGGTTATAACCCATGAATGATGCAGCAATTGCGCCGCCGGGCGTAATGCCGAGCCACGCGCCTATCACCGATGAACGCAGCAGTGTCACCCAGTAGCGCGGCAGGTCCCTCCACACGTTCCAGAGCACGCGCAGGCTGATCCGGGCGGCATGGCCGCGCAGCGCCAGCCGCTCTTCCATGGTGAGCAGAATTTCGCTGATCCCGAACAGACCGATCACCGCGACCAGGAAGTTGATGCCGCGCAGCAGGTCGCTGAAGCCGAAAGTCATCCGCAGCTGACCCGAGACAGTGTCCATGCCGACACCAGCAAGCAGCAAGCCAAGCGCCATGGAAATGATGGTCTTGTGCTTGGCTTCGCGGCCGAGGCCGACGAATGAGCAGAAGGTGAGCAGATAAACCGAAAAAAACTCGGGCGGCCCGAAGCGCAGGGCGAATGAAGCGATGCCGGGCGCAAGGAATGTGATGAGCAGAACAGCGAACAGCGATCCAATAAAGGACGAGGTAAATGCCGCAGTAAGTGCCTCCGCGGCCTTGCCCTGCTGCGCCATCGGATAGCCATCGAACGTCGTCGCAACGGACCAGGCTTCGCCCGGAATGTTGAACAGGATCGAGGTAATGGCGCCGCCGAACAGCGCACCCCAATAGATGCAGGACAGCATAACGATCGCGGACGTGGGATCCATCGTGAAGGTGAGCGGCAGCAGGATGGCAACACCGTTTGGACCGCCCAGTCCCGGAAGGACGCCAACGAAAACGCCGAGCACCAGCCCGACCATCATCAATGCCAGCGTCTTCCAGGTCAGCAGAACGGCAAAACCGTGAACGAGCAGCCCAAAAGCTTCCATGGAATCAATATCCAAACAGGGCTTCGAGCGGCCCCTTAGGCATGATGACGTCGAACGCGATATCGAAAGTAATAAACATGGCCACCGAGAACACAAAAGCGGTCAGCAATGATTTCCAGATTGCGATCCGTCCGACCTTCCACATGAAGCCTGCGATCAGCAGAAAGCTTGCGACGTAGAGCCCGAGCCACTGCGTCGCCAGACAGAACAGGAGGGTCGGAATGAACACCTGGATCACGCGTCGAAGCTGGTCACGCGTCACAAATATTTTGCCTTCATCCATCCGGCTCAGGAGAATCGAAACCAGTCCGAAGATGCTCGCGGCGGCCAGAATGAGGGACAGATAGAATGGGAAATAGCCGGCCTGCGGACCGTCTGTCTCCCAGCCCATTCCGGTCCGCCAGTTGTCGAACGCCAGCAACAGGGCCAGCCCCGTCAGCAGGACATAGACGACACACTCGACTGTGCGCGTCGAAGCAACGGCCGGCGATTGTTCAGCCGGCGCATCCGGATCTTCGACGACAATTTCGGTATCGGAGGACATTGCTTACCTGTCTTTGTCATTCCGAGGCGCGCGCAGCGCGAACCCGGAATCCAGAGCCACACACGGTACCTGCCGCTGGATTCCGGGTCCGGCACAAAGGCGCGGTCCGGCACAACGATCGTTTTACTTCGCGACGAACCCGGCTTCTTCCATCAGACTCGAGTTCAGTTTGTCGTCGTCCTCGAGAAATTTGACCATGTCCTTGCCGGTCAGGAAGATCGGCTTGAGCGCCTGCTTTTCCATGTAGTCCTTGTACTCGGCGGTCTGCGCAACCTTCTTGAGCAGGTCAACGTAGAAGGCTGACTGTTCGGGCGCGACCTTGCCCGGCAGGAAGAAGGCGCGCAGCATCAGGTACTGCACGTCGAGACCTTCCTCCTTGCAGGTCGGAATATCGTTCCACGACTGCGTGTCGGTTACCTTGGTCTTGTAGGCGATGCGTTCCTTGTCGAATACGCACAGCGCGCGCACCTGGCCGGCACGCCACACTTCGAGATTTTCCGAAGGGTTATTGACGTTGGACGCCGTGTGATTGCCGACCAGCTGGGTGGCCGCCTCACCGCCCGACTTGTAAGGCAGGTAAGCGAATTTCGCGCCGGTCTTCTTTTCCATGAATACTGTGAGGATGTGATCCTCACGCTTGGAGCCGGTTCCGCCCATCTTGAATGGTTGCGGCGCGGCCTTTGCCGCGTCGACGAACTCCTTCACATTCTTGTAGGGCAGCGTGGTGTTGTCCCACAGCACGAACTGATCCATTGCAGTGACGGCGACCGGCGAGAGCTCGCGCCAGTTAAACGGGATCTTCGCCGAGAGCGGCAGCATGTAAATCAGCGAGTAAGCAAGCAACAAGCGGTTTGGATCGCCGTCGCTCGATTTCATGTACATCAACGCTTCCGCGCCTGACGCACCGCCCTTGAGCGAGACAACCATCGGCTGCTTCATCAGGTTGTTCTTCTGGATAGCGGCCTGAATCATGCGCGCCATCTGGTCGGATGCGCCGCCCGCGCCGGCGGCCACCACGATTTCAACCGGCTTGGTCGGTTCCCACGCGGCGGCCGGCGAGTTTGCCAGCGCAATGGCCGCAACGGCTGTGCCGGCCAACACAAGGTTTTTCATTTCATCCTCCCTTTATAGGCTCGCAGCGGTTCTACCAGCGGATAGGCCGCGCTGTCCTTGTTAATTAGCCCCATTTTGCGGGTATTGAGCGCAAGTTCAAGCCGCCGTTCGGCTAATGGCCGTGCTGCTCGCGCCGCACAATGTCCGCGCCCTGCACCATCGCCTGCATTTTCGCGAAAGCCACTTCTCGTGGCAGGTATTTCATACCGCAATCGGGGGCGATCACGATGCGTTCGGCGGACACATGCGGCAACGCCTTGCGGATGCGTCCAGCGACAATATCCGGCGTCTCCACGTTCATATCGGAAAGATCGATCACGCCCAGGATGATCGTCTTCGAAGGCAGTTTTTCGAGAACTTTCAGATCGAGTTTTGGCTGCGCCGCCTCTATCGAAACTTGCGCGGCCCGCGAACCTTCCAGTTCAGGCAGGAATGAATAACCCGCTGGCTTGTCGTGCACGACAGCGGCATAGCCGAAGCACAGATGCACCGCGATCGTTCCGCCAACGCCGTCGAGCGCGCGGTCGAGCGCCTTCAATCCGTACTCACGCGCCTTTTCTGGATGCTGCTGCATCCACGGTTCGTCAATCTGCACGACGTCGGCGCCGGCAGCGAACAGATCCTTGATCTCCTCGTTGACCGCAGCGGCATAGTCGAGCGCCATGGCTTCGTCGGATTGATAGAATTCGTTCTGGGCCTGCTTCGACATGGTGAAGGGACCTGGCACGGTCATCTTCACGGCCCTTTTCGTGTTCTCGCGCAGAAACTGCAGATCGCGCGCCTCAACCGGATATTTGCGCCGGATCTTCCCGGTTACACGCGGCACGGGAATCGGCTTGCCGCTGCGATTGAGTGTCGTTCCGTGATTTTCAATGTCGACGCCTTCGAGCGCAGTCGCAAAACGATTCGAATAGCTTTCGCGCCGCTGCTCACCGTCTGTGATGATGTCGAGTCCGGCGCGTTCCTGGTCCTGGATCGCGAGAATTGTTGCCTCGTCCTGTTTGGCTTCGAGCGTTTTAGGGTCGACCAGCCAGAGATCGTCCATCCGGACCCGCGGCACCATCTTCGAAAGCCGCGCGCGATCGATCAGCCAATCCGGCTGCGGATAGGAGCCAACGAGAGAAGTCGGAAAGAGCTTGGCTGCCATCGTACGGTTTAGCCCGTTCAGCTGGATAATTCGGCGCGCACAATTTTCGCACCTTCGACCATGGCACATATTTTTCCGAAGGCTACCTCGCGTGGCAGATATTTCAGGCCGCAATCGGGGGCAACAACGATTCGATCGGCGGATACGTGCTGCAAGGCACGCCTGATGCGAGCGGCTACCGTTTCGGGTTTCTCGATCGCCATATCAGAGAGATCGAGCGTGCCGAGAATGATTGTCTTGCCGGGCAACCTTTCCAGCACCACGCAGTCAAGATTGGATTGGGCGGTTTCGATCGAAACCTGTCCGACCGGCGAGCCGGTCAGCTCGGGTAGAAACGAATATCCCTCCGGGCGCACATGAATGATGGCGGCATAGCCGAAACAGATATGAACCGCCGTCGGCCCGTTGACCCCATCGAGCGCGGCGTTGAGCGCCTTAAGTCCATATTTTCTGGCCTTTTCAGGCCGCGCCTGCATATACGGCTCATCGATCTGCACAATGTCGGCACCGGCAGCGAACAGATCCTTGATTTCGGCGTTCACCGCGGCGGCATAATCGCGCGCCATCTCCTCCTCGTCCTTATAAAAATCGTTCTGCGCCTGTTGTGACATTGTAAACGGGCCGGGCACCGTCATCTTGATCATGCGATCTGTATTGGCACGCAGGAATTTTACATCGTCTACCTCAACCGGATGCCGGCGGCGGACCTTGCCGGTCACGCGCGGCACCGGATTGGGATGACCGGAGCGATCGAGCGCTATGCCCGGGTTGTCGACATCGACCCCTTCGAGCGCCGTGGCGAAGCGATTGGAATAGCTTTCACGCCGCATCTCGCCATCAGTGATGATGTCGAGGCCGGCGCGCTCCTGATCGCGGATCGCGAGCAAAGTGGCATCATCCTGCGCCTGCTTGAGATAGTCGGGCACAATGCGCCAAAGCTCTTTCGCGCGCACGCGCGGCGGGAAACGGGCCGCAAGCTTGGCCCGGTCAATCAGCCATTCCGGCTGCGCGTAAGAGCCGACGAGAGAGGTCGGAAGAAGCTTGGCCATGCGCCTAGTATGACGGCATCGCCGTCGCTGGGCCAGCCGCCGCTACGCTCATCGCCAGCACGCGCGCGACGTGGGCAGCCTCGCGTTCGCTGCCGTCGTGAATCTGGTGCCGGCACGAGGTCCCGTCGGCCACGATCAGCGTGTCGGCGCTGGCTCTGCGCACCGCGGGCAACAGCGACAATTCGCCCATCTTGCGCGAGACATCGATCGTCGCGGCGTTATAGCCGAACGATCCGGCCATGCCGCAGCAGCTCGATTCGATCGTCTCGACCGAAAGCTGCGGGATCAGCCGTAGCGTGCTCTCGACGGCCCCCATGGTGTTGAACGCCTTCTGATGGCAGTGGCCGTGCAGCAGCGCCTTTTTCGGCAGCGGGCCCAGCTGCAGGTTGAGTCGACCCTGCTTTTGCTCGCCCGCGATGAATTCTTCGAACAGAACAGCGTTCGCAGCCAGCGCGTCCGCCGTTTCTCCCTTGAACAAGGCCGGCAATTCGTCACGGAAGGTGAACAGGCAGCTCGGTTCGAGGCCGATGACTGGCAGCCCCCGTGCGACGTAAGGCGCAAGCGCATCCATCGTGCGCTGCATTTCACGGCGCGCTTCATCGACTAGTCCGACCGCCAGGAAAGTGCGGCCGCAGCATAGCGGACGATTATTGGGATCGGGCGGCAACGGTGCGTAGACGCGATAACCGGCGGCAACCAGGACACTCAACGCATCATCCAGATTTTCACGCTCGAAATAGCGGTTGAACGTGTCGGCGAATAGCACGACTTCGCGCGCTGCCGCGTTCTGCTCCGCCGTCGCGTAGCGCCAATCGGAACGGTCCCTGTAGGTGTCCTTGCGCCATTTCGGCAGACTGCGGTTGGAGGAAAAGCCGGCAACCAGTTGCGACGCCCTGCGCAGAATCGCGCTTTGATCCCGCAAGTTAAAGAAATGATGCCAATTCGAGGCAAATGGCGCGAAGTGCGGCAGAAAACCGACGAGCTTCTCGTGCAGCGAGAGTTCAAATTTCGCGGCGCGCGCAGCCTGCACTTCGATTTTCATGCGCGCCATGTCGACACCGGTTGGACACTCGCGGCGGCAGGCCTTGCAGGAAACGCAGAGTTTCATGGTATCGGCCATCTCTTCGGAGATAAGCGCAGCCGATCCAAGTTGCCCGCTGATGGCGAGCCGCAACGCGTTGGCGCGTCCGCGCGTCACATCGCGCTCGTCACGCGTCACGCGATAGCTCGGGCACATCACGCCGCCCGTTAATTTGCGGCAGGCGCCATTGTTGTTGCACATTTCGACGGCGCCCTGAAAACCGCCGCCAACGCCTGGATAGGCCGACCAGTCGAGATGCATCTTGACCGGTTCGCCATGGTAATCGGGCGCATAGCGAAACAGGCTGCGGTCATCGAATTTCGGCGGCCGTACGATCTTGCCCGGATTATAAAAACCGTTCGGATCAAACCGGTCCTTGACCTCCTCGAAGGCGCGCGCGAGCCGCGCGCCGAACATGGGCTCATTAAATTCCGATCGCACCAGCCCGTCGCCGTGCTCGCCGGAGTGCGAACCTTTGTATTCGCGGACCATCGCGAACGCCTCCTCGGCGATTTCGCGCATGGCATGTACGTCTTTCTCCTGTCGCAGATTCAGAATCGGCCGCACATGCAAACAGCCGGAACCAGCATGCGCGTACCACGTGCCGCGCGTGCCGTGCTTTTCGAAAACCTCCGAGAGTCGCGAGGTGTATTCAGCCAGGTGCTCCAGCGGCACCGCGCAATCCTCGACGAAGGAGACCGGTTTCCCCTCTTCCTTCATCGACATCATGATGTTGAGGCCTGACGTCCGTACTTCGGTGATCGCCGCCTGTAGTTCCGGGTTGAGCACCTCGACCACGCCGCCCCACTTCGCCCCGCTCTTGCCCCAGCCAAAGCCGAGATCGCCCATCAAATCCCTGAGCTGCTGGAGCATGCGAAGATTAACTTCGTGATCGTCCTCGCCAAATTCGACCAGCAAAATGGCTTCAGGGGTCTCGCGCACGAATTTTTCCAGCGCCGGCTGGAAAATAGGAATCTGACGTGCGAGCTCGATCATCGTACGATCGATCAGCTCGACCGCGATTGGCTTGAGCCGCACGATCTGTTGTGCCGAATTCATCGCCTCGTGGAAGCTTCCGAAATGGCAGGCGCCGACCGCACGGCGGCCAAGCAGCGGTGAGAGCTTCAACTCGATGCGCGTGGAAAATGCGAGCGTGCCTTCGCCGCCGACCAGCACATGCGCGAGGTTGATATCGTTCTTGCCGGGCACCAGCGCGTCGAGATTGTAGCCGCCGACCCGCCGCTGGACTTTTGGAAACCGTGTGGCGATCTCATCGGCTTCACGCGCGCCGATCGCGAGCAGATCCTTGGCGAGCGGACGCAACGGCGCCGGCACATCCTTCAGGTTGCCGCCGATGCGGCCAAAATGCCCGAGCGTGCCATTCGCAAGCAGCGCCTCGATCGAGATCACATTGTCGCGCATGGTGCCATAACGCATCGAGCGGCCGCCGCAGGAATTGTTGCCGGCCATGCCGCCGATCGTGGCACGCGAGGAGGTCGAGATATCGACGGGGAACCACAGGCCGTGCGGCCTGAGTTGCCGGTTGAGATCGTCGAGGACGATCCCCGGCTCGACCGTGCAGCGCGCGCGCTTGACGTCGAGGTCGAGAATGCGCGTGAGATATTTCGAGCAATCCACGATCAGCGATTTGCCGACCGCCTGCCCCGCCTGTGAAGTTCCGCCACCGCGCGCCAGTACGGTCGCGCCCTCGCTGCGCGCAACCGCTATCGCCCGATCGGCTTCTTCAATGGTCCGCGGTGCAACCACGCCAATCGGCATGATCTGATAGTGAGACGCGTCGGTGGCATAGCGGCCGCGCGAAAACCGGTCGAATTGAACCTCTCCGGTCAATTCGGCCTTCAGCCGCCGCTCCAGACCAGGCATGACTACCGCCACGTTTCTTATCCTTTTTGGGCTTTTTGGGCTGCGCCAAGCCTATGCATAAGGTCTAGTTCGCTTTTACGGAAAACCGCTTGACCGCAATGTTACATTCATAGTTCAACGCCACAAGCGTTGCTCCCTGGCCGGGAACGCGCCCGTGGCAAGGCCACGAAATCCCGTAAAAGCTGCCGTTCAGGAGCGGACTTTCTATGGCTAAGAATTCCTCGCGTACAGTTGGGCGCCATTTTCTGCACATCCCGGGGCCCTCGCCGCTGCCGGATCGCATTTTGCGCGCGATGGATACGCCCATCATCGACCACCGCGGGCCGGAATTTTCCAGACTGGCCAAAAAGTGCCTTGATGGCATCAAGACCATCTTCAAGACCACCAACCCGGTGATCATCTATACCGCGACCGGAACCGGCGCCTGGGAAGCCGCGCTGGTCAACACGCTGTCGCCCGGCGACAAGGTGCTGATGGTGGAAACCGGCCAGTTCGCCGCGCTGTGGAAGAAGATGGCCGAGAAGCTCGGCCTCGTCCCCGAATTCATCACGACCGACTGGCGCATTGGCGCTGACCCGGCCGCAATCGAAGCGCGGCTGCGCGAAGACAAGAAGAAAGAGATCAAGGCGGTCTGCTTTCTTCATAATGAAACGTCGACTGGTTGCCTGTCGCCCGTAGCGGAAATTCGCAAAGCAATCGACAAGGCCGGTCATCCCGCGCTGTTGATGGTCGACACCATCTCCTCGCTTGCGTCGGCCGATTATCGGCACGACGAATGGGGCGTCGACGTGTCGGTCGGCGGCGCGCAAAAAGGTCTGATGCTACCGCCCGGCATGTCGTTCAACGCGGTGAGCGACAAGGCCCTGGCGGCGAACAAGACGTCCACGCTCACGAAATCGTTCTGGGCCTGGGACGAGATGATCACCATGAACAAGGTCGGCTTCTTTCCCTACACGCCGGCAACTCAGATGCTGCAGGGTCTCGCGGTCGGCATCGAGATGCTGCACGAGGAAGGCCTCGACAACGTGTTCGCCCGCCACGACCGTCTCGCGGAAGCTACGCGCCGAGCGATCAAGGCGTGGGGGCTCGATATCATTTGCCGCGATCCGAAATATTATTCGCCGACGATCACCGCCGTGCTGCTGCCGGAAGGGCACGACGCAGATGCGTTCCGCGCATTGGCGCTCGAGCAGTTCAATATTTCCTACGGTGCAAGCTTCGGCCGTTTCACCGGTAAGATGTTCCGCATCGGCCACCTCGGTGACATCAACGACGCGATGCTGCTGGGCGGGCTGGCTGCGACCGAAATGGCGCTCGCGCTTGCCAATATTCCGCACAAGAAGGGCGGCGTGCAGGCGGCGATGGACTATCTCATCTCCGCGCACGGCGCCTCCGCCAAGCAGGCGGCGGAATAGGTCCACAACGTACACCGCTAGACCCGTCACCCTGAGGTGGCCGCGCGCAGCGCGGCCCTCGAAGGGCGACGGCCGCTGCATTTCCGCAATTTCCCTAGTCATCCTTCGAGGCTCGCGCTTCGCGCTCGCGCCTCAGAATGACGGATTGAGAATACGGCTTGCTCTCCACGCCGTCTGGACAGCCGGCTTATCGATTGCCAGTCATCCACTATCAATGCGCGCTTCTTAGCTCGGCTCCAGCCCTTCAATTTACGTTCCATAGCGATCGCATCTGTAACGCGGTCGAAATATTCCGACCATATAAGTTGGACGGGACGACGCGATTGCGTGTAGCCAGGCCGTACGCCGGACTGGTGTTCTGAAACACGTCGGTTGAGATCGGAGCCAGTGGCGGCGCCAACGTAGTAAGAACCATCAGCGCAGTTGAGCATGTATAAACGTAAGCGCCCACGACTAAGCCGCTCTTACCCACGCATTAGCCAGCAACACCTGCCCCACAAAGTCAGAAATCGCCTTGAGCGTCATCTCAGGCGTTTCGCGCTGCGGCGAATGACGCGCGCCTGGCAATAGCGCGACCTCGACGGGACAGTAACATTCCTCCTGTGCCACCTCGATCTGCCTGACCGTGCCGTATTGATCGTCCTCGCCCTGCACGATCAGAACCGGCACGCGGATGTAGGCGAGGAATTCGGTGATGTCCCACTTGCGAAAATCCGGATCGAGCCAGGCGCCGTTCCAACCCTTGAAGGCGTTGTCGACGTCGGCGTGCCAGCGCGACAATCGTGCGCGCAGATCGCCTGTTTCATAGGCTTTTTTGGCCTCGACGATGGAAGCGATGCCGGGATCTTCGGTGAAGAAATGGGGTGCGATCAGCACAAGGCCGCCGACGCGATGATCCTGATGGCTGCCAGCATAGATCGTTGCGATTGAGGCCCCGTCGCTGTGGCCGATCAGCAAGCCCCGCTGAAAACCGATTGTATCGAGCAAGCGCGGCAAGATGTCTCGCGCCTCGTCATGCATGTAGGAGAGCGGACGCGGCAATATCACCGGCGACGACTTGCCGTAACTGGCACGCGAATAGACGAAGACGCCGGCACCGGTTGCGGCCGAAAGCTTTTCGGGAAAATCATTCCAAAGGCCGACGCAGCCGAGGCCTTCGTGCAAAAGCACCAGGGTCGGCGCCTTGTCGGGTAGCGCACCAGCAAAACGGTATTCCAGCCGTTGCCCGCCGATATCGAGAAAGCCGGAGTCGGCAGGTATCATCAGTGCGCGCCCGGCCCTTCCGCCCGCAGCTTGAACCGCTGGATCTTCCCCGTTGCTGTCTTCGGCAAATCTTTGCGAAATTCGATCCAGCGCGGATATTTATACGGCGCGAGCTTCTGCTTGACGTGTTCCTGCAGCGCGCGCATCAGCGCGTCGTTGGCTTTTTCTGGTGACTTAAGCACCACAAAGGCTTTCGGCTTGATCAGCTTCTGCTCGTCGTTCCAGCCGACCACCGCAGCTTCCAGCACGTCCGGATGGGACGACAGCGCGGCCTCGACCTCGAATGGCGAAACATACATGCCCGAGACTTTCAGCATGTCGTCCTGCCGTCCGCAGCAGACATAGTAACCGTCGGCGTCCTCGATATATTTGTCACCGGAACGGGTCCAATCACCCTGGAAGGTCGAACGCGACTTTTCCCGGTTGTTCCAGTACATGATCGCGCTGGTCGGACCGCGCACATAGAGTTCGCCCATCTCGCCTTTTTTCACCGGCTGGCCGTCTTCACCAATCAGCTTGATCTCGTAGCCGGGAACCGCTTTTCCCGTCGTGCCGTATTTGGTCGCCCCCGGCGCGTTGGTGAGATAGATGTGCAGCATCTCGGTCGTGCCCAGCCCGTCGGAAATCTCGACGCCGAAGCGATCTTTCCAGCGTCTCGCGATTTCTTCCGGCAATGCCTCGCCGGCTGAAATGCATCGGCGGATCTTCACTTCCGATTTCTGCGGCGCGTTCGGACTTGCGAGGAAGGCGGCATAAAAAGTCGGCACTGCAAAGAAAACTGTGATTGGGTGCTTTTTTAAAAGCGCCGCTATTCCATCGGGCGTTGGGCGATCAGCGTTGAGTACCGTCGTAGCGCCGACCGTCAGCGGAAACGTCATGGCGTTGCCGAGGCCATAGGCAAAAAATAATTTCGCCACCGAATAGCAAACATCGCTTTCCTTCAATCCGGCGACGGGCGTACCATAAAGATCAGCGGTCAGCTTGAGGCTTGCGTGAACATGCACGGCGCCCTTCGGCTTTCCGGTCGAACCTGACGTGTAGAGCCAGAAAGCAATATCGTCACACGTCGTCGGTGCCGTATATGGTTCAGGTTCGTCCGCCCCGATGAGATCTTCGAACAAACGATAGCCGTGCGGATTGTCCCCGGAGACGATGACGTGCTCGAGGTCGGGACTTTGCTTGATGAGCTTTTCGAATCTTGAAAAAAGCGCCTCCGACACGACCAGGCATTTCGCGCGGCTGTCTGCCAGCATGAAACGATAATCGTCCTCGGTCAGAAGCGTGTTGACGGGCACCGCAACGATTCCGGCCTTCAGGCAGCCAAGAAACGCAGTCGGCCAATCGACGGTGTCGAGCAACGCGATCAGCACGCGTTCTTCGCGCTTGATACCAAGACCGCGCAGCGCGGTGCCGAAGCGTGCCACACGGTCAGCAAGCTGGCCGTAAGTATGCGTGCCGCGGGCGTCGATATAGGCCGGCTTGTCGGCACGGCCTGCATCGAGATTGCTTTGCAGGACGTCGGCGGCGAAGTTGTAGTCACGTGGGACTGCGCCCACCGGCTCAGCCGCGCCTATGCCCGCCACGCGTTCGGCGACTGTCATTGTTGTTCCTCCCGAGACCTACGTATTATGCAGGGACGAACGAAACGCCGCAATCGCAGGCGAAAAAGGAGCCGCGTTCATGATCATCAGCCGGGACCGTATTCTCGCCACCCATGTCGGCAGTCTGCCGCGCAACGAAAAGCTCTCCGATTTGCTGATGGCGCAAGAGGAGGGCAAGGACTACGACCCGAAAGTTATGGCGTCGGAGATGGACAAGGCGGTGCGCCATGTCGTTACGAAGCAGATGGAAGCCGGCATCGACATCGGCAATGACGGCGAGCAGCGCCGCATCAGCTTCCAGACATACGTACCGCAGCGCATGACCGGTTTTGGCGGCGAATCGAAACGCCGCCGCGGGCGCGAATTCGAGGAATTCCCCGAGTTGCTGTCTTACCTGATGCGCCGTTTTCCCAGCCCGGCCAAGAGTCAACAGGGCGCCCCGGAAGCGCAGGCCGACATCAAATACAAGGACCTGAAGCCGATCACCGACGAAACGGCAGGCTTCAACAAGATTGCCGACGATCTCGAAGCATTTTCCGAACGATTCATGACGGCGCCCTCACCTGGCATCATTTCAACCACCATGCTCAATGCGTACTACAAATCGCATGACGATTACCTCGATGCGATCGCGCGAGAGATGAAAAACGAATATCAGACGATCCATAAATCCGGATTGATTCTGCAAATTGATGCACCGGACCTCGCCATGGACCGTACCATGATGTACCGCGATCTCGACGATGCCGGCTTCGTCAAGCGTGTCGAGCGGCACGTACAGGCGATCAATGACGGCATTGCCGGCATCCCGCGCGACCGCGTCCGGCTGCACGTCTGCTACGGCAACTGGGAAGGCCCGCACATTCACGACGTGCCACTCGCAGTGATTCTGCCGGCGCTTTACCAGGCGGAGGTTGGCGCGCTGTCGATTGAGTTCTCCAATCCGCGCCACGCCCACGAATACGACGCGCTCAAGAAACATCCGCTGCCGAAGGACATGCTGCTGATTCCGGGTGTGGTCGAAACCACCAGCAATTTTGTCGAACATCCGGAAGTCGTGGCACGGCGCATTGAGGAAGCCGTGCGCGCGGTCGGCGAACGCGAGCGTGTGATCGCGTCGACCGATTGCGGCTTCGGCACCTTCACCAAGCGCGAGTGGGTCATCGAGCCGGTGGTTTGGCTCAAGCTCGCCGCCGTCCGTAAAGGCGCCGACATCGCGTCGGCCAGGCTGTGGGGCAGGAAAGTGGCGTGAGTATCAGTGTGCGTCTGAGCGGCGCGGCACAATGAGGTTGGCGACGAAAACCTGCACCGGTTCGTCGTTCTGATTGAGGGTGGTCGTTCTCAATTTAACCAGGCCCTGCTGGGGCCGCGAGCGCGACGGCCGAACCTCCACCACTTCACACTCGATGCGCTGCCGATCGCCCGGACGCACCGGTTTCGGCCAGCGCATGTCGTCAGTGCCGGCGCCGATGATGCCGCCGGCGATCGGCGGCCCGTCGTCAACCAGAAGCCTCATGGTGAGCGCCATGGTATGCCAGCCGCTGGCGGCGAGGCCGCCGAACAAAGTCGTTCGTGCCGCTTCATCGTCGAGATGAAACGGTTGCGGATCGTATTGCCGGGCAAAGGCCTTGATCGCCGCCTCGTCGACCGGAGTCTCGGCCTCGCCGCGGAATTTCTGTCCAGGTTGGAGATCGTCAAGATAAAGACGGCTCAAGGCGTATTCCTTTTGGAGGATGTAGGCTGCGCAACCAATACTGCGGCCGCTTTAATCACATCATGCCGGCAACGGCCACGACATTTGCCCGACCAAACCTCACAAGTACGACAGCGGAGGTACCAAACAACGGCTGTGATCAAACCAGGGCAGCAGTCGCCGCGATTGGTTCACGCGCGTTCATTCACCGATCCAATTGTCAAACAGCCGAATGTGCCAACGCCACCCGAATTCTGTGCGGAGCCGGGTCCGCCGTCGTCTGGTGCAAGAGATCCGCCGCCTCTCAAAGAAAGCCGAGGGCACGGAAAGGGCCTGAAGGACCCACAGGCCTCAATGTCGCGCGCCACCATCGAGGCGTGTCGCCTTCAGGCATTGGGGAAGGTCTTGGGGAGAAAGTCTTGGGGAAGTCTCGGGGAAAGTCCTGGGCAAAGCGCACCGGACGCCTGGGCCAGACAGCGGTCTCACGGGCCCCTGGGGGATGTTAAATCCCCAAATTTGCGTCATTTTTAAAAGATAGTATCTTTACTATTTTAAGCCGGGCATCCATACTAACGGGCTCCATAAGGACGCGGACATGCCACGGACGGCGTTGCGGCAGCCGGTGTTGATGAGCGGTGATCTCACCGCCCGCATCATGTTTGGCGGCCGGTCGTCCTCAATGTCGGCGCAAATGGTCGCCTGGGTCCGCGACGCGCTCTTCGCCAAGAAGCTCAAATCCGGAGATTTCCTCGGCACCGAGAAAGACCTGGCCGCCCGCTTCGGCACGAGCCGCATCGTCGCGCGCGACGCGATGCGCACGCTGGAGGCGCTTGGCATCGTCGAGATCCGCATGGGCAAGGGCGGCGGCGCCAGGATCGCGCAGGGCAATCCGCGCCTCTTCGCCGAAGCGCTCGCCGTACAGCTCGACCTCACCGGCGTCAGCGCTGCCGAGATCATGGACGCCCAGCGCGCGATCGAGACGCTTGGCGCCGAACTCGCCGCCGAGAACGCCACCGTCGCCGACATCGCCAAACTACGCAGCCTGCTGCGCGAAGCCAAAGACGCGATGGACGATCTCGATGTCTTTACCCGGCTGTCGCGCGACTTTCACCTCGCGGTCGCCGAAGCGGCCCACAATCGCGTGCTGGTGGTGCAACTGATCTCGCTCGAGCACGTATCCTGGCCGCGCCGCAATGCCACCGCCACGCCCAAGCTGGCGGAGCACATCCTGGATATTCACACCAAACTTACCGATCTGATTGAGCTGCGCGACGCTGCCGCCGCGCGAGCGCTGATGGACGACCACGTCAAGATGATCCGCGCCCGCCGCGTTGCCGAGCGCGGCAAGGCCCACGAAGACGGCGAAACCTGCTGTTAGTAAACGAGAGGGAGAGCGACCATGGCAAAATTCCTCATTGAGCCTCATTTCCGCCTGCAGGAATGGGTGGCCGAGGAAAAGGACTACTTCCGCAAGGAAGGCCTCGAATATGAATTCCGCGAACTGATGCGCGCGACCGACGGCAAAATCCACGACAAGGGCGACAAGGTTGGCGCCTATCAGTCGTTCGAGGAAGGCCGCAAGTCAAACGTCAGCTGCGCCTGCCACTGGACCGTCAACGTCGCAGCCTCCAACGGCCACGGCAAGATGTACACCGATGTCTATTCGGTGGCGCCTGCCGGCGTTTTCGTCGCGGCAGACTCAAAGATCAAAAACCCGGCTGATCTCGCCGGCGTTCCTGTCTCGGTCGGTTACCAGTCCGGCAGCCATTATTCCACCGTGCAGGCGCTGGAACAGTATCTCAAGCCCGAGCAGATGAACCTTGTCTATTCCGACGGCATGCTGTTCGCGCGTATGGAGAAGCTGTTCGAGGGCCAGGCGCCGGCTGTCCACCTCTTCGGCGGGCCCTACTACTTTGCCGAGCAGCTGGGCTACAGGAAGGTTATCGACAGCACCTTCATGATCGGCACCATGATCCATGGCGATCCCGATCCGGACGACTTGCGCAAGTTCTTCCGTGCATTGCGCAAAGCGCAACGCGACATCGACCTGCGGCCGGAGCTTTACACCCACTACTACAAGAAGGAATTCCCCGACCGCTTCCACGCCAGGATGGATACCCGGCGTTGGGGCCCGGGCGAGCGGCTGGTGTTCGAGCCCTATACCAAGGAGGTCTATGAGGAGTCCTTCGAATGGATCGCTGCCCACGGCATCTTCCCGGAAGGCAAGATGGGCAGCGGCCAGTACGAGCGGGCGACGCTGTCACTGAGCTGACAAAGACCGTTTGTGCGCTAATAGTTAGACGTCCAACGATCTGCGCCGCGAACACGCTGTTCGCGGCGCTTTTCTTTGCGTCAAAGGTCAGGCATTCTAATAGCAACAATAGAAGCGTCGATTTTCAGGGGAGGACCACGATGAAACGCTCGCTATTCGCCGGCGTCGCCTTGCTTGCGGCGGTCATGCTGCCGGCGGGCGCCAATGCCCAGGAAACCATCAAGATCGGCGTCATCAGCGCCTATTCCGGCCAGTTTGCCGACACCGCGGCGCAGATCGACAACGGCATCAAGCTTTATATGAAGCAACACGGCGACACCGTCGCCGGCAAGAAGATCGAGATCATCCGCAAGGACACCGGCGGTCCGAACCCGGACGTCGCCAAGCGCCTGGCCCAGGAACTCATCGTACGCGACAAGGCCGACATCCTCGCCGGCTTCACACTCACGCCAGAAGCGCTCGGCGCCTCGGGAATTTCAGCCGAGGCCAAGAAGCTGATGGTCGACATGAACGCCGCGACGTCGATCGTTACCGAGAAGTCGCCGTACATCGTACGCGTGTCGCTGACCCTGCCGCAGATCGGTGAAACGCTCGGGACCTGGGCAGCAACCAAAGGCAAGATCAAGAAGGCCTACACGATGGTGACCGATTTCGGTCCCGGCATCGATGCCGAAACCGCCTTCCAGAAGGCGTTCAAGGCGGGCGGCGGCGAGATCGTCGGCTCGGTGCGCATGCCGATCGCCAATCCGGATTTCTCGGCCTTCGTACAGCGCGCGAAAGACCTTAACCCGGAATCGATCTTCGTCTTCGTGCCGGGCGGCGCGCAGCCGGCGGCACTCGGCAAGGCCTTTGCCGAACGCGGCATGGATCCGACGAAGATCAAGATCATGAGCACCGGCGAAGCCGTGGACGAAACCGCGGTGAAGAGCCTCGGCGACCTCGCACTCGGCCGCATCAGCGCCTGGCACTACGACTACAATCACAAGTCCAAGATGAACGCCGACTTCGTGAAAGCCTTCAATGCCGAATTCAAGCGCAACCCGGACTTCTTTGCGGTTGGCGGCTATGACGGCATGCATCTCATCTACGAGGCATTGAAAAAGACAGGCGGCAAGACCGATGGCGATGCATTGATCGCCGCGGCCAAGGGCATGAAGTGGGAAAGCCCGCGCGGACCGATCTCCATCGATCCGGCAACCCGCGATATCGTGCAGAACGTCTATATCCGCAGGGTCGAGAAGGTCGGCAACAACATCGTCAATGTCGAGTTCGACACCGTGCCGAATGTGAAGGATCCGACTCACAAGTAGGCCGGCCGCCCTGAGGTTCAAGAGTTTCCGGATGGGGCGATCGCAAGGTCGCCCCATTCACTTATCCAGAGCGACGAATTCGCTCATTCCCGCGCAAGCGGGAATCCAGTGTTATGATCGCACGACCTGAATCTTTGATTCTGGGTCCCCCGCGGTCCCGCCATCGCTACGCACCGGCGGGCTTGGGCTTCAACCCGTCGAAGCCTTGGCATAGACGGGTCGCGGGCAACGAGCGGATAAAGAACAAGGCAGCAGCACCACCATGCTCCCCCCGGTCTTCGGTGTCCTGTTCGACGGCATCGCCTATGGCATGTTGCTGTTCGTCCTGTCGGTCGGGCTGTCGGTGACGCTTGGGCTGATGAATTTCGTGAATCTCGCGCATTGCGCCTTCGCCATGGTCGGCGGCTACGTCACGGTCACGCTGGTGAACGAATTCAACTGGCCGTTCCTGGCGACACTGCCGATGGCGTTCCTGGCCGCAGCGATCGTCAGCGTCGCGCTCGAGCGTACGCTCTACCGGCGGCTCTATCGCGCCAGCGACCTCGATCAGGTGTTGCTCACCATCGGTCTTGCGTTCATTTCGGTGGCCGTAGCGGCTTACATCTTCGGCACCACCCAGCAACCGGTCGAAACGCCGGCCTTGCTGCGCGGCACCGTCAATGTATTTGGCCTCGACCTTGGCAAGTACCGGCTTTTTCTCGTTGGCGTTGCGCTGGTGGTGACGATGCTCCTGGTCGCCGGCCTTGAATACACGCGTTTCGGCGCACAGGTGCGCGCCGCCGTCGACAATCAGCGCATGGCGCGCGGGTTAGGCATCGATGTCGACCGCACATTCGCCTCGACCTTCGCGCTCGGCTCGGGCCTCGCCGGTCTCGGCGGCGCGCTCGCGGTCGAGATCGTCGGGCTCGATCCGAATTTTGCGTTCACTTATCTGGTCTATGTCCTCATCATCGTGTCGGTCGGCGGTCTCGGCTCCATCGCTGGCTCGTTCGCCGCCGCCATCCTGATCGGGGTCAGCGATGTCGCCGGGAAATATTATGCGCCCGAGCTCGGCGCCTTCCTGATCTACCTGGTGATGGTGGTGGTGCTGATGTGGCGCCCCGCCGGCCTGTTCGGGAGGCGCTGAAGATGCGACGCATATGCGCAACAACCTCGTCATGCCCGGCTCTATGCCGGGCATCCACGTCTTCCTCTCCAAAGCAAGACGTGGATGGCCGGAACAAGTCCGGCCATGACATCACAATTCTGCCCGGGCTGAATGCATGACCACGGCGGCTGCCAGTCTCACCCCGCAAGGCTATCTGCAGGCGCAGAACCGCTGGCATCCGCTCGAGATCGCGTTCTGGCTGGCGACGCTGCTGCCTTTCGTGCTGTTCCCGGACTATCTGTCGCTGGCGAGTCAGATCGCCATCACCGCCCTGTTCGCGTTATCGCTCGACATCATCCTCGGCTATGCCGGCATTGTTTCGCTGGGCCACGCGGCGTTCTTTGGCATCGGCGCCTACACCGCCGGATTGATCTCCAAATTCGGGTGGGGCGAGCCGCTCAGCGGGCTCATTCTGGCAGCCGCTCTCGCCGGCCTCGTAGGCTTTGCCGTGAGCTTCATCATCTCGCGCTTCCGCCACTTCACGTTGATCATGATCACGCTCGGCCTCGGCCTGCTCGCCTTCGAGGCGGCCAATCGTGCGCACTGGCTCACCGGCGGCAGCGACGGCCTGCAAGGCGTTTCGATGTGGCCGGTTCTCGGAATCTTCAAATTCGACCTTTATGGCTATACCGCATACGCCTATTCGCTGGCCGCGCTGTTCATTGTTTTCCTCGCGGCGCGGCGCCTGATCAATTCCCCGCTCGGGCTGGCGTTGCGCGGCATCCGCGAAAACTGGGTGCGCATGCCGGCGATCGGCGCCGACAGCCGCGCGCATATCCGCAAGGCCTTCACAATTGCCGCAGCCATTGCCGGGCTTGCCGGAGCGGTGCTTGCGCAGACAACCGAGAACGTCTCGCTTGAATCGATCAGCTTCCAGCGTTCTGCCGATGTGCTGGTGATGCTGGTGCTGGGCGGCGCCGGCCGGCTCTATGGTGGGCTGGTGGGCGCGATGATATTCATGGTCGCGCGCGATCAGTTCTCCGGCATTGCACCGCAATACTGGTATTTCTGGATCGGCGTGCTGCTCGTGACTGTGGTCATGGTGCTTCCCAACGGCATCCTCGGCGGTCTGTCTCACTTTTACGCGCGATGGAAACGCAAATGAGCGCGCCCGCACATCCGGCAAAAGACGCGAGCGCTCATCGCGCGATCGCTTTGGCCACCCAGGCGTTGTCCAAGAGTTTTGGTTCGCTGCAGGTCGCGCGCGACATTGCGATCAATCTGCCGGTCGGCGCCCGCCACGCGCTGATTGGCCCGAACGGCGCAGGCAAGACAACGCTCATCAATTTGATGACCGGCATGCTGGCGCCCAATGCCGGGCAAATCCTGCTTGGCGGCGACGACATCACCACGCTCGGGCCGCAGGAGCGCGTGCGGCGCGGGCTCGCACGCACGTTCCAGATCAACACGTTGTTCGCGGGGTTGAACGCGCTCGAAGCGGTCACGCTGGTGGTGGCCGAACGGCGCGGACTGGCCGGCCAGTTCTGGCGCAGCGTCGGCGGCTACGGCGAGGTCATCGACGAGGCCTACGAAATCCTGCGCAAATTGAAGCTGGGCGACGCCTGCTATCAGGTCACGCGCGAATTGCCTTACGGACGCCAACGCCTTCTGGAAATCGCGCTGGCGCTGGCGACCAAGCCGAAGGTGCTGCTGCTCGACGAGCCGGCGGCGGGCGTGCCACAGGAGGAAAGCGGCGAGGTGTTCGAGGCGGTGGCCGGTTTGTCGGACGATCTCACGCTTCTCTTCATCGAACACGACATGCATGTGGTCTTCCGCTTTGCCAGCCACATTATCGTGCTGGTCGGCGGCGCGATCTTCACCGAAGGCACGCCGGCCGAAATTGCCGCCGATCCGGGCGTGCGTGAGGTCTATCTGGGCAAACGCAAGCATGGCTGACTCTTTGCTCCAGCTCGAGAACGTGACCGCCGGCTATGGCGACGCCGTCGTGCTGCACGGCATTTCGATGGACTTGCCGGAGCATGGCAGCCTCGCGGTGCTTGGCCGCAACGGCGTCGGCAAGTCGACGCTGCTGCTCACCATCATGGGCTACACGCAGCTGCGTGCCGGCCGCATCACCTGGCGCGGGCAGGATATTTCGCGCTTGGCTCCGCATCGCCGCGCGGTGAACGGCATCGGCTGGGTCGCGCAGGAGCGCGAGATCTTTCCGTCGCTCTCCGTGGAGGAAAACCTCACCGTCGCATCGCGGCCGGGCCCCTGGGATCTTGATGCCGTGTTCAAGCTTTTTCCGCGCCTTGCCGAGCGGAGAGGAAATATGGGCAACCAGTTGTCCGGCGGCGAGCAGCAGATGCTGGCGGTCGCGCGTGCGCTGATGACCAATCCGGCGCTAATGCTGCTGGATGAGCCGTTTGAGGGGCTGGCGCCGGTGATCGTCGATGAGCTGAGCGCCGCGGTGAAGCTGATGCTCTCCGACCGGAGCATCGCGATTGTCCTGGTCGAGCAACACACCGAAATCGCGCTCGAATTGGCCGCGGAAGCGATCGTGCTGGAGCGCGGCGCGGTGGCGCACCGCGCACCCTCGGCGCAGCTGCAAAAAGACACCGCCACGCTCGAGCGGCTGGTCGGGTTGCGCGTGGCCGCGACGGCGTGAGAAAGTACCCGGTATCGAAAGGAAATCCTGCATGTCCGACCCGATGATTCCGCGCGACCGTGCCGACTTCTCCGCGATCGTGGATCGCCCGCCCCTCAAGCTGCCGGGCAATGCCCGCATCGTGTTCTGGACCATTGTCAACTACGAGGTCTGGGACATCGGCAAGCCGATGGCGCGGCAATTGCTCCCGGCGCCCACCGGCGTTCCGCTGATGCCCGATGTGGTGCACTGGGCCTTCCACGAATACGGCATGCGGGTCGGATGCTGGCGATTCCACGAACTGTTCAAGAAGCTCGGCATCAAGCCGACGCTCGCCGCCAATGCGCGCATCTGCGAGGACTATCCTCGCGTCGCCGGCCAGGCGCGCGATGAAGGCTGGGAATTCATGGGCCACGCCTACGAGCAGGGACCGATCCACAAGGAGACCGACCAGGCCGGAATGATCAAGCGCACGATGGAGATCATGACCAAGTTCACCGGCAAGAAACCGGTCGGCTGGCTCGGGCCGGGCCTCACGCAAACGCTGGATACGCCGGATCTGCTTGCGGCCGCGGGCGTGAAATATATCGGCGACTGGGTCTATGACGACGAGCCGACCGTTATCCGCACCGCCAAGGGCCCGCTCGTCACCTTGCCATATACGGTCGAGCTCAACGACATTCCGATGATGCTGATCCAACACCACGAGAGCGACTATCTGCTCAAACGCACCATCGACCAGTTCGATCGGCTCTACGCTGAAAGCGCGAAGCGCGCGAAAATCTGCGCGCTGGCGATCCACCCCTACATCAGCGGGCAGCCGCACCGGATCAAGTACCTCGAGCAGATCTATGACTACGTGAACAAGCACGAGGGTGTGCTGCACTGGAACGGCGAGCAGATCCTCGACTGGTACCGCAGCATTGCCAAGATCGAGGCTGCCGCATAGCGTTTGCGCCGCCCGCCCATAAAAACAAGATCGGCGGCCGGGGAGGATTCCATGCGTATCAAGGCACTCGCAAGCCTCATGACCGGTGCGTGCGCGCTTGGCATGGCGCTCGGCATGGCGCCCGGATCAGCCGCGGAAATTCGCCTCGCGCGGCAGTACTCCATGGGCTACCTCCAGTTCAACGTGATGGAGCATCAGCGGCTCATCGAGAAACATGCCAGGGCACTCGGCATTCCCGACCTCAGGGTGTCATGGATCACCCTCAATGGACCTGCCGCGGTGAATGACGCACTTATTTCCGGCAATATCGACATCGCCACCGGAGGTGTTCCCGGTTTGCTGGTTCTATGGTCGCGCACAAAGGGCACGCCGCAGGAAGTGCGCGGAATTTCGGCACTGTCGTCGCAGCCGTTCTTGCTCAACAGCCGTGACCCGGCCATCAAGACCATCAGCGATTTCAAGGACACCGATCGCATCGCGGTGCCGGCCATCAAGGTTTCGGTGCAGGCAATCACGCTGCAAATGGCGGCGGCCAAGACCTATGGCACGAAGGAATTCGCCAAGCTCGACCCGCTCACCGTTTCGATGTCGCCACCGGACGCCACTATCGCGCTGATGGGAGGAAAATCGGAAGTGACCTCCGTATTCAGTGTGCCGCCGTTCCAGTATCAGCAGCTTGACAATCCGGCCGTCCACACCGTGCTCAATTCATTCGACGTGATGGGCGGCTCGCACACCTTCACGGTGGCCTGGACTTCGGCGAAATTCCGCGACGGCAATCCGGATCTCTACAAGGCGCTGGTGGCTGCGCTGAAAGAGGCAACCGAGATCGTCAACAAGGACAAGACGGCGGCGGGCGCCCTATGGATCGAGGATTCAAAATCGAAACTGCCGCTCGACATGGTCGGCAAGATCGTCGCCGGGCCGCAGGTGCGCTGGACCATGACACCGGAAAACACCATGAAATATGCGGACTTCATGGCCGATGTCGGCACGCTCAAGACGAAGGCCTCGTCGTGGCGGGAATATTTCTTCCCGGAGATCTACGACGAGAAGGGGAGTTGAGGGCACCGGCAGCGCAAGGCGCTAGTTTGCAGCCACCACGTTATGCGTCTGCTCGCCGAGGCCTTCGATTGATGCCATCACCACATCACCGGCCTTAAGATAAACCGGCGGCTTCTGACCTAAACCAACGCCGGCCGGCGTGCCGGTCAGGATCACGTCGCCCGGCTGCAAACTCATGAAACGGCTGATGTAGGACACCAGCTCGGCGACAGAATAAATCATCTCGCGCGTCGAGCCGCTTTGCTTCACCACACCGTTCACGCTCAACCGCATCGAGAGTTTTTGCGGATCGACGATCTCGTCGTGCGTGGCAAGGAAAGGCCCGAGCGGCGCGAAAGTATCGGCACTTTTGCCCTTGAAGCCCTGTCCGCCACGATTGAACTGGAAGTCCCGCTCGGAAAAATCGATGCCGATACAGTAACCGAGCACGTGCCCGAGCGCCTCGCTCTCCGCGATATACACACCAGGCTTTCCGATCACTACGCCGAGTTCGAGCTCCCAATCCACGCTCTTTGCTTCGCGCGGCATCACGAGATCGTCGGCGGGTCCACACACAGCGCTGGTGGCCTTCAGAAAAAGCGTCGGCTCCTTCGGCAGAGGAAGCCCCGTTTCCTCGGCATGATCGCGATAATTGAGGCCGACGCCGATGATCTTGCCGATGCCGCGCAGAGGCGGACCGAGCACAGAGGCCTTCGGTACTTTGGTCAGCACCTTCGCCGGCACCGCGCTGATCGCCGCGATGTCGGCAAAGGTTGGCGCGCGCGGATTCAGCGCGGCGAAGCTGCCCGAAAGATCGAAAACCTCACCGTCCAGAATGAGGCCGGGCTTCTCCCCGGTTGAAGAACGATAACGGACAAGCTTCATGGCCTGTACAATAACCGGATCACCTGCAAAACTGCCAGCCGATACGATTATCCGAGGAACGCCCCCGTATGAATTTTCCGAAGCCTTCGGTCGGCATGCTGCCGAATGACCGCCTCGACTATTCCGCAATAACCGCGCGCAAGCCACTGAAGTTGCCGAAGGGTGCGCGCATGGTGGTGTGGACCATCACCAACGTAGAGGAATGGGATCCGACGCAGACCATGCCGCGCACGGTGCTGACGCCGCCGGCCGGCGGTTCGCCGATGCCCGACATCCCGAACTGGTGCTGGCACGAATACGGCAATCGCGTCGGATTCTGGCGGTTGCTGCAGGTCTACGACGATTTCAAGATTCCCGGCATCATGAACATCAACGGCGTTGCGGTGCAGGCCTATCCAGACATCGTGAAGGCCTGCGTCGAGCGCAACTGGGAGTTCATCGGTCACGGCTACACCCAGCGCAACATGCAGAAGGTCGAAAACGAGCGCGCCGACATCCGCAAGAGCGCCGAGGTGCTGGAAAAGGTGACCGGCAAACGCCCGCGCGGCTGGCTCGGCCCCGGACTCACCGAGACCTGGGAGACGCCTGATATTCTCGCCGAGGAAGGCTACGATTATGTCGCCGACTGGGTACTCGACGACCAGCCCGTGTGGATGAAGACGCGCGGCAAGCCGATTCTCAACATCCCCTACACGCAGGAATGCAACGACGTGGCCATGATGCTGATTCAGCACCACAAGGCATCGGAATTCTACGAGCGGGCGATGGACCAGTTCGAGCAGATTTATAAAGACGCCAGAGGTTCGGCGCGGGTGATGGCAATCTCGGTCCACCCCTACATCATGGGCGCCCCGCATCGCGCGAAATATTTCCGCAAGATCTACGAGAAGATCCGCAAGAAACGCGACGTGCTGTTCTGGACCGGATCGCAGATCGCGGACTGGTACATGAAGATGGGGCCGAAGGCGGCGTAGTCCCCATGCCCATGCATCCATGTGAACGACTGGCCTTTTCGCCGACCGAGGGCCGTGGTGCGAAAATCCTCGACTGGTTTCTGGCCGCGCGGCAGTAGAGGGACACACACATGCCGCCGCAATCCTATCGCAGTTGTTTCGTTCCCCACGATATCCAAGCGTCGATCAAAGGCGCTGCGAGCGGACCACTCGCCGGGTTGAGTGCGGTGGTCAAGGACATGTACGACATAGCGGGTGAACGCACAGGGTGCGGCAGTCCGGACTGGCTCGCAACTCAGGCACCTGCCGCACACCATTGCCCGCCGGTTCAGAAAATCCTCGACGCGGGAGCGACCATCATTGGCAAGACCGTTTGCGATGAATTCTTCTACAGCGTGAGCGGCGCCAATGCGCATTACGGCACGCCGCTGAATGCCCGTGCGCCAGGCCGCCTGCCTGGAGGATCGTCTGCGGGCTCGGCCGCCGCCTGCGGAGCAGGTTTGTGCGATTTTGCGCTTGGCAGCGATACCGGCGGTTCGGTGCGAGTCCCCGCCTCCTTCAATGGTATTTACGGGCTTCGGCCGACGCACGAGCGCATCAAGCACACTGGTGTCACCGACATGGCGCCGACTTTCGACGTCCCCGGCTGGTTCGCGGCGACGCCGGGTGTTTTCCGCAAGATTGGCCCGGTGCTTCTCGACAGCCGCAGTGCCGTGGCGAAAATCGAGCGCGTCGTCGTGCTGGAAGATGCCTTCGCGCAGGCGGAAGAGCCCGTGGCCGACCTGTTGCGTACGGTGCTCGAGTTCATGAGCGACGATTTGCCGGAGATGATCCATGGTAAAATCGCGCCGGATGGTTTCGATCCCTGGCGTGAGGCCTTCAGAATCGTGCAGGCCTACGAAGTCTGGCAGACATTCGGCGGATTTGTCACCGCCCGCCAGCCAAAGCTTGGCCCCGGCGTGCGCGAGCGCATGGAATTCGCCGCGACCGTCACCGGGACGCAGGCAGACGCTGCCCGCAGCGTGCAGGTCAAGGCGCGCGAGCACATTCGGCAGATCACGGCTCCGGGCACGATTCTCGCGTTGCCGACCTCGCCCGCCATTGCACCCAAAATCGAAACGACCGGCGCCGAGATGGAAGAATTCCGCATGCGGGTGATGCGATTGACCTGTACGGCCGGCGTCTCCGGCTTGCCGCAGATGAGTATCCCCGCCGGCACAGTCAACGGGTGCCCCATCGGGCTGTCTTTCATTGGCTGGGCAGGCGGCGATGAGGCCCTGCTCGATCTTGCCTGTGAATTGTCACGTCACTGCGGCATGGCGGTGTGAGGCGTTTTGTGCTTTGACATAGTCGCATAACGCCTGCAGACAGCTATTGACATGATGTCAAACAAATTCCTCGACAAGAAAACCATCGCCGAGCTGACTGCGCGAATGTATCTCGACACCGGCGCTGTGCGCTTCATGACTGACAAGCCGTTCATCTTCACGAGCGGCTGGGCGAGCCCGGTCTACAACGACTCGCGCTGGCTGATGTCATTCCCGGACGTGCGTTCGGCGTTGATGGATTTCGCGGTCCATACGATCGAACGCGACATCGGCCGCGACAAGGTCAACGCCGTGGCAGGCGGCGAAACCGCAGGCATTCCCTTTGCCGCCTGGGTGGCCGACCGCATGCACCTGCCGATGCAGTATGTGCGCAAGAAGCCAAAGGGCTTCGGGCGTGGCGCACAGATCGAGGGTCTGCTGGTCCCCGGCCAGCGCGTGCTGCTGGTGGAGGATCTGGCCACCGACGGCAAGAGCAAGGTCAATTTCATCCAGGCGCTGCGCGAGGCCGGCGGGGTCTGCGACCACTGCTTCGTGATTTTCTTTTATGACATCTATCCGCAGAGCAAGAAAATACTCGGCGATCTCGGAGTCACGCTGCACGCCCTCACGACCTGGAAGGACGTACTGGCCGTCGCCAAGGCAAGCGGTCAGTTCGAGCCGAAGATGCTGGCCGAGGTGGAAAAATTCATCAACGATCCGGCCGGCTGGTCCAAAGCGCACGGCGGGGCGGCCGAAGCCGCGGAGTGAAATCTCGCGCTAGCCTCGCTCACGCAATTTGCGCGTCACCGCCAGATCGAGCGCCGACAGAAAGCGCGACTTATCCTGACGCGTCAGCGGCGCTGGCCCGCGCGTCGCCATGCCGGCCGAGCGCAGGCTTGTCAGCAGATCCCGCGTCGCCACGGCCATCCCGATCGAATCGTCCGTAAATGCCTTGCCGGTCGGGCCGATCACCGTCGCCCCATTGCGCACGCAGCGCCCGGCCAGCGGAATATCGGCCGTTATAACGATGTCGCTTGCGCCTGCACGTTCCGCAATCCAGTCATCGGCGGCATCGGGGCCTTCGCTCACGACGAAGCGTTCGATCAAGTCGCTGGGCGGGACCGCCATGAAGGCGTTGGCCACCACATAGACCTTGAGGCCGTATCGCTCCGCCACCCGATAGATTTCGGGCTTCACCGGACAAGCATCGGCATCGATAAAAATGCGAATGGCCGGCTTGGGGTCTTCCATGGCTTCAGCCATCGTGATCCAATCCGCAGAGAAAACGACACAGGAGGAAGCCATGGCCAAGGCACGCAAGAAAGTCCAGTCACGGCGCAAGTCGGCGAGCCGAAAGACGAAAGCGCATCGCCGCTTGAAAGCAAAGACGCGCGTCAAAGCACGGCCGAAGCAAAGATTCGCCCTCAGCCATCATCGCGAGGAAGATTTCGACCAGGGCCTGCGCCCCTATTCCGCCTATCGCGATCTCGGCATTGCGCCGGCGACCGACGGTATGGTGCAGGCACACGTCATCCGCATGACCAAGCCGTTCAGCGCAGACGAAGTGGCAATACCGCATTATCACGACGTCGACTTCCAGATGGTCTACGTGCTTAAAGGCTCCTTCACGAGCGAATTCGAGGGCCAGGGCGTGCACACGTTCCACGCCGGCTCGTGCTGGATCCAGCCGCCGAAGATCAAGCACACGGTGCGCGGCTATTCTGATGATTGCGAACTGCTGGAAATCGTGCTGCCGGCGAATTTCGAGACGGTGACGCTGAAGTAGGCCAAAATCGCCGGCGTCTCAGTCGTCGACGCGCGAGCTTGGCGCGCGCATGCCGGCGCGCGGCGGCCCGGCACTGACGCTCATATGAACTTCATTAAAAGCAAACCACCCGTCACCGCCACAAAGATGACCGCACTGGCGCCGAGCACGGTCGTAATGTGACGCCAGCCAAGACCAATGATGGTCTTTACCGACGTGCCAAGACCGAGCGCCCCGATAGCGAGCAGCAGGCCCCAGGTGGAGACTTCCACCAGCACGCTTTTCAGCGGAGTGTAAACCGGCAGCAATGCCGGCGTCAGCGGCGCCGCGCTGTTCACCAAGCACAGCACGAGGAACACAATGGCGAAGACCGGCACCGGAACGTGCGCCTCGCCGTGACGCAGGCCCTGCTTCGTGAAATACCAGCCGACGCTGAGTACCACCGGCAGCAGCAGGAACACGCGGAACAGCTTGACGATCACTGCGGTATTGCCAACCGTATCCGACACCGCATAGCCGGCGCCAACCACCTGTGCGACATCGTGGATCGTACCACCCAGCATCACGCCGGTGCTCTGCGTGTCGAAGCCGAGCAGAATGCAAAGCGGCGGATAAATCAGCATCGCCAGCGTGGCCAGCGCGTTCACCGCTACCACCACAAAGGCAATGTCGGCCTTCTTGCCCTCGTATTCGGGAACGATGGTCGACGTCGCGAGCGTCGCCGAAGCGCCGCACACCGCCGTGCCGACTCCGACCAGCGCACCGAAGCCCGGCGCCTGCCCGCTCCAGCGCGCGAAGATAAAGCCCGAGGCAACCGTCGCCGCCATTGCGATGACGATCAAAATCGCGGTCTCGGCGCCAAGTGCCACGATATCGCCAAGCCCGACACGCAGTCCGAGCAGCGCCACCGCCCAGCGCAACAAGGTTTTCACACAGAAATTCATGCCCGGTTGCACTGACGGCCGCGCCGCCAGCGGATTGAGCGCAATGCCGACGACCAGCGCGATCACCATGTTCGGAATCGGGACAAAGCGCGCCACATAGGGCGCCGCGACATAGCCGATGGCGGCGACGACCGCCGACAGCGCGACGCCCGGCGCAAGGGCGGCTGCCATCGCCACGGAAGACCGCGAAGCCTGCATGTTTTCTGCTGTCACGCGGAATTCCTTGCGGCGACCTTGCTGTCGGCACGGCTGGCCTGAAGACCCGCGGCTACTGCCGTGGGAATGTGCGAGGGCGTATCAACGACGACGACGCCCGCTGCCTCCAGCGCCTTGCGCTTGGAGGCGTAGCTGCCGGCACTTCCGGTCACGATCGCGCCGGCGTGGCCCATTTTCTTGCCCGGCGGCGCGGCGGCACCGGCGATGAAGGCGACCATCGGCTTGCACATTTTCCTCGCGTAGTCGGCCGCGCTTTCTTCCATCGCGCCGCCAATCTCACCGACAATGACGACGGCGTCGGTACCGCTATCTCTATCGAGCGTTTCGAGCGCGTCGCGCGTGGTGGTGCCGAGCATCGGATCGCCGCCAATGCCGATAAAAGCGGATTGACCGAGGCCCGCGCGCGTCAGATTGAGGCATACCAGCGTGCCGAGGCTGCCGCTGCGCGAAATCACGCCGACACGCCCGGGCTTGAACACGCTCGGCACAAAGGCCGGCATGATGCCGACGAAAGATTCGCCTGGCGTCACAAGGCCTGCGGTATTGGGGCCGACGATGCGGGTGCCGTGTTTAGCGGCGGCGGCGTGCATCGCCATCACATCCAGCGCCGGAATGTGCTCGGTCAGCACCACCAATAATTTGATGCCGGCCTGGACTGCTGATACTGCGGCATCTTTCGCCATCGGTGGCGGGATGAACATGACCGCCACATCGCCGCCAACCTTCGCGACGGCATCGGCGGTGGTTGCAAAAATCGGCACGCCGACGTGAGTTTCGCCCGCACGCTTGGGATTGACTCCGGCGACGGCGTTGGTGCCGTAGCCGATCATCTTTTCGGTCCAGAAAGTGCCCTGCTTGCCGGTGATGCCGAGCACGATGACGCGGTCATTTTTGCGGACGATCATTGTGCTGCCTTCACCGCCGCCTGGATCGCGTCTTCCATGAAGTCGTATGGCTCAATGCCGAGCTGTTCGCGCACCAGTGCGACCGCCTCGTCCTCGCCGGTACCGTGGATGGAAAAGAACACCGGTACTTTCGGTTTCAGCGCATGCCAGGCGCGCACCACGCCCTCCGCCATCACATCGGTGCGGGCAAACGCTCCGCAGAAATTGATTACCAGGCTTTTCACACCGGGATTGGAGAGCACGAGGTCGAGGGCGATCTCGGACTTGGTGTAGGCCTCCCCGCCGATTTCGAGAAAATTGGCCGGCTTCCCGCCATAGTGACGGATCACGTCCATTGTGGTCATGGTCAGCCCGGCGCCGTTCGCGAGCACGCCGACATTGCCATCGAGCTGGATCAGTTTCAGGCCGGCCTCGGCGCCACGTCTCTCCAGCGCGGTCATGATGCCGGCCGCACCGCCTTTGCCAGTCTCCGTCTGCCGGTAAATGGCCGCATCGTCGAGTACGAATTTACAGTCAAGCGCGACCACGCGGCGGTCAGCGAGCAGAGCGAGCGGATTAATCTCGAGCAACTCCGCATCACGTGCGCGATAGATGTCATAGAGTTGAACGAGGATTCGAGCGATCTGCTCTTCTGCCGCATCAAGGTGCAGGCCCTTGAGCATGCCGGCGATGTCCGCCGCAGATGGCTCGCCGTCGATATCGACAAGCAGGCGCCGTATCGTTGCCGGTTTTGCCGCAACAACATCCTCGATGTCCGTGCCGCCTTCAGTGGAGAACAGGATCAGTGGCCGGCGCGCCGCGACATCGTGCAGAACGGCGGCGTAAAACTCACGATCGATATCGGCCTGCTCTTCGACCAGCAGCCGCTCGACCGTGTAGTCGCCGATGCGCATGCCGAGGATTTGTTCGGCTGCTTTTCGGGCCTCATCGGGCGTACCGGCAAGCTTGATGCCGCCGGCCTTGCCGCGCTTGCCCGTTGCCACCTGCGCCTTGATCACGCACGGACCGATATTCGCAGCCGCCATTGCCACCTCCGCGGCGGTGATACAGAGGATGCCGCGCGGAACCGGAACTCCGGCCGGCGCCAGAATCAGCGATTTCGCCGCGTGTTCTTCGAAATTCATGGTGGTGCCGTCATCTCCGCAAGAGCGCGACAGCGAAAGAACTTCGCGCCGACCATGATCACTTCCCGTACTTCTTCCAGTAGGCGCCGAACAACGCTTCCTCGCTCGGCTTGTCTTCCGGGATGGTGGTGACGAGATGGGTGATATTCAGAAAGTGGCGGTAGTTGAGGTTTTCCGTGATGCTGTTGCCGCCCCAAGTGCCGCAACCCATACTGAGCGTGAAATTGAGACCGTTGTCGAAGCCACCGCCATTCCCGAACGTATGCGCCTGATTGATCAAAACGCGCACGACGTCCGAGCGCTGGGCGAGTATACGGCCGCGGCTCATGTCCTTGGTGTGAAGTCCGACCGAATGTCCCCGTCCTTGATGCGCCAGAATCTCGTTGGCGCGCGTGATCGCAGTGTCGAAATCCCTGGCGCGGTAGACAGCAAGCACGAGCGACAGCTTCTCGCTGGAAAACGGGAAGTTGCGGCCGACGCCGGTTTCCTCGACCATAAAGAACTTCTTTGACTCTGCCGCAGCGGGCAGGCCGCAGCCGCGGGCGAAGACGTCGGCATCACGTGCAATCAACGTGCGACTCAGCTTTCCATCCGGCCAGAGCGCGGCCTGAATTTTGCCTTTCTCAGGCGCGGACGCCATATAGCCGCCGGCGCGCTCGAGAGCCGCAATCGCCTTGCCATAGATCGCGTCGACAAGGATCACCGAATTCTCAGACGAACAGGACGTCGAATTGTCGAAGATCTTCGACGCGCAGATTTTCCTGGCAGCGTCATCGAGATCTGCGGTTTCGTCCACGATCACCGGCACGTTACCGGTGCCGACGCCGATCGCGGGCGTGCCGCTTGAATAGGCGCGGCGGACATTGTCCTGCGAACCGGTTGCTACGACGAGGTCGGCCGCCTGCATCAGCGCCTGCGTCATGTCCTTTGAAGCGGGCGGCGGCAAAATCTGCACCAAGTCCTCAGGCATGCCGGCCTTCCCGAGTTCGGCACGCATATAGTCGACAGTCTTCATAGTCGTCTTCAGCCCGGCGGGCGAAGCCGCGATGATGATCGCATTGCGGCCCTTAATCGCCATCATCGCCTTGTTGACCGGTGTCGCACCCGGATTGGTCGACGGCGTGATCGCGCAGACGAGTCCGACGGGCTTGGCGTATTTCACGATGCCAAGCCTCTTGTCTTCCTCGATGATGCCCACCGATTTCACACGCAGCAGATCGCGCAAGGTACCGAAGGTCTTGCGCTGCTTCTTGATAATTTTATCGGGCACGTTCCCGAGTTGCGTATCCTTCACGGCCAGCTCGGCCAGCTCATTCGCATGCGCGGGATTGTAGAGTGACCAGGCGAGCGCGGTGACCGCCTCGTCGACGCGCGCCTGATCGGCATTGGCGAACGCCGCCATTGCCGCGCGCCCGCGCCGCACCAGTTCGTCGACCACGCCCATCGTCTTCGGATCGGCCGTCGGTTTCACTGCGACAGTCATCTTATTTTGCTCCTTCGCGCCCAAAATCTTCCGCTCGTCCCCGCGCAAGCGGCGACCCAGGGCAGCGTGATGATGAGCCCGCGATTTGGGCCATTGATTCCCGCTTGCGCGGGAATGAACGGAGAATGTGCCGCGCCATCATTCAACAACCTAAGCTATCTGTTGCGCGCGCATGTCTTCACGCGTAATGCCCGCCACGACTACCGGCTTCTTCATGGCGTCGCGGCGGAACGGCTCGCCAAGCTCCTGATTGAGGATCACCTCGATGAAGGTGGTGACGCGCTTCTTCTGCACTTCACAGGCCTCGCGAAGCGCCTCCGTCAGTTCCGTCTGCGTTTTCACTACTACGCCCTTGAGGCCGCACGCTTCGGCCACCTTTGCATAGCTGAGATGCGGATCGAGCTCGGTGCCGACGAAATTGTTGTCGTACCAGAGGATCGAATTGCGCTTTTCCGCGCCCCACTGGTAGTTGCGGAAGACGACCATGGTGATGCCGGGCCATTCCTCGCGGCCGATCGAACTCATTTCGTTCATGGAAATGCCGAACGCACCGTCACCGGCAAAACCGATGCATGGCGTATCGGGATTGCCGATTTTGGCGCCGATGATCGACGGGAAACCGTAGCCGCAGGGTCCGAACAGGCCAGGCGCCAGGTATTTCCGTCCTTTGTCGAACGTCGGATAGGCATTGCCGATGGCGCAATTATTGCCGATGTCGCTGGAGATGATTGCGCCCTTCGGCAGGCCCGCCTGGATCGCGCGCCAGGCCTGCCGCGGCGACAAGCGGTCGGCATCGCGCTTGCGTGCGTCTTCATTCCATGTGGTGCCTGGATCGTCATCCTCGTGATCCATGCTTGAAAGCGTTTGAAGCCACTTCGATTTTGTCGTGTGGATCAATGCCTTTCGCTCATCGCGGCCGGCATTTCCCGCTGTTGGCGAGAGCTGTGCCAGAATGCTCTGGGCGACGAGCTTGGCATCGCCGCAGATGCCGACCGTGACGGGCTTGGTCAGGCCGATCCGGTCGGCGTTCATGTCGACCTGGATGATCTTTGCGGTCTTCGGCCAGTAGTCGATGCCATAGCCGGGCAGCGTCGAGAATGGGTTGAGCCTTGTGCCGAGTGCGAGCACCACATCGGCCTTGGCGACGAGTTCCATGGCCGCCTTGGAGCCATTGTAGCCGAGCGGGCCGACCGCGAGCCGATGGCTGCCGGGGAAACTGTCATTGTGCTGGTAGTTGTTGCAGACGGGCGCATCGAGCTTTTCCGCAAGCGCGACGCATTCCGCAATCGCATTGCCGAGCACGACGCCCGCGCCCGACAGGATCACCGGGAATTTCGCACCCGACAGCAGCTTCGCCGCTTCCGCAACGGCCTGCGCGCCGCCAGCCGGCCGCTCGAACTCGACGATCGCCGGCAGGCTGATATCAATGACCTGCGTCCAGTAATCGCGCGGGATGTTGATCTGCGCCGGCGCCGAGAGCCGTTTGGCCTTGGTGATGACGCGGTTGAGCACCTCCGCGGTGCGCGACGGATCGCGCACTTCTTCCTGATAACAGACCATGTCGCGGAACAGCGCCATCTGCTCCACTTCCTGGAAACCGCCCTGCCCGATCGTCTTGTTCGCCGCCTGCGGCGTCACCAGCAGCATCGGCGTGTGATTCCAATAAGCCGTCTTGATGGCCGTGACGAAATTCGTGATGCCCGGCCCGTTTTGCGCGATCGCCATCGCGATCTTTCCTGTCGATCGCGTATAGCCGTCGCAGATCAGACCGCCGTTGGTTTCGTGCGCAACGTCCCAGAACGTGATGCCAGCCTGAGGAAACAGATCGGATATCGGCATGAATGCCGAACCAATGATGCCGAAGGCATGCTCGATGCCGTGCATCTGCAAGACCTTCACGAAAGCTTCTTCCGTCGTCATCTTCATCGGCCTAGTCCTTTGCAATCTCGGCTTTACTGATTTTGTCCTGAAAGATTTCAGCGAGCTCACTTGCGGCATCGCGAAGCGCAGGCAGGTGTCGCCGCGCGGTCTGCACACTCATGCGCGCTTCTGGTGCCTGGATCGCGAGGGCAGCGAGCATCTCGCCGTTCCTGCCCGTCACCGGCACCGCCATGCAAACGACACCGACGAGATATTCCTGGCGGTCGAAAGACACCTGCTCCTTACGGATCTGCCGCAATTCAGCGGCAAGTCGTACGGTGTCAGTAATGGTGCTGTCGGTGAAGCGTCGCAAATCCAGGCTCTGCAACAGCCGCCGGCGGCGCGCCGACGCGGCCAGCGCCAGATACAGCTTGCCGATGGCGCTGCAATGCAACGGCACGCGCGAGCCGATGCTGTAATGCAGCCGCAAGGGCCAATGCTCTGCTTCCACACGATCGAGGTAGACGACCTCGCCATTGAGTATTGTGCCGATATTGCAGGTCTCGTTAAGTGTATGGACGAGCCGCTGAAGCACGACGTGTGGTGTGTCGTGGCGCATGGAGGATGACAGTGCGCCGAAGGCGAGGTTTGTCAGCTTCGGGCCGACGATCAGCCGGCGTCGGCCGGGCTCACGAGACAGATATCCCTGCGAGATGAACCAGTCGACCAGCCGATAGGCCGTCGCCTTGGGCAATTTCACCGACGAGATGATGTCGAGCACATCGACCGGCGTGCGCGAACTCGCTACGTGCTCGAGAATCGCAAAAGAGCGTGCGGTGGCACCGAGCTTGTGTTCGCGCGCGCCTGCGGTTTTCGGCAGGCGCGGTCTCCTCTTGGTCACACTTGGCCGTACGCTGGAGCGCGTACTGCCGACCGTTCCCTCATCCAGTCCAAGATTGGTAGGCATGGTCACCTAACCCCGGTTTGAGCGGTCAACAGGCGGCTTCTGAGCAACCGCTGCAGGAAGGGCAGCAGCATGACGATGGTGATCAACACAACGATCGTTCCCGAAATCGGTCGCGTAAAAAACACGGTCCAGTCGTTGGAAAAACTGATCATCGTGTTCATGAACGCCTCTTCCGCAATCGGACCGAGGATCACGCCCAGCACCAGTGGCGCGACTGGAAATTTCAGGCGCTCGAAGCCGTAGCCGAGGATGCCAAATCCGATGATCAGCCACAGATCCGTGATGTTGTTGCGGATCGACAAAGCGCCGATAAAGCAGAGAATCAGCACATAAGCGGATACGACTGCTTCGGGAAAATCGAGGATCTTCACCAGCGGACGGATGGCGAAATATCCAATGGCGCACATCAGTGCGAGCCCAAGGAAGAGTGAGGCGAATACTGTGTAGACCAGCGGCGCCGAGCTCACGAGCACCTGCGGTCCGGGTTGAATGCCGTGCAACATGAACGCGCCGAGAATGACCGCGGTTGCGCCACTGCCGGGAATGCCAAGCGCCAGCAGATGCACCATGGCGCCCCCGACCGACGCGGTGGCCGCCGCTTGGGGAGCCACAATGCCCTCCGCGATGCCGGTGCCCATCTGGTTCCTGCGCTTGCCGAAGCGCGCCTCGATGCCATAGCTCACGAACGACGCAATGGTCGCGCCGGCCCCGGGCAACAGGCCGATGAGGTCGCCGACCACCGATGAGCGCAAAAACATTCCCTTGATCTCGTTGAGTTCCTTCAACGTTGGCAATTCGGTGCGGGCGTTTGAAATCTTGTCGAGCGGCTTGGTGGAAAAACCGGTTTCAAGGCGAGTGAGCACCTCGCCGACGCCGTAAGCGCCGACCATCACCACGAGAAACTCAATGCCGTCAGCGAGGAGCGGCGAGCCGAACGTAAAGCGATAGGCGCCATAAATCGGATCAGTGCCGACCGTCGAAATCAGAATGCCGACGCTCATGCTGATAAAGGCATTGGCGAGCGAACCCTTGCCGATCGCCACCACGCTGAGCAGGCCGAACATGACAATCACGAAATATTCCGGAGAGGAAAAGCGTAGCGCGAATTTGGCAAGCGGCTCGGTCAGCGCGACCATGACGATGGCCGACAGAAGGCCGCCACCGAGCGCCGCGACCAGAGTCCAGCCGAGCGCCTTGGCCGGCCTGCCTTTGCGTCCCATGGTGTAGCCGTCCCACAGCATGGGCACGTCGATCGGCTCACCGGGAATCCGGAACAAAATGGCGGTAAAGGCGCCGCCATAGGTGCCCGAGACGTACATCGCCGTCAGCAGCACAATCGAGGCGGTGACGTCCATCTTGTAGGTGAAGGGCAGCGCCAGCGCGACGCCCATCACCAGCGTCAGGCCGGGCAGCACGCCGATCAGCAGGCCAATGACGATGCCGACGAGCAGCATCGCCATGTTGAGCGGCGTCAGGCAGTGGACGAATCCGTTCGCGAGCTGGATGAGGATGTCGGTCATGACCTCACCACAGACTCGGGATCGCGAAGAAAATGTCGGTGACGCGATCGAACGGCGGGATACCGCGCGGTAGTGAAACATACGCAATGCGCAGGAACAGAATGCCGCAGAAAACCGTCACGGCAGCGCTGGTGCCCCAAATGGCGCCATGCGCACGATAACCGCCGACATACATAAAGGCGGCGAGAAACAGGAACGTGCCGAGGATGAAGCCGAGCACGGGCACCAGCACCGCGTAGATCGCCATCAGTACGATCCCGCCGATCAAAAGACGCGGATGGACAGGCTGTTTTTCCTCGGTATCCGTCTCCCGGTCGAAGGCTTCCAGAAATCCGGACGCATCCTGATTGCCGGCGATGAGGCGACGGGAAATTTCCCATACGCAGGACGCGCCCATCAGCAGGATGGCAAGGCGCGGCCACGTTTCGGGCCCAAGCTGTCCGGGCCGGGGCGCGTACTCAAACGTGCCTGCGTAGATGTAGAGCGCAATCGCAAGGGCGAGCCCCAGCGCGTAGGGCATGACCGAGCGAATGAGCGCCTTTTCCATGGCCCTACCCTGCGGAAACATGCCTGTCTTCTAGTTCGTCGCCATGGTCTTCTTCATGTCCTCGAGCTGCTCGTTCACGAAGGCCGAAGCTTTCGCGGCGTCCTCGAAGCTGTTCGGATCGGCGTACTGTTCCTCGATAAATTTCTTGTACTCCGGCGAGGCGTAGACCTTGGCCAGCGCGTCAGATAGTTTCTTCACAATGTCCGGCGGCGTGCCGGCGCGCACGACGATCGATCGGAACTGCGGCAGCGCGACCTTGTAGCCAACCTCATATGAAGCCGGCACATCCTTGAATGCCGCCAGCCGCTTTTCCCCGAACAGAAGGATCGGACGCATTTGCTTGCCGTTGAGAAACTGCGCGACATCGCCCGCCTGCTCATAGAGCGCATCGGCGTGCCCGCCGAGGATCGAAACATAGCGCTCGCTCGGTTTGGAGAACGGCACCTGCACGACCTTGACGCCACCGCGGTCTAGCACCGAGAGCGAGAAATCGTCGACGCTGCCGAATCCAAGCGTCGCAACCTTCAGCTTGCCGGGACTGGCCTTCGCGGCTTTTTCAAAATCGGCCCACGTTTTGAATTCACTGTCCTCCTTCACAAAGATGAAAGACGGGCCCTTGATCATCACTGCAACGGGCGTGATGTCATTCATGGTCCAGCGGGGGCTCTTGCCGGCGAGCAACGCGTGACTGTCGGCGATGTAAATCGCCATCGAATAACCGTCGGCAGGCGCCGCCAGAAGCTTCGCCATGCCCGTCGCGCCCGTACCCCCGGGTACGTTGACGACCGGTATGCCCTGACCAAGCATCGGCTCCATCAGCTTGCTGACGAGGCGGGCAAGTTGATCGGCGCCGCCACCCGGCCCCCACGGGACGATCAATTCGATCGGGCGTTCCGGATAGCCGGCCGCAAAGGCCTTGCTGCCAAACAGCGCGGTGAGCGCCACCGCCACAAGCACTACGAGGCTTCGCGTCGAACGCATGAACTGATCCATGAACTGATCCTCCTGCCGTCGGCCGTTTGCAGATTTCGTCCAGCCCGCGGCCGTGCCTGGCAAGGACGTTGGTCCGGCTTGTGACCGCCGGTTGGTCGTCTGGGCGGAAGACCCGCCTCGACGATGTCTCATCATTTGAGACTGGTGTTCTCAATACGATAACAGAAGGCCCATGCGCGGCAATGGTGATTTCGAGGCGAAATGTCCCGCGATTTGGGAATCCGGTTTCATGAAACGCCGGAAGCACAGCGATCTTTTTGTTGGGGCAAGTGCTCACAGCTCGTCTGGCCAGGATTGCCGGTCCATCCGCGCCTTTGCCGTATCGGGCGCGTACCGGGCTGGGTCGTGCAGTGCTGGAAAGGCCAAAGACGGTGGAGAGCGGCGCGATCTAATTCCTATCGCCTCTCCAACGGCACATAGGCCCGCGCGTCGGGTCCGTTATAAAGAGTGAGCGGACGCAGCAGGATATTGTTTTCGAGCTGCTCGAGCACCTGCACGACCCAGCCCGGTACGCGCCCGATAGCGAAGATCGGCACAAACAGATCACGCTTGATGCCAAGCAGGTGGTAGACGACGCCGGAATAGAAATCGACGTTCACGTTCACCCCGTGACGCGCATAAGGTGTCATGGCCGCAACCACTGCCTGCAGAATCTCGAACCATTTCGGTTCGCCCATTTCTTTCGACAGGAGTTTGACTCCGGCGCGCATGTGACGCGCGCGCGGATCTTCCGCGCGATAGACGCGATGGCCGAAGCCGGTGACCGGCACGCCCGCCTTGCGTTTTTCCTTCACATATTCAGCGGCGCGTGCGGGGTCTCCGATTTCCTCTGCCATTTTCATCACGTCCTCAGCAGCGCCCCCATGCGCTGGCCCCGACAGCGCTGCAATCGCCGCAACGATTGCGGCATGCAGATTGGCTTCGGTTCCGATGACCACGCGCGCGGCAAAGGACGAGGCATTGGAGCCATGCTCGGCATGCAAAATGAGATCGCGATCGATCAGCTGCGCGGCACCGGCGCTGGGCTTCTTCCCGGTCAGCATCCAGAGCAGATTGGCGGCATGTCCCAGTGCCTGGTCAGCCGCGACCGGCTCCTCGCCGGCGCGAATGCGCGAATGGGTGGCGACGATCATCGGTACCTGCGAGGTCAGCCGCACGGCCTTGCGCAAGGTTGCCTCGCGTGAATTATCGGCGGTTTCCGGGTCGAAGGCGGACACCGCCGAAGCCGCTGTGCGCAAGACATCCATCGGATGCGCCGACTTGATCAAGCGAATGATGTCGATGACCGCCGCAGGCAATTTCCGCGAGGATTTCAGTTCGGCATCGAAGGCCGCGAACTGCTGTCTGTTGGGCAGATCGCCGTTCAGCAGCAGCCACGCGGTTTCCTCGAAACTCGAATGTTCGGCAAGATCGTGGATCGAATAACCGCGATAGCGTAGTTCGCCAGCCTTGCCGTCGATGAAGGTGCAGGGCGAACGATCGAAGTAGACTCCCTTGAGGCCGCGTTGAATCTTGATCGGTTCGACGGTTTCGGTCATTGATGGCCTCTTCTTGTTGCGCACGATCTGATCTTCGTGATTATGCGCTCGCTCTCGGTGATGCGTCTTTCCCACGCGGTGAGAAGCATGGATTTACTTGATCGGTTGTTTGATATCGCACGGCGGCGCAATCGCAAAATCGTTTTGCCGGAGAGCGATGATGCGCGCATTGTTGCTGCCGCTACTCGCCTGAGAGATCAATATCTCGCCCGGCCGATCATGCTCGGCGCTGCCGGCGCGCTGAAAAAAACCGCGGACGATCTGAAAATCTCATTGGACGGCATCGAGATCACTGATCCTCGCAGCGATAAACGGCTCAAAGACTATGGCGCGGCGCTTGCAACGGTACGGGAGTCGATGACACCCGCAATGGCGACGCGGCTCGTGTCAAAGCCGCTTTACTTCGGCGGCATGATGGTACGGCAAGGCGATGCCGATGCGATGGTCGCGGGATGCGCAAACCCGACTCGGCGTGTCATCGAGGCCGGGTTGATGACGGTTGGCCTCGCTTCGGGGATCGCGCTGCCGTCGAGCTATTTCCTGATGGTTGTGCCGGACTTTCTCGGGCGCGGCCCCAGGCCATTCGTCTTCGCCGATTGCGCCGTTAATGCCGATCCGTCCGCGAGCGAACTGGCGGATATCGCCATCGCCTCGGCACGCAGCGCGCAAGCCCTGCTTGGCGAAACGCCTCGCGTAGCCATGCTGTCATTCTCAACTAAAGGCAGTGCACAACACGTGCGCGTCGACAAAATACGAGAGGCGTTGAGCCTTGTGCGCCAGCGCGAGTCAGGGTTGATCATCGACGGCGAATTTCAGGCCGATACAGCGGTGGTGCCAAGCGTGGCGCAGACAAAAGTGAAAGACCAAAGCGCCGTCGCCGGGCAGGCCAATGTGCTGATATTCCCCGATCTCGATTCCGGCAATATCGCGTACAAGCTCACTCAGTGGCTCGGCGGCGCCCAGGCCATCGGGCCTTTTCTGCAAGGCTTCGCCAGACCGATCAGTGACCTTTCGCGCGGCGCCAGTGTGGAGGACATTGTCACCACCTGCGCAGTGGTGGCAGCAGCGGGCTAGTGCTTCCACTCCGGCGCGGCGACCTGCTGCCACGTGCGCCTGACCTTCAGATCATCAACGATGGCATTGGCGGCGATATAACCGGCCGCACCGTTGATGCCGCCGCCATTACCCGACGACGAACCGCAAAGATAGAGGCCTTCCACGGGCGTCCGTGACCCGGGCATCAGCGGGTGCGGCCGGTTGATGCCGAGCTGGTTCGGGACATAAGCGCCCACGCGCACGGCACCCTGGCGCATATTCGCGTTGAGCTTTTCAACATCGAGCGGTGTGAAGAGATATGTGCCGAGCAGATTGTCGCCCTCAAGATTCGACGCGTAGATACGCCAGTAGTCGAGGACGCGCTGCGTATAGCCGGCGCGATTGTGTTCCCACTCCTGCGGCCCGCCATCGACCGAATAGGGCGCGAAGGGCCACCAGAACGCGCCGTGCCTGCCCGCCGGCGCATAGCTCGGGTCGAACTGACTGTTGCAGGCGCCGTTGCCCATCAGAACCTGGGGAAATTTCTTCGCCGCGCAATCGTCGAAGCAGCTCGCAACATCCTCGATACGATCCATACCGAAGAAGATGTTGTAGGCGCGCGCCACATCGGGATCGAAGGCGGCGGCGCGATAGGCCGGCGGACTCTTGAGTGCGAGATGCAAGGTCACCAGGCTGTGGTTGCCCCAGTGCCAGGATTTCGCCTTTTCGCGCACCGGCTCGGGGAACAACTCCTCGCCGGCCATTTGCACCGTGGTGGGAAAATCGATCGCGCTGGCAACGAATTTATCGCCGTTGATTGTGCGGCCATCGGCAAGCCTCACTCCGGTGGCGCGGCCATTCTTGATCGTTATTTCCTTCACATCCGCGCCGGTGACGATCTCACCGCCGCCCGCCTCCACCACCCGCGCCAACGCTAGCGGCAGCGATATGGCCCCGCCGACCGGAAGGGTGAAACTTGCAATATTGGCGAAAATCGCCGGGAAGACGATGCCGGCGCCGGGCACGTTCTCGGTCGTGATCACGTGCATATAAGATGTGAACAGCGTGCGGATGCGCTCGTCGACGAAATGCTTGCGCACGACACTGAACAGATCGTGCTGGGCGTGCGAAAGCAGCTCTTTCGCTTTTGGGCCGCTCAACCGATCAAGAAGCTGCTCGCGCGGCATCGGCGCGTTGTAGAGAAGCGACACCAGCAACGGCCGCATCTCCTCACAATAAGTGTGCCAGAGGCTCCGGAAGGTCTCGGCATCCTGCTTTGAAAAACGCGCCAGCGAGGCACAGGTCTTGTCGAGATCCTTGTAGATGACGATGCCGGTGCCGTCGCGGAAGACCGCCGCCTGCTGTACGGGCGGCTCGATATAGGAAAAACCGTAACGATGAAGCTCGAGGTCGTGAAGCAGCGGGCAAAGCCCGATGCCCATGTAGAAATTAGCGTGCAGATTGAGCTTATAGCCGGGAAGGATGCGCTCTTCGGTGCTTGATCCGCCGCCGATGCGGCTGTTGCGCTCAAGCACGGCGATGCGCATGCCGGCGCGCGTCAGGTAGGCAGCAAGCGTGAGACCGTTGTGACCCCCGCCAATCACAACCCCATCGAAGCTCGCCATGCTGCCCCCCGCTCCTATCAGACGCCGCCACTCTTGACGCCAATCCCACGCATGAACCGCTCGCGAATTTGTACCGGATCGCGGTCGGTTGTTGCCACGGCGGGTTTGTTGTCGATGCGGGCAGCGATCAGGCTGGCCCCCTCTCCTTTAAGGGCAGATGCCGCAAGGCGATCAAAATCTGCTTCATCGAAGGCCCATGCACTGTTTACGATTCCGGCGCCACGCGCGACGGCGACGAGATCGGTCGCCACCGCGCTCGCGGTCGGCTGCGAGCCCGTGATCTGATAGATGCCGTTATCCCAAACAATGATCGTAAGATTCTTCGGTGCGCGCTCGGCAACGGTCGCGAGACACCCGAGCTGCATCAGCAGCGAGCCGTCGCCTTCGAGCGCAATGACGTGGCGGCGCGGCTGCGCGATGGCGACGCCGAGTGCGATGGGAATGGCGAGGCCCATGCTGCCGAGCATGTAGAAATTCTGCGGACGCTGGCCGCTCGCCCACAGATCGAAGTTGGCGTTGCCGATGCCGCCGATGACCGCTTCGTCTCGCTTGAGCTGGGCCACCAGCCGCTTCGTCAAGTCGAAGCGGTTCATGACCTTGGCGTTATGCGCCCCGACGGCTCCCGACGGTTTCGTGGTCATGGCCATCTCAACCTTCAAACACTTTGCCGCCGGTGAGCAGCGGCGAAAGAATAAAGGTCACCGGAGCCTGCGTTGCCACCGCTTGCTTGATGGAGCGATCGATGGTGAACGCAAGCTCGTCCTGGCGAGTAATCGTGACGTTTTCGACCGCGAGCGAATTGAGCACCGGCCGCATGGTCTTGCAGACAAGAGCCTGGCCGAGATTGAATTCGCCGAGCGTACCGCGTTCCGACACGAATATCAGAGCCGGGATCTGGCAGGGCACCACCAGCGAGGCGAGCGCATTGGGAATTGTGCCGAAGCCACTCGTCTGCATCAGGACCGCACCGCGCAATCCGCCCATCCATGCGCCGGTGATGATGCCAAGTGCTTCCTCTTCACGCGTCGCAGCAAAGGCGTTGAAGAACGGGTCGGCATGAATGCCTTTGATCAGAGGCGTGAACACGCGGTCGGGGACATACACCACTAGTCTGACGTCGTTCGCCTTCAACGTCGCGAGCACAATGTCGTGCCAGGTGGTTGCCCGCGTTTGACTATCTGTCATGACTCGAAGGACCGGGCCGCTGCCGTTTGAACATCGTGAAATTCGCGTACTCGAACCAGTCCCGGTAACGCTTCCATTCGGGGCCATTGCTCCAATAATCGCAAAAGCTTAGCCTAAGACAAATTGCCACGCTAATCAGAAAATACGAACAATATTCAGGGGGAGGACAATCATGAAATCCAACGGGCACTCGGCGCCCTCACGGCGCAGCATCATCAAGGGCGCCTTGGCGGCAGGCGTCGCCGCCCCGGTATTTCTGCGCGCGCGCTCGGCCTATGCCGCATATCCTGACCGGCCAGTGAAAATTATCGTAGCGAATACACCGGGCGGACCTTCCGACATCGTCGGCCGTATTACCGCCGCCGCGCTTCAACAAGCGACCGGCAAGACCTTCATTATTGAGAATATCGGCGGCGCGGGTGGCAACATCGGATTTGGAAATGCCGCGCGTGCCGAAGCCGACGGCTATACGATCCTGCTTGCAACCAATGCCTGGTCGATCAATGCCAGTCTTTACAACAAGGTTCCCTACGATCCACTCAAGGATTTCGTGGGCGTGAGCGAGCTTGCAACCTCGCCTAATACATTTGTGGTTAAGTCCGACCTGCCGGCCAAAACAATAAAGGACTTCGTCGCGCTGGCCAGAGCCAATCCGGAAAAATTCAACTGCGCGACGCCACCGATCGGAACCACGCCGCAAATCCAACTTGAAGTTTTGAAAATCCGCGAAAAGCTGCCCAAACTGGAAGACGTCGTCTACAAAGGGGGCGGCGACGCCATTCAGGCCCTGCTGAGCGGGACCGCGCAATTGAGCTCTGGTTCGTTGCCGCCAGCGGCTCCTCATATCAAAGCGGGTACGCTGCGCTGTCTGGCAGTGACCGGTGAAGGTCGCTGGCCGGACTTGCCTGACGTCCCGACGATGGTCGAGTCTGGCTATAAGGATTTCGTGTTTGCGACCGACACCGTCCTGCTGGCGCCCGCCAAGACGTCACCGGAAATTATAAAGTGGCTCGAAAACGAAACGCTCAAGGTTCTCGCAACCGATGAGATGAAGGAAAAACTTTACAAATCCGGCTTTCAGGTGCGCGCCAAGGGCGCCGACGCGGCCTGGGCACGCGTGACCAAGGAAATCGACCTGTTCAGGAGCATCATTGATCAGGCTGGAATTCAGAAGCTGTAACAATTGTCATTCCGGGCCAGCGGAACACGATCGTGCGAATCAAGACAATCGAGCCCATCGCGGTCAGTTTGCCGATGCTCAAGCCCGTTGTCATGGCGGGCGAGGAAGTCCGGCGCGCCGACAATGTGCTGGTGCGGATCGAGAGCGACGATGGTGTGGTCGGCTGGGGTGAAGCCGCTTCCGCGCCGGTGATGACCGGCGACACGCTGGAAAGCATCGTCTCCGCCGTACATTATCTGAGCTCGGCATTGCGCGGTCGTGACGTAGCCGATATTGCCGGCGCCCTAATCACCATGGACGGCCGCATGTATGGCAATCACGGCGCCAAGGCCGCCGTTGAAATCGCCTTGCATGATCTCACCGGTCGCGCGACAGGAAAACCCGCGCATGCTCTGCTTGGTGAAAAGAAGCGCAGCCGCATGCCGTTACTCGGCGTGATCGGTGGTGGAGATTACGCCGGCGATCTGCATGACGCGGAAAAGAAAAAGGCGGCAGGCTTCACCGCCTACAAGATCAAGGTCGGCATCGACACGCCCGCAAACGACGCCGCGCGCACGCGCGACATCTGCAAGGCTCTCGGCAGCGGCATGCTCGTTTCCGCGGATGCAAACCAGGGCTACAGCACCGAACAGGCTCTGGCCTACGTGCAGAAAGTGAAGGGCTCGGGGCTCGATTTCTTCGAGCAACCGGTGAGGGCTGATGACCTTCCCGGAATGGCCACCGTGGCGGCCGCAACCGACATCGCTATCGGCGCCGACGAAGGCATTCATTCACTCGAGGACATCAGGCGCCACCACGAGCGGAAGGCCGCCCGCGGCGTGAGCCTGAAGGCGATCAAGCTGGGCGGAATCCGCGCGTTGGCGGAGGCCGGACGCCTGTGCGATCGCCTCGGCATGAACGTGAATATTTCGTGCAAAACCGGCGAATCGAGCGTTGCTTGCGCGGCCGCAACTCATGTCGCCGCCGTGATTCCCAACATCGGCTGGGGGCTGACGTTGACACACACAGGCCTGGCGGAGGATGTCGCCGCTTCGCCAGTCCCGACAGCCAAGGGCCATGCCGACAGTCTCGACCGTCCCGGACTCGGTATCGATGTTGACGAAGATCGCGTTCGTCAGCACCGCGTCGCAATCGCGACGCGTAATGTTGCCTAAACCGCGGTGCGTTGTTTCAACCCTGAGGCCGTTTGTATAAGCGCGGTTCGATCGGGATGATTTCAGCCGTATCTTCGCGCGCGTGTGACTTTGTGGCGAAACAGCCAATGACCGCTCCGGCGACATAGCCCAATTGCAACGCCGTGAGGCCCAGGAACACGACGAATAAAATAAACCCGGCGCCGCTTCCGAACGCGATGCCTACGGCCACGATTGCCACAAAGCCGACAATGATCGGAGCAATCAGTACAACGACCCTGAAGCGCAGTCCGAGTATCGCGCCAATGAGAAAGACCGCCACACCGAACGTCACAATGATCATTTGAGTGACCGCCATGCTGTCTTGCTTCGAAAGATTTCAGTGCCGATGAAGAACCCGGCGAGAGCTGCTAAGCGCCGAAGTACGATCAACACGGTCGCCACGACACAATTGCAATTTTTGGAATAGAGAACTTAAGCGCTTAAGCGTCAGAAAACTTGGACAGAAGCGGCACTCAATTGGACTGAATTGCACTTAGTGCAGAAATACATAGTCCGCCGAAAACGGCACACTGCGGTACGTGCCCGCGGTTTCGCACGATCCTTGCATCGCGCCGCCCTTGGTGTTGATGCGCTGGACGGTCTTCACGCGCGAGAGGATTCCGTTGCCGCGCAGCTCGGTAACATCCAATTTCAGCCAGGGGACATCGTTGAAGGTTGCCCCCGGTGCCGCGGCCACCATCTTGGCCCGTACGGAGCTGCCGTCGACGTGCTGCCAGTTTGGACCGGCATAGTGAAGGCCGATCGTTTTGCCATCAAGAATCAGCGCCGCGATCGGCTCGCGCACCTGCCATACAAGCTTGTTCCCAAGATCAAGCCTGCACTCGTAGAGCTGCGCTCCCTCGGCGTGGAACGTGGCAACAATTGCCTCTCCGGACACGACTATGGCCGGCGGCATCGGGGCGCATAATGGCGCGACAGGTGACCAGAATCCGGCGAGCACGCCAGCCAACACAGACTTCCTCAAGCCAGATTTCATTGATGTCCTTAGTTCGTGCAGGTCTTTTCGAAGACCGTGAACCGCGACCGGGCGGCGACTGTTCGGGCGGAGGGGAAATGGCGGCGAACGCTTCGTTGGGGTGGCCGCTCGCGCTAGTGGGGGCGAAGCTCACGACCTGCCTTACCGAAACATTCGCCGCCGTGCCGCAAAAGCGGCCCGCACCAGCGAGAAAGGAACGCTGGTGAAGCCCAGCGAAATAAGAGCACCAGACTATGTCGCCAAAATCTCTTACGCGTATCTGCAATTAAAAACTTGGGCAGACACGACGACTGCTTGGACGCTGACGAAAATCTGGAGCTCTGCCGAACGTCAGCTTTTGTCTCTCACAAAGATTTCACCGGACTACCGTGCACGCTCTGCGCACACGCCCTGGAGACACACTTGGAGCTACGTTTACCAAAATGTTTTTTGCTTAACGCCTTCACTCTAGCGGCGCCCTGAATGAGTCCCCGCAGACGGCGGCGTTGCAGGCCTACTGCTGTTATGCAGCTGCTTAACCTGGTGCTGGGCAGCAAGGGCCTTGTGCGCCGCGCATGTCCGGTAAAGCGAACCGCACGCAACGGAGTCGAATGGCGAGTTCGCTCCTTTTACGCAGGAGACATTTTCGCTGCGGCAGTCAGCAAATGCCGGCTGTGCGCCGATCAGAGCAAAGAGGCCTGCGATGGCGAGAGCCCCGACGAGAACCTGGCGCAAGTTGATCTCCTGCTTGATCTGCAGTTGATCAGGGTACTGTTCATCTGCGAAATCTCGTGCAGGCGAGTTTACGCGCATGCGGATGAACCGCGCTTGAACAGGTTCTCAATACTTGAATTATTTTGTATTCACCGAGAACAGGGCTGTGCGTCAGTTCGTTGCAAGCTGTTCCGAACTGATGCCTTCGTTCCGGATATCACGTGGCGTCGCGCCAAAGCGGCGCTTGAACGAACGATTGAAATAAGACAGATCGCCGAACCCCGCGTCATAGGCGATCGCTCCGACTGCGCTCTGGGCCAATCGCGGTTCGGTCAACATGCGATGAGCACGACTCAGCCGCTGCGAGAGCAGAAATTCTGAAAACGTTGTGCCCTCGCCTTCGAACAATCGCTGCAGATTGCGCGGCGTCAAGCCGAGGTGTGCGGCGACGCCGCAAACCGAAAGATCCCGCCGATTGCTGTTTTCGATGATGTAGGCTTTGGCCATTCGGAGCCGAGCGGCCGGTACGCCGCGGCCGCTCGCAAGGCCAGACGCGTCGTGCGTCGAGCCGAGTGCCAACGCAACAAGATCGTGCAGATGATTAACGGCGGTGCGCCGGAATTCCGGCGTAGCCAGCGCGATATCGTTGAACAGTGGGGCCGCGTAACCCGCAAGCAATTTCAGCGCTTCGGTCTTTTGCGGGATGAGTTGCATGACCACATCATCGACATCGGCGACGATCGCCGAAAGAATTGATCGCGGAATACGAAATGAAAGGGAGCCCCCGTGCACCGGACGATCAAACACCTTGACTTCACCGGTGCTCATCAACACGGCATCGCCTTCACGCAAAACGACATCGCGGCCTCTGGACTGCGTGACGACCGAGCCCGTCTGATTGATGATGAAGGTAAGATCGCCATTGCCGTCCGCGAGGAATTCGCGGGTTCGGGTGATGCGGGAAGGCGACATCGCCGTCGACATTATTTGCACGCCGGGCAACACCCGGGTCAGTATGGCGCACTCCAAGGGAGCGTCGTTGATGGGCTCGATATCGAGCTTCATTGACATACGACAATAGTGCTCGCGCCACATCGCGACCCGATCCTTCTCCGGCAGGTCAGCAGTGGAAAAGCGAACAGTAGAGAAGCCATCTGGATTCATCAGCGTCGCCCTGCTTCAAGACCGCGCCGGTATAGGCGGGGTCAGCCCTTCACCTCATCCCCTCAAAGGGGGGAACATTTCGGAAAACAATGAACTGTTTGGTCCGTCGCCGAGAGCAAATTGCCCAAAGCAGACTACCCAGGTCCGGCACCCCGACTGAAAGGTGGTCCCTGGGCGGCCAGAACCGACACTCCGACACGTCGTCGCTGCGCAATCATTGGTAACAACATGCCAGCAAAGCGATCGTCATGCGCCATCCAATCAGAGGACTGAATGAAGTAATTCAGAGGAGTCATTTGCCAGCGAGCATTGGTGTGTGCGTTAGACATTGTGTGTTGCTGCGACTGTGACGCGACATTCGCGCGAGACAGGGACGAAAACTTTTTGCATTTAAGTCTCCTGTTTTCTCGCATTTTGTTATGTCGCCGAGGGTCGATGCATGTGGTATAATTTATGATCTTTATGTGTGTGGCGATGAACGTCACATGAATGGCGCGTTATGGAACGACAGGCTTTTCGTCCTACAAACGGAGGGCACATTTCGAGTCCTCCCGAAAAATGCCTGTCATGAACACGTCACAGAGATACATCCGGTCTGTTTTCGCTGAGAGACGCACGATGGATTTCTGGACGTCGGCGGTGGCTGCACAGCACGGCGGCGGCTCGAAATGAAAACGAGGCTCCGCAAATGGAGGCGCTCAAATACCATCGCCTTGGAGCGCACAACGCGGGGGCGCCATCCCCCGGCAATTTCCGGAAAAACACGCGAAATAGCGCAATTTGGCGGGTCCAAAAATAAGATCGGGTCGTGAAATAGTTTGATTTTGCATCCCTCATTCGGGGGATGCGGAAGTTCTGTTTTTCGCAACATTTCGTATCCCGAAAGATGCGCAAACTTGTAGCCAAGGTTGAAACGCATGGTGATCGATCTTGCGGGTGATAGCGACGCGGTTGTATACGCACGTCGCGACAAGTGATCTTGGCCTAAAGCGCAGACGAATATGCTGAGAGCGCAAATGTCGCGCATGGGCACTTCCCGGCGTTTGCTGCACGCGCGGAGGGTCGGCAATGGTTTCCTGGACTACAGACACGATCAAACCGCGTGGGCGCCATTCATTCCGGCGCGATATCGTCTGCAAAACCGTATTCAATATTTCGCCTGAAGCTCCGCCCGAGCTCTTTTCGAGTCGCATCACCGGCCCGGTTCGCTTTGCGACCTGCGAGACAACCGGCTGGAACAGTACCTGGTTCAACGATTTATCGCACTTCAACAGGTCATTCCGCGCCTGCTTCGGCATGCCGCCGAAGCAGTGGCGTTATGAGTCATTGACGAAGCGGTGATGTCGAATGCGCGGCATCTGCGCACCTGCGGGGGCTGAAATGGTTTCGTGGTCGACCGATACGATCAATGAGCGAGAGCGCTTCTCGTACTGGCGCGAAATGATCTGCAACACGCTGTTCAGCATTTCGCCAGAGGCCCCGCCCGAACGTTTCTCCGCCCGCATCACAGTGCGCAATTCCGGCCCACTGCGCTTTGCGACCTGCGAATCCACGAGCTACGAGATCATCCGCACCCGCCGCGATATCGCTCGGGCTCCCGCCGACCACTACACCATTTATCTGCAGCTGCGTGGGCTAACCTCGATGGAGCAATCCGGCGAGTCGGTTTCGTTTGGCCGCAACGATATCGTCATTTCGGACTGCCGCCGGCCGTTCCGCGCGATGCTTTCCAACGACGGATGCCGCGCAGTTGCGGTTGTGCCACGTGCGATGATCAATTCGCGTGCCCCATGGTTGCGCCAGCGGCCGGTGTACAAATTCTCGAACTCACGCTTTCTCGATCTTGCGCGGCGCCACATGATTCGATTGGTTTCCGACGACTTGAACGAGACCGAGTCGTACCTGCTGACCGAGAACCTCTGCAACTTGCTGGCACTCTCCAGCGCAGCCGACGTTCCATTAGATCGTCTGCGAACCGAACTTCAGCTCGGGGCTCTGCTCGCCTTCTGTCAGCAAAATCTGCATTTTCCGGGCCTGTCGCCGCAATTTGTCGCCGAGCGCTTTGGCCTCTCGGTGCGCACACTGCATCTGCGGTTCGAAAAAATTGGACAAACATTCGGTCGTTGGCTGCTTGAAATCCGGTTGGATGCGTGCAGCAAGGCGCTGCGAGATCCTCTTCAGCAGACTCGCAGCATATCCGAGATTGCCTACAGCAGCGGTTTCAACGATCTATCGCATTTCAACAAGACATTCCGCGCGCGCTTTGGCATGCCACCGAGCCAATGGCGCCATGAGTGTGTGAAAAACAAACTTTAGATTCCCGCCGAAACCAGCGGCATGGGTGTACGAGCACAATCAAAATCGATGCGCGCGGCAGGAAAGGCTGCTCGCATTCAGAACCTCGTCTGTGCCTTCATGACACCACTGCAGCCAGTGTGATTGACCGGGTTGGCGGGCCAAGGCGGCGCCAACCCGGCGTTTCTTCAGTTCGGCTTGAGCGTCGTGCCGGAACCATTCTCGACCGGATCCCGGCTTGGGCCGCCCGGAGAACCCCCGCCGCTGTCACCCGGTGAGCCGGCAGCCGGTGGAGCGCTGTGGCCGGGGTCGCCCAGGGCCGGGCCACCTGGGAGCTTGCCGATATTACCGAGGCCTTTGCCGATGCTTGGACCGGTGCCCGGAAGAGGTCCAGGGCCACCACCAGGATGGTGGATGGGCTCGACGATAGGAGTGGGACACTTTTTCTTCCCACCACATTTGTTGCCGGATTTTCCTTTGCCTTTTCCTTTGCCGTCGTGATCTTTGTGTTTGTTATTGTGGTCGTGATCATGCTTGCCGTCATGGTCATGATCGCGATGCACCTCGCGCAGCCCCGAGGTGCCGTTGTGATTGCCGCTGTTCTTGGCGACAGCGCCCTCCGTCGCCGCAAGCAGCAACGCCATCGATGCAACAAGTGCGAGTGCAGGTATCGTCTTAATAGTGCGCATTACGGTCTCCGTTTGCTTTGTCTCTTCCAGCGTTGCCGAAATGTCGTTCGTCACGTCGACCGTCACATCGGCGATACATTTTCAAAAGCAACTACGCTTGCTGTATCGTCGATGTGTTTGCGGGTTTTGAACTGAACTCACACTGAATGCCGGCGCGATCCAATTGACAGGATTTGCATGATTGAGTCCCCCTCCGATAAGAGGAGAGCTTTTCGATAATTCACACGTCGCAAAAAGCCTGAATTGAATGCGTTTTACACATCGTTCAAACGGATGACCTCATCGTCTTCACACTCCCCGTGCGGCGAAGACATTCAAAATTGCGCCTGCATCGCGGACGCGATCGCAATTCATTTTACATTTGAGGATAAAGACGCCGGTCGAGCGTCAGCCGACCAGCATACTTGAATATCCGGCGACCAGTTTGACGAGATCGGCCTGCCGGCTGACCCCTGTCTTCTCAAAGAGTCGACCGAGATGAGTCTTCACTGTCGTATCGGCGACGCCGAGATTTCCTGCAACCTGACGAACGCCGCCGACATTGACGATGGCAAGCAGGACACGCAGCTCCGTTGGTGTGAGCTTGTAGGTTTTCCCAATGACTTCGGACGGCGGCGCAGTTTCCAATTCGGCCTTGCGCACAAACAGCGCCGCAACAGCGCGTGAACCCACACCAGGATTGTGCCGCGCGCTCGCGCTCAATGGCAGGACGTGTGCGACATAACGTTCTCCGCCATGACCTCTGAGAGAGACAGAACTGCCCTTGCCGCCGGTTTCTTCATCGGCCTTGGCCGCGGCGATGATGGCGCTATGCAGAGTCTGATCGACCTGCGCATCGCTTGCCGAGAGACGACCGTGCACGACGCGCAGCAGGTTTCCGGTGTCCATCAAAGAACGGCTTGCAGCATTGCCGTGGACCATTTGTCCCTCGGCATCGACCAGAAAGATCGCGGGGTTGAGTCCATCGAGGATGTCAGCAAAGGTGGCGGCCTCGGCCTGTCTGAGATCAATGACTTTACCTGTGCGCACGGCCCGGCGCACATGCGGCACGAGGAGTCCCATGCGCCGGCGCATCTCATCATCGACCATGCCGCTCGCTTGGTTGCGGAGGACAGTCAGATACGCACAGCTGCTCGTTGATTTTTCAAGCACCGCATTCGCAGCATCGATCCAGCCTTGTGGCTGAGCCCATTCGCGGTAGAAGCGGCCCGCAAGAAATTCTTCGTACGGCATGAGATCCGGAACACTGACAATTTGTTCGAGTTCGTAGTCCGGCAAACTCGCCACCGGATCGAACTTCCAGTAGGTTTCCGTGTAAGCCCGCACGAAATGGGGATCGACCCCGGCCTGGTAGTAGACGCTGCCGGATTTGCTGACACCATCCTTCGTCAGAAGGCCAGCGGCCTGTGCATCGACATAGCGGGCGATCTTCGCAAGGACATGCGTCCAACGCGATGCATCAAGCGCCGCATCGTAGATTTCACCAATAAGCTGGGTGAGGCCCTGATCTTCTTCCATCTCTCGTCCGGCAATACCCAAATCGCACACGGTAATACGCCAAGAGGACGACGTATTCTTGGACAAGAACGCAAATGAGTTGGGCTAAAGCGCTAAGAAGGCTGGATTTTCTGGGCATGGCTAACTTTAAGTTCCGGTCGGACGGACCAGACGCAAAGGCCGAACACCCCTCAATTTGATTCGACCGTCCGGCGAAATCCATAAACGGAATTTGCCGACGACAGAAAATCACCTGAATGGCGTCTCATCGAGCGCCGGAAGCGCCCCAATGCCGGAACCACTCCCGCGACTATGCAACCTAAATCACCTTCCGACAGTTGTTTGTGCATAGCCGATGGAGGCTTTCCATGAAAAACAGGTGTTTACTGGTGGCCGGAGTGGCCCTTACGGCAACTCTCGCTTTGTCGTCGATGACCGCGTTAGTCTCCGCCGAAGATGGCGTCGCGACTCCGACCAATTCAGGATTCGCTCCGACTACCGACCAGATCAACCGAGGCATTGCGCAACAGCTTTCGTCGCAATCAAGCGGCGTCCCCAATATGCCGACACCGGAAGAAGCGCGCGCGGCGTTAATGACGCCGGTGTCAAAGCAGCCTTCGACTGGCGATTCCTTGCCTGCAACAACAGGCACCGGAACGCAGGAAAACCGGGAGGCGACAAACACAGCTGCGGCCGGAACAATCAATGAGCCACCGCCCTCGGGACCGATTGGATCTTTCGGCCAAACAATTCCTGCGAAATTTTCCAAGCGCAATGATGTCCTTGATCGCGTCCCGACCATGGCAATCCCGTTGCCGCTCACCGACGAACAACTCAAACAGATATACGATGCGGTAATGGCAGAAAACTCGCAGTCCCCGGCCGGCGCCGAGGCGCTCAAGCCCACGAGTGAATTGTCACCAGATCAGGCGCTCAACGGTATGCATCCGCTGCCTGCAAGTGTGCGTGGCATCGACGGCGTTGCAAGGCTTTACTATGTGAAGGCCCAAGGAAAGGTTTTGCTGGTCGAGCCAGCCGTGCGCACGGTGGTTGGACAGATTACGTCGCAAAAATAACAAGCAGCAGCTCAATCGGAACGTTGACAAAGAGCGGCGTGGTATTTGGAGATACGGCTAGCTTCGGCATCAGAGCAAAGAGCTCCCCCGAACAGCCGAAGGAGATCTCCATGCGCATCGTCGTAGGTATTGCCCTTGTAACTGCTCTCACAGCTGCGGTCTGGTCGATCGATCCAACGACTGCCAAACAGCATAACACCGTCTCAATCGACCCGATCGGCATAATGACAATCGCGACAAGCCTGCCCACGGAACAATACCACCAGTTCTAGTCTCGGCGCCGACAGACTCAACTTCCACACCCAATAAAGCTCCGGAATGTCGTCCGGGGCTTTATCGAGATCCGGGAAGAATTGACGGTGATGACCGAGCGTAGCTACAAATAAAATTCCCTGGTGACAGCGCGGCCGCTTCGCCAATCCGTCTGACGAGCTACAGGCCGGTCAAAGAATTTACCAGTCTGTCGAGAAGATTCGCCGCCGATCCAACCTGATTCTCCCCACCGACAATATTGATGGTGACTATTCGTTTGCTCGGGTCGCAATCGAAGGTGATGCGGAAATTTCGGGTCTGGTCTTTTACCCGGAAATCAGGATTTCCCGTCCACTTGCTCGTATTGACCTCAGGGTCAGCAAAACCGAAACGCGCAACGATATCCACGACGCGCCTCTGACACTGCTCGGTGGATGTGATTGAGTTTGGCCAATTGATGCCGGCATAGGCCTCGCGATAACTACGATAGTCATCAGCCGCAGCCGAAGCCGTTAGCAGCGCGAGGATCAATGTAACGCGCTTGAACACCGATGACTCCCACGCCCTCGGAATATTCATTCGCCAGACACACAACACTATACCAGAGCGCACAAAGGCAGGACAGGGCAGGCTGACGAGTGGCATTAGCCGATATAAGGCCTGAATTTACGAGCCTTCCCTCGACGGCGGACAAGAAGCAGACATTAATGCGCCAGATTTAAGTGCGCTTTTAAAACCACGCGTTGCGCTAAAATCCGCGCGCTCACTTCGTGATGGATTGCAACATTCGTTGCTTTGTTCAGGACCATCAAAACAATCAATGGATGAAAATAATTGTTGTGTCGCAGTTCGGATTTTTATTGAGAAGAACGGAAAGTATATCTTTCGCTGACGGGCGCGTGCATGCGCTGTCATCATTGCTGCATTTCAGTATTACCATGACCTCATCGGCAACTGGCACGCTATTGAAGACAGCCCACCGGCCTTCGCAGTGCCCAGATTCGTTGCACAGTGTCTTGCCATCGCGCACGTGTCGTTCGGCCCGGGGTGATCGAGAAAGAATGAATGATGAATGTTATCGAACAGCGAAATGTAAATTCAGCCGGCGTTACGCATGCAGAAGGCCATGAAAGGCAACCTCGCGCACTTTTCGCGTCCGAAGCGATATTGCGGGTCACTCAGCCGCACGGAGGAACAGCGGTTAAAAGAGTCCCGGAAACACTCGCGAAGGCGGCAGACCAACCCCGTCTCAATTCCATCGACCTTTTACGCGGGTTGGTCATGATAGTGATGGCGCTTGACCACACTCGAGACTTTTTCGCCGCCGGCGGATTCAATCCGCGCGACGTGGCCGACCCGGCTCTCTTCCTGACACGCTGGATCACCCATTTCTGCGCACCAGCCTTCATCTTTCTCGCCGGAATCTCTGCATTTCTGTACGGCGTTCATCGGGATACTCGTGAGATTCGCTACTACCTGTTCACGCGCGGCTGCTGGCTGGTGCTGATCGAATTCACCGTCGTTCGTTTTGGCTGGACTTTCAGTTTCAAATTCGACCACCTCGTTGTCCAGGTGATCTTCGCGATCGGTGCGTCGATGATCGCACTTGCGGCACTCGTCCGCCTGCCGCGCTGGGCAATTGCCACCGTCGGCCTTGCCATGATCGTCGGCCACAACATGTTTGACAGTATCAAGGCTGACCAGTTCGGTGCCGCTGCGCCGATCTGGAACCTGTTGCACCAGCCTGCGCAGCTTGATCTCATGTCCGGCTTCAAACTGGTTGTCCTCTATCCCCTGATACCTTGGATCGGAGTGATGGCGGCGGGCTACGCAATCGGCCCGCTGTTCCTGCTCGCACCAGCGGTGCGTGTGCGGCGGCTGCTTTTCTGGGGCGCCGCAATTACAGCCGGGTTCGTTCTTCTGCGGGCGACCAATCTCTACGGCGACCCGGCACCGTGGGCCGCACAGAACAGCGTCCTTGCGACCGTGCTGTCGTTCGTCAATTGCGAAAAATATCCGCCATCGTTGCTCTATCTGGCGATGACGCTCGGGCCGGCGCTTATGCTGCTGGCGGCGTTTGACGGGTGGCGTGGACCTATCACTGACCGGATCACAACCTTCGGGCGCGTGCCGTTCTTCTACTACGTCACCCACATCTACGTGCTGCACGCGCTCGCAATTCTGTTTGCCTGGGCAACGATCGGCAACGCCGTCTTCGTGGCCACCAGCAAGCCTGCCGGCTATGGGCTCGGCCTCGCCGGCATCTATGCAGTGTGGCTGGCGGTGGTCATATTGCTCTACCCGCTTTGTCGGTGGTTTGCCGCCATCAAGCGGCGGCGCATCGAATGGTGGTGGAGCTATCTCTAGAAGGCATTCGTCGATGAATGCCTTCACCTATTGCGCGATACTCAAGGAAAAATCAGGCGCGCCGAAGGAAAAAATCAAGGGTGTCTCAAAGACGGCCGGCGGATCGGTGGCTACGACAGGCCACGTTTTGGCCCTCCACAATACTTGCAAGCGGGATTCGCTCGCTGCTGGCGCGCCTTGTGGCGGGCGACAGCACGATCGGCAACACGAAGCCGCCAACATCGCAGACTGAAGCCTTTCAGCAACTCTGAGTAAAGGAACCAGCGCAATGACCGTTTACATGATCGCCGACATCAAGGTGACCAACAATAAGTGGGTGCCAGCCTACGCGGCTTCAGTGCACGATCTCGTGCACAAACATGGCGGCAAGTACCTGTCACGCTCCGGGAACGTAAAGACGCTGGAAGGCAAACCGCTCGATACCAGCCTTATTGCGATTCTTCAGTTTCCATCGGGAGAGGCCGTCGGCGCCTTCCTCGCTGATCCCAAATACGCCCCGTTCGCCGCGGCCCGCAAGGACGGCAGCGAAAGCCGCTTCCAGTTGATCGACGATACCGATCTGGCCGGAACAATTTCTTATCTGCCCAAAGGATGAAAAAAGGGAGGCTCGACCCTCTCGCTTTCGTTGACCTTTTGTATGGAACGTTGAAGCACGCCGTCTCACACGCAGGCGAAGCGGCGTCCTCTTCAGCTAATCCGCGACAACCGCCGTACCTTCGATCTCGACTTTAGCGCGCGGCTCCAGAAGTCCGGCAACGACCAACAGTGTCATTGCCGGAAAATGCCGGCCGATCGTCCGACGATAGGCTTCTCCGATCTCTCTCTGTCGAGCGAGATATTCGGCCTTGTCAGTCACGTACCAGTTGAGCCGCACCAGATGACGCGGCTCCCCGCCCGCAGCCGCAAGAACATCGACAATATTTTTCAGCGCCTGCTCGACCTGGACGACGAAATCGTCGCTTTCAAATTCCGCCAACGCGTTCCAGCCGATCTGACCGGCAATGAAAACCTGTCGGCCCTGCGCAACGATGCCGTTGGCGTAGCCCTTTGGCGGAGCCCAGTGCTTCGGCTGCACAATTTCAAAAGAGCTTTTGCTCATGATGCCTGTTCTCGCAATTTAAAACGTTGAATTTTTCCGGTCTGCGTCTTCGGCAGGGAGTCTATGAACTTTACCGCGCGCGGATATTTATACGGCGCGATGGTTGCCTTGACGTGGTCCTGCAGGATCTTGACGCGCAGACTGTCCGCCACGACGCCCACTTTGAGGACGACAAAGGCCGAAACGATCTGCCCGCGTTCCTCATCGGTAGCGCCAACTACCGCGCATTCGGCAACATCCGGATGCGATAGCAGCGCGGCCTCGACCTCCGGCCCGGCGATGTTGTAGCCGGCCGAGACAATCATATCGTCGTTGCGGGCGGCGAAGTGGAAGCGCCCGTCTTCGTCCCTCACAAACGCATCACCGGTGAGATTCCAGCCGTCACTGACGTAGTTTTTCTGCCGCTGGTCTGCGAGATAGCGGCACCCGGTTGGCCCACGCACCGCGAGGCGGCCGACCGTGCCGGTAGGGACGTCGTTCATGTTGGCATCGACGATTTTGGCTTCGTAACCCCCGACTGGCCGCCCCGTCGCGCCGGGCAATGCGTCGCCGATCCGGTTCGTGATGAAGATGTGCAGCATCTCGGTCGAACCGATGCCGTCGAGGATCGGCTTGCCGGTCCGGCGGGTCCAGTCCTCGAATACCGGCGCCGGCAAAGTTTCGCCGGCTGACACGGCGAGCCGCAGCGACGACAGATTGGCACCCTGGTCCATCGCCGCCATCATCGCGCGATAAGCCGTCGGTGCAGTGAACGAGATTGTCGCTTTATAAGTCTCGATGATCTGTATCATGCTGGCCGGCGACGCGTTTTCGAGCAGCGTTGCGGTGGCACCGAAGCGAAGCGGAAAAATCGCCAGGCCGCCGAGACCGAAGGTAAAGGCCAAGGGCGGCGAACCGACGAACACGTCGTCGGGCGTCACGTTGAGAACTTCCCTGGCGTAACCATCGGCGATGATCAGCAGGTCGCGATGGAAATGCATCGTCGCCTTAGGTTCGCCGGTGGTGCCGGAGGTAAAGCCGAGCAACGCGACATCGTCGCGCCCGGTTGCCACCGCATCGAACTTCACCGGCTTGTCGAGCGCGATGCGGTCAAGCTCCGCGTCGTGATTGGAGGTGCCATCGAAATTGACAACCTGCTTGAGGAATTTACTGGCCTTGGCACAGGCAACCAGTTCGTCGGCGATGCGGCTATCGGTCAAAGCCAGCGCAATCTCGGCCTTGTCGACAATCTTGCCGAGCTCGCCGGCCCGCAGCATCGGCATCGTGTTAACGACGACCGCACCCGCTTTGGTGGCGGCGAGCCAGGCTGCGACCAGCGCCGGGTTGTTGCCGGAGCGGATCAAGATGCGGTTGCCGGGTTTGACCCCGTAATTCTCAACAAGCGCGTGGGCCAGCCGGTTCGACCAGTCGGTCAGTTCCTTGTACGTGCGTCTGCGACCATTGCCGATCAGCGCGATGTGGTCGCCGAAACCACGCTCGACCATGCGGTCCGTCAATTCGACAGCGGCGTTCAGGCGTTCCGGATACTGAAATTCCGGCCGGTCCAGCAGGATGTCCGGCCACACATCGAATGGCGGAAGGCTGTCGCGGGTGAAGGTATCGACATGCGCGGACGGGCCAAGTTTGATGTTTCTGCTCATGTCAGCCACCTGCAGCAGATGAAAGCGCGGATCGGGCGATGATGATTTTCTGGACGTCGGACGCGCCCTCGTAGATGCGCAAGGCGCGAATCTCACGGTAAAGCGTCTCCACCGGATGACCGGCGCGCACGCCGTCGCCGCCATGGATCTGCACGGCCGCGTCGATCACGCGCTGCGCCGCCTCGGTAGCGTAGAGCTTTGCCATCGCCGCTTCGCGCGTCACACGCCCCGCGCCTGCGTCCTTGGTCCAGGCGGCGCGATAGACGAGAAGCGCCGCTGCGTCGACCTCGAGCGCCATATCGGCGATGTGACCCTGTACCATCTGCAATTCCGACAACGGGGCGCCGAACAGCTCTCGGCTTTTGGCCCGCTTGAGTGTTTCGGCCAGCGCGCGGCGCGCGAAGCCGAGCGCGGCGGCGCCAACCGAGGTGCGGAACACGTCGAGCGTCGCCATCGCGATCTTGAAGCCGTCGCCGGCCGCACCGATCAGCTCAGCTGGGCCAACATGGCAGTTTGTGAAGGCGAGACGTGCAAGCGGGTGCGGCGCGATCACCTTGATGCGCTCGGCAATGGACAGGCCGGGATTGTCGCCGCGCACGATGAACGCCGATAGGCCCTTCGCGCCCGCGGCCTCGCCTGTACGGGCGAATACAATGTAAAGATCGGCGATGCCCCCGTTCGAAATCCAGGTCTTCTCACCATCGAGTGTGAAACCGTCTTGGTCTCGGCGCGCCGTCGTTGAAATGCTGGCGACGTCGGAGCCCGATGCCGGCTCCGAAAGCGCGAATGCCGCGATCGCCGCGCCGCTGCGGGTTTTCGGCAGCCATTGAGCTTTTTGAGCAGCCGTGCCGAACAGGGAAATCGGGCCGGCGCCAAGGCCCTGCATTGCGAAGGCGAAATCGGCAAGGCCGGAATGGCGCGCCAGGGTCTCGCGAATCAAAGCCAGTGTACGAACGTCGATTTTCTCCGACGGGTGGTCACCCGGCGCGCTGTGCTTGAGCCAGCCATCGCGACCGAGCTGGTGCACCAGATCGCGGCAGGCTGCGTCAACATCGTGGTGATCGACATGCGCGCAATGCTCTGCTGCCCAGGCTTCCAGCCGGCCGGCCAGCGCGCGGTGTCGCTCCTCGAAAAACGGCCAATGCAGGAAACTGCGGTCGAGCATTGTTCAATTTCCGGCGAACTGCGGTTTCTGTTTGGCGACGAAGGCCTCATAGGCACGGCGAAAATCCTGCGTTTGCATGCAGACCGCCTGCGCGAGCGCCTCCGCCTCGATCGCTGCGTCGAGCGGCATCGCGAATTCCTGATGCAGCATGGTCTTCGTCATCGCATGTGCGAATGTCGGACCGTTGGCGAGCTGCTGCGCCATCGCCATTGCATCCGCTTCGAGTTTATCCGCGCCGACAATGCGATTGAAAAAGCCCCAGCGCTCGCCCTCCTCCGCTGTCATGACGCGACCGGTATAGAGCAGCTCTGACGCGCGGCCGTGCCCGATGACACGCGGCAGCAGTGCACAAGCGCCCATGTCGCAGCCTGCGAGGCCGACGCGGGTGAACAAAAACGCGGTCTTGGCTTGCGGTGTACCGAGCCGAATATCGCAGAACAGAGCAATCATCGCGCCGGCACCGACACAGACACCATCAATTGCAGCGACTATCGGTTGCGGGCATGCGCGCATCGCTTTCACGAGTTCGCCAGTCATACGGGTGAACTCGAGAAGTCCTTTCATGTCGCGGCTCAACAGCGGTCCGATGATGTCATGAACGTCGCCGCCCGAGCAAAAATTGCCGCCGTTCGAGGCGAATACAATGACCTTGATATCGCGCGCCCGCGAAAGCTCACGGAAGGTCTGCCCGAGCTCCGCGTAGCTTTCGAAAGTAATCGGGTTCTTCCGCTCAGCGCCCTTGAGCGTGATCACGGCGATGCCGTTCTGCGCCAGCCAGTTAAAATGCTTCGGCTTGTAGTCACTCATGTTCATGCGCGCGATCCTCCGTTGCGAATACGGCCGGACAATCCGTCAAGATGGCGGATCAACGTGTCCGCCTCCGCCGCGTCGAAGTCCGAGAGCAAGCCATCGACCCAGCCCTGGTGCGCCTTCGCCATGGTTGTGAACTCCTTCAGGCCACGTGGAGTCAGCCGCACATTGATGGCGCGGCGATCATCGGCCGGTGCCTGGCGTACGACCAGTCTGTCCGACACCAGCCGATCGATGATGCCGGTGACATTGCCGTTCGACACCATCAGGAAGCGTGAGAGCTCGGTCATGGTCATGCCATCGGGCTTCCTTTCGAGCGCAGCCATCACATCGAACTGCGGCAGCGTCACCCCGAATTCGACGCGCAACCGCTCGCGCACCTCAGCTTCAATCGCCCGCGCGGCGCGCAAAATCCGGATCCACAGGCGCAGCCGTTGCTTGCTCAAAGACGGCGCAGCCTGGCGCGATTTTGTTCTCATGGCGATTGTCATGCCACGCCCCCGGCAATGACAATGGCCTCGCCATTGACCGCATTGCCCGCCGGCGAGCACAACCACACCACTTTGGCGGCGACCTCGTCCGGCGAAATCAACCGGCCATCGACATTGTCCCTGGCAAGCGTAGTGCGTGCCTCGGCCACGGTACGACCGGTCTTGTTTGCAATCGCAGCCGCCGACGCGTCCAAAAGCGGCGTATCGGTAAACCCAGGACACACCGCGTTGACGGTCACGCCGGCCGGCATAAGCTCCACTGCCAGAGAGCGCGCTAGACCCACAACGCCGTGCTTGGCGGCGCAATAGGCCGCCACATAGGGATAGCCCCTCAGCCCCGCAGTCGAGGCGGTGAACACAATCCGCCGCGTCCCCCCGCCTTTGCGGGTGACGTCACTCAACGCTGCCTGCACCGTCAAGAACGCGCCGGTTAAATTGACGCCGATCATCCGCTGCCAATGCTCGACCGAGATTTTCGCGGCCGGTGCGCTCTCGGCTGCGCCAGCATTGGCGATGACGATATCGATTGGCCCACGCGCGGCGCGCGCGGCCTCCACCATCGCCACGCAATCGGCCGCATTCGTCACATCGGCCGCGATGGCGGTGGCCTTTGGCAAATTTCTTGCAATCTCGTCGAGCGGCGCCTTGCGTCTCCCGACAAGCGACACGGCTGCGCCTTCTTTCGCTAGCGCCCGTGCGATCGCAGTGCCGATGCCGCTGCCGGCGCCGGTGATCAAGGCATGCAGGCCGTCGAGTGAAGCCATTTGCGTGCCCATCACACCTTGCCCGTCATCACGTCAGGTCGCGACTTCAAGCGATGCATCTGATCGCGACCGGGCCAATAAGGCTTCGGCCAAGTCGAACCCTCGTAACCCAGATTGGCGGCGGCATGCAGCGTCCAGTACGGATTGGCGAGGTGGGGCCGCGCCAGGCATACGAGATCGGCGCGCCCCGCCATCAGGATAGAATTGACGTGGTCGGCATCGTAGATGTTGCCGACCGCGAGCGTCGCAACACCGGCCTCGTTGCGGATCCGGTCGGAGAATGGCGTCTGAAACATGCGTCCATAGACGGGTTTCGCCTGCTTCGTCGTCTGCCCGGCCGAAACGTCGATCATGTCGACGCCGGCATCGGTCAGCATGCGCGCAACTTCGACCGCGTCCGGCGGCGAAATGCCGTCCGGAACCCAATCGTTGGCGGAAATGCGCACCGAAATCGGCTTGTCGTCCGGCCACACCGCCCGCACCGCACGAAACACCTCGAGCGGAAACCGCATGCGGTTCTCAAGACTGCCGCCATACTCGTCGGTGCGCCTGTTGGTAAGCGGCGTAATGAAGGCCGACATCAAATAACCGTGCGCATAGTGCAGCTCGAGCCAGTCGAAACCGGCGCGCTGCGCCATTTGTGCCGAACGGACGAACTCGTCGCGCACTTCATCCATGTCGGATCGCGTCATCGCTCGCGGCGTCTGGTTCTCCGCGCTCCACGCAACCGCCGATGGCGCCATCACCGTCCAGTTGCCGGAAGGCAGCGGTGCATCCATCGTTTCCCACCCGAGCTGGGTTGAGCCTTTGGAGCCGGAATGGCCAAGCTGAATGGCAATTTTGGCGTCAGTCTCGGCATGGACGAAATCGACAATCCTCTTCCACGCAGCTTCATGTTCGGAGCGATACAGTCCGGTACAGCCGGGGGTGATGCGGCCCTCGGGCGACACGCAGGTCATCTCGGTAAAGACCAGCCCTGCCCCTCCTTTGGCGCGCTCGGCATAATGGACCAAATGCCAGTCGGTTGGCGTGCCGTCGACGGCACGATACTGCGCCATCGGCGAGACCACGACGCGGTTCTTTAATTCGATGCCCCGCACCCGGAACGGCACGAACATCGGCGCCCGCGTCACCTGCGGCGTGCGCCCGGTGGCCTGGCGTTCGAACCAGCGCTCCGCATCGCCAAGCCAGATCCCGTCACGCTCACGCAAGTTCTCATGGCTGATGCGTTGCGAGCGCGTCAGCAGCGAATAGTTGAACTGAACCGGATCGAGATTGAGATACCGCTCGATATCCTCGAACCATTCAGTCGAATTGCGCGCCGCACTTTGCAGACGCAGCACCTCGAGCCGCCGCTCATCTTCGTAGCGGCGGAAGGCCTGGGCCATCGTCGGCTCGCTGTGCAGATAATCGGCCAGCGCAATGGCACTTTCGAGCGCAAGTTTTGAACCCGAGCCGACCGAAAAATGCGCGGTCGCAGCCGCATCGCCGAGCAGGACGATGTTCTGATGGCTCCATCGGTCGCAGAGGACACGGTTGAAATTGAGCCAGGCCGAGCCACGCAGATGGCGTGCATTCGACATCAATTTATGGCCGGCGAGACTGCGGGCGAAGATTCTCTGGCACGCCGCAATCGTCTCCTCGGTCCTCATCCGGTCGAACCCGGCGCGGCACCATGTCTCCTCCGAGCATTCGACGATAAAGGTCGCGGTGTCGGCGTCGAACTGGTAGGCGTGTACCCAGATCCAGCCGTGCTCGGTTTGCTCGAAGATAAAAGTGAAGGCGTCGTCGAATTTCTGGTGAGTGCCGAGCCAGATGTACTTGCAGGCGCGTACATCGATGTCCGGCTTAAACATGCCGGCGTGAGCGCTGCGAACTCGCGAATTCGCGCCGTCGGCACCGACAATCAGGTCATAGTCCGTGTAAGCGGAGACATCTTTGGCCTCCGTCTCGAATTCGAGCCTGACCCCGAGAGCGACTGCACGCTCCTGGAGGATGTTCAACAGCCGCTTGCGGCCGATGCCCGAAAAGCCGTGGCCACTCGAGCGCACGGTCTGACCGCGATAGTGCACCGCGATATCGTCCCAATAAACGAATGACTCGCGAACGCGAGCCGCACTCTCCGGATCGTTGGCTTGGAGATTGGCGAGTGTCTCGTCGGACAACACCACGCCCCAGCCGAAGGTGTCGTCCGGTCGGTTTCGCTCGATGACCACGACTTCGTGCGCGGGATCCCGCCGCTTCAGCGAAATCGCGAAGTAGAGGCCTCCGGGGCCGCCGCCAAGACAGACCGCGCGCATGAGCCGATCCGATCCTTATGCCGCACTATTATTATAACCTTAGAATTTTTAAGTTTAAAGCATTTTTCAGCGAAAATGCAAGCCCTTCCTTCGCTAGGAAGGGGCCGGCAGAACAGCCCGGCTTTACTGGGTCTTGCAGTCCTTGGCGTACCCGTCGGCGTGGTTCGAGAAGATTTTCTCGACGATTTGCGTCTCGTACCTGCCATCCGCGCGCTTAGCGACCTTGGTGAGGTAAAAGTCCTCAATCGGGTAGCCATTGATGTTGAACTTGAACGGTCCGCGTACCGAGGTGAACGCGCCCTTCTTGAGGGCGGCGCGCACCGCGTTCTGGTCGGCGAGGTTGCCCTTCACCGCGACCACCGCACTATTGATGAGCATCGCAGCGTCATAGGCCTGCATGGCGTAAGACGCGGGCACCGCTTTATAGGCGGCTTCGTATTCGGAGACGAACTTCTTGTTGGCCGGGCTATCCATGTTCGGCGCCCACGTCAGCACCCCGTAGATGCCAACGGCGTTGTCTTTGAGCACCGGCAGCGTCGCCTCGTCCGCGGTGAATGCGGAGATCACCGGAAACTTTTCCTTGAGTCCGGCCTGGATGAACGTGTTGAGGAGATTGATGCCAAGCCCGCCCGGCATAAAGGTGAACAGTGCGTCAGGCTTCGATGCCGAGATTTTCGAAACCTCTGGCGCGAAGTCGGTAGTATTGAGCGGCACCAGCGATTCCTCGACGATCTCACCCTTGTAGGTTCGCTTGAAGCCGGCAATCGCATCCTTGCCAGCCGGATAGTTCGGCACCAGGGCGTAGATGCGCTTGTAGCCGAGTTTGTTGGCGGCCGCACCGATCGCTTCGTAAATCTGGTCGTTCTGATACGACGTCACGAAGAAATTGGGGCTGCAGGCCGCGCCGGCAAAATTCGAGGCCCCGGCATTTGTGCTGATCAAGATCTTTCCGGCATCGATCACCGGCTTGTGGATTGCCGCCAGGATATTCGAGAAGATCGGACCAACGACGAAGTCGACACGGTCGTGCTCGATCATCCCGCGCACTTTCTGAATCGCGACATCGGGCTTGAGTTCATCGTCGACAACGACGAGCTCGACGTCTTTCCCACCCATTTTGCCGCCGAGGTCTTTCAAGGCGAGCTCGAAACCGTTTTTCGACTGCTGGCCGAGCGCCGAGGGCGGACCCGACAGCGTGTAAATGAGGCCAATGCGGATCTTGTCCTGTGCCGCCGCCGCGTTAACTACAAATACAAGTGCCGCGGTTGCTGCCAACCGGCATACGATAGCCCGCATGATCGAACTCCTCCCAAAACACCAGTCTTTGCCCCACCTATTGGCCCAACAAAGCTCCGGAGAGTCAATTGCCGATGCGATGCGGCCCGATTGCCTCGGCGACCGGCAAGCCGCATTATATCGGCAGTTGTTAGCGTCAGGCGCGGGCTATGAAGGCAATCATTGTCGGCGGCGGCATTGGCGGGCTCACCACGGCGCTCATGCTGCACGCCCGGGGCATCGACTGCGAGATTTTCGAGCAGGCCGACAGCGTGCGCGAGCTCGGCGTTGGCATCAACACGCTGCCGCATGCGATCAAGGAGCTGGCGCAGCTCGGGTTGCTCTCGAAGCTCGACCAGGTCGGGATCCGCACCCACGAGCTCTTCTATATGAACCGCACCGGCCAGGAGATCTGGCGCGAGCCGCGCGGCACTGATGCTGGTTTCGAATATCCGCAATTCTCGATCCATCGCGGCCGTTTGCAGGCGGTCATCTACCAGACCACGCGCGCACGCCTTGGGGAATCCCGCATCCACCGTGGGCACCGGCTCGGCTCGTTCACGCAGGACGAAGGCGGCGTCACGTGTTATTTCTTCGGCCGGGACGGCTCGCACCGCGCAACCGCACGCGGCGACATCCTGGTCGGCGCCGACGGCATCCATTCGATCGTGCGCGAGACTCTATATCCGAACGAAGGTCCGGCGCGCTGGAACGGCTCGATGCTCTGGCGCGGTGCAGCCGACTGGCCGAAATTTCTGACCGGACGCTCGATGGTGATCGCCGGCGGCATGGCTGGCAAGTTGGTCGTCTATCCAATTGGCGAAGGTGCTCGCGACGACAAACCCCTCACCAATTGGGCCGTCCTGGTGAAAGTCGGCGAAGGCGGCGCGCCGCCGCGCAAAGAAGACTGGTCGCGCGCCGGCAAGTTCGAGGATCTGATGCCGCATGTGCAGCGCTTCAGTATTCCTTTTGTCGACGCTAAAGCGCTGATCGAATCGACGCCGGAGTTCTGGGAATATCCGATGTGCGACCGTGATCCGCTGCCGCACTGGTCGCACGGCCGAGTCACATTGCTCGGCGACGCTGCGCATCCGATGTATCCGGTTGGCTCGAACGGCGCCTCGCAGGCGATCCTCGACGCGCGCTCCCTCGCCGATCGCCTGAGCGAATCCGACCATGCCGGACAAGCGCTGTGGGCCTATGAGCGCGAGCGGCTGCCGATGACTGCGCAGATCGTCCAGTCGAATCGCTCGGGCGGGCCCGAGGGTGTGATCGACGCAGTCGAGCAACGCGCGCCCGACGGTTTCGACAATATCGACAACGTGCTGTCTTATGAGGAGCGCAAAGCGATCGTGCGCGGCTACGCCGCCAAGGCGGGCTTCGCCAAGGAACAGGTCAACCGGACGAGCAAAATTGCCTAGGCTCCCGGAGGAGGCGGCAGGAAGTTGACTTCGTGCTTGGCGGACAGCGCGACGACGTCGGGCGGATTCTGGTCTTTCATCGAATGGATCGCCCAAAACAGGTCATAAAGTTTCCGCGTTGGCGTCACCCAGAACAGACACTTGAGGACCTGGTCGGACTTGTTGAACAGTCCGTGCGGGATTCCCATAGGCAATTTGATCAGGTCGCCGGCGGTCGCGGCGAACTCCTTGCCGTCGATCAACGCATCCATGCGTCCTTCCAGCATGTAGACGAATTCGTCCTGCGTCGGATGGATATGCGGCGGCACGAACGTGGTCGGCGGCAGTGTCGCGTGCCAGGCGAATGATGCATCCGTGAGCTGCTTGGGGACGTAGGTCTGCCCCAGGATATTCCAAACGATTCCGTCAAGGCCCGAATTGGCCTTGGTGACACCCGGTGCCATCGCCTGCATTACCCGTCACTCCCTCTCACATTTTCGCGTAACCCTAATTTATGCATCCCGGGAATGCCAGCCGCTCCCTGCGGCGCGGCCCGAGCAACTTGCCGTCCTTGCCGGGCTTTATCGCACCGCGCGCAACTCCATTTCTAATTTTGCCGGAGCACAAAACGTTGCTGCTTCGGATCCGACAACGTCTGCTTTGCGCCACTGGCAGGTGGCACATTGACCACATATCCGATTTTCACTCGCGCATCCCTGGAGTACGGAGTCTCAACGACCCCGCGCAGGGTCCAATTTGTGCCAGCCGTCACAAAAAAGCGCATTGGCGCCGGAGGTGTGATCAATCGCACAGCCAGACGGACCTGGCGGGACCAATATACCCACACGAGACGCCGAACAATAAATGGGTTGGTCCCCTATTTCGGCGGAGCGTAGGGGGTCGCTGTGACGCCACAAACAGCGGCCCCTTTCTAATTTGTAGCGACAGGGGTCCGTTTGCTGCTGGGGAGGCCTGATCTTCCGCTGGCCAATGGGTCGGGCTTAACCAGTCCTTAGGCCCCGGCAACCGGGTACATTCCTGTGGGTCCGGGCGACCGGCATTCCACACCAAAGCGCCCAGGTCCCCACCCCCCACACCGTTCCCGCCGGCGGTCAGGCGGCGCCATCGCCCTCTAACGCGGCGTCAAGCAAGCGTTCACGGTCGGTTTCGCCCTGTGCCGCGGATCTAAAAATGCGCTCGGCCAGAGTCGTTTTCGGCATGTTGGCTTGCTGTTCGGGCCTAAGTCGGGCCCAGGCATCGTCGAGAACCTCTTTCAAGACCATGATAGTCTCGGGATCAAATGGCACAGGCGTTTTGTCCACCATCACAGATCACCCCCCTCTGGACCTTTGCGCTCGTAGCCGGGCTTCGGGGAAGACGCTGCCCTCATTGGACCGATGACGGGCAGATGCCACGGACCAGCCAAACTTGAAGGCCGCCAGGCCTACAACCTGCAGAACCAAACCTGCGAGGCCAAGCATGAGGTATCTCCCTGAGGGCTACGTCTCTTGGGGAGAATAGGCGCCCGCCGCTGAGCCCAATGTGTCGTACCTCACAGACCGCAGTGCACTGGGGCAGAAAGATGGTGGCCAATAGCGTATGATGCGTTCAGGCACTGATTCTACCAATTGAGTGGAATGGAGAATCGAAATGGCCAAAAAAACAAGGCGACGGCGCACGAAACGAGCGGCCTGGACTAGGGCTCAAGTGGCCGAGCTAAGACGGTATTCGAAGGACAAGCTACAGGTAAAGAAAGTTTCAAGGCTGATGAAACGTACAGTCGGCTCGTTGCGCCAGAAAGCAAGAGCGTTGGGTATTCGGCTCGGCCATCGTCGTTGAAGACTATCCCCCGCAGACATTCGTCTTTGGGACCACTCACCATGTACGATTTAAAATTTTGGAGGAGGCAATGAAGAAATTGATGTCGAAATCGGAGCTCATTCAAAAAATCGCTGAGCAGCACCCGAACAATATGACACGAAAGGACGTCAAAACCGTCATCGAGTCGCTCGCCGCGATTGGCTACAAGGAGCTCAACAAATCAGGAGCTTTTCTTGTGCCCGGATTTGCCAAATTCGTTGTCATCAAGAAGCCCGCAACAAAAGAGCGCAGCGGTATCAATCCGTTCACAAAAGAGCCAACCATATTTAAAGCGAAGCCGGCTCGGAAAATCGTCAGGGCTCGACCAGTAAAGGCTGCCAAAGACGCGGTAATGTAGCGTCTCGCGCGAAGTCTTCGACAAGCTGTAATTGCCGCGGTCAACAGAGACTGCGGCGAGCGCTGATATTTTTGTCGCGACTACGTAAACCGGTAACCTGAACATCGCGTTGACGCCGCGCGCAGGTTTGCCGTGCGTCCGCGAATCTCATAAGGCTAATGTCACGGCGCATTGCGCGCACGATAAGGAGCAACCGTCCATGACTGACATGGCAACCGCAAGTAAACCGACGGCGAAGGCGATCTCCACCAAGCAGTTGGCCGATGCACTGGCGGAGCAGCATCAGTTCACCAAGAAGCAGGGCCATGAGATGCTGGAAAACCTCGTCGGCCTCATCACGAAGCATTTGAAGAAGGGCGAGCGGGTGAAAATCGTCGGGCTCGGAATTCTGCAAGTGCGAAATCGTGCTGCACGCGTAGGCCGCAATCCGGCCACAGGCGAGGCGATCCAGATCAAGGCCAGCAAAAAAGTCGCCTTCCGCGCCAGCAAAGATCTGAAGATGGCGATCTGACACGCGGGCAAAGCGTCAATTCAGGTTTCGGATTTTTCTCGTGCAGCGAATACGTCTGCTTTGGATTTCTGGCGGACGTAGCAGGTTTATATTTTCGCCTTTGCACAGTTGATGGCGGACCCAGCACGGCCGTTCATTTTGCGTGCGGCTCAATCAGTTCGATCCGATTGCCGAACGGATCGTCGATGTGGCGCCTATCGCAGCCTTCGATCGGTTCGTCTTCGGTGACCGTCAATCCGGCCCGTTTGGCTTTGGCCACCATGCCGGCCAGATCGTCGACGATGAAGGCGGGATGCGCCTTACGCGCAGGAATGAAATTCTTCTCGACGCCCAGATGAATCTGCAAGGCTCCGCTTCCAAACCAGCAGCCGCCTCGTGCGGCGAGCTGCGGCGGCTTTACTTTTTCCACGAGTCCAAGGATGCCATGGTAGAACGCCCTCGCCTCGTCTTCTCTCCCGGCAGGCATTGCAATTAAAATGTGGTCGATCCGGCGAACTGACATTCGATTCCTCATCGATGAGAACGATCTTGTTCCTTAAGCCTGCACCGAATATCCGCCATCAACGGCGATTGCCGCGCCGGTGATGAAATTCGAAGCTGGCGAGGCCAGAAAGACGGCAACACCTGCGAAATCGTCCGGAGCTCCCCATCGCTGGGCCGGCGTGCGTGCCAGTACCTTTTCATGGAGGCCTTGGACCTGCTCCCGCGCCTTTCGCGTGAGTTCTGTATCGACCCATCCGGGCAATATCGCATTGACCTGGATGTTGTCCTTCGCCCATGCGACCGCCATCGATCTCGCCAACTGCACGATACCGCCCTTACTCGCCGCGTAGGGTGCGGCATAAGACGATGCGAACACGGACATCATCGATCCAATATTGATTATCTTGCCGCCGCCAGCACGAACCATGTGGGGATAGGCCGCCTGTGAACAGAGAAAAGCGCTGGTGAGGTTGGTATTCATCACCAGATTCCAGTCCTGCGCTGTGAGGTCTTCAGGTTGCTTGCGAATGCTTGTCCCGGCGTTATTGACAAGGATATCGAGACGTCCAAACCGCTCGACAGCATGCTGGACTGCCTGATGACAGGACGCTTCCTTCAGAACATCCAGATCCACAAACTCAGCCTGGGCATCAAGCGAGCGCAGTTCCGATAAAGCCGATTGAGCCTTTGTCTTGCTTCGTCCCGCGATGACAACGGACGCGCCGGCCGCTGCCAATCCCTTGGCCATACCAAGTCCGATTCCGCCGTTCCCGCCGGTTATAAAGGCGACCCGCTTTCGTAGGTCGAAAATTGTCACCGCAATCTCCCGTTCGATGTCGTGGGGAAATAACACGAAATGCCTTCAGCGAAGCGGGCGCATTGTTCTGAGAATGCAGGGCCTAGACAGGGGCATACGCCGGTATGATGTGACACCGCTCAATGCTAGCCTTGGACATCTTTTTCGAGCAACCCGAGTGCGCGACGCAACGCATCCGCCGCCGCCTTACGCTCGTCTCCGGACATGCGGTCAACTTCCAGTTCGAGCCGTAGATGTGCTGTACCAGCTTGTTCCTGGTTCAGTCCGACCACTGCGTACGTTGCGACCGGCTGCGCAATCCCCTTGACCTGAATGTGGCCGCGCTCCTCACAACGCACGCTGTCCTTGACGAGCGCGTAGGTCTCAAACGAGATCAGCACGCCGCCGGGTGGCGCTTCATGCTCAAGCCGCGACGCGAGGTTCACGGTGCCACCAACCATGGTGTAGTCCATGCGGTCTTCGCTGCCAAAATTGCCGACGGTACAATAACCGGTGTGAACCCCTATCCGGCAGCGCAACGACGTTTCGATTCCGCTATCGCGCCATTCTTCAGCCAGCTCACCCACCCGCTGTTGCATGGCGATCGCCATTTGGACGCACGCCAACGCGTCCTCCTTCATGCCCAGCGTCGCCGGATCGCCAAAAAACATGACGATGGCGTCACCGACATATTTGTCGATGGTCGCGCCGTATTGCAGTGCGATCTTCGACATTTCGGTCAGATAATGGTTGAGGAGTTGGGTAAGGTCTTCCGACTCCATCTTGTCGGTAATCTCGGTGAACCCGACAAGGTCAGAAAAGCAAACCGTGAGTTTCTTGCGTTTGCTGACGATCTTGACGTCCTGCTGGCCGGTGAAGATCGAATCGTACACCTGCGGCGCCAGGTATTTTGCAAGCTTGGACGAAAGAGCCGCCAAGGCATTGGACTTCTCGGTGAGATCTTGCTCGCGCTGCTTCAGCTCGGTGATGTCGGAATAGACGGCCACGATGCCTCCGTCCTCGGTGCGGCGCTCGCTGACCATCAGCCAGCGGCCTCTGTCGCGCCGTTGGACTTGCGGGTCGCCTGGATTGCGATGCTGCTGCAGGCGTTCAGCAATCCATTCCTCAACCCGTCCTTCCGCGTCCTTGACGTAGCCGCGCTCAGCGGCCCGTCGGATGATGCTTTCAAAGGTGGTACCGACGCTTAGATCGATATCCAGGTCGGGGTAAAGCAGGTTGCGATAGCAGGAGTTGCAGATGACAAGCCGGTCCTCACCGTCGTAACAGACGAAGCCCTCGGATATGCTTTCGATCGCCTCTGCGAGCCGCCGTTCGCTGCGCAGCCTGGCTTGCTCGGCGCGACGCAGTGGCGTGATGTCATAGAGCCAATAAAGCCGCTTGCCACCAGCAACCGCGACGTGGCCGCCATGGTAGACGACCTGGACGTATGAGATCAGCAGATTGAGCAGCTCGCCTTGCTTGGTCTTCCAGGTGACCTCCTCGTTCAGCAGCTGGCCACCGCGCTTTCGCAGCAAATCGATGACGCGCGCACGATGATCGAGGTCGTGCCAGAACAGTTTGGTGTCGAACAGTTCCAGCTCCCCTTTCGTGTAGCCGGTCAGTTCGCGCAGACGCCAATTGTGGAACAGGAGCCGTCCATCCTCGTCGACGACGCTTACCGCAGCCGGGCTATAGTCGAGAATTTCTCGAAGCTGGCGCTCCTGCTCGACGACTTGTGCCTCGTGGTTCGTCAATGCGGTGATGTCGTAAACCCACAGCACGCGTTTGCCACCGACGAAGCTGACATGTCCTCCCTGGTACGCGACCTGCACATAGGACAGAAGGAGATGAACCAGCGTGCCTTTCTTGGTCCGCCAGATCACCTTTTCATTCAGAATCTGGCCGCCCCGCTCCTTTAATTGATTGATGATCCGCGTGCGCTGATCGAGGTCATGCCAGTGCAGACGGGTGTCGCAGAAGTCGAGCTCATTCTTGCTGTATCCCAGGATCTCGCGCAACCGGGCGTTGTGGTATAGCAACCGGCCATCCTCATCCATGACCAGCAGGCCCGCGGGACATAACTCCAATATTTCGCGGAATTGGCGTTCGTGCTCGGTCGCCTCGACTCCGAGAGCGGTGCCGCCGTTGGTCGCCGATTGGCCTGCAATCGTGTCAGAAGACATGCGGTTTCCGCCGGACTGACCCTAACACCCAATCCTGCGCAGTTCGAGGCCCGCACATTGGATGAAGAGTGGACATTCGGCCGCGGTTGCACCGCCATAACTCCAATTCGCGTCTGTTCTAGCTTCAGGCGGGCGGGCTATGCTTTCATGGGGCACACATGCGCCTGAAAGACTGCTTCAATTTCCACGACTTCCGCGAGTTGGCGCGACGGCGCCTCCCTGGTCCTATTTTCAACTATATCGACGGCGCAGCCGACGACGAGAGCACGTATCGAAGAAACACGGCGGCCTTCGAGGAATGCGACCTCCTGCCGAATGTTCTGCGGGGCGTAGAGCATGTTGACCTGTCGGTCGTCGTTATGGGGCAAAAACTTCGGGTGCCATTTTATTGCTCGCCAACAGCCCTCCAGCGCCTCTTTCATCATCAAGGCGAGCGCGCCGTCGCCCATGCAGTGCAGAAGTTCGGGACTATGTTCGGGCTATCATCTCTCGGCACGGTCAGTTTGGAAGACCTTTCGTCCAACTTCTCGTTTCCTCAAGTTTATCAGTTCTACTTCCACAAGGACCGGGGTCTAAATAAAGCTATGCTTGATCGGGCGAAAGCCGCAGGCGTGCACATCTTGATGCTGACAGTGGACTCGATCACCGGTGGAAACCGTGAACGTGACCTTCGGACTGGATTTTCCATCCCGTTCAGTTTGACGCTGGAAGGCATGGCTCAATTTGCCCTGAAGCCGAAATGGGCAATCGAATATGCTACCCACGAAAAATTTCGATTGCCGCAATTGGAGCAGCACGTCGCGATGTCTGGAGGCACCACCTCCATTGGAGATTACTTCACAAACATGCTCGACCCGTCGATGAATTGGCGTGACGTTGCCGAAATGGTCAAGCACTGGGACGATAAGTTTTGCCTCAAAGGCATTATGAGTCCCGAAGACGCAAAAAAAGCCGTCGACATTGGTTGCGCTGGAATCGTCGTTTCGAATCACGGTGGGCGTCAACTCGACGGCTCACGCAGTTCGTTTGATCAGCTTGCCGAAATTGTCGACGCTGTAGGCGACAAGATCGATGTTCTGCTCGATGGCGGAGTTCAGCGCGGGACCCATGTGCTGAAGGCACTCTCGGTGGGCGCCAAGGCGGTAGGGCTGGGCCGGTCTTATCTTTTTCCACTGGCCGCAGCGGGACAGCCTGGCGTTGAGCGCGCACTCGGTTTGATGCGCGCCGAGACTGAACGGGCCATGAGGCTCATGGGATGTCGTTCGATTGATCAACTGTCCCGCAGCAATCTGAGGTTCCGCAACTCGCTACCGAGCCGGACTCGATAGATCGATCACCAGGGATATCCGTTTGGGTCAGCCGCCGCGGCATCGATTTTTTCTGCGCTTTGGCCATTCGCGTGCCCCGTTACCAGGGTTAACCTGAGGGCGGGCGTCACCTCTCATTGGGCCACAGTCCAATAGTGCCCAAATCAGGCATCGTATAGAGCAAAAACTGAATGGGCTGTTGGCACACATCTACTACAGGAGATTGAAATTGAGCCACTTTGTCTGGTCGCCTGGATCGAAAAAGCTGGTTGCAGCAATTGGTATTGCCACACTTGGTTTTGTGCTGACGATAACGACCTCGTTCGCATCATCGCGATCGCAGTTTTGTCGATCGTATGCCCGTGATTACTCCATGCGCTATTCGGCCGGCGGCGCCATGGGCGGCGTTGTGCGCGGCGCGCTCGGCGGAGCCGCCATTGGTGGAATCGTGGGCGGTGGTCGAGGGGCGCGGCGGGGTGCCGGCGCTGGCGCGATTGTCGGTGGCGCCTCGCGCGGCATTCAAAGTTCTACACTTTTCGACCGCGCCTATGCGCATTGCATGCGTGGTCGATGGCCCTGAGTTAGCGGGCGCGGGGACAGGACCTTTCAGCCGCTTTCCCTCGCCAATGCTGCGCGTTCAGCGTCGACCATGAAATCGCGGGTGATCGGCAATGCGTCGCGCTTGGTCGATAGCAGCAATTGAAAGACCATGTGCGAGCCATGCAGGAATTCAAGCTCGACGGCAGCGAGATAGAACTCCCACATGCGGCAGAATCGCTCGTCATAGATCGTCACCGCCTTCGCGCGGTTCTTCGCGAAGCGCTCGCGCCAGTGCTTCACCGTGTAGCGATAGTGAAGCCGCAGTACTTCCATGTCATTGCACCACAGTCCCGATCGCTCGGTGGCTGCAAAGGTCTCCGACAGCGCCGGTACATAGCCGCCGGGGAAAATGTACTTGCGGATGAACGGGCCCGTGGTACCGGGCTGCGACATACGGCCAATGCAATGGATGAAGGCATAGCCGTCGGGCGTCAGCAACTCGCGGATCTTGCGGAAATACTCGTCGAAATGGCCGATGCCGACATGCTCCATCATGCCGACCGAAACAACGCGCTCAAATTGGCCGGTGAGCTGGCGATAGTCGAGCTCGCGAAACTCAACAAGATTGGAAACACCGGCGGCCTCGGCATGCGTACGTGCTATCTTGATCTGCTCGGGCGAGACGTTGATGGCGGTTACCCGCGCGCCGGTCTCGCGCGCTAAATGAATAGCAAAGCCACCCCAGCCAGAGCCAATCTCGGCCACCGTCATGCCGGGCTTGAGCGCCAACTTGCTGGTGGCGTGAATCAGCTTGTTGCGTTGCGCCTGTTCGAGCGTGTCGTGCTCGGGATCGCGAAAATATGCGCAGGAATATTGCATCTGGTCGTCGAGGAACAAGCGATAGAGATCGGTCGAGATATCGTAGTGGTGGCGCGCATGGGCGGCGGCAAGCCCGATCGGATTGGCCTGATGCCAGCGTCGTAAGCCGCGCCACACGCGCCGCATGAGCTTCTGCGAGCCGTATGAGTAAAGCGCGACGCGGTTGATCGAGAATAGCAGCAGGAAGTCATGGACCGCCGCGCCGTCCTCGAGCGTCAGTGTACCGTCCATATAGGCTTCGGCGGCATAGAGTTCGGGATTGAGGAACAGTTTGAGGTAGAGCTTGCGGTCGTGCAGACGGATAGCGATGTCCGGTCCGGGCAGCCGGTTACCGAATACGTGGGTTTTGCCGTCGGCGTCGCGAATTCGCAGTGTGCCCTGGCGTATGAAGCGCCGCAGGAGATTGGACAGAAGACGCATTTATAGGCCTCCACTGCAAAAGAAATTCTCTGCTCGTGGTGCAGCGAAGTCCCACGTATTCGGGAGACGGACACACTCCAACCCGCCTGCACTACCGACCAATCGTCCGCTTTTCACCCCTGAGGATGCGATCGACATCGCTCGCGGCTTGTCCCGAAGGGAACAACCTTGTTGTTGGTGTCATGCCCGATGTCAGCGCGTCCCAACCATGGAATCCCGGACCTCTTGCACCAGTAACGGGCAATCTCCTCTTCGTTCATTCCGAAATCAGGTTCGTTCGCGGTGATGCCGCTGCAACGGCCAAGCATGACGCCCGACACCCGCCTGATTTCGGCGTTACTTGTAATGTGAAACAGCGACCTATCAATCCTGTACATTGCCTCCCCCACCTCTTCCAACATAAGCACATGGCCGTCGAGGTCAGGTTGCAGCGGCGTGCCAAGTAATTGGCTAAGGACCGTCATGTTAAATGCCGCTGTCATCTGCCCACGGCTTACACTGGGCTCCAACGCCTCTGGCGATCGATCGACCATCCAGGAGAGCGCTCGCCTAACCGCTGCGTCTCCCCCGTCTCGGAGGATGTCCTGTGCCACGGGGCCATGCGCGACGGTCTCGAACCCAGCACGGTACAAGGCAGCGAGCAGTACACCGGCATCACTGTAACCCACGTATGCTTTTTGTCTCGACCGCTCCGTCAATCCAGACATGACCGCTTCAACCACGCGGCAGGAACCGTAACCACCACGCGCGAACCACACCGCGTCGTAGCTCTCGTCGTTAGCGATGTCGAGGAAGGCCTGTGCGCGCGTTTCGTCATCGCCAGCGAAATGTCCATGCGAAGCGAAGCACTGCGGGTGGAAAACGATCTCCGGCGTCCTGTCCGGGTACAACGATTTCGCCAGCGCCGGCACTCTCTCAGCAACTTCCGGAGACATGCGCGAAGCCGGCGCGACGATGCCGATCCTGCACCTTTCCTTGCTCATCCAAGCGCCCAGCCCGCATTGCGCCTCATCGGCAACCCTTCTAGATTTCGCCAATGTCCCAACCCGGAGATTACTTTTTTTGCGGTGTCGGCGGTAGTGGCATGACCCCGCTCGCTTTGATCGTCCAAGCCAGAGGTGGACGGGTTGAGGGTTCAGACCGGGCGCTCGACCAGGGGCGCAATGCCGAACGATTTGATTTTCTGCGTGCACGTGGTGTGCTGCTCCATCCCCAGGATGGCAGTGGCATTATCCGGGCGAGCCAGATCTTGGTGATGTCGACTGCTGTTGAGGAGACGATCCCCGACGTGCAAGCCGCGCGTCGTATTGGTGCCGTCGTCACCACGCGTGCGAGGCTTCTCGCCGAACTCTTTAACTCTTCCGCCTTGGGCGTCGGTGTCGCCGGCACAAGCGGTAAGTCCACCACGGTCGGCATGCTCGGCTGGATTCTGCACCGCGCCGGAAAGAGTCCAACCATCATGAATGGCGCGGATATGAAGAACTTCGTTGATGTGGGCTCACCCTTTGCGAGCGCCAGGATCGGCGAGGGCGAGGTTTTCGTCAGTGAAGTGGACGAGAGCGATGGCTCGATTACGCATTTCGAGCCCCGCGTCGCCGTCGTCAACAACATCTCCTTGGACCATAAATCGCTGGACGAACTGCGCACCCTTTTCCGCGGTTTCATTGCCAAGGCGCAAACGGTGGTGCTGAATCTCGACAACGCGGAAGCCGCGGCACTCCTGGCCGGTTTGAAGCCAGGGCAAGCGATCACCTATAGTCTGAATTCTGCGCAAGCCCACCTCCTTGCGTCTCCGCCAGTTCAGTCGCGCGCTGGAATCGTATTCCAGGTGAAAGCGCGCGAGACCGGTGAAGCCGTCGAGGTGGACCTGAAAGTTCCAGGGCTGCATAATGTGGCCAACGCACTCGCCGCTCTGAGTGCCGCGAAGGCCTGCGGAGTGCCCCTCGCCGCGGCCGCGACCCATCTGGGCGACTTCAGTGGCATCCGTCGGCGACTGGAGGTCGTGGGCACCGCAAACGAAATTACCGTTGTCGATGACTTTGCCCACAACCCCGACAAGATATCGGCCACGCTCGAAACCTTGCACGCGTTTCCCGGCCGCTTGCTGCTGATGTTTCAGCCCCATGGCTACGGCCCGATTCGTTTGATGAGGGATGCTTTAGTGAGCTGCTTTGCAAGGGGACTACGCGATGAGGATGTCCTCGTCATGCCCGAGCCCGTTTATTTCGGTGGCACAGTCAACCGCAGCGTCGGCAGCGACGATATTGTATGCGAAATCCAGCGGCGCGGCAGAAAGGCCTTTGCTTTTCCGGACCGCGTCGCCTGTGGCGACATGCTGGTCAGGCTGGCGCGTCGTGGTGATCGCATCGTGGTCATGGGTGCGCGCGACGATTCACTTTCGAAGTTCGCATCTGAGCTCCTTCGACGGGTCGCCGTGACAAAAGACGCAAGTTCGATTGCCACCTGGTGATTGCACGTCCCTCTCCGTCGGTTCCCGTGAGTGCGATCCATCGCGCATATGATCTGCCTATGAAGTCTCGCGATCACACAGCTTTGTTCGATCCTGGCCTCAAGGAAGCAGTAACATCCTTGGATCAGGAGACCGCTGGTCTTCGGCCCGTAGGTAATAGCTCGGCTGTGGTGATGAACAGACTGTCGAAACCGACTCGCCGCCGATTTCTGCTGAACACCGGTCTGCTAGCCGCGGGGATGGAACTGTCCCATGCTGACATTGGCCTGACGCAGGAGCTTGCGCCGACGCCGTCCTGTCGCGATGGCGATGAACCGACGGTGCGCCAGACCGAGGGACCATTTTTCAAACCAAAATCGCCCGAGCGCGGTAACCTACGCGAGCCTGGTACCCAAGGCCGTCCTGCCGAACTTTCTGGCTTTGTCCTGACGAGAAGCTGCCGTCCACTTCAAAGTGCGGTGGTTGATCTCTGGCATGCGGATGAGAAGGGCGAATACGACAACACCAGTTTCCGTTATCGTGGCCACGTCATCACGGGGGCGGACGGCTCGTACCGCTTTCGCACGATCATGCCGGCGGTCTATTCCGGCCGTACCAAGCATTATCACGTCAAGGTGCAAGCGCCGGGCAGCCGCCTTCTAACCACGCAACTTTATTTTCCCAATGAGCCGACGAATCTGCGTGATGGCCTTTTCCAGCGCGAACTACTGATGCGGGTAGCGGATGCTGGCGACGGTCTCGCGGGGCGGTTCGATTTCGTGCTCAATATTCGGTAGCTTACCTGACAATTTATTTTTGATGCTTTGTCTTCAGCTCTGTCTCATTCGCAGCAATGAACGCTCGAATATCGTCTGACATATCCATTAGCTTAAGCCATTGCTCCTTATATAGGGTCACGGGAAAGCGGCCCATGCCATAAACCGAGACGCCCCCTTTCTCGCTTACCTTCATGCGAATACCGGGGGGCACCCCTTTTTTGAGAGCGGCATTTTCACTACGGAGGCGTTCGATTTCGGCCTTTAGTTCTTCGTCAGACATGGTTTTTCTCCAACAGCATTTAAGGCGGCGTTTGATGCGAGGGTGGCAACATGTTCATCCCAGCGCAACGGCAATGATTTCATCATGGCTTTGAGCATGATGTCGGAGTTTTGCCGGTCATTGAGAAAAATCCGGCATCTTGCTCAATTGCTCCCCTGAAACAGACATTGGGAACCCGCACGCGACTTGCCAGTTTAACGGCTGACCGTGTCCCCTCTCTCTGCGGGTTACCGGAGCGTGCAATGCATCACATTGACTTTGCCCTCACCTCAATGGTGTTCGTCGCCGACCGCCCGCGCTGCCCTTCGTGCGGCGAACCGTTGTGGCTCGTCCGCGTGGTTCAAACGGGACCGCACTTGAGCGAACGCCGATTTGAATGTGCGTCCTGTAAGGCGAAAGACGTTCAGGTAGAAGCCGATTAACGGGCCAGCGCGCTGGGCGACGCGCCAAAGTGATGCCGCGAACTGTGCCACAAGCGGACGTGGCAGCGGTAAATAAAAGAGGCCCCAACTTGGCAGACTCAATTTTTTGACTTTTACCGCGTGTTTGGCGGCACACTATCGAGAAGGGAAATCACGGCCATCGCGTCATGCGACGCGGTTTGCATGGGCTTGCTTTCGTGCGCAATCAGAATGTCGCCGATCGCGATACCAACTAGAAACACGACGACGAACGCCACACTGATCATGCCGCCGTTCCGTGGATGAGCGGGACTAACTCCCCACAGTTGCTTGTCCAAAAGTTCCTGGTCACGTTGATTCATCGTGCACCTTCAGGACATGGTTCGTACGAAACGCGCGGGGACTGGCCTGTGTTCCCAGTTCTCCTTCGAGGGTCGCAGCCCGGTTTATCAATTCGGCGATGCGGCGACGGATATGATCATCGAGGACCTGTTCTATGCTGTCAGGATCCACGCTTTCGTCACCCACCAGTGCCTCGAACTGATGTTTCAGTAAGTCCCATTCATTGGTTTTCGACACCGATGCCTCCACATGACGGCGTCTGAAGTGTCGCTCGGCCCCTATCGGGCCATAGCGTTAAGCGCCAGGATGGCCAGAAATACGCCGCCCAGAGGCCATCCAAATAGTCGCGCTGTCTGTCGTTCTCCCATGGGCTAACAACTACCAGACTGAACAAGCGTTCATCCGGGAGCTACACAAATCCGTGTTCCGCATCTCGGGTGCATTGCAGAACAGGGACACGGCTGTGAGTTCCAACCAGGCGTTAATTCTCAAGGGGGCTTTTAGGCGTAGATTTCTCAAGGGGATTTATGCCGATCTGAAAATATATTTCTGACGCAACATTCGGTCCGGAAACGATATGACGACCGCATTTGAGCAGATACGAACAACCAACCTTGCAACTGGAAAACTTTGCGGCCGCTGCTAAACTAACATTGCGAGTGGTTCAAAAATGCCTATTAATTTTACTGCCACTTGTTTCGCAAAGAACGAGATAGCCACGACCTCATAAGTGAGCTTGTTTTGAATAACAAAATCGTTCAATGCTTTAAATTCGTTTTGTTCCCAACATTCGTGAGCTATGAACTCGTCAAAGATCAACACAGTGTGTTTGTCCATCACTGATTTTGACTGATTCAAAGCACAAATCGTAGAAGAGTAGAGGTCGGCATCAAAATTTATTACTGATGCTAGTGGGCGAGGTTCAGAGAAAAAAATTGGCAGAGTGTCTTCGAATTTACCTGCAATAAATTCTCCTCCTTCAATTTTTGGTATTTCTCCATTGCTGGAATAAGCGCCCGCCTTTTCATATTTACCGTTCCCGACATGCCAATCTTCAGGCAGGCCTGTGAACGTATCAAAACCGAAGCCTCTTTTATAAGTCTTGGTAAGATATTTGAAAGACGTTCCCCTCCACACGCCGAATTCATAAAACGGTCTGGAGCGTACACTTTGCTCAACAATTGCATCGAAGAAAGCCCATTTGTGGAAGTATAAGCTGGGAAGTTTAGGTAAACTGAATACCCATGAAAACGAGCGCATCAAAGGATGGTTTTTGGCGTCAGATTGCATCAGATTAATAAAATCGGCTTTGTCTCCCTCGTAATAATTTAAAGCGGCATTTGTTAGTTTGGCGCCCTCATGATTCTTATCTACCGCCAAACATTCACCAATCCACATTTTGGCCTCTGGTATGCTCTGCGCCGTCCCAGATAATCTCCATAATGCCAAAGCATAGTCCGGCTTTACTTCGATGGCTTTTTTGTAGCTCGCTTTTGCGTCTTCTAACCTGCCGCGGCTTTTCAGCGCGTGACCCAAGTCGCAATGAGCTTCTGCATATTTTGGTTTCAGCGCTATCGCTTTTCTGTAGCTTGCTTCAGCATCGTCTAACCTTCCGAGCTCTTTCAGCGTGACACCCAGGTTGTAATGGGCTTCCGCCAGGTCTGGTTTCAGCGCTATCGCTCTTCTGTAAATTGGTTCAGCGTCTTCTGACCTTCCGCTGCTCCTCAGCGTGATACCCAAGTTGATATAGGCTTCTGGAAAATTAGGATTGAACGCTATAGAATTTCTGTAACTGACTTCAGCATCGCCTAATCTTCCGAGCTCCTGCAGCATAGTACCCAAGCAGTAATGGGCTGCTGCAAAGTCCGGTTTTAGCGCTATTGCTTTTTTGTAGCTCGCTTCAGCCTGTTCGAGCCTGCCGAGTTGTTGCAGTGTGCTACCCAAGATAATTCGGGCTTCGGCGTCTTTAGGGTCCAGATCCACTGCTTTTTGATTAGGGATCAATGACTCCTGAAATTTTTGTGCTTGGTTGAGCGCCGCCCCAAGTATCTTCCAGCTAAGTTGATGACGTGGAAATCGTTGAGTGATTGATCTCCCCAACTTCTCAGCTTCGCCGTATCGTCCGTTTTGGTAGTGCCATAGAAAAGCATCTAGTTCCGCTTGGGGCGGATGTTTTTTCTCGGCCGTTGTCTGAATTTCGGAAGTCGCTCGCCGCATTAATAAACACCGCGAGCCGCCCTTAGCTTGATCGTCTCATCCTACTTCTTGCAGTCAAATAATGATTTTCAAGGTTGTCATTAAGCTGGGGTAAAATTTAAGATCACGCGCGCGTGATGGTGCGCGCGGTGATTATCCAAATAGAAAAAGAGGTGGTACTGCCGTTCTTTCAGTCCCAGAGATGGCGCCGCCCTCAAAGACGGAGTGGAAATGACAAAATATTTGCTCAGCTTTAATGGACCCATTCAAGAAAAGCAGACCAACGCTCTAAGAGACCGTATCGCTCAGGTTTTGGAGCAAAAGGACTATCAAAGCTTAATTGTACTTTTTTCGAGTACGGGAGGACGCAGCACTGACGGGCTATCCCTTTATAATTTTCTCAGGAGTCTACCGCGCCCCATCCAATTTCATGCAGTCGGCAGCATAGAAAGCATGGCCGTCCCGGTTTTTTGCGGAGCACACAAACGCACCTGCTCGCCAATCACACGCTTTTCCTTCCATACATACAGTTGGGGCGGATTCGAAGGGGGGCAAAGCTATGACCGCATACTAGAGGCTGCGCAAAAATTAAAAAATGAAATCGATCTTTCCAGGAAAATTGTTGAAGACAACACACGCATTCCAGCCGATAAACTTGCCGCGCTTTTTCGACCCACTGCTGAACCCACTATTTTCAGCGCGCAAGAGGCCAAACAATTTGGCCTCGTCGAAGCTGTCGAGGAAATCAACCCGAGCGGCGCCACCCAATCAGACACTGTCATGTGGACTGTTAACTGGCCAAGCCCCTGACGCTCCCTGCGGAGAAATCGGCGCAGCCAACCCAATCGGGCGTTCTTTTTTATTTTCGTTTGATTCGACATGTGCCGGCTCAGGCAAGTTGAGGCCGGCCGCCGCGACAAGGGAACTTAAAAAGAAACCACGACGATTGAGCATGAGAACTACCTTATCGAAGTTGCTGCAAAGCCTATCTGTTGTGGCGTGCGAATCCGAGTCAACGTGACGAGCTCACGTCGCTCATACTGCGGTGGCACATTGTACCTATTATTCTCGGTAGTTTACCGCACAAAGGATTGCTCGTTACAAATTTGTACTTTGAGTACCCGGTTCACACCGATGTCCGCTTTGGGTCATTAGCGGACATTTTGCGGTGCGAGAGCCATGTCCGCTTTTCCCCCGAAAGCGGACATTGCGTATCTATTCGAGGCGTTAATGTTCTGATCAAGAAAATGGGGCCAGGCAATGATTGAGTCTGGCCCTTGTCTTTGGAGGTTACGATTCTAGGCTTCAGAACGCTGGCGCTTCAAGGATTGATCTGCACGAGTGATCGATTGCTCAGTCTTCCGAGCGGCGTCCGCCAATGTGCTGTACGCAGCCTGTGTTGCGCTCTGAATTTTTTGGCCTAGCTCTTTGGTCTGCTCGGCAAAGATCTGAGCTTGTTGCGACATAAATTCAGTTTGCAACTGTACGAGTTCATTTGGCTCTTTCGCACGCAAACATTTCGTACCAAAGTCAACACTGTTTGAGAGCGCTTTCTCTGTCAAAGTGGTGGTGTGCTCTCGAATGACGGATGACTGGCTCTCGAAGTCTTTGGCCATTTTATTGGATGCTTTCAGTAACCCGTCCATTGCAACTTTGCTCTGGTTCAATGCTTGCTCCGCGAATTCGCGGGCCCAACTGAGACCGAAGTTTGCTGACTCCATCGCGCGCTCGGCGTTTTGTTGGGCAAATGTTGACGGTTCCATTTATCGCCTCCGTTATCTGGGTTGTTCGCTGATTGTTTTTAACTGTAGAGCAACCCCCGCAAAGAGGGCATGACAACCATGTGAAGAATGGTCGAATGGTATCAGGACGCCGTGCGAGAACTCGTAAGCAAATTTTTATCCTATTGATGGCGCTACCAATCGTATGCCCCTACTTCGCGACCTTTGTCCGCTCACATGAGGTTGAAGTCGCGATCGATCAAAATTTTATAAGACATTTACTCGCTAGTCTCTGGGTCCCACGTTGAGTCTCAAATATCGTCATTGGGGAAGCGGCCGGTCAAAAGCCGTCCAGACGGGAAAGGGAAACAGCCCGAGGGAATAGCCATGACCACAGCAGTCATACATGGGACGTTGTCAGCGTCTGAGCACAGCGCGCAGTTACGCAAAGCCATTATCGCATCGACCATTGGCACCGCGATCGAGTGGTACGATTTTTTCCTTTATGGCACCGCTGCGGGGCTTATTTTTGGTAAGCTCTTCTTTCCCAATTCAGATCCATTAACTGCGACGCTCGCGGCCTTTGGTACTTATTTCATTGGTTTCGTCGGGCGTCCGATCGGCGCCGCGATATTTGGTCACTATGGTGATCGTATAGGCCGCAAAGCCACGCTGATCGCCACTCTTTTGTTAATGGGCATAGCGACCTTCCTCATCGCATTCGTGCCGACCTATGCATCAATCGGCATTTGGGGTGCTGTCATCCTGACGGTATTACGTATGATTCAAGGCATCGGCGTTGGCGGTGAATGGGGCGGCTCGGTGCTGCTGGCGATGGAATGGGCACGTACCCATGGTCATCGCGGCTTCGTGGCGTCGTGGCCACAGTTCGGCGTCCCGTGCGGCCTATTCCTGGCCAATCTGGCAGTCCTCGCGTTCAGCCAAATGTCGGGCGATCAGTTCAACACTTGGGGCTGGAGAATTCCATTCGCGCTCTCGATCGTTCTCGTTGGCGTCGGACTTTGGATTCGTCTTGGTATCCTTGAGACGCCGGTGTTCCAACAGCTCTTGAATAAAAAGAAAATCGAGAAAGCGCCTATCATTGAGGTTTTCAAGAAACATCCAAAGGAGATCATTCTTTCGGCGTTAGCGCGAGTATCCGAGCAAGCACCGTTCTACATCTTTACCGCATTCATCTTCGCCTACGCGGTCGGTACCTTGCACATGTCACGCGACTTCATCTTGATCTCGGTACTCGTCGCGTCTTGCGTCTCGTTCATTTCCATTCCTCTATCGGGCCATATCTCCGACCGCATTGGGCGTAGAAAGATGTATATGATCGGCGCGGCGACTGTAGGGTTATTCGGCTTTCTATATTTCGGCATGGTAGACACCGCGATTCCGTCGGTCGTGTTCATCGCGATTGTCTTGTCGCTTATCCCCCATGACATGCAGTATGGGCCGCAAGCAGCACTGATTGCCGAGGCATTTACCCCACGGTTGCGTTATAGCGGCGCCTCTTTGGGCTATCAGCTTGCCTCCGTGATCGCCGGCGGTCCGGCGCCCCTGATCGCGACAGCGCTCTTTGCCGCGTATCAAACTGGTTATGCCATTGCGATTTATATCGCTGCCTGCGCTGTCGTGAGCCTTGTCGCGGTGGCGTTCATGCCTGACTACACGGGAAAAGACATTTCGATGGAGTACGACGACTGACGCACCGGCGAGGTATCTTGCGCTGAAACAACACAGCCGCAAAGGGAGGCTGCCCATGGCTACCACACGGCGTGAACTTCTTGGTGCCGGAGCCTCGGCGGCTCTGGGTTTATTTCCATGGGGCGATACCCCGCCAGTATTTGCCCAGGCTTCACCGGCAGGTGGAACTGCAAAATTACAAACATGGGACAATGGCGATCTCGCTCACGTCTTGCCTACAAGCAGTCACGACCGGATCCTGATTAAGGCGTCTTTTAAGAAGCCTCTCGATGCCGCACCAATTCTTCAAGTTGGCGATCAGCGCATTTCGGGCCTTCGGTCCGATACGCGCGGATCATTTTGGCAATTCCATGCTGGCGATCTAAGGCCAGGGACAGCGTACGAGCTTTCGCTGACTTCTACGGAAGGTCGTAGTCTGTGCCAGCCTTGGAAACTGTCTACAATGCCCAGCCCAGATGAATTGCCAGGTAAGCTCCGTCTTCTGATCTATTCATGCGCCGGTGGGCACGATCTTTTCAGCACTGCTCACACGGGTTTTGAGTTTCTGCCTGCGGCCGTCCGCCAGAGATTGCTACGACGAGGCCTTTCATTTGCTCCTGACGCGCTCATCGCAAATGGGGACCACGTCTATTGGGACCTCCTTGCTCCGAGAGCTGCGCCGAAATTGGGGGCGTCCAAAGCTGCGCTCGAATACGCTCGGTTCGACCGAGATGCACCGGTTTTGGGTGGCGCTAACGAGAGTGCATTGCTTCGAGCTGCTGGCGAACAGATTACTCCATTGTACGGCACGCTGTGTCGTTCGACGCCGGTGTTCTTCCTGCAAGATGACCACGATCATTTCGACAACGACGAAGCGACTGATGAGGCCGTTACCTTCCCGCCCGACAATTTTATGCTGCAATCCGCGCGGGCCACACAACGCCTCTGGTACCCCGAATTCTTGCCTGATCCGAATAGATCGCCAGGAATTCCTGGGTCCGATAGTCCAGACCAATCATCGTTTCGTCCTACTGGCCTCTCTGAAAGCTTTGGCACCCTGCGTTATGGGCGTCTTGCCGAGGTACTTCTATATGATGTGAGACGAACTGTTACGCTCGCTGGACCGACTGGGGTGTTTGTCGCCCCGGACGTGGAGGTTTGGCTAAAGGCTCGCGCCGCTGCACGGGAAGTAATCCATCTGGTGAACGTTCCATCTAACCCGCCGGGTTGGAGCGCGGGTAAGTGGGGCGAATGGTATCCAGATCTTTTAGGGCCGGATGGCAAATTGTCGGAGGAGAGGCCCAAGCCTTATTGGCAACGCGGTTGGTTGTCGCAGCATGATCGGCTCATGCAGTCGCTGTCAGCGATGCCCGGGCGCATTCCCCTTGTCATCAGCGGCGATTTGCATGCGATCGGCGAAGGCCGAATGATTCGAAGCGGACATCTCAACTTCTCGAATAATCCTGTTATCGCCGTTCTCCCCGGACCCCTGGGGACGAGTAAGGGCGGCTGGGCGTCTGAATTCCGTGGTGTAGGCCCAAAACCACCGCAGCACTTAGACATGCAGGAAACGATTACGCCGATCGAGGAAAATGGGTTTCTCCTCGTGGACTTCACACCCGAAAATATAACACTGCGCTATTTCAAGTGGAACCAGAAGACGCAACCCGTTAGCGATATTGATACGCTTGAGCCCTTCCACACGACTGAGCTCAAACGCACTTGAATTGCATAAGCAGACAAACCGCTTTGGACCAAAACCCAACTTTGTCCGCTATTGTCCAAAAGCGGACAAACACTGAGGCGGTTGCTTTGTCCGCTTTGTGCCAATAGCGGACATCCCACAGCTCATTCGATCAGCTCGTCGGCACGCCCGACTAGTGTGTTCGGGACGTTAAGGCCGAGCAGCTTTGCGGTTTTAAGATTGATAACCAATTCAGTCTTGGTGGATTGCTGAACCGGTAGGTTAGCCGCCTTGTCGCCCTTGAGAATGCGGCCGATGTAAATGCCGGCAAGGCGATAGGCATCCGTGACACTAGAACCGTAACTTGCCAATCCACCAGCCGCGACAGCTTCCCGCCATGGATAGATAGTGGGGATCGAGTAACGTGTTGCGAGATCGACGAACTGACCACGTCGACTGAAGAAAAATGCGTCGGCACCAATCACAAGTCCACCCGGTTTGAGTTGGGCTAACGACCCAAAAACGTTTTCGATCTCACTTTCCGCACTTGCGTTGAAAATGCTGACTTCCTGGCCAAAAGCGCGGGCAGTGTCCTGCAAATCTTTTAGCTGGGATGCAGCGGTTGAACTTTTAGGGTTGATAAGCACAGCGACAAGAGCAGCTTTCGGCACTAGCTCGTGGATTACCTCGAGTTCCTTGGGGCCCAAAGTATTGAGAAGAAATGTAATGCCCGTAACATTTGCTCCCGGGTGATCGAGACTAGCAACAAGTCCGGCCGCGACTGGATCAGTACCGTTTGCAAAAACGATTGGAATTTTTGACGTCGCCGCCTTGGCGGCAAGAGAAGGATCCGATCCGCCACCTGCGAAAATTACAGATACCTGATGGCGCACTAAATCTGCAGCCATCTCAGGGAGACGATCAAATTGACCCTCCGCCCAACGATACTCGATCGCGACGTTCTGACCCTCAACATACCCGGCCTCGCTGAGGCTCTTGCGCAAGGCGGCCGTCATAAGTGCATAGGCATTCGCTGTTGCGCTATGAAGGAACCCGATTACTGGTAACGCTGACGGCTGAGCACGCACCGCCATCGGCCACGCTGCCGTCACGGCACCGACCAACGTGATGAAATCGCGCCGCCTCACTGCTGGCCTCGAAAGCTCAGAACACTCATCGTAGCCGATTTAAATAGGGTTTCGGAAGGCCCAAGACCGACTGGGACCAATGTCCGCTTTGCCCCCGAAAGCGGACATGTACAGTGCAGCTAGCGACGTCCGCTAAGTGCCAATAGCGGACATCGTTGTTTCCACCACGCATCCCCATCGCGAATTTTGTCGCGGGTGTGATCTGCAGCACAGATCGCTCGACGCCCCCGATCCATGTTTGGGTAGCAAGCCGATGGGCCTCCGTTGGGAGAATGGTCGATGCGAATGCCGCTGTTGTCTTACTTCCTGGTCGCGGGAACCGTTCTCTTTGGCACGCTTGTCTTGGTAGGCAATAAGCTCGAACCGAAGCCTCTGCCGGTTTCTCAGGCGGTCGGTGTTCCGGCGCCGTTCAAAGCACCGCCAGAAGAGGTTCAGTCAAGAACAAGCACCGTGAATTTTGATCGGCAAAATCTTTGACGTCTGGAAGTTGTCCGCTTTAGCCCCGAAAGCGGACATGTGCAGTGCAACTTGGGATGTCCGCTTTGGGCCAATAGCCGACATCGGGAACATCGGGCGCTACGACAAGAACGGGCCCAAGTCCGGTTCTCGTACCACGGGCCGCGGAGCGCAATCAAAATGCCAACTACGAGGTACAGGCCTAGGAACGTTCCAAGTTCGCGTCATAATGTTCGGAAGAACCGAAACGACGTCCGGGAAAACCCGAGCCGCCGATAGAAGCGGTGCGCATCAACGCGCTCCTCGGCGCTGGTGAGCTCGAGGCCCGAGCAATGATGCTCGCGCGCGAAGTCGATCGCCGCCGAGAGCAGCTTCTGACCAAGACCATGGCCGCGATACTGAGATGAAACGACTAGACTTGTGATCCTGCAAATCGTTGAGCCGGTGGGAAAATACAAAACCAGCTCGGCACTGATCAGGCCGACTACTTCTGCTGCCAACTCCGCAACGAGACAGTAACTGGTCGCGCTACGCAGGGAACGAACGAGGCGGTCTCGCGCGTCTGCCTCGGTCGACGGGTAACCGAGTTCGGTTAACAGCGAAGCTGCGTGTTTTGCATCGGCCTCTGTAGCACGCCTGAGTATGACCTTCATGTCGTCTCTTTCTCCCAGACGATTGGCGACAAGCCGCCCAGTCGGGCCGGTTTTCGCAGCGCAATCGCCATGTCCGCTTCACCTCCGAAAGCAGACATGTGCAGTGCAACTCGGTATGTCTGCTTTGGGCCAATAGCGGACACACGACATCTACTCAATCATTTCGTCGGCGCGTGTCAGGAGCGTGGGCGGAATCGTTAGGCCGAGCGCCTTGGCAGTCTTGAGATTGATCACCAATTCGAATTTCGTCGGTGCCTGCACCGGCATGTCGGCAGGCTTTTCGCCTTTAAGAACGCGATCGACGTAGCCTGCTGCACGGCGGTAGTTGTCGAGTATATCGGGACCATACGACATCAGGCCGCCGCCGGCGACGAAGAAGCGGTCCCAGTAAATCGCCGGCAGCTTGTACCGGGCGGCGAGCGTGATGATCAGATCGCGATGGCTCAAGGCCGCAGCGCTCGAGGTAGGAATCAGGCCGCCATTTACTGAGTGCGCGAAAATTTCAACGGCGTGTTCGATCTCTTTGGCGTCGCGCACATTGACCGGGATCGCCTCGACCCTGAGCGACGGCGCGACGACTTGAATCGCGCCGAGCTGGGCTGTTTGAGAGGGGTTGGTGGGATCCCGAAGGACGGCAACCCGCGTCATGTTTGGCGCGATCTCTTTGAGCAGTTCCAGCCATTTTCCGCCAATTGTGAAGTCGTAAAGCATGAAACCGGTGGCGTTGCCGCCCGGGCGTGCCAAGCTATCGACGAACCCGGCGCCAACTGGATCGTTGGTGATCGGAAATACGATCGGAATGGTGCGCGTCGCCTGTAGCAATGGCGGTATGGTCGTGTCGCCAGTGGCTAGGATCACGTCGGGCGTGAGCGCCGCCAGTTCGGCCGCGTGCTTGCGAAGCTCTGCAGCATTGGCCGTGGCCCAGCGCGGCTCGATGCGCACATTGCGGCCAATGGTCCAGCCCAATATCGCCAGCTCCTGATAAAACGCTGCGAGGCGGGCCTGAAGCACGGGATCGTCGGCGTTCCCGGGCAGGAGAATGGCAATACGCTTCATCTGCTCACGCTGCGCACGCGCGGTGAGGGGCCAGGTTGTCGTCGCTGCACCCAAAAGCGTGATGAAATCGCGCCGCCTCATCTCTCCCCCGAAATTGGTCAGGAGATCGTAACGGCTTAGGCAAGCCCTCCGGAAGGGGGTTATGTCCGCTTTACACCCAAAAGCAGACATGTGCAGTGCAACTACGGATGTCCGCTATGGGCCAATAGCGGACATCGCCTTCCCCAATTACTTCGTCATCGCGATTGCTCCTCAGGCACCCTTCAGGGACTGGCTCTCGAACCAGCCGACCTCCAAGCGGCACTCATGGCAACGCGAATACGATTACAGCCGAGGTGCCGGAGCCGCCGAAGAAGCCTGATACGACGCCAGATGTCGTCGCGACATACTGCTTGTCCCCGATCTGGTAGCTGATGACGCCGCCGGCGACCGACCCGCCGGTATTGAAGCTATAGAGCGTCTTGCCGTCACGCGTATCGATGACCAGAAAGTCGTTGTTGAGATCGCCGGTGAACAACACGTTGCCCGACGTGACTGTGACTCCGGCGACGATCGGCGTCGGCCATTGGTTGCGCCAACGCACCTTTCCTGTCCCGACATCAATCGCCTGCAACCAGCCCTTCGCCTTGTCGCGCGGATCCGGATCGACCGCGCCCCCATAGTAGTGCGCGTTCAGCGCGAATTCCGGCGCCTTCTCAAACTTCTTGAACGTGCCGCACCAATCGACGGTAGCGACGAACAGGGTGTTCGTCTTCGCATTATAGGCCGGGCCGTTCCATTCCATACCGCCGAGCAAGCCCGGGCAGATATGCGCGCCACTCACCGACGGTTCCGCATCGGCATTCTCGCGCGTGGTGATCGCCATCTCGTAGAGGAGCTCGCGACTGTCGCGATCGAGCATCCGCAACAGGCCGTCCTTGCCGGTGACGGTCATCAGGTTGCGCGTCTTGCCATTGACCGCGGCGCGGAAGATCGGGCTGACCTGGCTCAGATCCCAGTCATGCATGTCGTTGGCGACAAACTGCTTGTACCACAGCAGCCTGCCAGTCTTGACGTCAAGCGCGACCACCGAGTCGGTATAGAGGTTGGTGCCGGGACGCACCTCGCGGTAGAAGTCCGGCGCCGGGTTGCCGACCGGCACGAAGACCACGCCCTTCTCGGCATCGTATGAAAGCGGCGTCCACACGCTGCCGCCGCCGTGCTCGCGCGCCTGCGGGTTGGTCCAGGAATCGGCGCCAGGCTCGTTGGCTTCGGGAATCAGATTGAAGCGCCAGACCTCCTCGCCGTTCTCCAGCTTGAACGCGCCGATCCAGTTCTTTGCACCCCAATCAGCGCCGGCGGGCCCATACATCACGAGGTCGCCGACGATCAGCGGCGGCATGCTGAGGTATTGGCTCTTTCCGGCATCGGCAATCTTGCGGCTCCACAAGAGCGTACCCTTCTCCATGTCAACCGCGATCAGATAGCCGTCGGCGGTGCCACGAATGATCCGGCCGTCCTTGAGCGCAGCCCCGCGGTTCGTGGGCGACAGGATCTGACCCTTGACCCGCCAGTTGTAAGTCCAACGTTCGCGGCAGGTCACGGCGTCGATGGCGACGATCGACTGATCGACCGTCAGATACATCACGCCATTGTAGACAACCGGATTGGTCTGCGTCGGATTTGCGCTGTTGGAGCGATAAATGCAGACCGGGCGCAGCCGCGCCGCATTGCTGGCATTGATCTGGTTGAAATCGACAAATCGCTGCCCCGCATAGTCCTTGGTGGCGCTGAGCCAGTTGCGGGTATCGGACGCGGCGCGCAACAGGTCGTCTTGGCTAGGGCCCTTGCCAACCGGCATGATGACCTGCTCGGTGCTGGCAGGCCCCCCCGCTGCCGCTGCCTGCCCCAGCGTGCCGAGATACGCGAGCACATCGGCGCGCGCCGACGGGTCCGGCAGCGAGACGGGCATCGAGGTCCCGGGAACCTTTTGGGTCGACGACGTCAAGAATTCATCGAGCGTCTTGGCATCCCAAGTCAGGTGCGCATTTATCATGGCGGGCGTGAAGGTGAAGCCCGGCAGGATGCCGGATTGGCGGCCCATGACACCGGCCAAAGATGGACCAAAGCCTTGCTTGCCGGGCTCAGTCGAGTGGCAGGACGCGCATTGGTTCTCGAACACGGTCTTGCCGGCGGTCGCATTGCCTTGCGCCCAGGCATGAGTGCCCGACAGCATCACGGCGCCCAGCACGCTGCCGGCGAGAAAGCGCAGGAATTGGCGGCGGGCGATAGTTTTGCGGTCCGAAATCTCCGGTCCTTTCCGCTGAATCCGGGTCATGTGCACCTCCATTGTGATGCCGACGGTTCGCCACAGTCGAGGACATGTCAGGTCTATCGTCGTCACTTCAGCGTCTTCAGATAGGCGATGACATTTTGGCGATCCTCGGCATTGGGAACGCTGATGACCATCTTGGTCCCATGTATATCAGCAGAGGGATTGGTGAGATATTTGTCGAGCTCCTGCTCGTCCCATGTGATACCGGCGGATTTGAAGGCGGGCGAATAATTGTAGCCCGGCGCCGATCCGCTCTTGCGTCCGAATACGCCCGCAAGCGATGGGCCGATCTTGTTCTCGCCCGCTTTGGGTGAATGACACACCATACAGCGGGCGAAGACATGCTCTCCAGCCGCGGCATCTCCAGCGGCCTCGGCCTTCGACACGATTACGGCAGTCGAGGCACAAACCACCGCTGCAAGCACCATTGTCTTGCTCACGATCATCTCCATTCGTTCACCCGTTGTGAGGAATCGGGAAGTCTTCGCCATAGCTGCGTCCCCAAGGTTCTGCTGAACCGCGAATCGCTTGCCGCGGTATCGCACTGCGGCCGGCTCTATACTTTGCGACGAATTATTCAGGGCTAAGCAGCGAAATCCAGTTGGACAGAGGTCCAACTTCTGACGCGTATCAACTATCAGTCAGGAATGTTGTCGTAGATGTCCGCTTTGGGTCACAAGCGGACATTACAGCCCCACATGGGGTGATTAATTGGCAACGGCCGACCCCAATGGAATAAGCAACATAAAACTGGTGCCAATGGCGGAAACCGGCCGCGTTAGCTCGGCTCCCAACTGCTTCGTCAGTGCATTAATCAAGCGCGAGCCGAGCCGCTTGCTCGCCGACGGGTCAAAGCCAGCAGGCAAGCCGACACCTTCATCACGAACAGATATTTGAACGAGGTCCTTTTTCGTTCGAACAACTCGCACCCAAATCGATCCGCCGGAAGAATTTGGATAAGCGTGTTTGCCGGCGTTCAAAACTAATTCATTGATGATAAGAGCGACGAGTATGGCGCGATCCGCCGCGAACTGAATTTCCTCGGGCGCCTCCAATTGAACTTTACAAGGAGTAACTGCGGTCTCCAGGTCACCAATGACCTCCCGCAAATAGGAGGCAAGGCCGATACTCTCATAGTCGGCATTGTAGGCGAGGCGCTCATAGGCACGGCCGACTGTCGAAATGCGGGTCGATGCTTCGTTCAGGCGATCACTCAATGCCGGGTCGCCCGCGGCGCTCGCTTGCAGGTAAAGCATGCCGGAGACTACTTGCAGACTGTTCTTGACCCGGTGGTTGACCTCCTTAAGCAAAATCTGATGGCGCTCAAGGGCGGCCTGTAGTTTGCGCTGGTATTGCTGCTGCTCGATAGCCATGCCGAGAATGTTCGCGGCGCCCTGCAGAAATGCAATGTCATGCTCGCTGAACTCGCCTTCGGATTGGCTGTCGACTTCGAGAACGCCGAATGGCGAGCCATCACCTTGCAAGATGACATTCATCGCGCGGCGAATACCGTGTTCTATGAGCAACTCGGGAGTACGAAACCGTTGCTCGTTTTCCAGATGATTGGAAATGACAGGCTTGCCAGTGCGCAAGGCATAGCCTGCAGGCGAGGCCAGATCGGCCCCGACGGTGGCATGCCCGACCACGCCCTCGCCCCAGCCGACACCCGCGCGAACCAGAAGCCTATTCTCTGCCGGAACGTATTCCATCACTTTGCAGTATTCAGCACCCAGACCTTCCGCCGTCACCCTGGCGGTGTGATTGAGCATCTCAACGAAACTCGTGCCCTGAAGGGCTAGGACACCCAATTCAGCGAGCAGTTCTTGTTGGCGAATGCGCAGAAGGAGCGCACGACCGGTTAAGTCGTCTGACTGACCACCATCGGATTTACGCTCAACCACAGGCTCTTTGCTGTCGGATGATGAGCTCATAACCTCACCTTAGCATGCCGTGGAGTGTGGATGGCCCCTGGCACGTCCGCATTCTCCCTTTCGGAATGGGCGAAAGGGCGACAAAAGCCCATGTCCGCTTTCCTCCCAAGAGCGATATTTGCCGCGCACTCGTAGATGTCCGCTTTGTGCCAATAGCGGGCTTGGATTATTCGCATAGGACGGTTCCCCCAGCGCTACAGTCATTCTAGTCTGGCGAGGCCATGGACGAACCCCAGCGTGTAGAACCTTTGCTTCTGTGTCCCAACTGCCTGTCGGAGATGCGCCTATTCGGCACCGAGCCGGAGAGCGATACACGCAACATCTACACGTTTCAGTGTGGTAACTGCGGCCGTCTCGAAAAGCGGGGCGTTCCGGTCAAATAGCCGAGCATAGCTTAGGGAGTGGATGTGCTGAGCGCCTCACATCAGCGGGTAACGGAAATGTCTGCTAAGTGCCAATAGCGGACATCGCGTCCAGGTCTCACCGTTGCGGGCAAGCACACATCATTTGAAGATTTGAGGATTTTAGCGTGTTCGTATCGAGCCTGATTGTTTATGACGTCGCTTCGAGCGTGCATGCTGGGGCCGCATTTTGCGTGTGCCCAGCAAATAGCCTCTTGTCGTAGTCACGCACGCAATATTCGATGAAGCGCTTATTATCTTTACGCGACCTTGCGCGGCTCAATGGTCGAGCAGAAGTCGAAGAGGATTTCGGCAAGGCGGCGGGTCGCAGGGCTTGCGTCCGCAGCGGCGACCAGTACGACTTCCGTGTTTGTTATTGTCGGAAATCCGTCCTTCGTTCTAAGCACACGATGTTCGGGCAGGATTGCGATCTCGGGCAGAATGCTGACGCCGAGACCAACAGAGACCGCGGCTTGGATGCCGGCGAGATTGTGACTTGTATATGCAATGTGCCAGGCGCGCCCGGCCGCTTCGATAGCGTGGACCATGCGATTGCGATAGAGACAGCCTTGGTCGGCCATCACGAGCGGCAGCGGATCGCGGTGATAGTCGATCGGGTGCTGCTTGCTTGTGACCCAATGCAAACGCTCGGGCCAGGACGCGATTCCGCCTCTCTCGCCGGCTTCTCGTTTGAACAGTGCCAGGTCGAGCTCTCCGCGCTCCAGCGCACGGCGTGACTGCATGCTGAGGCCGCAACGCACGTCCAGGCGGAGACCTGGGCGAGAACGGACAAAGTCCGACAGCAATTCGGTTAACCGATAGGCCGCAAAATCCTCCGGAACGCCGACCCGCACGACCCCTTCGCTCGCTGGTCGTGTGATCGCCTCACGCGCTTCCTGCTCGAGCGCCAAAATCCTACGCGCGTAGGCAACAAGCCGCTCGCCTTCCTCGGTGGGTGTGGCCTGCTTTCCGTTGCGATGCAGTAACGGGTATCCGAGATTTTCTTCCAGCCGCCTGATCTGCTGGCTCACCGTCGACTGCGTGCGATGGACCCGCTCCCCCGCGCGCGTGAACCCCCCGGTATCGACGACCGAGACGAAGCTGCGAAGCAGATCGAGGTCGAGCATGGCTGCACCATTCGATTTTCAACTTGATATCATTTTATCATTTAATTTCCAAATATCAATGGGTAGGCCTATTTGGTGTTCGGCAAAGGAATTCAGCATGCAAACCTCAAATGTAGCCCTTCCCTCGCAGTCATTATCTATCCCGTTACCGTTCTTGATCGCGGTTTTCTGCCTGTTGTGGTCGTCCGCATTCGCTGTCGCCAAGGTAGGAATGGCAGACAGCCCTCCGCTTCTTCTCCTCGTGATGCGGTTTCTGGCAGCCGGAATTCTGATTTTCGGCGTTGCCGCAATCCGTCGCTCACCATGGAATCTGAGCCGGCGTGACGTCCTTGTCTTTGCCGTGCTCGGGGTGGTCAACCAGGCGACGTTTCTGGGACTTGGCTATGTCGGCATGCACAGCATCTCGTCCGGCCTCTCCGCGCTCGTGGTCAGCGCCAACCCGGTGCTGACTGCGGTCATGGCCGCGTGTTTTCTCAACGAGCGGATGACGTGGCGAAAGGCAGCGGGCCTGCTGCTCGGCGTCATCGGCGTTGCCTTCGTGGTTGAAAGCCGTATCGCAGGCGGCGTTGACCATCCCGTCGGTATCGCCTTCACCATCGCGGCGCTGTTGTCGCTCGTTGGTGGTACAATCTTGTTCAAGAAATTTGCACCCGCTCATGGGCTCTGGATCGGAAACGGCGTGCAGAGTCTATCGGCCGGGCTGATCACGTTGCCCTTCGCGCTGACCTTTGAAAATGTCGGAGACATCGTGCCGAGCGGGCGCCTGCTTGCGGCCGTTGCCTATCTCGCCATATTCGTCTCGGTATTCGCCTATCTGCTCTGGTTCCACATGCTCACGGTGTCGGGCGCGACGGCGGCGAGTTCCTATCACTTCATGATGCCGCCGCTCGGATTGCTGTTCGGCTGGCTTCTGCTCGGAGAGCATGTCGCGCTCACCGATGTCGTCGGCATTGTGCCGGTCGCCCTCGGCATCTATCTCGTCACTCGTCTACCGTCGTCACGAATCTATCGATCGACGCACGACCCAAAATTCGCCGCCCGCGTTGCGAGCCGCCACACCGTTTGAAACCTTGACCCGCGCGCCGTCCAATCGTCGTGGCCAACAACTAAATATCTGCCACTAGCGGTCCGCTGAGCGGAACACTTGGAGAAAGTCATTACAAGAAATTGCGCACGGCTCAGTTTAGCGAATCGGAATTTTCAAATTAGGGCGCACCCAGGCAGTCCTTGATGTTTTGATAAGCTTTCTAAGCTCAACAAGACCGCCAGCACGAGCCTTGTTTGGCGTCTCAAAAGAATCCGCAGAGGTTTGGATGGGCATGTTGTTCCCAGTAATTACCCAGCGATGACGCCCAACATGAAGGGTGCAGGGTCGAGTGTTCAACACGTATGTGGGTGGGAATTTATGGGCCATAAGGCGATAGTCAGATCGGCCTGGTTGCGCGGTTCATCTTATCTAAGAAATAAATCTCGTGGATAAATGCTCGATTAAAATGGAACGAAAAAAGTGGCCATTGAACGCCGAAGTGGCCGAGACCCCACCTCCGGATACCGGTAGCAAGTGCTGGCCATAGGCGGACATGATAAGGCCGTCGCTCGGCTTCGGAACGATGCCTCTACCTCGACGGAAATCAACTCCCCGCCCGCCGGCGGCCGCTTTAATTGTTCCTCAACCTTGGACAAGTTGAAGGGATCGCCATCTATTCCGCTGAGCTTACTGTCGCACAGGACTCTCTCCGCGCGACGTCGCTCGCATTCTCCTCGCCAGGTCAGCCATGACTTTTATGGCCGCCCCAAAGACCAGCGCGCAGAGGGCTGCCTTCGAGATCGTCTCCATCGGCCCCTCGACCAGCATCGCATGGACCACACCCCCTGCGACGACGACCACCGCGAGGGACATGTGCGCGATGCGCCACGTTCGCAGTCCCAGTCGCCGGCGGAACAAGGCCAAGAGCGCCACGGCGAAGATTGCCCACATGGCGATCACACCGAAGGGCGAGAACGGCGTCGGCGACGCGAAGAGAAGCGCGTCGATCATGTCCGGCGGACTGGTGATCCAAAGGCCCCCGACGTGGACCACCACCGCAACGAGCAGCGCGCCTCCGGTCCAGTGATGTACACGCCGACCACGATAAGCCGACAGTCCCGGCAAGTATCCGGCAATCAGCAAAGGCTGAACGAGCGTGAGACCCAGTGCGATAATCCCTGCGAATCCGGCCAGTATGTAGACCGGACCGCGCCATGCGAGCAGCGGGCTCGTCGCCGCAGCGGCGATCGGCACGCAAATGGCAGCTGCGAGGGCGGCCCAGATCAGGGTCGCCTTAGCCAATCTCATCCCTTTGTTTCCAACTCGATCAGGCGGGCTGAAGGACGAAATGCGCCTCCAGGCTCTTGTCTTTTGCGCTTGGCATCACGGGGCGGAGAAAGACGGTTTTGAATTCGCCACTGTCATAGGCGAGGTGACCATGCGGCTGGCCGAAGATGGGAATGATCTGCGGCATCTCGAGACGGAACGAACCGTTCTTGTCGGTGAGCGTGGCTCCGTGACTCTGCGGCTCGTGCTCCTGTCCTTCGGTCGTGTGCGCCCAAATTTGGATGCGCTGCCCGGCAAGCGGAGCCCCGTCGCCTGCGCGGCGTACGGTGCCACTCATCCAGAAGCCACCCTTGCCGATCCGCTCCACGATCGGCGCGCCCTTGCGGTAGTTGTTCGCCCCGCCTGCCATCGAATCGGTGGGTGCGAGGCCTTGTGCGCGCGCGGGCAACAGGAGCCCGGAAACCCCGGTTGCGAGGATCGAGCCGCCAGCGGCGAGGAGGTTGCGGCGGTTGAGTACGACGGTGGTCATGTAAATTTCTCCTGGCGATCTTGCAGTTGCTTCGCCGATGAGACTGCAACAGGCGCGAGACGCCCTGAATTTAGCGCCGTTGCGGCCAATTTTCCAGTCGCGGGAGGCGAGCGCGATAGGTCGCAACAACGAGCCAACGCTTGGATTTCATACTGGTCCTCCAATGACTGATCCAAGCTTGACAAGACACTAAACGGGTATCGAGTTGGACCGAAGTCCAACAAAGTTCCAATGTCCGATTTGGGTCATTAGCGGACATTTTGCCGCGCATCGCCCCGCGGAGCGTGAAACTCTTGACGAAGTACGGCGGACTTATTTTCGGTCGACAACGTTTTTGATGACGAGCTTGGATAATTGAATCACAAGCTCTCGAAGCTGGCTATTCTCTTCTTGGAGCGCGTGTAAATCCAGTTGATCGATATCGCGCCGGAGCAGTGGAAGGTTAGCGCTACGCTCATGGTGGCGAGTGGATGGATGTGCCTGTCCCACAACTTACCTCTCTTTCGAGAGTCGCCCCCTTAGTTGCCCCCGCCTGTTCGCTAGTCGGTTGCCATGTACCTGAGTCGTGATGCCCGAACGCATAAAACGTCGATTAAAAAAGCCGCCTGGGGAGTACGGAAGGTATATCGGCTGGCATGTCGTGATAGTCCAAGCGAATGGCGCGTGCGTCCAAGTCTTGGCTAAGTGATCTCAGCTAGCGTCGCGCCATGCTTGATCGACCGACGCGTGGATCCGAAATCACTCCCAGGCGCATCTTCCACCCGAGGTGCGCCGAGTGCGGCGCGCACATGTGGCTTTCACGAGTTGAGGCCCGCGGTCCAGATCAACACCAGCGCACGTTTGAATGCCCGGGCTGCGGCAATGTGGCGGTCCGAGTTGTGAGGCATGGTTAGACACCCGCCACTGTTGTGCCTTCGGTACTTCCGGACAGTCCGGCCGCAACGGACGAGAGCCGTAAGGTTGAAACTTTGTGCCAAAAGCGGACATTGTGTGCATGGACCCTGGTGACCAGCAAGAAATGCATGAACACCGGCAGCACCCTGTCTGCCGGTGTTTTTAATTTGAAAAGAGCCACGCGTTACAAGTGCTAACTCATAACGCTAGGGAGGTAGCGCGGCTCGCGTCAGTGCTGATCCTGTGGGCTGGGCGGCAAGGGCTCAGGCTGGAGACCGTCTTGCAGGAAATAGTTAGGCACCTGGTGCGGCTCGGAACACTTGAAATTTGCCGCGTCGTCGGTGCTGCCGCTGCCCTTGTACTCGGCAAAGGCCGGATAGAGGCAGAGCGGCCGCGTGCGATCGACTACGCCATTCGTCACATGCGATGCCAGGATCGAGGTTGGCGGAATCCCCTCTTCGACCCAACGTTCAAGATATGGAAGTGAATCGAATGCACCTGGCCCTTTGCTGCCGCTTCCGCCTGGTGCCAGGAAGAAGCGATAGAAATGTTGAGTCGCGCGGAAATCTCCGATGTTAAGAGCACCGGGATAGCGGTGGTTGTCACCTTGCGTGGCCTCGTGGAGGAAATCTCTGATGTCGAGATGGCCCTGACGGTCATCGCCTCGCGTGCCCTCATCATGGACGTTCATGAAGGAGACAACCTGGCTATACCATTCGACACTGCGCCGAGCGGGATGCGTCGTGCTGCTCCAGAGATGGGATTGCAGGATCTTGCCGCCACGTCTCTTGAAGGCCCGGAGATCGGGATTGACGGCGTCAAGGGTGACAGCGAACTTGGCGTCGGTGAAAGCGACGTCGCTGCTGAAATTGAACGTTTGATAATTCCAGTTCGGGTCGTTGTAGACCATGAACTTGAAAAAGTTCTGCGCAGTGGAGGGCACCGGACCAGTCGTGTTGCTGCCCCAACCAAGTTCCGTTCCGGGCGAATATCCGGGATAGATTGATTTGCCGGTGACCGGATTGCGTGGTCCTTGGTAGACCTTCTCGACTGCCGTGACCTGCGCCTGCGTCAAGCAGGTGCTGGGATCCTGGTTCTGGGCGCACAGGAGGCTGGCCACCTTGAACGGACAGGTGAGCGGATTGTCGATAACGCCGTCTACGACGCCATCGAGCCCATCGCAGGCCTTGAGCGCGGCGGAATTCACAAGAGCCGTTTGTGCTGGGCCGAGCGGGGTCGCGGCATTGCCGAAAGTCACTTGGGCATTCCACACATATTGCTCGCGGTTGTGGATTTGCGCGTTATTCGCGGAACCGGCGATATTGATGCCGTCGTAATCGTCCGGATAGCGCTGGGCTTCGGTCAGGCCCTCCTTTCCCCCGGTCGAGCAGCCATCCCAGTAGGAATATCGCGGTGGCCTATCATAGGCCGCAGTGACGATGGCTTTAGCCTTTACGGTCATCTCGTGGACGCCGTTATAGCCATAATTGATGATCTGCTGCGGGTTCTGCATCCAGGTTGTCGCGTTCGCTCCGGCATGACCTGTATCGGTCGTAGCAACGGCATAGCCTCTGACGAGATGCGGTCCCATATCGCCATATTCGATCTCGCCGGCGGCGCCGTGATTTCCAATACCCACGAACTTCCCGTTCCAATTCTGCAACGGTAGCCAGACTTCGATATTGATCGGCTCAAGGGCGCCGGGCGTGGAGATTCCGGCGGTCACGCGGCAGAAGGCCGGCAGTTGCGGCGAAGCGATATTGGAAGAGCAAGTCGGCAACGGCGACGTTGTACCTTCTGCGGCATAGGGATCGAGAACCGGGACCTGCGAGAAGGGCCCAGCCGGCACGACCATCGCCGAAGTGATTGTGGTCTGGGGAAGTTTGAGCTTCGCGAGAGCAGCACAGACGCTTTGGGGGTTGGGTGCTGGTTGGGGTTTCTGTGCTGCGGAGGCCCCGTCAATCGTAAGGCTCGCTAGCAGGGAAATCGCCAACATGCTCACAGCCGGTGACGCCAGCGGCGCGCGCAGCCGAGTTCCATTTGACGCGATGTTTGAACGGTCTTCAGATGTCGCCATTATTTCCTCCCGATATTATTTCTTGTGTCGGCTCCAGCTCGGTCAGCGGGCCACGCAAATTATTTGACACTTAGCGAACATATGGAACAGCGACGCTGAGCTATCAGATATCTCCAAATTCGATACCATCGCGAAGACGCATGATTCAGCGTTTCTGTGGCGTTTGGGGGCAGAGGAGGAATTACGATGAAGAAGCTACTTATTACGGCGCTGGCGACAGCGCTCGTTGCGTCTTCGTTGTATCAGCAGAAGCCGCTAGCAATAAGCAAAAGGTGTCTGCGGATGTCCAGGCTTCATGCAAAGCTCAAGCAGCCATGAAGTATTCCGCCATCCACTTCACGAAGCGGCGTAACTTCGTCAACAACTGCGTAACTCAGCACGCCAAAGCGAGCGCTCCTAAGGCCAAGCTAACGACCACCGGTCAAGCGCCTAAACAAGCTCAATGACTTGAAAGCCCCGCTTCGGCGAGTCATTTCCTGTGGTCCGATGGACTGTGGTTCGATACCGCAATCATGTCTGCTTTTGGTCATTAGCGGACATTTTTTGAGGTCCGCTTTTCCCTGAAGCGGAGGGGCTAAGGAATGTCTACTAAGTGCCAGCGTCGTCCACCGCGTCCACATTGAGGAGGAGTCCCGAGGCGTCTGCGGGCTACTTAGCCGCCGATCGGCAAAGCCGTGGGGCAGGCCATCGGGGTACGCGTCGATGACCTGCCGCTGCGACTGGAGAACATTGAGCGGGCCTTGTGGACCCGCCCCGACAGTCACTGCTTGATCTTGAGGTTGGCGAACCGCCCGCTGCGGCTGACAATCTTGCCGCCGACCAACGTGACGTTCGAGGTGATACGACGGAACGATTGGTCGCTCGCGTAGAGGGGGTTGTCAGAGAGTACAGCCAAGTCAGCGTGCTTGCCGATCTCGATCGTGCCCATATCCTCATCGTCGAATGACAGGTAGGCGCTACCGCTCGTATACATCTGTAGGGCCTGCAGACGAGAGATCTGCTGTCCCGCCATGCCCGAGAACTGCCCGGCATTGTTTTTGCCGGTCGTCATGAAAGACATCATCAGCCACGGGTCCATCGGCCCCACCACGGTCGCATCGGTGCCCGCGCCGAGTGGGATCCCGGACCCGACCAGGCTTCGGAACGGCGGCCCCGAGTTCGCTCCGGCCGCCCGAATGTAGCCGTAGCCTTGGATGTTCAACCCGATACCCATCGCCTTGACCTGGGTGATCTGGGCGTCCGTGATCGGGTCGACGTGGCACAGCGACCAGCGCAGCTTGTCGATTGGGCCAACCTGGGCGGCCTGCTGATATGCGCCGATGTGGAACGCGATCTCTGCAGGCGTCAGCGAATGTTGGGTCAGGGTCCAACCGTTCTGCGCCGCAAACTTGTAGGCATCGATGTTGATCGGATCGGTCGTCGAGTTGTGGACACGCTCCCCCACGCCTACTGGGTGATAGCGGCTGTCGCCGAGTTGATTGAGCTGGTTCGCTATCCGAGTTTCCATTTCGGTAATGCCTGCGTCGTCGCCGCTCCAGTTGAAGAAGCGGATCCGTAGGTTCAGCTTTTTCTCTGCCCAGAGCTGCAGCGAGTAGGCGTAAGAGCTCAGCCCGATGAGGCCACCCATGTCTTGGATCATCGTCAGGCCCAGGCCCGTGGCGTGGTCGACCGCCTCCGCCGTGCTACGTAGCCGGTCGTCGTCAGTCTGGACGGCAACCAGCGCATTTTTGGCATTCGTCGTGTTGCTGACCGTCCCGTCGGCATTCACGGGGACACCGTGCGCGGTGAAGAACGCCGCTGCGGCCGTGTTCGTGATGCCGGCGCCGCCACCGCCGGACTCTGAGAGGTAGACCGGATTACGCGGGGCGGCCGCGTTGAGTTCGGCCTGAGTCGGCAGACGGTTCTCCTTGAACCCGGCTCGATTCCAGCCACCGATGCACGTGACGAACGCTTGCGCCGGCACCGTTCGTGCGCGGTCGGCGATGATCTCCTGCAGTTCCTGGATCGACTGCGCCACCTCGATGTCGCGCACCCCGTAACCGGGGTCGATGCCCAGGCGGATGAAGTGGATGTGCGAATCGTTCAGCCCCGGGATGACGGTCGCCCCCCTCAGGTCGATCACCTCATTGGCGTCATGCACCCCTTGATGCGTGATCGCCGAGATCCGTCCGTCGGTGATTGCGATCGAGCCTGCGACCGTATTCTTCGCATCCAGCGTGAGGATGTTGCCGTTGACCAGAGCCAAATCGGCCGGCCCATCCCGGCCGCCTCTCATTGCGCCCGCGCTTCCCGTGCCGGCGACCGAGCCGGTGGCCAAGGCAGCGCCCGCGGCGGCGCCTTTCACGACAAAGTCTCGCCGGGAGAATCCCAGCCCGTCAGTGATTCGTGCCATTCTACTCTCCTCCCTTTTTATGCGAAGGATTTGATACCCTCCGCCGGGTTGCCTTCCTCAATTTCCGCCCTCAAAGAATGCCTGCTAAGTGCCAAGAGAGGACATTCCATTTACCGTGGTGATGAGAGCGACGTACCAATTCCGGTGAACCGTTGGACATCGTTCGGTATGGGCGAATTTCGTCTCGCAAAATTGTCGCTCCGTTCTCACTTCTCCGTATCTACTCCAGCGTCCTTGATGACCTTCGCCCATTTCCTAGTTTCATCGCCGATGAAGCCACGAAATTGTTCTGGTGTACCGCCGACAAGCAACGCTCCTTGACTGGCGAGCTTTTCATTTACTGTCGGATCGCGCATAGCCTCGATAGCGGCCTTGTTTAGCGATGCGACGATGGCAGGCGGAGTTCCGGCAGGAGCGACCATGCCATACCAATTCTCAGCCCGCAGATCCGGCATGCCAACTTCTGCTGTCGTAGGCACGTCCATCGCGGTCGGTGCACGCTCAACGGCGCCGATTGCAATGGGTCGCAGCTTACCCGCTAGGATCTGCGGCAAAAGCACAGGTAGATCGAGGAAGACCATCTGCACCTGTTGGCCAAGGAGGTCGTTCACCGCAGGAGCCGCACCGCGATAGGGCACGTGCACGATGTCAATCTTTGCCGTAAGCTTGAAAAGCTCCCCCGCCAAATGTGGCAAGCTGCCCGGACCGGTCGATGCAAAATTTAGTCTGCCGGGTTGGGCTTTCGCTAGGGCGGTCAGCTCCCCCATGTTCTTTGCGGGAACACTAGTCGCGACGACTAGCATTTCCGGCACCTTGGCTACCAAGGTAATGGGCTGCAAATCCTTTAATGTATCGTAGGCAACTTTCTCCATGTTCGGACTAATGGCGAGCGCGCCTGCACTCGATATAGCGATCGTGTAACCATCCGGCTTTGCTTTTGCTACCAAATCGGTTCCTAGCACGCCGCCTTGGCCGCCACGATTATCTATCAACACGGGCTGTTTGAGCAATTCCGACATGCGCGAGCCGACTACGCGCGCAATGATGTCATTCGGACCGCCCGGCGGAAAAGGGACAATCAGCCTGATCGGTCTATTTGGGAAATCCTGAGCTGACGCCAATGTCGGGAGCAACAACGAAAACCCAATCATCAGCGTCCTTAGAAATTTCACAAAATTCTCCCTGCGGATTTTCGGTGCACTATTTTCGTACCGTCGGCACGCGACTGCCACGTTTGTCTGGCCCATCCGCACGTGCCCAGGACAATCTTCGCCAGCTGCAGTCCCCGCTTCGTAAGGCTTGAGGCGCGTATCAATGGCGGCGCATCGCTGATGTGCTCGGCCGCTCCGAGCGTTGTCCTGGGAAGCTGCCACAGTGGCGCCGTTGGTCGGATCAGCTTCTATTGCCGATCCGACCAACTTGTCGGGAGAGCTAACGGAAGTCCTCGAAATCCCCCTCAACGCACGCATAGTTCGCGGCAACACTGATGTCACCCCCTTTTGGTCCCGTGTACCGGAGCGTCTGCGGGTAAGGGCAAAGTGGGCGGCTGCGCGTGGTCGGCAGTCCCGTAAGTGAACCCAACGTGCTGCTGAAATTCACGCCGGTCGCGACGACGGTCTTGGGCTCAATGCCGTTTTCAATCCAATTGACCATCGGCGTGAGCATGTCGAAACGGTCCGTCGAAGCATTGCCACCGCAGTGCCCCATGTTGGGAACTAGGTAAAGCTTCATGAAGTCGTCGGCCTGACCAAATCTGTTATCAGAGTTGCCGCCCTCGCCTCTGGTCTCGTGTGCGAACCGAGGATGCTTGCCTCCGAAACGCTCCGCCACCTTATGGAAGTATTCGACGGTGTACGGCCACGGTGGACCCGAGTCGCTCAGGCCATGGTAGAAGATCAGCTTGCCTCCGCGGTCGACGAAGCGGGAAATGTCAGTCGAGTTGTTGACTGCCGGCGAGTGGGCAGTGACCAAACCAATATCCTTATCGTAATTGACCGTGAGCGGGTTGTAGTTCGGATCGGGAGTAGTAAACCAAAACAACGGCAATTGACCCGATCCCAAGCCGATGTTGCCCGGGGGGGAGGTCGCTGTTCCGATGTCGCGTGTCGGGATGCCGGAAGGCTGCATGAAGCCGCCGTCGAAGGGATATCCAGACAGTAGTGTCCCGTCCGGTGAAACGATCTGATGGCCTCTCGAGGTTCTCGGACCCTGTGCAATCGTCTTCACTGCGGTCACTTGCGCGGGGGTCAGACACGTTGCTGTCTTTGCGCCGGTGCACTGCAAGCGCTGACCGGGCGCTATGGAGCCGTATGGCCCCGACGACGGGAAGACGAAAGTCGCCGGGTCGAAATGGCATGCGGCCCTGTTGTCGATAACGCCGTCTACCAGCCCGTCGAGCGCGTCGCATGCCGCCAGGATCGCGTTGGTGAATAAATTCTGGTCGCTGAGCGGGAATCCCTGCGTGTAGATGGGGTTCCCGTTCGTGTCCTTTGGAGACACGGAAATGATCTGCTCCAGGCCCCACGTCTCGCTCAAGGAAATATCCGGCGGGAGATAGAAAGGATCGCCCGCGATGACGCCGTCGTAGTGCATCGGGAACAACTGGGTCATTGCCATCCCCTGCCGGCCGCTCGTCGAGCAGCCGACGAAATAGGAGTGATCCGCGGCGCGCCCGTAGTACGCATCGATCAGGTATTTGGCGGTCTGAGTGGTGATGTCGATTGAAGTGTAGGCCCAAGCTTTAACCGCCTCTGCATCAGGATAGAACATGTTCACCTGAAGAATACTGGGCGCGGTCGCAGAGGCAGGTCTCGTAGGCGGCAATTGGGAGCTTTCGTGGCCGCCGTCTTGGGAAGCCACGGCCCATCCATTGCTCAACTCGGGGAAAGAAGCCGTGCCGGTCTGTGACCCGGTTGCTGCAGCAAGCGAGCCCTCGGTGCCACCACCGCCCTGAAACATGTACCTTCCATTCCAGAGAGTCGGCAGACGCACCTCAAATTTCGTTCCGTATGCCTGGGGAGTAGCGGTGGGCCCGGCGATCCCGGTGCGCGCTCGCAGCATACCCTGTATTTGGCAGTGCTCGGGCAAGGTTGCAGTCGCCGGATTCAGCTGTGCGAGAGTAATGGTGGTTCCACCCTCGGACCCGGTAGGTTTGATCGGGAAACTGACGAGGGTCGCAAGCGATGCGCACGTGACCGCAGGACCTGTCGCTCTTTCGATCACGAGCCGGGCGACCGGTTCGCCGGAGTTCTTCGAGTCGAATAACTGAAAAGTATTCGATCCGATTTCCAGGCCTGACACCAAACCGGTGCCGTCTTGCGACAACGACATAGTCACGTTTCGCCCGTTTAGTGTGAGCTTGGAACGACGAACCGCTGAGTCGGAGGGGCCGGTAACTTTGATGGACACCGAATCCGTCGTGACAAACCCGACCGCGGACGCACCGGGGCTGGTGATCGTATAGTCTGCCTGCGAATGTTGATCTGAATGTTGATCCGCCTGTGAGGGGAAGGGCCATAACGTCCCTACCGACACCATGACAGCCGCACTGAGTACTCGTGTTTTGGTGACAACATCCATAACTGAGTTCCTCCCATCGTCGTTATTGTTAGACAAACCGCTGCATCGACCGACCCTGATCGTCGCAGCAATCCATTGCCGGCCGCCGTCCGTAGAAAGCTGAACGACTGAACACAAAGGCGTCAGTTGGAAATTATTTGCCACTTTTCAGACATGTGGAATAGCGATGCTGTACTATCAGATATCTGCTAAATCGATAGCTACGCTGCCCCACCGTGAGGCCCACACAACCTATGGATCTCAAAAAGCTCGAATACTTCGTGCACGTTGCCGACCTGCGCAGCTTTACCAAGGCTGCGTCGCTGCTCGACATCGCCCAGTCCGCGTTGAGCCATCAGGTGCGCCAGCTCGAGATGGAGCTCGAGCAGACTCTGCTGTATCGCAACGGGCGCGGCGTCACGCCCACGGACGCCGGCAGGCGCCTCCTCGCTCACGCGCGAGGGATCCTCATGCAAGTGCGCCGCGCGCGCGACGAACTGACCGAAACGAGGGACGCAATGGTGGGGCATGTCATCCTTGGCCTGCCTCCCAGCATCGCGAGGCTTCTCGCGGTGCCCTTGGTCAAATCTTTCCGTAATTCCTTCCCAGAGGGAACGTTCGGCGTGGTCGAAGCAATGTCCGCCCCCATTGTGGAGTGGCTCGTGGAGGGGCGCGTGGACATCGGACTGGTTTACAATCCGATACCGCTGCCGACCGTCGAGATTCGACCGCTGCAAGAACAAGAACTGTTCCTGGTCTCTTATGGGGGAGCCGGAAAGAAGCGGCAGAGCAAATCGGTCCAGCTACGAGAATTGCCGCGCTATCCGTTGATTATTCCGAGCCGCGCGAACGCAAACCGGATGCTTATCGACGCGCAGCTAGCCCATCTTGGGCTGAAGCCGCGAATCGAATTCGAGATCGATGGGATTGCATCGATACTCGACCTCGTCCACGAGGGTTACGGGCATGCTGTCCTGCCACTCAATTCCTTGCGTGGTCACAACTTTGGACGGAGCTTTGTCGTGAGGCCCATCGTAAGGCCTAAGCTCAGTATCCAGCTGTCGTTGGTTACATCTGCACAACGGCCTATCACACCGCTGGCGAGAGAATCGCTTTCGCTGATTAAAAAAACGGCTTCACGCGTTCTTTTTCCGGAAGCCGTCGCCGGGGTACGGCTTCAAGGCGTCAAGCACTCGCCCATTGCGTCTTAAAGAAGTGTACATCTGCCTGATGTCAGACACGGCTCGATGGTGGGAATTTGTGTCGTGTCCTAATTGTGCCCGCCTTGAACCATTAGCGCAGTGAGACGCCTCGGCCCCATCTACGCTGAGGGCGTCTAGCCGACGCCATATTTTTCGAAAAGATCGGACGCAAATTTCAGCCCTAGTCCGGCTCCAGTCGGCACAGCGATTTCGCCTTTTTCTGGAATCGGCGGATTCTCGAATAGGCGCCAAGTCCAGGGCATGTATTCGACTACAAGCCCATTCGGGACGGCTGCGATGAGGTGGACATGGATCTCCGGCAAGAGATGGCTGGCCACTGGCCTATTAAATGCCTCAGCCATGCCAGCGACTTTCATCCATTGCGTCACACCGCCGACTCGAAGCAGATCGATCATGGCGATGTCGACCGAGTGATGGACGAGCGTCTGTCGATGCGGCTCTATTCCGTAGAGATATTCGCCCGCGCATATTGGAGTCGCCAAAGCATCCGCTATTTTGGCGAGGCCCTCGTAGTCATCACACCTGGTGGGATCTTCTAGCCACCCCAAGCCAAGTTCCTCGACGCGTCGTCCAATCGAAATAGCCTCGTGAACGCCCCAGCGCTGATTGATATCCACCAATAAATTGGTTTCCGGCCCGACCGCGTTGCGGATGAGACGGATACGCTCAACCTCTTGGGCGGCATTGAGCCCTTCCACCGCCATTTGGGTCTTGATCTGGCAGTAGCCCTTTTCGACCAGTGCAGCTGCAGCGCGCTCAAGTTTATCGGTCGGCGTTGTCCGTGTGAGCGCACCGCTAGCGTAAACCGGCACACGGTCGCGCAAGCCGCCGAGCAACCGTGCCAGCGGAAGACCAAATGCCTTGCCGCGGATGTCCCATAGCGCGATGTCGATTGCCGCAATAGCCAAGGCCACTACCCCGCCGGGACCGCAAGGCGCCGATGCGGCGCGAAGTTTGGCGACCACCTGCTCCATTCGCAGCGGGTCCTCGCCCTTGATAAGTTCGCCGAACTCGTCAAGCGCCGCCTTCAGTGTACGGATGAGCTTGCCGCCGAATGTAGTTACGCCGATACCCTCGATGCCGTCATCGGTAAGGACTTGTACAGTGAAGAATTCGCGCAGCATGCCGGGCATCGGCGGGGCACCGACTAACGGCTCCTCAAGCGGAAGACGGACAAAGTTGATTTTGACCCGCTGGATTTTCATTTTGCTCCGAGGTTCTGTCCCATCAGTCGACCTGCAATTTGTCCAATATGTCTTGATCGGGCTCAATGCCGAGTCCGGGCCCCTGTGGAAGCGCTAGATATCCGTCAACCGGCTCATACCAGTTGCCGAACGGACTTTCGGCGAGATCGCAATACAATCGCTCGATCATTGGCGCGCGAGATAGCGCTGCCGTGAGGTGTGCGGTCGCAATCAGACCCGGACCGAAATAAGCGGAATGGGGCGCAACGGCCACGTTCGCCTCGTTGGCCGCCATAAATATGTCGCGCGCGATGGAAATCCCGCCAATCTTGGCGACGCTAGGCTGTATATAGTCGACCGCTCGACTTTCGATCAGTCGCGCAAAATCGGTCGGCGTCAGGACATTTTCACCGATCGCAACCGGCACACCGCTCGCGCTGACCGTCCGCGCTGCTTCAAAATCCTCTGGCGGCCAAACCGGCTCCTCGATCCATTTGAGATCAAGTTCTCGGAGCGGCCCAATCTCCGACAGAGCCTCTTGCAGTGTCCAGGGCGCATTGACGTCGACCATCAACGCGCCGCCGTTGTGACGCCGCAGAATTTGCGCGGTGGCGGCAATCTCTTCGCGGCCGGTTTCGTGCACCTTGAGATCACGATAGCCGCGGCTGAGTGCTTCCTCAGAAGCGCGAACGACGACTTCTGTATCAGCGTATTTGAGGAGACTGGCATAAGCGGGAAGTTTCTCGTATTGGGCACCACCCAGAAGCTCGTATATCGGCTTGTTTGTCGCTTTTCCGAGAATGTCCCAAAGCGCAATATCAACACCCGAAAGCGCATACATTATAGGACCTGCGCGCCCACCGCCGTGGACGCGGTAGATCAACATTTTCATCAACGCGGGAATGTCGGTCGCTGTCATACCGATGCATGCCGGCGCAATCAAAGTCTCCAACAGGATTTTCACCGCCCGCCAAACCCGATGTGGAAATGCTTCTCCCCAGCCAATGATCCCGGCGTCGGTTTCTACCTTGACGAGAAGCGTCTCAAACCCATCGCGGCCTTCACCAGCGAATTTCGGCCTTGGACCGTTGAGCTTGAGCTCCTGGCGGTAGACAACACTCGATACGCGCGTGATTTTCATTGCAGTTCTGAATCCGCCCTTGGCCGGATTATTTGTTGCCACGCTCGATTGAGCCTATCATCATCAAATTTAAGGTCAGCTCTAAAGCCGAACCCAGAGCCGAAACAACTCGAGTAATTTGGCGAAACGCACAATGTCAGACAAGAACACACTCAGTCCAGTGACTCGACGGCAAGCTTTCGCAACGGTAGCGATCGGCGTGGGCCTTATGGCCAAGCCCGCGATCTTGCGCGCGCAGACCCCGCTCACAGTGAATTTTGTGCAACAGCGCGGTCTTCTGTATCTGCCGGTCGATGAAATGGTCAGCGGCGGCATCCTGCAACAAGAGGCAACCAAGCTCGGCCTCGGCAAGGTAGAAGCCACAGCAAGTACATTGAGCGGCCCTGCCCCGGTTATGGACGCGTTGTTATCTGGATCGGCCGACTATGGCACTGCAGCTCTGCCATCCTTGCTGACCTTCTGGGATAAGACCCACGGCACCCGGAACGAAGTCAGAGCCGTCGGCACCGTATCGAACGGTGCCATGGTGCTCTATACGATCAACCCAAATGTGAAAACGATCGCTGATTTCACTGAGCAAGATCGCATCGCCGTGCCATCAGTGCGGATATCGTTCAACGCGATGATGCTTGAAATGGCAGCGGAGAAGATCTGGAACGATCCGCATCACCTCGATCACCTGACGGTCGGGCTCGGCCACTCGGATGCGGTGGCCGCACTTTCTGCCGGCTATGGCAGGGCAAGCATCACCGCGCATATCGGTGTGCAACCGTTCACATCCCGGGGGCTCAAACTGCCAGGCGCGCATGTCCTCGCGGATAGCCGCGAGGTGTTTGGCGGACCGCTGACGCAAATCACGCTGCTGGCCTCGAAGCAGACGAAAGAGAAGAATCCGATTCTATTTAAGGCTGTCGCCAACGCGCTCGAGGAATCGATCAGAGTGGCCGGTGCGGATAAGCGCGCTGCCGCAATCCTTTGGAAAAAAGCTCAGAACGCACCTGAAAGCGTTGATGACCTCGTTGCTCTGCTCGACGATCCCGGCTTCGAGTTTACCTCGGAACCCCATCGTATCGCTTACTTCGCCGCGTTCTTAAATCGCATCGGCAGCATGAAAGCCAAGGTCACCGATTGGAAGGAGCTCTTTTGGGAAACGGCCCATAACCGGAACGGCGACTGATAGTCGCGAGCTCGCAGCTTTGAACCAAAACAGAACCTGCGGATGCCTTTTGCACTGGTAATAATTGCGCGCAATCGAATGTCCGCTTTGGTCATTAGCGGACATGGAGACGCTGCGCTCGCGAAGGTTTCGTGCTGAGGACGTGATGCAATCGATCTGGATTATCGAGTTTGAATTTCGCCAAGCTCTGAAAATTCGCCGAAGCTGATATGTGAATTTCGGGATCGTGCGCTGCAACATCACATCAATGCTTCAGCGTTCCTCTTGATCAGACTTCTTTAATCGTTCGTGAGCGTCGCACAAGAGAGCTCTTTCGTTTGCGTCGCGGTGAGCTTGACTTAGTTTTTTGACGGGGCTTGTCTATTTTCGGTCGTTTGCGAGCATTTTTTTCGGACTCTTTTGCAAGCGCCACGTTACGTCCAATCTTTTTAAACCAACCGTGCAAGCATCATTCTCGCAGCGAGGAGCCGCACTCGTTGCGGTGAAAGCTCAGTCGCGCCGCGCGGTCACGTCAGGTCAGGGGGGAATCAACATGTGTCACAAGACAAACAGGCCGCTCCGGTATCTCGTTCCAGCCATAGCGATCTTCGGTGCAGTCATCGGCTGGAGTTCGCCAAGTGATGCGGACGTCCAGAAGATCGTCATCGATCAGACAGCTACGGTCAACTTTACGCCGATCATATTGGGAAGCTCGACCCCCGGGCCGTTGACATCCTACACGATCTACGTCGGCCGGATATTTGGTGAACTGGATCCAAACGATCCGCAAAATTCCATCATCACAGACATCGACCACGCACCTAGGACGCACGGCAAGGTTGAATACATTGCCAACTTTGAGATTGTCACGCCGACCTACCCCGAACAGCGCAGCGGATTGATGATCCATCAGGTTCCGAACCGTGGGAACAACGCAATCAACACCGCTTCACTGATACAGGGTGCGACTTACGTACAGAGTGGTTGGCAGGGCGACCTTCTGGCCCAATGCTCGCCGTCTGCGGCGATCTCATATCCCTGTTTTGACCTGAACTCTGGACCTTACGGCACCCTGGACACCACCACCGGGGTCTTCACTCCGCCAAAGGTATCGGATGTTATCGGGCTAAAGACTTTGGCGAGTTATGTCGTTCAGATACCGCTGGCGACGACTGATGGCAAAGTGCCGAACGGGGATAATACCATCACCGGTCAGGTCTACAGCCACGTCTGCACCGGTACTAACGGGTGCGGCCTAGCAGTCGGAAGTGCGCCCACAAGTACGGCACAGCTGGTAATTCAGGGTCCGGCATTTGCGCCCTACCACCCGGCAAGCATGGACACGAAGCAGGCGCAGTTCTGGACCGTATCGTCCCAAACTTTTACTGGCGTGGATAGCAAGAAGACGCCGATCGCGAGCGACCAGTGGGCCTGGGCATACTGCCCCAGTGGCTGGCCCGGCACGCCAAATCCGAACTGGATCTGCTTGAAGGGCGCCACCTTCAACCCGAGCCTTGAATATGAGATGGCTTACACGGCGGCGAACCCGTTGGTGCTTGGCGTCGGATTTGCCGCGTTTCGAGACCTTGCCTCTTTCCTTCGCTATCGCTCGACTGCTCCAGGTGGGGGTTCGAACCCGATCGCCGGCACCGTCTCCAAGGCATTCACCATCGGCGGGTCGCAATCCGCCGCATTTCTCCACGGCTTCATCTTCTGGGGCTTCAACGAGGACGGCCGCGACGGCCGTGACAACTGGGGCCATAACGACAGCCGAGGCAACGATGGCGACGGCCGGGGCCACGATAAAAAGGGCCGCATTGTCTTTGATGGCGCGTGGCCACAGATCGACGGGCGGATGATGGTTATGAACATCCGCTGGGGGCAGCCGAATAACCTCATGTACCTCTACATGGGCGGCGACGAAGCCCCGGTCTGGTGGGCGGACTACCCGAACTTGGCACGTCACCTTCCGCCTAACGGCATGTTCCACCGCTGCGCTCGGAACGATACGTGTCCGGCGATCCTCGAAACGTTTGCCTCGGCAGAGCTCTATTCTGAAAAGATGTCGGCTTCGCTTTGCGGCTTCACTTGCGTAAGCGACATACCGTTGCCCTCAAATGTTTATCGGTACTACTCGCCAAACGCCACGCACGGCGGCGGCACGGTCAACTTCAACTGGACATCGCCCACCGCGATGACCATACCGCCCGGTCAGTCGTTACCCAATAATCCAATTCCGTTGGCGTTCACCAACAATGCATTACAGTATGCCTTCATTCAGTTGCTCATGAAGGGTACGCGAATGCCGCGCAGCGTTTATCCCACGCTGCACAGAGGAGAACTCGTGCCGAACACCCAACATGCCGTAGGATTCCCCAATGTCCCCGGTTTGCCGTTTGGAGGGAATCAGGCGTGGCCCCCGTTTGTTTACAACTTCGGACCCAAAGAGAATTACGATCAGGAGAGTGGTGTACCGACCATCCAACCGCCAATTATAGAAAAAGTGCTGCCGGTCTTTGTGGCCAAGGTGAATGCCGACGGCAACGAGGACGTCGATGGCATGCCCACTGTGCTGGGCGAGGCTCCGTTGGGTACTTATGTGGGTTGGAACTTGGCCACGACCGGATGGTACGGGCCCAATGCAAGTAACGGCCCGGGGAGCGTTGGCCAGGTATTTGCGGGGGCGGGCAACAGCGGAGGCTATTGGCCCTTCTGGGATACAAAAGCGAACCGCCAATCAGCCGGTGATCCGCGCCTGTCGCTCGAGGAGCGATATGGGACCCATGCCGGCTATGTCTGCGTTGTGACGGCGGCTGCGAACAAGGCGGTCCAGCAGGGCTTCCTTCTCGTATCTGATGCACAAAATCTGATTTCGCAGGCGACCGCGTCGAACGTGCTGGTTGGCTATTTCGCGACGGCGGCTGATACGGCCCTTGCTAGTTCTCTGTGCTCGAAACCAAATGCAAAGGCACTGACGGCAACAGGCCGACTGCAGTAAAGCTGCCACAACGGCAAATAAAATATTGAATGGCGGATTGGGGCAACCTGGTCCGCCCTTTATTTTTATATTGCCGAACTCACGCGAAATTGGACACGCTCCGCGCTTCGAATGACTTGCAGTTAGAAAAGATTAAGTGCGCGTGCGCTGATCTGAAGTGGGTGTTTTAGCTCGTGTCTTGACGTCCGCTTTGGGTCAAAAGCGGACATTGCTAAATGTCCGGGCGATGTCCGCTTTACCGCCAACAGCGGACATTCGGCAGTGCAAAGGCAATGTCCGTTATGAGGGTATATCGCTAAGGCAGCGCCTTCACGAGCGCTCGAGGCGGTTCAGGCGACGCGCTGCCTCCGGATTTGCGGCGCCCCGCGGCATGCGTCCCGCGATGAGGTCCTTGACCTGATTCACCGTGTCGAAGGCTTGGTGCTCTGCGGCGTCGGGCGTCAGACCCGCCGTGTGCGGGGTGGCGATCACGTCGGCGCGCCTCGCCAATGTGAGCGAGGGCATCTGGTCCTGTGCACGGCCAACGTCAAGGGCAGCGCCGGAGATGCGCTTTTCGTCGAGCGCGCGGGCAAGCGCGGCCTCGTCGACCAGATTGCCGCGCGACAAATTTATGAAATAAGCAGAGGGCATCATTTGCGCGAAAGCTTCGGCGTTCATCAAATTCTCGGTCTGCTCATTGGCAATGGCGAGGCACACGACGAAATCCGATCTTGCCAGCAGGTCCGCAAAGTGGACCTGTTTGAGCATTGGCCGTGTCACCTTTTTGTGGGGGTCTGCGACCAACACCGTCATGCCGAGTGCGAGACCTAGCTCGGCAAGACGCTCGCCGATTGCGCCATAGCCAACGATGCCGAGCGTTGCTCCATCAAGCTGACGCCCCATCCGCGCTTCGGGGACCTGGCCGGTGCGGTATACGGAAGTGGCCTGGGTGACGTGGCGCCCGCAATCGATCATGAAGCCGATTGCCATCTCGGCGACCGAAGCGATGAAGCCTGGCGTCGCGTGGGTGATGAGAATACCCTGGGCGCTAGCGGCGGCAATATCGATGTTGCGAATATCGACTGCGACCCGCAGGAACGCGACCAAATCATCCATCAGCGGGAAGAGCTCAGCCGAGCCGGCGGTTTGCCGGTCTGAGATTATGATCTCGCAGCTCTGAGCGGCTTGTGCCAGCGCCTTGGCGCCGAGCACCTGGCCGGTATCGTTGAGCCGCACGTCGCCGAGCTTGCGCAACTCGGCGAGAGCGCGCTCGCCGTAGTAGTTCTTAAGCATGTCGGGGATGTGAGTGAGAAAGATTGTCGGCACAGTCTTCTCCGCGCATGTGTTTTGTTATTGAGGTTCCCTGACCGCGATTAATCTCGCGAAGGCCCGTGTCGGTCGCTTATTCTACTATCGCAAGCCAATTTCGCACGCCAACCCCGGTGCGAGGAATGCCAATGCCAGCCAAGCGCTCGAACAGTGTGATCGAAAAGAGGAACAGTGGCTTGGCAATTTGCAAAAAAAACGCATTGAAGTTGCGACAAGAGCGGTCATCCGAATGCTGAGGGTGGGGGTGGGGAATGCTAGATGCGAGCGCGTTTCACGGTGCAAAGGCCGGCGCCAAGATGCTTCAAATTCCTCACGTTTTCTGAGGGCCAATTCGCCACAGAGATCCGTTCCCAAGGAGATGATGGCGGAGGGAGTGTCCTCCCGAAACTGGAAATTACTGCGTAATATCAGTTTATTGCCTTTCGCTTCCTTTGTACCCACAAATCTACCCGCGAATTGACGCAGATTTCTGGCGGTCAATGGCGAACGTCTACAAATCATCACCTCTCAAGATGGCGCGATCTAGTCAGCGTCATCGAGCTGCGGACGGTGCGCTTTAGACCATTTTCTTCCGAAAAGCGAAGTGCGTCGATGATCATTTTCTTTGCTTGCTCCGGCTGCTCATCATGCGTGTACTCAAGCCCAAGGATATTGGCGAATACATTCACGTCGAGGGATTCGAGTTTGTCAGCTAATTCTTTCAAGGTCATAGCTTACTCCTGACTAGCAGACATTCAGTATGCTCGCGCCATGTCCGCTCTAACCCCGAAAGCGGACATTTCGCGGCGACGGTTGGAATGTCCGCTAAGTGCCATAAGCGGACAAACCATCTAGGGCCAAAATCCAGCGTTGTCCGCTTTGGTCGCGGGGGTGGGAAACAAAGCGCGGGACCCAAGCGAAGCGGAGCCGCCGCTGAGCGAGATTTATTCCCGATGGCCTTCTCAATCTAGTTCATAAAGATGTTATCCGAACTGAAGCGTTGGTGTTCAACGGCCGGGAATAGCGCAGGGCGTTTTGCAGTCTCCCGTGTAGAACCACAGGAGAAGTACCATGAAGCAGTTTATAACCAAGCGTTATCGCCATGAACGTCATTACATGCGTGGACCTGGCCCAATGTGGCTCGAGAAGCACGGCGGTGGAATTGCTGTGGTTGGTTTCGTCATGGATGACAACCGCGGCGACGGCCATCTACTCAACTTTTATTCCCAGCTTGCGCGACGCTGGCGCGATTAGACGGGTCCCGCCAAGCACAGAAGAAGTAAGAAGTAACATGAAGAAGTTTCTAACCACCTTGGCAACTGTCCATGAAGATGCCTGGTCGAAACTCTTGACCAACCAATTATTGCGTCACGCGCGTCGCTCCTACGCTGTCGGTCGCGATCGCAAGCGGGCTGTCAGTTAGGCTGATCATGCACGCAGCATCGCAGCTTTCTCCGAGTGCGCGCCAACGCTCTTGCGCGATATCCGCTATTACTCCAATAGCGGATAAGCGCGGGCGTGTCTGGAATGTCCGCTAAGTGCCAATAGTGGACATCGCGCCCATTCAGGGAGCGCCCGTTAGCCCTGATTGTGCCTTCGTTGGCGGCTGGCGCGTGTAGTTTCAGGCCCGGTGTAAAACTGGTTTGGCTCGCAGAAACCGCCATTTCCGCTGAGCGTTGCGCGGCATTGTTCGATAGTGAGGAACCCACAGTTAGTCCCGCCTGGAGTTCCGTAGGCCGCGCACCATTTATAGGGGTCGGCGGTGGCCGAACTGGTGATGAAGAATAACGATATCGCGAACCAAGCAGCAAGGGTGAGGCCTTTGAACATGACGCGTCTCCTAGATGCGGATGTCTGTGAGACATAACACCGACGCGCATGTTTTAGTCCCAAATGTCATCGCGACAACCAGCGCAGAAGATTGCGACCGCAGCGACGCATTCGACCGATCCCGGCATCGTAGCGAATTCGATGTCTGCTTTGGATCAAAAGCGGACATGTGCGGTGCAAGAACCCATGTCTGCTCTGCCCCCAATCGCGACCGTCAAAGCGGATTACCGCAAACGGCGATGTCCGCTTTACCCCCGAAAGCGGACATGTGCAGTGCAACTGTCGACGTCTGCTTTGGGCCAAAAGCGGACATTGATCGGCCTGTCCACGACGCGGAGCCGCGCCGCACTTACCGATGGCAGAGGCGGTTCCAAACTGTAACGAACGAAGCAGAGTGTTGCGATTGACACCTTTCGACACCGGTCACTAGCATCCCGAGGCGCGATATTGTTGTACTGGATCGCGGTACGAGGTCGTCGATGGCCGTGACTATCAAAGAGTCGGCTTCTCCACGTCCGGCACAATTCGCACCGCCACGCTCGATACAAATTCGCGAACATCAGATACCGAGCGTTGGGAGCGCGCCGTATATTTGCGTCGAAGGCCCTGACGGAAATTTATGGTTCTGCGAGAGTGGTGCCGGCAAGATCGGCCGCTTGGATCCGCGCAGCGCGAAGTTTACCGAATTTTCGTTGCCGACATCCAGCGCCACTCCCATTGGTATTACGCTCGGCGGCGATGGCCATCTGTGGTTCGCGCAAAAGAAAGCAAACAAGATCGGCCGCATCTCGCTGACCGGCGAATTGACGGAATTTCAGGTTCCAACCGCGAACGCTGGGCCCGACGGAATCGCCCTCGGGCCGGACGGCAATATTTGGTTCTCGGAAACTGACGTGAGTCAGATCGGCCGTATTTCTTCCGATGGGCACATAAAAGAGTTCAAAGACGGCATCTCACCTGACAGCAAACCGCTGTCGATCGTTGTGCGCGATGGCGTCCTTTGGTTCAGCGAAGCCGCCGGCAACCGCGTCGGCTGTATCACCGTGGATGGCTTGGTGAGCGAGTTCGATATCCCCAGCCACGACAGCCAACCGCGCGCCATGGTGACACACCCCGATGGCAGCATCTGGTTTGTCGAAACCGGCGCTAATGCGCTTGGCCGACTCGGCCGCGACGGAAAATTCCAGGACTTCAAGTTTCCGACGCCGAATGCGTCGCTGCGCGGTGTGACTGTCGGACCCGATAGCAATCTCTGGTGCACAGAAAACTTTGCTAACAAGATCGGCTGTATGGCGCCGGACGGAACGTTGATCGGCGAATACGATATTCCGACGCCCGCCAGCGGCCCACGCTGCATTGCGCCAATGTCGAATGGTCGACTTTATTTCACGCAATACGATACCGGCTCGATCGGGGAAATCATCCTCGGTTGAACGAGCAAAACGAGGGGGGGCGCCGTGAAAGTCGAGCGGATCAACTATCAAGCGGGCAGCGTCGCCGGCAACGGCGCGTTGATCTATGACGAGAACACCAAAGGCCGCCGACCTTTGTTGCTAATTTCACCGAACTGGCTTGGCATCAGCGAGGCGGCTATCAAGCGTGTCAGCCACATGGCGGGCGCCAAATACATCGCGTTCATTGCTGATATGTATGGCGACGGCAAAGTCGCCGACGGTCCGCCCGAGGCTGCACCCCTCGCCAACGGCCTACGCGCGGATGCACCGGAACGCAGACGTCGCATTGCGGCGGCGCTCGACGCGCTTCGCGGCGAGAGCGACACACGCGGCATTGGCGATCTCAGTCGACAGGCTGCAGCTGGCTTCTGCTTTGGGGGCGGAAACGTACTTGAGCTCGCACGCACGGGCGCGGACGTGACGGCAGTTGTTTGCATGCACGGCGATCTGCTCACCTCATTGCCGGCAAAGGCCGGCGACATCAAGTCAGCCGTCTGCGTCATGCATGGCGCCGCGGATCCTGTGGTGCCGAAAAAGGACCGCGACACGTTTGAGGCAGAAATGGAAGCCAGTGGCGCCAGGTGGCAGATGCTGTTGTTCGGTCACCTGCTGCATTCGTTCTGCGAAAGCGAATCGAACGTGCCGGGAATCGGCTGTTTCGATTCCGGTGCCGCGCGGCAGTGTTACAACATGGTTGACGATTTCGTCACCGCCGCGTTCGAAGGAAAACTATAAAAAATCTTGTGGGAAGGAAACGTTATGCAGAGGATCGCCAAGGCATTCTTCAGCTTGCTGTTGGTCGGCTTCGCCTGTGCGGCGCAGGCACAAGCCTATCCGGATCGTCCGATCCGTCTGATCGTCTCGATCGCCGCCGGCAGCGTGACCGACGTCATTATGCGCAAGGCAGCTGCCGAGTTGCAGCCGCGTCTCAGCCAACCGCTCATCATCGAAAATCGCGGCGGCGCTAGCGGCATCGTTGCGGCGCAAGCCTGCGCGCAGGCGGCGCCCGACGGCTATACGCTGTGCGTCATCTATCACAGCACGATGTCCTACAACCCTCTACTATTCGACAAATTACCTTATGATCCAGACCGAGATTTGGCACCGGTGACGCGACTCTTCTTTCTAAACGAAGGGCTGTTTGTCTCCTCCGCGCTGGGTGTGAAATCGGTTGCCGAACTCAAAAACTTGGCGCTCGCGAAACCTGACAGTCTCAACTTCGCCACGTTGGGCGAAGGATCGTTTCCCGACCTGTTCCTGAGATGGCTCAACAATCAGTGGGGGACTAAAATTGTCGGTGTGCCCTACAAGGGTGGCGGACCGGCCGCGCAAGCCCTTGCCGCCAATCAAGTCCAGTTGACCCGCTTCGGGATCGGAAATTTCCTCGGATTGATTCAGGCAGGCAACGTCGTTGCCCTCGCGGTGTCCGCCGACAAGCGTTCGCCGCTGCTGCCGGACGTGCCGACGCTGGCGGAGGCCGGCCTTCCTGGCTATCCGGGCCAAGGCTGGTGGGGCCTCGCCGCGCCAAAAGGTACGCCGGTTACGATCGTCGACAAGGTCAACCGCGAGTTCGTCAGCCTATTCAACGAACCGAATTTTATCGACTATTTGAACCACCAAGCGGTTGTGGCAGCACCCACGACCTCGGCCGAGTTCGCCGCGTTCCTAAAAGAGGATCGCATAGCAGCCGAGGCGCTCGTCAAGCTCGCAAACAGTAAGCGAGAGGCCTACAAACCGGATTAGTGTCTAAGGAACTATCGGAGGATTTTTTAGGCATCTCGCCCATACCGTTGATGTCCGCTTTGGGTCAAAAGCAGACATATGCGCCGCAACAAGTCATGTCCGCTTTACCCCCGAAAGCGGACATGTGCAGTGCAACTGTCGCGACGTCTGCTTTGGGCCAATAGCGGACATCGCTTTATTCGACCGTAACGCGCATGCTACCGATATTCTCGACGAAACAGGTCATCACATCGCCCGGCGCAACAGGCCCAACGCCCTCCGGTGTTCCGGTCATAATCACGTCGCCCGGATATAGCCGATAAGCTTGTGAGGCATAGACGATAAGTTTCGGGATATCGAAGATCAGTGCGCGGGTGTTTGATCTCTGTCGTGGCTCGTCATTCACCGTAAGCGATAGATCAAGGTTGCCGCTGTCGCCGATCTCATCCGGCGTGACTAGCCAGGGGCCGAGCACGCTGAACGTATCGTACGATTTGCGCCAACTGCGATCTTCAGGGCCGCGCACTGACATATCGAGCGCGATGGTGTAGCCGCAGATCATGTCGAGCGCCTGCTCGCGCGCGACGTGGTAGCATTCGCGGCCGATGACCGCCGCCACTTCGACCTCATGGTCCATGCGACGGTCGATCTTTGGCAGTTTGACACGTTCGCCAGCTCCGATCACCGAAGTATTCGACTTCAGGAACAAGCCGTACTGATCGATGGCCTTGATATCGGCGCCGAAATTTATCGCTCTATCAGCGCGCGCCTCATCGGCGTGCTTCAGGTAGTTCACTGGCGCGGCGATAATCTTACTGGCATTGGCGATCGGGCTAAGCAGCGTGACCTCGGCGAGCGGCAATGCTGGACGACTTGCGGCGATTTCCTCGGCACGGCGGCCCACCATGTCGAGATGAGCGATCAGTGGATCGCCATAGGGCAACGGCCAGCGATAGGACGGCAACAGGTCGAGCGCCGGCGTGACATCGACCACTAGATCGCCACGCACCAACCCAAGGCGGTTGTTGTTGAAGCGGCATATACGCATTTTATCATCCGTAGTTTACGGCGGCACCTCACCAAGATGGCGGTGTCGGAGCAACCAAGCTTTGTGCGCACTTGGCGTGTCGCGACCGCAGCTCAGCCGCACTGTAGAAGTCAGAGCTCCCGGCCCAACATTCGATCAAGCGAGTATGGTCCGCCGCCCCGTAGCGCAATCGCGAACGAAACGAGACCCCACATCAATGCGTATTCATAGCCACCTTTGAGCCAAGAGAAGCCGACATTCCAATATACGAAGAAGATTACAAGCATCTCGATGGCCGCTGCTGCGGCGAAAAAACGCGTAAACAGGCCGAATATGATTCCTATGCCGCCCAGAAGCTCCACCAGAAACGTCGTACCAGCATAGATATTGCCTGGCACAAATCCCATCTTCTCGAAAACGGGCGCCATCGCCAATGGTCCGCGCCCAATACTGAAGTAGGCATGAACGAGGAGATTCCATCCAACCGCAAAGCGCACGACCATCCAAGACAATGGGATTACCCGGTCATAGAAGGGTTTCAGCGCTGGGATTAGTAGGTTTGGTTCTTCTTGTTTGAACATGACAGCCCCCAAGATTGACATTGGTACCGCCGGCGGCGGCAGAGTCGGCAAGCTAACATCAGCAGGAGCACTGTCGACAGGTCGGTGTTGCCGATGTCCGCTTTACTCCCAAAAGCAGACATTGATTGAGGCCACTCGAATGTCCGCTTTGTGCCACAAGGGGACATGCGTGGCTGGACATGGCCTATTCGACAAATTCAATCCTTGGCAGCCGGGTTTGGGCCGCGATAGCATCTTGCGCTTCAAGCCAGAGCCACTGCCAAACGACCAAAGGAGATCCAATGCGGACGTTCTCCATTGTTGGATTTTTACTGCTGACAGGTTTTCTCATTGTCCCAGCCTTCGACCTGGCCGCGGCGCAGCAACCAACCGAGGCCGAGCGCGACGCTATCCGCTCGGCGTGCCGATCCGACTTTGTGACGCACTGCGCCAGCGTGCAGCCGGGAGGCAAGGAGGCGTTGGAGTGTCTGCTTCAGAACGACTCAAAGCTGTCGCAGCCCTGTAAGTCGGCCGTGAACGCGGTGGCTCCGAAGCCGGAGCCAGTAACCAGGGAAGCGGCGCCGGCCGCGCCAGAACCCCCGGCCGCCGGTACGCCAAAACCGGTATCGGAGCAGACACGGGACGAACAAATCAAGGCGGTCAGGCAGGCCTGCACATTGGACGACTTCATGGCGCACTGTTCGTGGATTCAGCCAAGCAGCCCCGAAGTGGTGCTTTGCCTGAAGGCTAACGCAGCCGCCCTCTCACCGCCTTGCCAAACGGCAGTAGGATCGCTGTCCACTATGCCGACGCCGACGTCGAGCGAACCTGGACGCCAGGAACAGCCGGCGGCGCAGCCAAGAAAACCGGAACCTGCGCACGCAAGTGTACCGCCTTCGACTGCTCCCACGAGCGCTGCTGGCGCGCCCGGGAAACCGACGGCCAAACAGACAAGCGCGATACGAGCGGGCTGTCGTTCCGATTTCGTATCGCATTGTTCTGGCGTGCAGCCGGGCGGGGTTAAAGCGTTGCAATGTCTCCAACGCAATGCGGCAGCGCTATCACCGCCGTGCAGGATCGCGGTAGCCGCCATCACCGGGGGAAAGACCCCTTCGCCGCCAGCAGCGCCTTCCGAGAACGCGGTGTCACCTGCGGCTGCTCCACTGGCACCGATGCCCGCACTGCGCCCCCGCGAGGCTCTCGCAATCCTGCGAATCTGTGGCGAGGATATGCGGTCGTTGTGCGCGGGCCTTTCGTCCGGTGGCGGCCGCATCATCTCGTGTCTTGTCGAAAACGCTTCGAGCCTGTCGCCCGGGTGTTATGGGGCTCTGTCGGCTGCACGCAGATATTAAATTGATCATCTGGAATGCCGGCAAACATACGACGTTCCGCTCCGACTTTATCCGCTTGGCCCAACAATTACGGCAGGTCACCTATGTCCGCTTTGCCCCCAAAACCAGACATGTGCGTGTCCGCTTTGGGCCAATAGCGGACATTGGCCAAACCGCAGAAATTAGCGTAGTCGGCAGCGAAAGGGAGTTTGATAGGAAATTTTGAGGCGGGCGACCTCTACGTAAGCCACCCGCCCTTAAGCCATTCTTATTACTGGCTCGGGCCTTTGCTTGCGGCCTCCGCCGCGGCCATTTTTTTCGCCATCTCCGCTTTCAGCGCGTCGAGATTGAAGCTCGCGCCCCGCTGCATTGGTGGGAAATCGAGGAAGGTCTGGATTTCCTTGGCCATAAGCTGCTGGACGAATACAAAGCGCCAGAATTGGTACTTGAACCAATCGAAGTATTGCTGCCCGCCTTCTTTCGTCCCGTTGTTTGGCCAGCCCGTACGCTCGAACGGATCAAGACGCAGATTGGTGATGTACGGCACGTCCGGGTGGGTCTTTTCGCCAACCCAGCCGGCCGGCTGGTCGATGAAGCGGAACTTATAGTCGTCGATGCGCACCGCGCCGACCGTGCTTTCACCGAGGTAGAAAATTTCGTGACGCGCGGACGGCCCTTTGCCGGTGATGGCGGCCATCTGGTTGTAGCCATCCAGATGGTTCTTGTAGGTCCGGTCACCAATCGTCTTTCCCTTCAGCAACTCGTCGGTGATGTTCGGATTACCGGCCGCGGCCACGAAGGTCGGCAACCAGTCTAGCCCGGAGAAGATACCGTTCTGGACTGTGTCCGCCGGCACGTGGCCCGGCCAGCGAAGGAGCGCCGGCACGCGGAAGCCACCTTCGAGGACTGTTCCCTTGGACTGGGCGAATGGCGTCTGACCACCGTCCGGCCAAGTAAACACTTCGGTGCCATTGTCGGTGGTGAAGACGACAATGGTATTGTCGTCCACGCCCAAGTCCTTGAGCTTCTTCATCACCAAACCGACGTCGTCATCGAGCTGGGCCATGCCGGCTTCCTCTTCCGACCAGCCATTCTCTGAGTTGCGCATCGCCTCATACTTTGGAGACAGATGCGTGACGATGTGCATACGCGTCGGGTTGAGCCAGACGAAGAACGGCTTGCCGTCGGCCTTGGCCTTATCAATGAACTTCAGCGCGAAGTCGCGAATTTCATCGTCAACGGTTTCCATTCGCTTGGGATAAAGCGTGCCGGCGTCTTCGATCCGCTGCTTGCCGATCTTGCCCCAGCGCGGCATCTCTGTGGGATCGTCTCTATCCGTGGCCCAACTGTGAACCATGTTGCGCGGGCCAACGACATTCAAAAGGTTCTGCGGATAGTTTGGATGCGCCGGGTCTTCCATCGCATCGAGGTGGTACAGATAGCCGAAAAATTCGTCGAACCCGTGCATAGTCGGCAGAAATTCGTTCTTGTCTCCTAAGTGGTTTTTGCCGAACTGGCCGGTGGCGTAGCCCATCGACTTCAGCACCGTCGCAATGGTCACCGCTTCGGCCGGTAGGCCAGTTGGCGCGCCAGCTTGGCCGACCGTGGTCATGCCGGTGCGGATCGGTAGCATCCCGGTGACGAAGTTCGCCCGACCCGCCGTGCAACTCGCCTCGGCATAGTAGTCCGTGAACAACATGCCTTCCTTGGCAATCCTGTCGAGGTTAGGCGTGCGCCCTGCCATCAATCCGCGGTGATAGGCCCCGATATTCCACATGCCGATATCGTCGCCCATGATGACGACGATGTTGGGCTTCTGTTGCGCGGCGGCTGGCGCGCTTGCCATTAAAGCCGCGACGAACGATCCAAGGAAGCTGATCCAGAGTTTTCTGTTTATGGTCATTCTGCACTCGTTTGTTTGTGGCTCACAATATTTAAACGGCGCCCTTGCGGCGGACGCGCTGCAACGTGCTTCACTTTACTAGGACCCG
>DATAPP010000015.1:0-2086 GCA_036265125.1 Pseudolabrys sp. | reverse complement strand
GCCTTCATACTGTCGGCGGCAATCGGTTATGTTTCGCCGGCCGCCGCGGATCCGAAGCATGGAGTGAGCCAGGATACCATTGCCGCGCGCGAGCGCTTCTTCGGCGCGGAAAATGTTGATGAGCGCAGCGGCGAAGTGCGGCACGACCGCGTCATCTTCTCGTGGGTAACGAATGCAAGCCTCGCGGTGTCCATCCGCGGGCGCATCGTGCTCCTCGACACTTACATCAATCGCCCCGAGCTGGGGCCGGCGGCTGGCGCGGCGGACCTGCGCCGGTCTCCCATCAGCATCCAGGAGCTGGTTGCTCTTGCTCCGGAAGCCATCTTTCTCGGCCATGGACACGGCGATCACGCCGACAATGCTGCCTATATTGCGAAGCAGCTGAATATTCCGATCTACGCCAGTCCGGAGACCTGCGACGTGATGCAGGCGGACGTGCAGCGCATGTTCACCGATCCGAACCTCGTGAATGGCGGGGTGAGGATCATCCCCAACAACCGTCCGGTGAATTGCATTTCTCCCATCTCACGTGCGTCAATTCCCGGCTCCGAGATCGTCAATATACACCAGCTCGATCCAGTGGCCTGCATCGTCGCCTTCAAGCACATACATTCCGGCACGGTGCCGACCGATACGACTTTCCCATTGATTCCGGTCTTTCCCGATTCCGATCCGCGCGAACTCAATTCAAATGCGGGAGTGCCGACCTTCTCTCCGACCCCCTCGCCGCCCCTCTATCCTAGGCTGACGAGCTTGACGCCGGGCGCATCGCCGGTTCCAGGACAGATGAACTTGACGACAACTGGATTTGGCACGATCCCCGGCAGCCCAGGCGGAGCGATCAGTATCTTCTATCAATTCATTACAGGCGACGCGAATAACTTCACGTTCGTCTGGCACAACACGACCGGCCCGCTGAAAGAGGGTTTTGGGACCGATCCCGGGCTGCCTTCTCCGGCAGTGGGGGCGAAGCTCTTTGCAATCATGGATTCCTTGCCGCAGACAGACGTCGAACTCGGCTCGATCGTGAGTCTTGGCGTTGGCACGAACGGCGTCCGGGATCCAATTCTCTACCAGCAACACATTCGGCCCCAGGTCTACATCCCGATCCATGAGACCGACGCAACTCCGATCGGCTCGTCCCTTCGCTTTAAGAATGCCTACCTCCAGGCAGTCGTGGCCGCGAACGTGCCAGTCCGTCCAGAGATTCGGTGGATGGTCGATCCTGACGATTTTGTACGGCCGATGGTTTTCGACCCGAAGGATGATCGCTGGGAGAAATCCGACAATCATCAGCGAATCAACAAATTCTGTGATCGTCATTAGCCGACGTTTATAGTGGAGGGCGGCGGCGGTTAGCCGTCGCCCTGTCTCTATGGTGCCGGATCGAAAACCGATCATGACAGCAAGCAGCAAACGGTCGGGCGCCTGGCTGAGCGCCGCCGTTGTCACGTTTTGCATTGCTTTCGCTTCGACCAGCGCTTGCGCCGCTGATTCCGAACGTATCCGCGTCGGCGTCAGGCACACTCCCGGTGCCGGTCCTCTCTTCATCGCGGCTGAAAGATATTTCGCGAGTGAAGGACTGGACGTGCGCATCGAGTTCCTCCCGTCCGACATGCTCGTGGCGACGCGCGTGGCCTCGGGCGAGCTGGATATCGGACTGGCGGAACTCGATGGGCCGCTATTAGGCTATGCCGCCAAGCATCGTCTCGTGTTCTTCGCATCCGAATTCAGTGATCAAGCTGGCTACCCGGCCAATGCTCTGCTGATCAGCAATAAAGCTCACGCAGCCGGCCTTCGCACGATGCGCGATTTGCCACACAAACGTATTGGTATGACCACGCCCGGCGCGGGCGTCCGCTACAGCTTGCAGCGTGTTGTCGTCCGGTACGGGCTTAATCCCAACTCAATCGAAACCGTATGGCTCAAAACATACGCAGCTGAGGTCGCTGCACTGGCTCGTGGAGAGATCGACGCAGCCATGTTGCCATTTGAAATGGCTTTGACTCTCCGAGAAGCCGGCAAGGGGGCGTCGATTATTCGACTTAGCGACCTAAATGAATGGCAAGAGGGCGTTGTCTTTGCG
>DATAPP010000014.1:0-7612 GCA_036265125.1 Pseudolabrys sp. | reverse complement strand
TCAGTCAACGCAGACACTCAAAGGCTCCAAGCGGATCTTTGGAGCACCGTGACGAATGCGGCGACACAGCCCACACCAATAATTGCCCTGGCAGTCTCAGGCATCAACGATGTTTTGAACTCACAAGGGTTTACTCAGGCGGCGTGGTGGAATCGGATCCCGGGCGCGGCATGGGCATTGATGGGATTGATCGCGATTTCCTGTAATCTGCTCTTGGGATATGGCGAACATCGTACCAATATATTCTTGCTGGTCTTGCCGATTATCATATCAATTTCGTTCTTCTTGATAGCCGACATCGACAGCCCGCGTGGCGGCGTAATCCGTGTGATACCCCACAACCTCATTGCGCAACAACAAACGATGAAACCGTAGGAAATCTCACTTGCGCTTCGTCGAAGAATCTCGTTGGTCTCGTTCAATTCGGCGTCTCGCCGCTCTTAAGCGCTGTGTCTCTTTATCCAGCGCGTCAATCTCCTCATCGAGCCGGGTCATCCTGGATTTTGGGGCCTCGGTACCGCGCAATTTTTCGAGCGCTTGGCCGACGGAAAGCTTGGTTGTTTCAGCCATGACAAAACCCTCAATGCTCAACTTTGGTTTGTACTGAAACCCCGGACTATGTCGAATTTAATGCCGTTGCCCAACGTCCAACCTCATGTCGGGATCGCCCGGGGCTGATGTCCGCTTTTGGCCCTTAGCGGACATGCCGCTTGGGCCGCCAAATGTCCGCTTTCGGGGGAAGAGCGGACATGCCGCCGACGTATAGCGCTGCGACTCACTTCGAGCCCTTTGTCACGACTTATCCATGCAGTCTTCGATGAAGAACCACCGATCGTCACCGGCTAAGCCCCTCTTGCGCACTTCCGCGCGGCAGGCTTTGAGCTTTGGCTTATTGGCCTTCCACTTGGCGCCCATCTCGCTCAACTTCTGTCGTGTCAGTTTCACTTTTTGGGCAGGCTCTGTCGCTAACGGAGTCTGCGCGGGTGCCGGCGTGGGTGATGTAACGATGACGGTGAACAGCAAGGCTATCACCGAGATGAAACAACGGCTGCAAAGCATAAACGTTCCCTCGAGTTTAGTGCGTCTCAGACCGAGAGTGTCGGCGCACATAACATCAATCAACAATGTATTTTCTATTGGACGATAGGCCTTTTCTTTCTTTCCGAATGGGGACAAGGTTTCGCGCCGTTGATGTCCACTTATTTCTCGACTGGTTTTTATCTTGGCTTATGGCACAGACCGTGTATCGTGTCACAATTCTCCCCAGTATGACAAAAATGGAAACGGCCTGACGAGCCTGCGTGACATTCGCAAGTCTTTTTGCTCACCCGGCCCTCAGGACAGTGGGCGAAACGTTTGAATCGGACGGCAGCAGAAGCCTCGTATATCGTCAGACATGTGATTGAGCAGATGAAAGCTGTGAACACGGTGTTCTTCAACATTTGATACGTAGCCACCGAAAAATCTCCAGATGTAAGCGGTTGTTGGCTCCAACGGCGTTTGATTTTATGGACTTTGAAATCGGGGCATATTGGACTGAGGGCCCACTAGGGGCGGCTTCCTCGATATCCGGTTGGTGCCGCGATTGACCGACCTGTCGCCGCAAAGGTTCTGAGATCAATTTGACAACCGCAAAGGAGTGCGGCCTAGAAGTCATCGCCGGTTGCTATTTGCCGCCTTGCATGAGCCTGCTTATGGCCCTTGTCGGACATCCAACTCGGGCTGCTCGATGTCCGCTTTCAGGAGTAAGGCGGACATAGCGATTGCGCTGCAAAAATGTCCGCTTATGACCCAAAGCGGACATCGGCAGGCCCCCGCTCGGTGGCTAACATTAACCATTGAAGGCCAGATTCACGACACTTGCGTGGCTGTCTCCGCCTTGAGGCTCTTTCCCGCTCTGGGAAGAGTCGCAGCCCTGACACTGCGGCTCTTCTTTTTGTTTGGATAACAGCTAGTGCATGATCACCAGCCATTCGTCATCGTCGTCAGACTGCATGCGCTGTTCCATCGCATTGCCCATTTGATGCAGCGCAAAGACCGTAAGGGACGCCAACCGCTGCTTTTGTTCGGAGCTGAGTGTCGGGTAAAGAGGCCGCCACGCGTCCGCAAGTTTCTTTAGATCCTGAGCTCGTTGAGCCAAGGCGTCCGCCCTTCGGTCCAAGAACGCAACAGGATCACGGTTGCGCATGACATCGCTGGCGCTTTCGTCACTCATTTTGCCAACTGTCTCTGCTATCCGTGCGAAGCGGGCATCACGGTTTTGCGCCCTGAACCGGATGGCGTCTGCGACGGCTGGCCAGTATTTCTCTTGGTCAGGTGTCAGCTGCAACACAGCCTTGACGATCGCAATCCGCTCATCCGTCAATTTGGCTAAGTCTGCTGGGCTTATGCGCGCTGGTCCCATCGCAGAAGGGGCCTGCGCGAAAGCAGTTGGAGATAAAGTGACGAAGAGTGCTGTCGCTCCGGCAGCTAGTAGTTTCAGCATTGATGACCTCCGTAGAGAGTTGCAGCCACCCAGGAGCCCATCGAGAACCAATTAAAACATCAACGCGGCGGTGTCATGTTGGACCCAAGTCCAACGCGCGAAAGACGTATCACCAATGAATTGCCGGCGATCTCGGCGAGATGACCGCTTTGAGAAACCGCCGTTCGAACCGCGCTTCTGAATGTCCGCTTTCGGGGGTAAAGCGGACATGGGCTGGTGCAGTGCAAATGTCTGCTTTTGACCCAAAGCGGACATTAGGCAGCCTCAAGGGTAACCCGGACGCAGCCACGGAGCTCGTCGATAGACACGTGTCACAGCCGATCATAAAGTCGGTGCGAAGTGGATCGAACGGAGCCGGGCATGACTTTGAAAGCCATTCTTGCCGGAAAGGGCAGCGAGGTCGTGAGCATCGATTTTACTGCCGATCTTGCCACCGCGGCCAAACTACTCACCAAGCATAATATCGGTGCGGTGGTGGTCCTTGGCGTCGGCGGGCGCCTCGCTGGCATTCTCTCAGAGCGCGATCTTGTGCGCGCGATGGCGGAAAATGGAATTACCGCTCTGCAATTGCCCGTCGGGCAAGTGATGACGCGGGATGTCTCGACGAGCGAAGTTGACGACTCCATTGCCAGTGTTATGGATCGCATGACGAAAGGTAGATTTCGCCATATGCCGGTACTCGAGAAGGACCGCCTTGTTGGGATGGTATCCATCGGGGACTTGCTCAAGCTGAACATAGAAACGATACGAGAGCATGTTCATCAACTAGAGTTATCCATGGCTGAATTTGATCTGCTGAGACTTTAGGCTGTGTCGTGTCCACTTTCTGGGGTAAAGCGGACATCGCGCTAACGCCCGCCGATAACCGCTTATGACCCAAAGCGCACGTGGTACCGAGATCGCCCGGTCCATCTATTTGGCTGACATTGTCCGCTCGATTGCCTGCATCACTGGAAGACTAAAATTCTTTTCGTCGTAGCAGAACTTTTCCAAGGTGTTCAGATTTGCCTGGAACTTCTGAGTATCGATGACGGCATTATTCCGTTTGCCATTGTAAAAGCCGCTCAACCATGCGGCAACGATTCTTGGTTCGCCCATTTTGCCATGTACGAATTGATCGCAGGTTATTTTCGACGCATCTATTGTCACTTGCGCCTGAGAAGATGTCCCCACAAAGACCGCAAAAATACATCCCAATACGAAGAGGTAGATGCGCATTCACCGTTTCCTTCCAATAGGATTCTGACTGCATACTGGTGGCGTCAGCCAATGATTGGAAGACAGGCTAAATGTCCGCTAGTGGCCCTTGGCGGACATGTAGGCCTTTCAACACGGTAGGTTGAACCGGTACCATGCACCGTCCGGAGCCTCGTGAAGGCACTGAAGCAGCGCGACTTCATTATGCTGATTGGATCTACTGTGGCGTGGCCGCACGCGGCGCACTTTCAACAAGACCACATCCCGGTGGTCGGTATTGTTCTATGCGCTGGTGAAAGGCTCCATAGCTGACGCCACACGTTAGCACCGGCGGCCTGGGGAGTGAAAATGAGAACACTCATCGCGGCACTCGCAATTGCGTTATTGACCATATCCGCTGATGCGCAAAGCGACCGTTCACTTACTGGTTCACATAGGAGCGAAACCTACGCGCGGGACTCGCAAAAAGATGCGCAAAAGATGAAAGCCAAGCATCAAAATAAAATGCATGAGAAAAAATACAAAGATGTACTCGAAAGTATACCCGACTCCGACGAAACGTTCGACCCTTGGAAGAACGCTCGTTAGGGGACCTCGGTAATGTGCCTTTTGCGTCGTTCTGAGCTTTAGTCGCGATGTCCGCTATTGGCCCTTAGCGGACATTCTGAGCGCGGCGTCCAATGCCTGCTGCTTTCGGGGGTAAAGCGGACATCCTGATTGCGCCGCGAAATGTCTGCTTTTGACCCAAAGTGGCTATAGGCTTCGTCCGTTACGGTCGTAAATATGTTTAAAATGGAGATGCATATGAGGCATTGGAGATTACTGTTAATTGTTGTTGGATTGGTGGCGTCGCCAACTATCGTTCTGGCACAGCAGCAGACCTCGCCATCTCCCAAACCAAATTGGCCAGCCGAAATTGCGAAAGCAAGTCGAATTGTAGCTGGGAAGAACGATAGTTGCGGGCTTCAAGCAAAAGAGAAAAAATTGAAAGGTTTAAAACGTCGTCGCTTCATCCGGGAATGCGTCAAGAAATAGGTGAACTGCCGCTGATGTCCGCTTTTGGCCCAAAGCGGACATTTTCAATGAGCGGGTAAATGTCCGCTATCGGGGCAAGAGCGGACATTTTCGGCACCAAAGCGGACATCACGTTCGACAGGTCGCGAACCGCGGTTTTATGTCCGCTTTCGGGGGCAAAGCGGACATGGCCTATTGCAGTGCGAATGTCTGCTTTTGACCCAAAGCGGACATCGCCAAGCATAAACGTCGCGCCGCAGTAAATTGGCTACTTTGTGATCATGCGCGTGGCTGACGGAGGCGGCTGACCGGGAGTTGCGGGTGAAATCGCGATCGTGAGCCAGGCGTTCCAGCCATCGGGTCGGTTTTCCGCGGCAAATTCCTTGTACCCTTTGACGTTTATATATCCCTGCCACTCTTTGCTGATCGGAAAGATATAGCCAATTTGCGGGCCGATGCCGACCACGCGGGACTCGAAGCAGCCGACGCGGTCGCCTGAGCCACTGTCGCAGGAAAGCTGCTGATACAAATACCCAACGACTCCGACCTGCCACTGCTTGGTCAGGAATTGCGATGCGCCCCAATCCAGGTGCATGTCGACGCCATTCTGGTAGTTCGTGTGCTCGTTTTCGAAGTTGTATGTGAAGCCAAGTGTGGCGGAGAATTCGTGTCCGGCCTTCTCGTCGAAATAGGTATAGGCGCCGCCAGCGTCGATCGCATTGTGACCAATACCGAGATTGGCAATCGACTGTGAGTGATATAGTCCAGTCGTCAGGTTGCCGGTCAGGTACGTCATAAAATTATTGACGCCAAAATTCCAACGCAGCGAAGCTGCCGGGAAAATATCGCCGAGACCGGTGACCGCTTCTGTTAGGCTACGCCCAATCGTAAATCCACCCAAACCCAAGCCCAAGTTGCCCATTATCGTTGCGTCGACGCTGCTCTCGATTCGTCCATAGGGAATCCCGACGGTGATGTTGAACTGACCGCCCAAGACCGGCGTCGCAAACGTGTAGCCGGGTAGCGCGACATACAATGGCTCGGCGCTGCCGTGAACATTCGCATTAAAGTTTCCATTAAAGTTCAGGTTGATGTTCCCGAGGGGCACCTGCTTGGCGAACGCAACATTGCCGCCGGCAGATACCTGCGAATAATAAAGAACATTGGCGAATGAAAAACCCGGCACCTGCGGGGTAGCTGCGAGACTGCCGTAGAAACCCGGCACCCAGAAACTCACGCCGCCTTCGTCAGCGAGAGAGCTAGTGACCGTGGATACGATGAGGGTTCCTGCAAGCGGAGCCACAATGACGCTGGCAGCCGCTTTCAACCAAACAAACGACCAAAACTTTTTAATAAAAACCCAGAAGGGAGCGTTCCCTGACACCCTCATTAATCGCCCCTAACGTATGATTTCTCTCGTGCACGCTTAATCCTATCCGACTGCAGAAAGCGGACTATGCCTGAGTCTTCGTGGCTGAGATGAATTTGATAATGTGTGGCCATCCAGCCACAAACGCGATTGCTGAGAGGTATTTCTTTAGAAAAGTGGGTCGGCAAATCCTGCTTCGAAATATCCTTGCAAGGTGAGGGCCAATCAGGCGCTGGCAACCCACACAACTTTATCAGAGCCAATAATGCGCCCGTAGCTGGCTTAGGACGCAGCTCAGGCCGCGTCTGGATAATAGCCTTCATCTCTTCAGCATTAATGTGTGCCGTTATTTGTTTTTTCAATAGACAGTCGTTGTAATATTTGGCGGTGGCAGCCGAGGGGGGAACGGTGATCGTAGAAAGCGAATCAATTGCTCCCGCCAGGTAGATCTCTTGCAACCCAATCGACAGTCGCCTGGTCATAAGTGAAAATTACTAATTGAGCGTGCGCAGTACTTGTGAGAACCAGCAGGGCAAATAGGCTACGTCGCACACGTCTCTCCATACGAGCCTGAAGTGCTACGATATTGAACCAAGCCTAGATCGTTGGAAAGGCAACCCGGTGATCCCCACGGCGATAGGCGGCCCGCGGCGACGAGGCTGCCCGCATCGTGCGCTCGGATGTCGACGAGGTGATTGAGTAGGTCGAATGACCGCTCACGAATGTCCACTTTCGGGGGTAAAGCGGACATGCTCCGCACCAAAGCGGCCATCTGCCGATAGCCGTCACGTTAGCTTTGTGGCGAAGACGGAGTCGCCCACCGCGGGTGCGAGATGGCTTTGTTCCCACAGACCGTGCGCGATCTCGAGGGCGTTGATCTTGTGCTTGTTCCACCAAGCCTCCTCGTTGCCAGCTTGGTGCAATTGCCGATGATGCCCGCGGCAGAGTGGTACGGTGAACTCATCGCTCACTTTGAGCCCGATCGCGCGTGGTTGTGCAAAACGCAGATGGTGCGGATCGGACGGCTGCCGTCCGCAGACGAGACACGGTTGTGAGGCGACGAACTTCAGGTGCGCCTTGTCGCGTATTCGTTTTGGTTCAGCGATTGTGAGTAGGCTTTTGTCGATTTTGGCTGTTGGTAAGATCGGCGCTACGGGCGCCAAGGATGGCGCCGCTGCCGCAGCTTCTTCTTTTGCTGTGGCCTGATCGCGTCGCAGCAGCTCCGTCATCGAGTTATTGTGCCGTCGTCCATAGTAGTGCGACGGCCGCGGGATCGGTGTCGTATCGTCGGGATGTGAACCCAAACGCGGTTGCGTCGGCGGTGCATTTGCGGTCGCGGGTTGATACGCGGGCAGACTCTGCAAGGGCGGACTCTTATCCTTGCGGTAAAGCTCTAGGCCAAACGGTCTGCCGAAGGTCGCCAGCGCTCGTTTGGTGGCATCGGTTTCGGCCGCTTTCAGAGCAATGTCGTGGACTTCCCCCGGCGAGGTTCCTCGACCCTCAGCCGAGCCATGCCCCTCGCGGACAACGGTTGCCCCATCGGCCTG
>DATAPP010000013.1:0-1521 GCA_036265125.1 Pseudolabrys sp. | reverse complement strand
CACCGGGCTCACATTCGCCTCCGCGGTGCCGGGTTCAGTGAATATCGCACCCGTTCGTGTGGTGTCTTAGCCATCCTGAGATAGTTGGAGGGTTGGAGCGGCCGATCATCACGATGGTACAGGCTGTCGCGCCATGCAAATCTTTTGAGATTGTGGCGCTTCGTTCTCGCAAACCCGGTCATGTCCCAAAATTGCCACACAGTAACATAGCGCATTGGGTGCGTCGAAATATATTGGGCTCTGTCCATTGACGCCCACTAGATTTTGGGCTTAGCCTTGTTGTTTGGCAAAGACTATATCAGGTTAACGTTAACAATAATAATAAAAAATGACCAAAATATATAGTAAATTACAGGCATGTTACATTTAGCCACAAAAAATGGCGGGAGCCCATGCCTGAAAATTTGTATCCGTAATTCCTGAAATCACGGTAGAAACAGGTGAAGCCTCGTGATCAATTGTTGGTTGGTCCTTCGTCCTCCCCGTCACTTGCATTACGGCCGTTGGCGTCCGCATATTCGTCGGCATATTGGCCATGGTCATGGTCACGGCTTTGGTGGGATCGCTGGGGCTGTTGGCGCAGCGAGTGCGTCTCTCGTGTGCACGGAAATCGGGCCTCGGCTTTGGGGCTCGCCGCCGCATTTAGCTCACGCCTATGGCGGGCCAGGGCTCGGTCCTCCAGGGCTCGGTCCTGAAGAATTCAGCGGCGCACCGGTACCGTTCATCGGCGGGCCAGGATTCCCGGTCGGCACCGGTAGCAGCGAACTCGCAGCACCGTCGATCCTGAGCGTTGGGAATGGGTCAGGAACCAGCGAAATAAGCCAGATGGGGAATCTAGGAGGCCTGCCTGGCTCGATAGAAATAAACTCGACGCTCGCTGTTGCGGTAGTTGGCGAGGTGCCAGAACCGTCATCGGCGTTATTGTTGATCGGAGCCGCGCTCGCGATGGCATTGCTCCGCGTTCGCGGGAGCAGACGTCCTCTCACCCGGCGCAGACCGGCGCCCATTTCTGCCTTGGGTCCCGGCTTCCGCCGGGATGACGAATAACTGCCACAGCCAGGAGGCTCCGATGACCGATCCCTATGCGCGTTACACGCGGCTCAAATTCGATCGCCCGCATCCCAAGGTTCTCCGCATCACGATGGAGAACGGCCGGATGAACACGACGGATGCGGCTCTGCACGCCGAGCTCGGCGACATCTGGCGTGATGTCGATCGGGATGCCAGCGTCAATGCCGTGATCCTGACCGGCGCCGGCAAGGTATTCTCGGCCGGCGGCGATTTCGCGATCATCCAGGAGAACATCGACGATTTCGCGTCGCGCGCCCGGCAATGGAAGGAGGCGCGCGACATCGTTTACAATTTGATCAACTGCAGCAGGCCGGTGGTCAGCGCGATGCGCGGCGTCGCAGTCGGAGCCGGGCTTGTCTGCGGTCTGCTCGCCGACATATCCATTGCGACCAAGGATTGCCGGATCATCGACGGGCATACGCGGCTGGGGGTCGCCGCGGGCGACCACGC
>DATAPP010000012.1:0-2081 GCA_036265125.1 Pseudolabrys sp. | reverse complement strand
TGGGGAAGATCGGATAATTGTGATCGCTATCCGTCGTCGCGACAAAACGCCTCCGCTGCTTTGGATTCAACGCATGCTCGCGCATGAGCCGGCGGATTTTCTTGGCGTTCACGACAATGCCACGATGGCGTAGTTCGGCGTCAACACGCCGATAGCCATAGGCTTCGAACTCGTCGCAAATCGTTTTCATCTCCGCAACAATGGTCAGGTCGCGCGCGCGGGCATCGGGCATGTCGTAAAAAGTAGAGCGACCAATCCCCATTAGCCGGCATCCTTCTGCGATGGAGACGCCGCGGGGCCGGCAATGACGGATGTATTCACGTTTCTCGGCCGCGGTGCGTTTTTCAGAGCCCCCTTTAGGAACTCGATTTCGAGCGCTTGGCGGCCAACCATGCGCTCCAACGCCGCAATCTTGGCTTCGTATTCCTGGAGTAGATCGGCAGCCTGGGCGTCTTCGTCCAAGGCGCCGGCTTCATACTTCTGAACCCAGACGCGAATCAGCTGACGCGAGATATCATGCCGCTTGGAAAGCGCGTACAGGCTCTCCCCGGCAATGAACTCTTGCGCGACCTGCCGCTTGAACTCAATGCTGTGGGAACGTTGTCTGGCCATGGCTTTCATCCTTTGAAAGCCCAGCTCACCCTGTCAAATCACTAACCTCAAACTGTCCGGCCCCAGGGGCGCACTCCAATGCGTTAGGTCGCTATTGGCACAAAGCGGACATACCGAGATGTTTGCCTATATGTCTGCTTTCGGAGCAAAGCGGACGCTGCTTAAACCCGGACGCACGGCTATGCCGAGACCCGCGAGGCGGCGATGGCGGCGTTCGCGAAGAGCTGGCGGCGGGAGTGACCGGTTTTAGTCACAGACTGCGCGATGGAAGCGTGGTATCATTCCCTCCATTGCATGAATGATCCCCAAGCGGAGGGTCACATGGCAAGCCACATCGAACGACGAAAATTCTTAGTCACGCTCGGCGGCGCGGCGGCGTGGCCGGTCGCGGTGCGCGCGCAGCAGGCGAAGGTGCCGACCATTGGCGCACTGGTCATTGGCAATATCAATCCGGAGCAGTTTTGGCGGGAGTTTCGGCAGGGGCTGCACGATCTGGGATATGTCGAGGGGCAAAACATTCGATTTGAGTTTCGATCAGCAGAAGGAGAGATCAGCCGGCTCCCCGAACTGGCCGCTGAGCTGGTCCGCCTCAAAGTCGATATTATCGTCACTTGGTTCACGCCCACCGCCGTGGCGGCAAAGCAAGCGACGGGGGAAATCCCGATCGTCATGGCCGAGACAGGCGATCCCGTCGGTCTGGGGTTGGTCGCGAGCCTTCCTCGGCCGGGCGGAAATGTGACCGGGATGACTACCGTCGCCGCCGAACTGGCTGGCAAAAGTGTGCAACTGATTCGCGACATGCTGCCGTCGGCGCGCCGCGTGACCGCTCTGGCCAATGCGACCGATGCCTTCTCCAAACCTTTCCTCGAACAGATCCAGCTTGGCGGCGAAGCCACCGGAACTAGGATCAATCCTGTCAGGATCAGCAGCAGTGAGGAGTTCGAGACCGCTTTCGCCGCGATGGAGAAAGACCGGCCCGATGCCGTTATCGTTCAACCCAGCCTGCCGAGCCAACGCGCCGCCGAGCTGGCGCTGAAGCATCGCGTGCCGGCGGTTTCAGTGCCGCGCTGGTTCGCCGAGGAAGGCGGGCTGATGTCATACTCCCCGAGATATGTCGACCTATTTCGCAAGGCTGCGGTGTACGTCGACAAAATCCTGAAAGGCGCCCGGCCGGCCGACCTGCCGGTCGAGCAGCCGACCCATTTCGAGCTGATCATCAATATGAAGACCGCCAGGGCACTTGGCATTGCTGTGCCGCCGACGCTGCTCGCCCGCGCCGACGAGGTGATTGAATGATGAGGCGGCGCGAGTTCATCACGCTGCTCGGCGGCGCGGCGGTCGCGTGGCCGCTCGCGGCGCGCGCACAGCAGGGCGCGATTTCGGTGATCGGATTGCTCAGCAGCCGTTCGCCCGACTGGTGACGCGAGCGGCAGTTTTTCGTGATCCGGATGACCGAGGTTGGAGCCGGG
>DATAPP010000011.1:0-106264 GCA_036265125.1 Pseudolabrys sp. | reverse complement strand
TTGTTACGGAAAGGCAAATTTACCCGATGAAACAGAGCCCTGTACCAACCCGGGAACAGGCAGAAGGGCTTGCGATTCAGGCTCTTACGTTCATTGCGGGTGACGGCGAAAGGCTTGGCCGCTTTCTTGCCATAACGGGGATCGGTCCCGGTGAGATTCGGGGGGCCGCGCGTGAACCGGGATTTCTCGTCGGCGTCCTTGAATATATGGCCTCCGACGACCGGCTGATTGCGGCCTTTGCGGCCGAAAACAACCTCAATCCGTCCGATATCGACAGGAGCCGCGTCGCGCTTGCCGGCGGTCGTTGGGAACGCGAGACGCCATGAGCTTCTGCCGGGACTGTCTCGCCGACGCGCCCGATCGCGGCGCGCGCTGTCCCGTCTGCAGCTCGCCACGACTGGTGCGCCATCCCGAAGCCGCAACCCTGAGCATCGCACATATCGATTGCGACGCATTTTACGCGACCATCGAGAAACGCGACGACCCGACGCTGGCCGACAAACCGGTCATCGTCGGCGGCGGAAAACGCGGCGTTGTAGCCGCCGCATGCTACGTAGCCCGCACCTATGGCATCCGCTCCGCGATGCCGATGTTCGAAGCGAAGCGCCGCTGCCCCGATGCGGTGGTGGTACAGCCGAATATGGCGAAATACGTTCAGGTTGGCCGTGAAGTCCGCAAGGCAATGTTTGCGCTCACTCCGCTGGTCGAACCGCTTTCGATTGACGAAGCCTTTCTCGATCTCACCGGTACCGAGCGCTTGCATGGCATGAGTCCGGCGAAAGTGCTCGCGCGCTTCGCCTGCGGCGTCGAGCGGGATTTTGGCATCACCGTTTCGATTGGACTGTCGGCCAACAAATTTCTCGCCAAAATCGCCTCCGACCTGGACAAGCCGCGCGGCTTCGCCGTGCTCAGCCAAGGCGAAGCCGCGGCGTTTCTTGCACCAAAACCGGTGAGTTTCATCTACGGTGTCGGCGCGGTAAGCGCAGCAAAGTTCGCCGCCGACGGCTTCCGTATCATCGCGGATCTCCAGCGCGCCAGCGAGCACGACCTTATGCGGCGCTATGGCGAGGAAGGCGCGCGGCTCTGGCACCTTGCGCGCGGACAGGACAATCGCTCCGTCAACCCGGAGCGGGATACCAAAAGCATTTCAGCGGAAACCACCTTCGAGCAGGATATCGGCGAGTTCCGGCCACTCGAACAATATTTGTGGGATTTGACGGAGCGTGTCTCAACCCGCCTGAAGGCCAACGCACTCGCAGGTTCGACCGTGACGCTGAAGCTCAAGAGCGCGGATTTCAAGATCCGCACGAGGGCACGTGCTCTGGGCGCCCCCACGCAACTTGCGTCCCGCATTTTCGCTGCCGGCCGCGACCTGCTGGCGCATGAGGTCGGAACCACGCGTTTTCGCCTGATCGGGATCGGCGTCAGCAACCTGGAAGAGGTCGAAGGCAACGAACTCGCCGATCTCTTGGACCGCCGCGCAGCGGAAGCCGAACATGCGGTCGACAGGCTGCGTTCGAGGTTCGGCCGCAACGCGGTGGTGAAAGGTCTGGCTCTGGACGACGACTAAGCTGGCCCTCAAGGGCACGGCTTCGCGTTTTTCAGTTCCAACGACGTCATCTCGCCGGTGATCGTGAAATCGGTGTAGTCGAGGACCAGGGCACGCGAAATGCCATTCTCGTAGAGCTCGAAGCCAATCGAGTAGACCGGCGTCTGCTCGCCCCCCTGCTCCGCCTTCTCGTCTTTCTTGTCAAAATAGCTGATCGTGACGGGCCAGCGCGTGAGCTTCGCCAGGTCCGGAATTTTGGCAGCGGCATCGTTTGGCGGTTTTTCGCCGGGGCTGATCGGCCGGCCGATGACGGTCAGCGTATTGAATAATTTTTCGCCGGATTCCGAGCCGTCATAGACCGGAAATTCAAGAACCGATTTGCCTTCACGCGCCGCGACAATAATCCGGCGCATGTGCTCGGTCGGGAATACCGCTCCCTCGGTCACACTGAAACTCATTTCTTTCGGTTTGCTCAGGCTCACCGCAACCGCCTTGGCATTGCGCTCGGCGTGGCCATCGACGACATCGGTGCGGCGTTCGTTGAACAGGTTCTCGGAACTAAAGCGGAATTTCCTGGCGTTGCCGTCTTCCCAAGTGTTGGATCGCAGATCGCTCAAAGCCGGCGCCCCCTCGCCGGAATCGAGTTCAGACACCTGGCGGAACTGCAGCTCGTAACCCTCGCAGGCATTGCCGGAGAAATCGTACAGAATGCGCCCGCGCACTGCCTCGATTCCGCGGCTGCCTTGCGATTTTGACAGCTTGAGGTCGTAAACTGCCCGATGCGGTGCGAGCGCCACCTGGTCGCCGGCCGCGGTCGCAGCGTCGAGGCCATCGGTCGCCAAACCTGCAATAGCAATGCCTGCAATAGCAATGCCAAGGACCGGTGGAAGCCAGCGTCGCGCGCCAGTCACAAGTTTCATCGGTTGGGGCCTCTCCGCCGCGGCATGTTACCGCCCGCGGGAGCACAAAGATGCAAGATCTGGGCAAGATAGAGGCCGCGGCAGATTCCGGCAACCACAGAAGCCTCAGCTTGCGTGGCGGCATGCAATCGGCCAAGCAATCAACCAAGGATCGCCCGTTCCCACGCTGCGGAGGACAATTATGGCCGGATTGATTGAAAGGAAACTTTCGGGCCTTGGGGTCACTTTGCCGACCCCTGCGAGCCCCATCGCCAACTATGTGCCCTTTGTCCGCAGCGGCAATATAATTGTCGTTTCCGGACAACTTTGCTTCGGCATCGACGGCAAGTTGGTCGCAAAGGGCCAGCTGGGTGCCGGCGTCTCGGTTGAGGACGGCCAGAAAGCGGCGCGTGCATGCGCGATCAACCTGCTTGCGCATCTCAAGGCCGCGCTTGGCGACCTCGACAAAGTGGTGCGCGTGATGCGGTTGGGTGGGTTCATCAACTCGTCACCCGGATTCACCGAGGGCCCGAAGGTCATGAATGGGGCCTCGGATCTGATGGTCGACGTTTTCGGCGACAAGGGCCGTCACGCGCGCACGACGGTTGGCGTCTCCGCGCTGCCGGCCGACGCCGCAGTCGAAGTCGAAGGCCTTTTCGAAGTCTCCTGATTTCCAATGGCGAAGCTCAATTGGCTTACGGCGCGACCAATCGCTCACCGCGGTCTGCACGACTCGTCGGCCGGAGCGATCGAAAACACTGCCGCCGCCTTTTCGGCGGCAATCGCCTCCGGCTACGGAATTGAGACCGATCTCCAGATCAGCGCCGACAGCGAAGCCATGGTGCACCACGACGATGCACTCGGCCGCCTGACGGAAGGCAGCGGGCTTCTTGCCGAGATGAGCGCCGCTCAGATCAAGGCGGTTCGCTTCAAAGGCAGCACCGGGCGCATCCTTGCGCTTGAGGAATTGTGCGATCTCGTTGCCGGACGGGTCGGCTTGCTGCTTGAGCTCAAAAGCCGATTTGATGGCGATACGCGGCTGGCCAAACGCGCAATTGATGTGCTCGCAAACTACAAGGGACCGGTCGCGCTTATGTCATTCGATCCCGCTTTGATCGAGTTCGTGCGCCACGATGCACCAGAGCTGCCGCGAGGCATCGTCGCCGAACGGTATTATTCGCATCCCGAATGGGATGCGCTGCCGAGCGTGCAAAAACGAAACCTGTCCTGGCTGCTGCACGCCCCGCGCAGCCGTCCGCAATTCCTGGCCTATTCGGTCAAGGATCTTCCAGCGATGCCACCGTTGGTGGCACGCATGATGGGTCTGCCATTGTTGACGTGGACTGTGCGCAGTGTGGACGATCGTAACGCGGCGGCGCGCTGGGCGGACCAGATTATTTTCGAAGGCTGGCGGCCTTGAATTCCGCACGCAGGGCAGGAACCCGTCGTCTGCCGACCCCCACGGGGGCCGGCGCGGCTAAAGTCTCAGGTGAATCTCAGACAAGTTCCGGAGTAAAGTCGGGGCAGAAAAACCTGCCCAAATGACCGACGTCGAACTTCGAATTCGAATTGCACATTCCCTTGCCGAGGTTAAGGCCGCGGCATGGAACATTTGCGCCGCCCAATCGGACCAGAACTCAATTAAACCAAAACATGAAGTTAAACTAACATCTGAGGATAATTCGTCCCCTGAGTTATCAACACGAGAACAACTGCATAACCCATTCGTTTCATATGAATTCCTGTCTGCTTTGGAGGAGTCAGGGGCAGTCGGTGGCCGGACGGGATGGCAGCCTCGCTACCTGTTAGCGGAATTGCCGGATGGCTCCCTCCTGGGCGCAGCACCCTCCTACGTGAAGAGCCACTCCCGTGGGGAATATGTCTTTGACCATGGCTGGGCCGAAGCGTTCGAGCGCGCCGGCGGCGACTATTACCCCAAGCTCCAGATCGCCGTCCCGTTCACACCTGTAACCGGCCCTCGTCTGCTGGCCGCGCCGGGCCCGCTGGCGGACGCCGTCCGCAGCGCACTCGCAAATGCCCTCGTTGACATCACGACGGGAAGCAAACTTTCTTCTGCTCACGTAACGTTCCTGACAGAGCCCGAATGGCGCGCGCTTGGCAAACTCGGTTTTCTGCAACGGACCGACCAGCAATTCCATTGGGAAAATGCTGATTACGCGAATTTCGACGATTTCCTTAACCGCCTCGCTTCCCGCAAACGCAAGACCATCAAACGCGAACGCAAGGAAGCTTTGCGCGCAGGTATCGAGGTATCCTGGCTCACTGGCAGCGATTTGACGGAGGCCGTGTGGGACGCTTTTTTCGCTTTCTACATGGAGACCGGTTCACGCAAATGGGGCCGGCCCTACCTGACCCGCGATTTCTTTTCCATCGTTGGCCAGAAAATGCGCGACCGTATTCTCCTTGTGATGGCACGCCGCGCCGGGCGATGGATCGCTGGAGCGATCAATTTCATCGGCGCTGACACGCTCTATGGCCGCAACTGGGGGGCAACCGAGCACCACCCGTTCCTGCACTTCGAGCTCTGTTACTATCAGGCCATCGATTATGCGATTGCGCACGGGCTCCAGCGTGTTGAAGCCGGCGCACAGGGCGAGCACAAGCTTGCGCGTGGCTACCTGCCGCACACGACCTATTCCGCCCACTTCATTGCCAATCCGGGCCTGCGGCGTGCCGTTGCCGACTATTTGTCCCGCGAGCGTCTTTATGTACAGGCCACCGCCGAGGAGCTTGCGGCAGCGGCCCCATTCCGTAAGGATTTGGTGGAACAGGAGTGAGCCGATGGCGAGCTACGATCCAAACAATATTTTTGCCAAGATCCTGCGCGGCGAGCTGCCCTGCTACAAGGTCTACGAGGACGACAAGGTCCTTGCCTTTCTGGACATCATGCCACGATCGCCGGGGCACACCCTGGTGCTGCCCAAAGCCCCCGCCCGCAATATCCTCGACATCGGCACCGATGACCTCACGCACGTGGTCGTCGTCGCACAAAAGATAGCAAAGGCGGCGATGAAGGCATTTTCAGCCGACGGCATCACGATCCAGCAATTCAATGAAGGCGCCGGCGGCCAGGTGGTGTTCCACCTGCACCTCCACGTTATCCCGCGCAAGACCGGCGTGACCATGAAGCCCCCTGCCAGCGAAAAGGAAAAGCCGGACGTGCTGGCCGAACATGCCAAAGCCCTCGCCGCGGCAATCGGCAGCTAGTGCACGAAAAAATATCCGCCAATCAACAGTGCGATTTCGCCCGCGATGACACCGGCAAAGACCGAGCGCTTCACCGCCAAATAGGTACCAAGGGCGCACGCCGCCGCACCGATGCGGACCGGCAGCGGTATGTTCGCGAGTTCGCCGCTCGAAAACAGGATCAGCTTCGCGATCACACCGGCCAGGAGCGCCGTCGCGACCGTGCGGGACCATATGACCAGCTCGGAATCTTCGTCGAGGCGACGCGCCGTCAGCAATCCGACAACCCGCCACACTTCATTCGGCAGGAAGCCGACAAGAATGAGTATGAGGTAGGGGCCCCATTCGATGACCGCTGCTTTCATTGTGTGGCCTCGCGCACACGATGAACAGCGTAGGCCAGAGTCCCGCCGATGATGCCGGTCCACATCAAGTCAAGTTGCACGCCCCAATATGCGAGCAAGGGGCCCAGGATCAGGCCGAGACCCAGCGCCAGTTTGTCGATCATCATCCGGGCGTTGTGCACGGTCGAAAGAAAGAATGACATCGGCGTCAAAAAAAGCAGTACGCCGGCCAGAAGCGGCGGCAAACCCGCGGCAAGATAGTAGCCCACAAACCCAAATGTTACGGCAGTGCCCATATATCCGGATGAAAGGCCATTGCAGAATGCAATGCGGTGCTCTCGCGCCACCGACGGCAACAGGCGCAACGATTCCACCCACATACTGATCGACGTAAAGTGTGTCGGCAGCAGCATGTCGCGAAGACGCGTGCCCGGACCGCGCAGCAGCGGCAGCAAGGCCACCACCATCGGGAACAGTCTTGTTGCGCTCAAAGTAACGGCAAGCGCGACCTCGAACAGCGTTCCGCCGGTGCCAAGAGCTGAAATCATGATCAGCTGCGCGGGTGCCGCCCAGACGAGGATAGTCGAAAGCGCGAGCCATACCGGTGGAAGGCCTACGTCATGAGCCAACGCGCCCAGGCCGACATAGGTGCCCATCAGCACGAGCGAGAAAACCGACAACAGAGCTGATTTCACGCCGCCGAAATATGCGGCTGCTGAGGATGGAAACTTGGTGGAGGCGGACACGGCGGCGCACATGGGCCGCCACCTCTCTCATGGCGCCCTCGCCTTCGCAACAGCCCGCGCGCGGCGCGTGTGCATACGGCGCCTGCGAAAATGCGAAGGCCGGGCACGGAGCCCGGCCTCGCAAACGTTTGTCGGAAAGCTAGACCTTCGCCAGCGGCACTTTCGGGACTGAGCCGCGCTTGGGTTTGGGCCGCGGCGACGAGCGGCGCTTTGCTTTCGGGCGAACCGCTGGCAACTTCTCCGGCTTTGGCGTGACCGGCCCTTCGAGGAACTGGAAGCCGAGCTTGTCCCGGCCCTCCTCGTCCTTGTCGACGACCACGCGCACATGCCCACCCGCCTTCAGGTGGCCAAACAGCACTTCGTCGGCGAGCGGCTTCTTGATGTGCTCTTGAATCACCCGCGCCATTGGCCGGGCGCCCATCAATTCATCGTAGCCATTGGCAATAAGCCACCGGCTTGCCTCGTCCGAAAGCTCAATCGTAACGTTGCGGTCGCCAAGTTGTGCCTCGAGCTGGAGCACGAATTTCTCGACCACCTTGGCGATAACCTCCTGCGAGAGGTGCGCGAAAGTAATGGTCGCGTCGAGCCGGTTACGGAATTCCGGCGCGAACATCTTGTTGATGGCTTCCAGGTCGTCGCCCTCACGCTTGGTGCGCGTAAAGCCGTAAGCATTTTTGGCAAGGTCGGAGGCGCCCGCGTTCGTTGTCATAATCAGGATGACATTGCGAAAATCGACTTGTTTGCCGTTGTGGTCGGTGAGCTTGCCGTGATCCATGACCTGCAGGAGCACGTTGAACAGATCCGGATGTGCCTTCTCGATTTCATCGAGAAGCAGCACGCAATGCGGATGCTGATCAACGCCGTCGGTCAGCAGGCCGCCCTGGTCGAATCCGACATAGCCGGGGGGGGCGCCGATCAGGCGCGACACCGTATGCCGCTCCATGTATTCCGACATATCAAAACGAATGAGCTCGACGCCGAGCGAGGCGGCAAGTTGCTTTGCCACTTCGGTCTTGCCGACGCCGGTCGGGCCGGAAAACAGGTAGCAGCCAATGGGTTTTTCCGGCTCACGCAAACCGGCGCGCGCGAGCTTGATCGATGCCGAGAGCGACTCGATCGCCTTGTCCTGGCCATAGACCACCGTCTTCAGCGTGTTCTCGAGGTGCTGAAGGACCGCGGCGTCGTCTTTGGAGACGGTCTTCGGCGGTATGCGCGCCATGGTCGAGATGGTTGTCTCGATTTCCTTCAGGCCGATGGTCTTCTTGCGCCGGCTTTCCGGGAGCAGCATCTGCGCCGCACCGGATTCGTCGATCACATCGATAGCCTTGTCGGGCAGCTTGCGGTCGTGAATGTAGCGCGAAGACAGTTCGACGGCGGCCTTGATCGCCTCATTCGTGTATTTGAGTTTGTGATATTCCTCGAAATACGGCTTCAGACCTTTCAGAATTTCAATCGCGTCCGGCACCGACGGTTCGTTGACGTCGATCTTCTGGAATCGACGCACCAACGCGCGGTCCTTCTCGAAATACTGCCGGTATTCCTTGTATGTCGTCGAACCGATGCAGCGGATCGTGCCTGACGCAAGCGCCGGCTTAAGCAGATTGGACGCATCCATCGCGCCGCCGGAGGTTGCACCAGCGCCGATCACTGTGTGGATCTCGTCGATGAACATGATCGCGCCGGGGTAAGCCTCGATTTCCTTGATGACTTGCTTGAGGCGCTCTTCAAAATCGCCGCGGTAACGTGTGCCCGCGAGCAGCGTGCCCATATCGAGCGCAAATACCGTTGCGCCCTTGAGTACGTCGGGAACTTCGCCGTGCACGATCCTGCGGGCCAGACCTTCCGCGATTGCAGTCTTGCCGACGCCGGCGTCGCCAACGAACAGCGGATTGTTCTTTTGCCTGCGGCAAAGCACCTGGATCGTGCGGTTGATCTCGGGGTCGCGGCCGATCAGCGGGTCAATCTTGCCGTCCTTGGCCTTCTTGTTGAGATTGACGCAATATGCCTCGAGCGCATCACCTTTTTTCTTAGGCTCGTCCCCGCCTTTGGTCTCGGCTTCCTCTTCAACGCCACGCACGGGACGCGATTCCGAGAGGCCAGGACGTTTGGCTATGCCGTGGCTGATGTAGTTGACGGCGTCGTAACGCGTCATGTCCTGCTCTTGCAGGAAATAAGCGGCATGGCTTTCGCGTTCCGCGAAGATTGCCACCAGAACATTGGCGCCGGTCACTTCCTCGCGTCCCGACGATTGCACGTGAATGACTGCGCGCTGGATCACACGTTGAAATCCGGCAGTCGGTTTGGAATCTTCCGCGCCGTCCGTAATCAGATTTTCAAGTTCTGATTCAAGATAAGCAGTGAGACTGCGACGCAGCTTCTCCAGATCGACATTACAGGCACGCATCACCGCCGAGGCATCCTGATCGTCGATCAGGGCCAGCAGCAAATGTTCAAGCGTCGCATATTCGTGGTGCCGCTCGTTGGCAATCGCAAGTGCACGGTGGAGCGACTGTTCGAGGCTGCGCGAGAAAGTTGGCATCAAGCTATCCAGTTCATTTGTATTGCACGCCCCCGACTCACTTCTTTTCCATGACGCATTGCAAAGGATGCTGATGTTTGCGCGCAAAGTCCATGACCTGCGTCACCTTGGTCTCAGCTACCTCGTACGTAAAGACACCACACTCGCCGATCCCGTGATGATGCACATGCAACATAATTCTTGTGGCGGCTTCGTGATCCTTGCCAAAGAACCGCTCAAGCACATGCACAACGAATTCCATCGGTGTGTAGTCATCGTTGAGAATAAGTACGCGATACATGTTCGGCCGCTTTGTCTGCGGCTTGGTCTTGGTAATAACTGCCGTGCTGGGGCCGCCCGGCTCATTCCGGCGTTTACGATCGTCATCGGCCATACGTTCGGCCATATGTGGCGCATCAGCGCGAGGCAAAGCCATGCGTGTCCGACGATTTTTCCTGACCAGGGGCGTCATAGTGAGGCCGAAACGGTAGATTCCCGGATGTTGCACCTTGGGCATCATAAAGACCCGGGCGCAGCTATTCCAAGTCGGCAATTCGCTTAAGCCTGCCCCGTTCCGGGACAACGAGCAAAACGTCCGAGATTTCGCGCCCAAAACGCAGATAACCATTGCTTAAGCGACCGCAACCCGTTTCCGGGCAAATTTGAAGCGAGTTTCCCCCAAATTGGCGCTCCAGCTCTCACGCTTTTTCAAGGGGGGTACCCCCATATGGCGGAACTACTTGATAGGTCGTTTCCACAACATTGGGTGAGCCGCATGTTAGCCCGTTTTCTGAAAAACGCCCGGGGCGGTGTAGCCCCCCTCATGGCCGTCGTCGCTGTCCCTGTTATGGCCGCGGTCGGAATGGCCGTCGATTACTCGCGGGTCAATGCCGCCCGCACTGCGTTCCAGGTTTCCCTGGACGCGACCGCTCTGATGCTTTCAAAGGATGCCGCAACAGAAACGAATACGGCACTCCAGACCGAGGCCACCAAAACGTTCAATTCGCTCTTCAGCCGGCCTGAAGTCACCGACGTCACTGTTACCCCGGTTTATACCTCAGCCGGCGGATCGAAGTTGACGCTGAACGGCACCGCCGTGGTCCATACGAATTTCCTCGGCGTTATCGGCATCGACCACGTCGATATCAAATCAATGTCTGTGTCGAGCTGGGGCAACACGCGTCTGCGCGTTGCGCTGGTGCTCGACAACACCGGCTCTATGGCGAATGATGGCAAGATGGACGCGCTCAAGACGGCGTCCCATAACCTGCTGACCCAGCTCCAGCAGGCGGCTGTCCATCCGGAAGATGTCTATGTTTCGGTCGTCCCCTTCAGCAAGGACGTGAACTTCGGGCCCGACAACTTCAACCAAAGCTGGTTGCGCTGGGACCTGTGGGAAGAAGTCAACGGAAGCTGCAGTAGCACAAGGTATTCGAACCGGACGAGCTGCCAGTCGCACAGTAAGGTTTGGACGCCTGCCGCCCATAACACCTGGAACGGTTGCGTCACCGATCGCGACCAGAACTTCGACACCACGAACGATGCCCCGGTCGTGGGCAGCACCCTGTATCCGGCCGAGCAATATTCGTCGTGCTCCGCATCACTCATTGGATTGACCAACAACTGGACTAATCTGGGTACCAAAATTGATGCCATGCAGCCGGTCGGCAACACAAACCAGGCGATCGGCTTGCAGGTCGGCTGGCAGACTTTGACGGCATCGCCGTTTACCGTCCCGGCAATCGATCCCGACTACAAGTATCAGACGGTCATTATCCTGCTGACTGACGGTCTCAATACACAGGACCGCTGGTATTCGAGCCAGTCTTCGATCGACACGCGGCAACAGAAGACCTGCGATAACATCAAGGCCGCAGGCCTCACCGTCTACACGGTACAGGTCAACACCGGTGGCGATGCGACCTCGACGCTGTTGCAGAACTGCGCCAGCGACCCGGGCAAATTCTTCTTGCTCACGTCGGCCGGGCAGATCGTCGCAACTTTTGGCCAGATTGGCACTTCGCTCTCCAAGCTACGCTTGGCGATGTAACAGCTTTGCCGCGGCGTAATGGTTGTCCTGACAAATTACGGACACCCGACGCCGCGGCAAAACTTCCCGCTGCCGTATTTCCAGCATCGCACCAACGGTGTGTTAAGGACGCCTCATAAGAATGTCCGGCATTTGTACGATCTGCGGAAAACAGCATTTACTACCGAACCCATTGAAAAAGCGGCGACAAAGCCGAACGGGCATCGCAAAGCGTTACCGTCACTTCGCAATTCAGCCCCTGCTCATATACCGGCCTTTTAGTACCGAGCCTTACTAAGGCAGCCGGGTTCAACCATCTCTTGGTGGGTCGTCATGAACGTCGTCTGGAAGAAGTTTTGCAGCACGCTGGCCGGGTTTCGAACTGCCCGCGGCGGCAATGTCGCCATCACTTTTGCCCTCGCCACTCTGCCTATTCTCGGCTTCGTCGGAGCCGCGGTCGACTACAGCCGCGCCAACTCGGTGAAGGCGGCGATGCAGACGGCGCTCGATTCCACCGCGCTGATGCTGTCGAAGGAAGCTGCCACCGACACAGTAGATCAGTTGAATACCAATGCGCTGAAATATTTCACCGCGATCTTCGTGAAACCGGAGGCCCAGAATATTAACGTCCACGTGGCCTACACCACGGATGGCGGGTCAAAGATCGTGATCACCGCCAATGCATCGATGCCTGCCGATTTCACGAAGATCCTCGGCTATGACACTTTCGCCCTGACCGCTTCGTCCACCGCCAAGTGGGGCACAAACCGGCTGCGTGTTGCGCTCGTGCTCGACAACACGGGATCAATGTCGGACGCCGGAAAGATAGGTGCGCTGCAGACGGCAACTCACGGCTTGCTCAATCAGCTGCAGAGCGCCGTCACCACCGCGGGCGACATCTATGTTTCAATTGTCCCGTTCGTGAAGGACGTCAACGTCGGCAAGTCGAATTTTGCTGCCGATTGGATCTACTGGGGGACTGCGGCCCAGGATCCCGGCTTGGTTGACGACACGTCCTGGGACGCCAACAACGGTAGCTGCAGCAGTGGAAGCTGGAAGCCCCGAAGCGCATGCCGCGCCAACGTGGGCACCTGCAGCGTGTCCGGCTACACGAACCAGGATGCTTGCACCAGTTCCGGACAGTGCAGCGCCGGCGGCTACACCACGCAGAGCACCTGCACAAGCCACGGCGTTTGCTCGAAATCGCAGTATACGAAGAAAAGCAATTGCACGAGTAACCACGGCACCTGGACCGTAAACACCTGGACGTCTTACAACGGCGTCTGGACGTCGACCGGAAATTGGACACCCAAGGTGCACAACAGCACCAACTGGAACGGCTGCGTGATGGATCGCGGTAATTGGGATGACCCGGACGCGACATACAACTACGACACCACTGCCGACGCGCCGGATCCGGTCACACCCAGGTGGTCGTCGCTTTACCCGGCCGAGCAGTACAGCTCCTGTCCGAAGGCTGTAATGGCGCTGAGCTATGACTGGACCGGCATGAGTTCGCTGGTCGACGCGATGTCGCCCGCCGGCAATACCAACCAGGCGATTGGTTTGCAGCTCGGCTGGATGTCACTCGTCGGCGGCGGGCCATTCCCTACCCCGCCCCCCATGGACGGTGAGTATCAATACACACAGGTCATCATCCTGCTGACCGACGGCCTGAACACGCAAGACCGTTGGTACACCGATCAGAATTCGATCGATGACCGTCAGGCGCTGACCTGTGCCAACGTCAAGGCGGCCAACATTGTGTTGTACACGATCCAGGTCAACACAGGCGGCGATCCAACGTCGACCCTGCTGCAAAATTGCGCAAGCAGCGCGGACAAGTTCTATCTGCTGACCTCGGCGGATCAGATGACTGCGACGTTCAATACGATCGGCACCAATCTGACCAAGTTGCGCGTTGCTCAATAAGCGCAGCGCCGGATAGCGCAAGCCAAACAAAAAGCCCGGCTCGATTGAGCCGGGCTTTGCATTCCAAAACACTCACGCGACACTAAGCAACCAGTACCAACTCACTCGAACCTACGCGACGCGACTTACTTCGCCTTCGCCATCAGGACTTCGAACGGCTTGTAGGTTTCCTTCGCGAGATCGGCATACAATTCGCCGATCTTGGAGGCCTTGGCCACAAAACCCTCGTAGGCGCTCTTGGCGTATTCGGTCTGCACCTCAATCGCTTTGTCCAACGACTTCACGCCGAACAATTTCTCGATCGCAGCGGTGCTGTCCTCGAATGCCTTCTTCGAATAGTCCGCGACCTCGACGGCGATCGCCTGGGTGCCCTTCGATAGCGCGCCCATAGCCTTCAGCGTGACGTCGACGTTTTCCTTACCGACCTGCTGCAGGTCGTCGAAATTCTTGACCATGTCATCCCTTCCCGGCCCGCAATGCGGTGCCAATGTGCTCCGGCCCTTGGCCGGGATCTGAAAAGGGCTTATAGTGCAGTGCACAATAAAGTCAAGAAAAATATTGCAATGCAAAAAACATAGACAATCCAGTGGATTGCCTTAAGAATTTGTAAACCGCGGTCTCCTACGGTCGTAGATTGTCGCATCGCCGAGACGCACAAAACTGCCACGATGGCGGCTTACGGGTCCGTCACCGCAATTAGGGGTCGGGAGAGCGAATGTTGCGTGGGGGAGGTTTCGGCTATCGCGGCTTGCGCTGGGGCGCCGTCGGCCTGTCGGCCGTCGTTGCTGTCGCTGCCTTCGCTGACGCCGCAAGCGCCCGCCGGTCGCACCGGCCGAAGGCAAGCGCCGGTGAAAGCTACCAGCCGTCTTATGCTTCAATTGTGGTGGACGCCAATTCAGGCGCGGTGATGCAGGCAACCAACGCCGACAGCCCGCGCCACCCGGCTTCGCTGACCAAGATTATGACCCTCTATTTGCTGTTCGAGCGTCTCGAGCAAGGCAAGGTCAAGCTTACCACCGACCTGCCAGCATCCGCCCACGCAGCCGTGCAAGCCCCCTCGAAGCTGGGCCTCAAGCCCGGGGAATCGATCCGTGTCGAAACGGCGATTCGCGCCATCGTCACAAAATCGGCGAACGATGTGGCTGTCATCGTGGCCGAAGCACTCGGTGGCGATGAGGCCAGCTTTGCCCGGATGATGACCGCAAAGGCGCAGGCGCTGGGTATGAGCCAGACCGTCTATCGCAATGCTTCGGGTCTCCCGGACGAGCAGCAGATCACGACCGCGCGCGATCAGGCCATCCTTGGCCGCGCCATCCAGGATCGATTCCCGACCTACTACCAGTATTTCGCGACCCGGACTTTCGAGTACCGCGGCAAGTCAATTCGAAACCACAATCACTTGCTTGGCGCCGTCGACGGACTCGACGGCATCAAGACTGGCTACATTCACGATTCCGGTTTTAACATCGTCACTTCGGTCCGCCGGGCCAATCATCATGTTGTGGCGGTCGTATTCGGCGGCCGTACTGCGGAAGCGCGTGACGCCCGGGTACGGAGCCTGATCGACAACAACATCAACATCGCCGCTGTCAAACGGACCGCCCCGCCGGTCGTCGAGGGTCGGGAAACGGCGGTCGCGCGAAGGGACAGCAAGGACGGGAAAGAGGATGATCGCACTGGTTCGGCGCCGGTGCGCGTTGCGTCAGCGGCTCAGGCACCTGCGCCGTCGGCTACGGATGCGCCGGCGCCAGGCTCCACTGACCCGATCAAGCCAGTCGCCGTGAGAACCGTCGCCGTCCATCCCGGCACTGTGTACTCGGCTTCCCTGACGCCGCTTCCCTCGGATAACCGGCAACTCATGCCGGCACCCGCGGTCACCAATGCGGCGAACATCACCACGATCGCCACCGTTAGAAGCGAGCCGCAACCGGCCGGACCGGCGGTGGCGGCTTCCCCTCCGCCTGCTTCGTCACCCGCCGCACCACCGGCTTCAACGGCCGTGGCTGCCGCGCCCGCGCCGGTTCCCGTTCCACCGCCTGCCGCAAAGGTCATTGCGCCGGCCGTGCCGACGGCAAAGGTCGCCTCCGCTGGAAACAGCGTGCCTGTGCCAACCGCCAGTGCTGCGCCCGTCGTCAAACCGCGTGGCGCGTGGCTCATTCAGGTTGGCGCTTTGCCCGACGAAAGCGACGCCAAGCAGCGTCTGGAAGCAGCACAAAATAAGGCCAAAAACCTGCTCGGCAAAGCCGATCCATTCACCGAACGCACGGAAAAGGGCGACAAAGTGCTCTTTCGCGCCCGCTTCGCGGGGCTAGAGAAGGATCAGGCGGAAGCTGCCTGCAAACACCTCAAGCGCAGCGCAATTCCGTGCATGCTACTCAAGAACTGAACAAAACAAATAATAGGGATGCGCCAATATTCAGGAGCCGCTGATGGTCGAGTTTGTGGAGTACCTCAGCGATGGCGGCGAAGAAGGATTTCCTTGGCTTCATTAATACGGGCCGCGAGATACGTCGACCCCCCCTGGTCGGGATGCAGTTTCTTCATCAGCGTGCGATGCGCGCGGCTGATCTCATTGGCGCTCGCGCCGGTCTCCAGGCCAAGGATCTGATAGGCCTCTTGTTCAGACATTTTTCCGCTGCTCGACGTGCGCCGCCCCGCTGCCGCATCCGCCTGCGCGTGCTCACTCCAACCGGGCTCCCGGCGGTCAAGATAAGCCACAAGTAGCGCCCCGCTTTCTTCGTCAACTTCGCTCAGCATCGCGGCCAGCGTCTTGACGTCGAATTGTTCAAGCTCGGCGCCTTGATGGCGGCCCGCGAGAATTCGTCCGCGCATCGCACCGGTGTCATGGTCGAGTTCCATCTCGAAATAGGCCGAGCGCACACGCGATGTCTGTCCCGTGCTCTTCTGCGTGCGCGCAGAAAAGCCCGCGGGCCCGAAAGGCACCCAGCCGAGCAGCCCGAGGCCAAATGCGCCAAGCGGAATGGCAATTCCGACCTCGCCGCGCAGCCCGAGAAATACGGCAAACCCGAGCAAGAGCAACCCGCCGCCGACCTTCGTCACGCGGGCGGCGACTTTCGGATCAGCTTTGGAAATGACATTGAGCGCCCATAAAACGAGCACCAGCACGACAACGCCGAAGATGAGAGCGGGCATGATTACTTCAGCTGAGCCAGCAACTTTTGCGCACCGGGTGATCGCTTTAGCTCGGCAAGTGCCTTGATGCCGCCTGCGGCATAAGCAGCGACTGCGCGCAATAGCTCACCGAGCTGTTGGGCCGAGCCGGCATCGAACCGGCAGTACGCTCCGCGCGACAGCCGCGCGATTTCACGATAGGCATTCTCAGCCACAGAGTCATCGCCTTCCTGGAACATAAAGACAGGAACGCCAAGCAATCCCAATTCACCTGCCGCCTGACACAGACTGTCGATTGGCTCTTCCATGGCGTCGCCGACAAACACCATGGCCTGGATCTTCCGACGCACATATTCCTGACGCGCATGGCTCAGAACCTTGCCGATTTGAGTCTGGCCGCCACGACAGTCGATTCGCGACATCAGCTCGCCAAGCTGATCACTGCCTGCGACCCAACCGGAAGCGCGACATTCGTGCAAGCCACGGAAGTACACGAGCTGGATATCAAGGCCGCCGACACCCGCCGCTTCGCGGAACATCTGTGCCTGCAGTGTGCAGGCTGTATCCCAGGTCGGCTGCCGACTCATCGTGGCATCGAGCGCAAATATCAGCCGGCCGCGGCCGCCTCGCGCCGTCGACGGCCCAAGCGCGCGCACCTGATCGATAAAATTCTCAATTTCCGGCTTTGACGAGACCGGTGCCGGCGTTTGTCGGCCGTCCCTGCTCATTAGAAAATTCTACACTGAATCAACGGCGTTGCGTGAATTCTCGCGCGCACCAAAGGGTCGCGGGAAAATAGAATACACCTTTTGCGTGTTTTCAGGAAATGACGTCGTGAACCTGTAGAGGCTGATCCATGACTGAGTACCATTCCGCACGGGCAGCTGCGCGCCGTTTGCCATTTTCACAAAGTGGAAGATGAAGCGTATTGAGCAGCGCGATCACTTCCTCGCGAGCCGTCACATGCGAGAGGTTCGGACGGGTCCCGAGCGTCTCCTCGTCGAGATCGTCGAGCGCGGTGAGCCCACGCGGGAAGAATTCGCGATAAACCACACGTTCGGCAAAGCCTTCGACGCTGCGGAAGCCCATACGTTTTGACAGTTCATTTATTCCGTCGCCTACCAGGCGTTTGTTGCGTGACGAAAGGCTGGAGAGACGGTTCCGGACCACGACCCAGTCGGTGAGCTGGCCGTCGACCAGTCGCCGCTGCCGACGCGCTTCGCGGACCATTTCGGCGTAGTGGCTTTCGCCCGTAACACTGAAATTGGTCTGGTCGAGAGTAGCCAGCACGTCGAAATCGAGGAAGCTGTCATTGAGCGGCGTGACAAGCGTATCCGCCATCGAATGAGCGAGCCGCATGAGATAGGTGTCGGCCCCGGGGGTGTCGATCACCACCACGTCGTGGGTATGCTCGATCGCACTGATCGCCACCGAAAAATTGGAAAACTCCTGCGCCTCGTTCGCTTCCACTGAATTGCCATCGGCGCGTCCGATGCAGTAGTGGGTGGGCAATTCCAGTGAAATGCGTGCGCGATCGGCCCAGGCCCGCCGATTGTCGATGTAGTGTGTGAAACTCTGTTGACGCGAGTCGAGATCAATTGTGGCAACGCGTTGTCCGGCCTTCAGGAGCGCGACCGCAATATGCAGCGCGGTGGTGGATTTTCCCGAGCCACCTTTCTCGTTGCCGAGCACAACGACATGTGCGGACTGACTAGTTTCTTGGATTGGTTGGATCAACATGCCGCCCCCTCCGGCTGTCAATTCTCAAAATATTGGCGCGCGTTAGTCAAGTGAAACCGAACCTAATCCATAATTGGTTTGCGATGCTCATCCCCGCTTGAAGCTCCTAATCGGGATTTGCGACAATTCGAGGACAAGGTCTCAAATTATGGCAGCCCGTCTCAAAGTTATCCGCACAGTCGTCTCGCTTCGCCGCACCTTGGACCCCTTCCGAAAGCGAGGTGAGCGCGTGGCGCTCGTCCCTACGATGGGCGCCCTGCATCGCGGCCACATGGCGCTGGTCCGCGAAGCGGGGCGGCGCGCGAGCCGCGTGGTGGTGTCAGTCTTCGTCAACCCGACGCAATTTGCGCCGCACGAGGATTTCGCCAGTTATCCGCGGAGCTTTGCGACCGACGTAAAAGCTTTGCGCGATGCCAAAGTCGATCTTGTCTGGGCACCATCGGTCGAGGCCATGTATCCGGACGGTTTTGCGACGCGACTTGCTCCGGAAGGACCGGCCAAAGCTGGATTGGAAGACGAATTTCGTCCGCATTTCTTTGGCGGTGTAGCAACCGTGGTCGCCAAACTCTTTACCCAGGTTTTGCCCGATTTCGCCCTCTTTGGCCAAAAGGACTACCAGCAGCTACGAGTCATCACACAAATGGCCAAGGATCTCGATCTGCCGGTGAAGGTGATTGGCGTTCCGACCGTGCGTGAGTCGGACGGCCTGGCGCTATCCTCGCGTAATGTCTACCTCTCCGCGACCGAGCGCGCGGTCGCACCTATGCTTCATCGTGTCCTCAAGGACGGCGCCACCCGCATAAAAAGCGGTGAAAAAGTTGACCGGGTCCTCAATGTAGGGCGAATCGAGATCGACCTTGCCGGTTTCGTTCTCGATTACTTCGAAGCGCGTCATGCGCTGACGCTCGCCCCGATCACCTCGCCTAAAGAGGGCCCGATACGGCTGCTTATTGCCGCCAGGCTTGGCAAAACGAGGCTCATTGACAATATCGGGGTCTAAAGCAGTCCAAGCTCCCGCAATTCACGGCGCATGGTTTCCGGCATCCTTGCGGCACCGGGTGCGGCGCGCGAGAGGTCGCGGGGCGCTTCTTTTGCCTCGAGATAACGCCACCCCTGAAATGCCGCGCGTGGCCGTGGCTCAATAAGGACCACTTTGCCATCGAGGACGACCCGGCAGCGGCCAATGCCGTCCTTATCCGTGAATGGGCGAATATCGAGGATGCGTTCACGGCAGGTGATCTGACCACGAATCACCCAAAAGAGCGACCCGCCGCTTGTGAGTTCGTCGGCACGCTTGGGTACCATGCGAGTCGTGTGGATGTGCTCGGCTTTCTGTCCGCGGCGCTTTTTCTCCCTCAGCTTCTCCTTAATCCAGTCCTCAAGGTCGGCGACAGAGTCGCAGCCAACACAAAGCTTGATGAGATGGAGCGCCATTTATAATCCCAACTTATTCATTCACTTTCGCAGCCGGCACAACGCGCAATACCTTTGCACCTTCCGCCACCTGCGCGCCTCGGCCGACCGCAATGTCGGCAATGGTGCCGTCAACAGGCGCAACAAGTGTGTGTTCCATCTTCATTGCCTCAATAATGGCAACACGCTGGCCGCGGATGACCCGCGCACCCTCGTCCACAAGGATATCGAGTACCTTGCCATGCATGGGTGCCCTTACAACCCCGCTTTTGTCTTGATCCCCAGCCTCGTCGAACGCGAGATCGCGCAGGCTCACTTTGGTTTGCCGCCCATGGCGCAGCACGTAAACGGCGTTGCCATCGGCGACTGCCAACGCGTCCCCGGCAGGTGTTTGGCCATCGATTGACACCATTGGTCCGGCGCGGCCGTAGGCGACATGGGCAATAACGATCTTGCCTTCGACAACGACCTGCAGGGCCAGCGTGCGCTCGCTGGAAAGCTGAAATGCATCGGCCGCCTCCCAGGGCGACGGTATATCGCCCGCCTCGCCTGCCTGCGACGCGGCGATGCGGTCGTTTTCCTGCGCCAACAATTTTTCTGCCCCCAGGGCCGCCGCTGCGCGATCGAGTTCCTTCGGCTCCGCGCCAAGTTCCGCCAGATGGTGGTCAATAAAGGCCGTATCGTAATCGCCCTTACAAAAACCGGGTGCGCGACAAAGTGCGGCAAGAAAGCCGGCATTGCTCCGCGGACCGACAACGATAGTCTGCTCGAGCGCACCTGCCAGGCGATCAAGCGCCTGCCCGCGCGTCCTGTCGTGGGCGATGAGCTTGGCAATCATTGGATCATAGAACGGCGTCACGTCGCTGCCGGCCTCCACGCCGCTGTCGATCCGGATGCCTTCCATGGTGGGAAATTGCAGCGCGAGCAGCCGGCCCGTGGATGGCAGGAAGCCCCGTTCCGGATCTTCCGCGTAGAGGCGCGCCTCCACAGCGTGGCCCTCCAGCTTTACCTGAGACTGCGCCAGGGGCAGTTTCTCGCCTGCGGCAATGCGAAACTGCCATTCCACCAAATCGAGGCCCGTGATTGCTTCGGTCACCGGGTGTTCGACCTGAAGGCGCGTATTCATCTCCATAAACCAGAACCTGCCCGGCTGGAGGCCTTTTGCGCCGTCGGCGACAAACTCGACAGTCCCGGCGCCCACATAGTCTGCGGCCTTGGCCGCCGCGACCGCCGACGCGCCCATCATGGCGCGCAATTCACTCGTCATGCCGGGGGCCGGCGCCTCCTCGATCACCTTCTGGTGGCGCCGCTGCAGTGAACAGTCGCGTTCATTCAGGTGAATGGCGTTGCCATGTGCGTCAGCAAAAATCTGCAGCTCGATGTGACGGGGATTCGTCACATACTTTTCAACCAGCACCCGCCCATCTCCGAAGGCAGCTGTGGCTTCGCGTTGGGCGCCTTCCAGGGCGGGATCGAAATCGGCGTGACGGTCGACGCGGCGCATCCCTTTACCACCGCCGCCGGCCACCGCCTTTATCAGCACCGGATAGCCGATCTCGTAGGCTTTCTGCTTCAGGAATTTTGGTTCCTGCCTCTCGCCATGATACCCGGGAACCACGGGCACGCCCGCCTTCTCCATAAGCGCCTTGGCCCGATCTTTCAGACCCATGGCACGGATTGCCCGGGCGGGCGGGCCAACAAAGGCGATGCCCGCGTCAGAGCAAGCTTGCGCAAAGTCCGCGTTCTCCGAAAGGAAGCCATAGCCCGGGTGAATGCACTCGGCATGCGCGAAGCTGGCGGCTGCAATTATTTTCTCGATCGCGAGGTAACTTTGGGTGGCCGCCGAGGGACCTATCGCGTGCGCCTCATCGCAGAGGCGAACATGCAGCGCGTCGGAATCAGCCTCCGAATACACGGCGATTGTTCGAAGGCCCATCCGCCTCGCAGTGCGAGCAATGCGGCAGGCAATCTCGCCACGATTGGCGATCAGGACGGATTTGAACATGCGGGCCTGCGTCGGTCGGCCCGATATTAGCGTGCCGGCGGGGACGCCGCCTGGGCCTGTGGACGCTTGGGTGGAATCGGAGCGTTGCCCGCAGGCTTCTCCCCTGGCTGGGCACTGACCCCCCCGGTGTGCTGCTCCTTGGGCGGCGGCGGTTCGGCATTCATGATGCTGACCGCGGGAATCGATGCGGCGGAAGGAAAATCATAGCGGCTATCGACCGGATGGGGCGCTGATGGCTCGCCGGCGCTCGCGACGGGCGGCAGCGGTGCGACGGAGGCCTGCGGCTCCTTGTCAGCCCCAGGCTCAGATTTTCCCCAGGCGGCGGCGTAGCGAGCGACATAGGTCTCAAAGGCTCGAACCTTCAAATTGGCCTTGAGCGCGCCGGTGTCCTGAAACATGGCGAAAGCGGCACAGCGCTCGGTGGTGCAACCATCGCGGTCGGCGAGAACATGCGCTGCGATCCCGTAACGATCGAGTTCAATGGCACGACGCGCGTTAGCGAAGGCCGCCAGCAGATCGCGGTCGCCACGTTGATCAATAGCGGAAACGTCCGCAAGCAAAGCCAGGCGCGCGGTGACATAGGCGACGGCCCTTGCAGTGCTTTGCGCGTCCGCGAATACCGCTCGCTCACAGGCATTTCCTACCTGCTCGCCGGCGACGCCATCGAGACATGCAAGAGGCGAACCGGGCGCAAGGGCGCTTACGCTGAGTTGCGAATCGCGCAGACGAAGATCGCGCTGCTCAGCCATGCGTTCGTTCGTCGCCAAGCGGTCGATGATGCCAATCGCCGCCAGCGTGAAGACCAGGATGACAGAAAACGGAACAAGCAAGCGCCCGCCATCGTGGGTTGCGCGGCGCACCGCTATCAGGACGATCACCAGAAACAACGCCGCCAGCGCGCCGGCCACGGGTGCCGGCAACACCAACGGTGTTGAAAGCAGTCCGTTTTCGGACGCGCTGCCGACCATCGACATGTCCCACCGATTTGATAGCGCAGGACTTTGTTCGAAAACCGGACCGCGGATCAAGTCCGAGGCAAGCTTTTCGGGATCATGCGCTTACTGAATCTTGGCTCCAGAGACCTTTACCACATCGGCCCATTTTTCGATGTCCTTACGCAAATAGGCATCGAACTCATCCGGGGTTTTGACCAGCGGAATCGCACCCTGCTGGAGCCAGATTTCCTTCACTTCGGGCAAATTGATGACCTTGTTGATGGCCGTATTAAGGAAAGTGATGATTTCCTTGGGAGTGCCCTTTGGCGCCATCACGCCAAGCCAGATTGTCGCCTCGTAGCCGGGAACCGTTTCGGCAATCGTCGGCAGATCGGGCGTGAGCTGCGAGCGCGTCAGGCCGGTTGTGCCAAGCGCACGGACCTGTCCACCTTTTGCCAGTGCCGACATCGTGGTTACGGCATCGAACATCACCTGGACAGTTCCCGACACCACGCTGTTCCGTGCATCACCGGAAGCCTTGTGCGGCACATGGACGATGTCCGTCTGCGTCATCGCTTTAAACAACTCCCCGGCCATATGGTAGGGCGTGCCCGGCCCGGACGACGCGTAGTTAAGTTTGCCCGGCTCCTTTTTCGCCAACTCGATGAGTTCTTTGACGGTCTTTGCCGGAACTGACGGATGAACGACCATCAGGAGATCGGAATAGTTGATCGTCGCTACGGGCACGAAATCGCGCATCAGCTGAAACGGCTTGTTGGGCAGCAATGACTCGTTGGTCGTATGCGTATTCGACATGATCAGCAGCGTGTAACCGTCGGGCGCTGCCTTGGCGACCGCGTCGGTACCGATGATTGAGCCTGCACCGGGGCGATCCTCAACTACGAAGGTCTGCTTGATTTCTTCGGAGAGATGCTGAGCGAGTACCCGCGCGTAGACGTCGGCCGGGCCGCCAGCACCAAAGGGGACGATGAATTTAACGGGGCGGGTTGGGAAGTTTTGTGCTGCAACCGGCAAAGCCAGCAAAACTGGCAATATGAGTGCTGCCAGACGCAAAAACGCGCGCATAAGTCCTCCACTTTGGTTTGTTCAGGTTGTTATAACGTCGTGTTCTTTTGTTTATTCCTCTGCGGCTATGTTCCGCCTGCCGACCTGAAGCCCGGGGCAAGATCGCTCGCAGCGGCAAACGCCCCCTTCGCTTCCACCGACGTGAGGGCCACGGTGGTGCGCAAATCAGTGACACCGCCGCCGCTTCCGGCCGCGAGCAGCACTGCCGCCATCTGAACGTCATTTGGAGCTTCAGCGATCACCATAAAATCATAGTCGCCGAATGTGAGATAATAGCCCAACAACCGGCCTCCAATTTTGGATATCAGACGCGCGACCGCATCGGCGCGATCCTCCGGCTTGACGATCATTCCCTTGATCGCATCGCGGGTGTAACGCCCCTGCGTGATATAAATCGGCATGCCCTGACCTCCTGCAGTACCACTGCGCGGTCCCAGAGCATAAGAAAAGCCCGAGGCAAAATAGCGACGGCCCATCACCGGCCGCGATTAGGGGCGATCGAGCTGGCTTTCCTTGGCGACGCGTTCGAAGGCCTCACCGGAACTCTTGATCCGGTACTGATAGTCGTCACCTTCCGACGGCAGCAGTTTGACCACGATATAGCTGCCGGTCGCTGCGGCACGTCCAAACGTCGGCGACGTGTAGTAAACAGTCTCGCCGACCTGGTACTTGTGCAGATGCACCGGCAATTCGGGCGTGGCCACCGGCTGCACCGGTGGACTTGGTGTGCGGATCATCTTGATGGCTTTCACCGGGCTGGAAGCCATCGTGGCCGCTCTTGCAGGCCGCGTGGACTTTCCAACCGGCAAACGCGCCGATTTTGACACCTTTGTTGCCGTAGCGCGGGCACCTTTCGCGCTTTTTTTTGCGGTTCGCCTTGTCGTTTTGGCGGACCGCCCGGCGGTTTTTGCTGAATGTCTGCTCATAGCCTCAATATAGCAGCAAATTTTGTGCACGGGAAAAGTTTTTCTGCCAAGAAACAAAGCGTTTTCAATGAGTTACAATAACACGAGCGCGTTTGTATGGTTAACGCTGGCCGACCCAAAATCGACGGATTTGCTGTCACAATTGTCGTCTAAACCACCTTGAGAGCGCTGGAACCGCATCTCCGTCAGCTGCGTTTGAGATCGGGAACGAGGAGTTTCATCATCATGCGTGTCCTTATCGGAATTGTTCTTGGCGTTCTGCTCACCGTCGGCGCGGCCTACCTTTATGATTCCCACTATGCGGTGACGACCGCGAACGCCAGCAGCCAACGGCCGATGGTGAATTGGGACGTCGTCAGCAATAAGTGGAACCACCTCACCACGCGCGCCCGGGCCGAGTGGGTACGGATCGCCGGCTGACGCCATTATCGGTCGAGTTGCTCCCGCATACTGACTCGCAGCGCGTCGATGATGGCGCGCCTGTCCATATGCGTGCCGTCATCGCCTTCGATCAACAGCGGAACACGCCCGCCGCCTTCCAAGTGGCGCGCCCACGACAGCGCGTCATCGAGCGCTGCAAATTCCTTGAACAGCAACTCAGATTTTTCGAGCGGCGACACGTCCGGTGACCCTTTGGGGCCGCTATAAACCCGGTAATGCATATTGGACCTCGCGTTTTTCGCCCCCGGGAGCACTTCCGCGCGTAGTGCCTCGTTTCATTCTGGGCATGATGAGGGATAACGCGTGACTCTTGTTCAGGTTCTGCGGCCAATTTCCAGGCTATGCCGGCATGCTATCGTGCCGGTTCCAGGGGGGACTGCCCATGCATGCCGTCTATTACGAGCGAAACGGTGCAGCGCGCGAGGTGCTGACAGTCGGCGAAGTCCAAACGCCGCTCCCCGGGCCCGGTGAAGTACGCGTGAAACTCGCTGCCTCGGGCGTTAACCCGTCCGACGTCAAATCGCGGCAAGGCTCCACGCGAAAGATAGCTTTCCCGCGCGTCGTGCCGCACAGCGATGGTGCCGGAATAATCGATGAGGTTGGCGACGGTGTGCCGAGATCCCGCATCGGTGAGCGCGTGTGGGTATGGAACGGGCAATGGAAACGCGCTTTCGGAACGGCGGCCGAATTTATAGCGTTGCCGGCCGCACAGGCCGCACCATTGCCAGACAATGTCGGATTCGACGCTGGCGCCTGCCTTGGAATCCCGGCAATGACAGCTATTCACGCTGTCATCCTCGCCGACGCCACCAAAAACATGAACCTGCTCGTGTCGGGCGGTGCCGGCGCCGTGGGCCAATACATCATCCAATTTGCAAAGGCCAAGGGTGCGAATGTCATCGCCACGATTTCTTCCCCCGAGAAGGCCAAGGCCGCCCGCGAGGCGGGCGCGGACCATATCATCGACTACAAGCGGGAGAATGTCGGAGAGCGCGTCATGGAGATCACCGACAAGCGCGGAGTTGACGCCACGGTAGACATGGATCTCACGGCCAATGCCAAGCTCATTCCAGGCGTGATGCGGCCAAAGGGCCGCGTCATCGTCTATGGCACCGGACCGGAAGCCACCCTCCCGGCCGCCTTTTGCCTGTTCAATTCTCTCCGCTTGCAATTCTTCCTTGTTTACGAACTTGACGCGAACGAGCGTGAACGATGCGTCGAAGGTATCAACGACGCTCTCAAGTCCGGCACGCTGCTCAACCGCGTTACGCAGCCCACGTTCTCCCTGGCGGATACCGTTGCCGCGCATGAAGCGGTCGAACGCGGCACGATCGGCAATGTCGTCGTAAGGCCCTGATGCCGCCGTGAGCGCGACCTCATACCTGCACTCAAAGCCGTGCTGCAGTGGGTGCCGACACTATGCTTGGGCGTCTGCCGGCGCGATCCTGATTTATCTGGGAGCGGCGCGCGTGAAGCACCTGGTGGCATCCTAATGTGCCACCGGGGCGCCCGGAAAGCCGGCGGCATCGAGGGCGCGACGTACAAGACCGGATGTTTTTGCAACTTCGAGCAGTTCGCTTGCAATCTTCAGCGCGGCTGGCCGTCCTTTCGGCACCGCCACCGCTATGCCGGTCTGCTGGAAATTGCCCGGCAACACGCGCGCGCCCGGAAGCTTGGGAAGCAGGCCCGTGAATGAATCGTGCGAGAGCGCAAAAGCATCGCCCTCACCTTGGCGGGCCATCTCCGTCATCTGGTCGACGCTTGGTACTTCCTCGACGCTGGCATTCGGCGCCGTCCGGCGCGCACTGCGCGCGGTCGTTGTGTTGGAGATGGCAACGATCCGGCGTCCTGGCCGATTGACCTCGTCAATGCTTTTGATGGCCGAGCCCGCCGGTACCAGGTAAGTACTTTCGATAAAATAGTACGCCGGCCCGAAATCCACGCGTTTCGCCCGCTCGGCATCCTGCGGCATAAACGCGATATCACATTCACCTTTCGCAACCGCATCGGTGACCTGGCCCGAGTTGTCGTAAATCTGAAGGGCCAGCGGCAGCTTCAGCGCAGCAGCAAAACCACGAATGAGATCGACGGTAACGCCCTTTACGTCGCCTTTGCCGTCTTTGATTGTGAAAAAGGCGGACGACGCCGGCGCGGCGACAACACCGCCGCGAAGTTTTCCAGTGGGTGCAAGCTGCGTGAGGTCTTCGGGCCTGGTCATGATGCCTGCGTTTAGCACGTGCTCGTGGGACGGACTATGGTGCCAGGCGGCGCCGGGAGACGTAGCGGGCCACACTGCTATTTGTGCGGATCGTAATCCTGATTGGTAAACGCCGGCCGCGTTGGCCGCCTGATAACGATGAAGCCATGCTCTGTGCCCTGGTGGCAGGCGTTGCAAGCAGCAGTGAGCTTGTCGTAGCCCGCCGTAAAGGCCTTGTAGTCTTTCCCCTCGATCGATTTTTCCAGTGACGCGATCTCCTTGGTGATGACCGCGTCGAGCATGTCCGCGAGCGGCAGGTTCTTGAATGTCGGCACGAAGTCCTGCACGTCTCCCATGATCTCCTTGATCTCGCCGAGCTGATATTCAGCCAATGCCCAATTTCGCGCTTTGGCGGCAAACCAAAGCTTGTTGTGCTCCATCAAGATGACGTTCATGAACTGCTCCAGACCGGGCACGTAGGTTTTCGCCGTATCTTTTCCCGTTTCTTTTGGTGTCTCCTTCGCCGGTGACGGCGCCTGCGCGTTGACGGTGAGCGGCAACAGGAGAGCAGCGAGCACAACGATCATTCGGCGGTACATTGGAGGCCTCATCAAATGGCGCGCGGCGAAATTTGTGTCATCGCGCCGACCGCGACGCAAGCCACGGGAAGAACATTAGAATATGTCTAAGTTGATCTCCGGCAAGGGCAAAAGGTCCGAAGCAGCCGTTCGTGAACTGGGACACCGTGATCGAAACGTGGAGACGCTAAGGGGCGTTTAAAATTTCTCCACCCACGGCCGCAATTCGATTTCCCATGTCCACGCACTGCGCGGCTGATTAAGGACATGCAGATAGCTTTGCGCGATGGCATCCGGATCGAGCAACGAGTCCGGCTTGTCCGGCGGCTCGGTCCGGCGCGTACTGCGGATGCCTCCATCGATCACAAAATGGGCGACGTGAATCCCCTGCGGTGCCAATTCGCGAGCCATGCTCTGTGCCAGGCCGCGCAGCGCGAACTTGCCCATCGCGAATGGCGCCGATTGTGCATAGCCTTTAACACTGGCTGACGCGCCGGTAAAAAGGATCGCACCCTGCTTGCGCGGTAACATCCGTCGGACCGCCGCCTGAGCTACGAGGAAACCCCCGAAAGCGGAGACGTGAATAGATTTCTCGACCTCGCGCGGATCGAGCTCGGTCAATGGTCCTCGTGCGCGGTAGCTGGCGTTAAACACAACGACGTCAGGCGTTGCCGCTGCGCCGTCTAGATCGACAAAGAGTTTTTCGACGTCGGCATGTCTCGTCGCGTCGCAGACAAACATTGTTGCTTTGGTCTCGCGCGCCAGCGGCTCCAGCTTCTCGATCGTGCGAGCGGCAAGTGCGACTTTCATTCCGATTTTGGCGAAAGCGCGCGCAAGCGAAGCCGATAGACCCGACCCGGCGCCGACGATGAGGACACTGCTGTAGTTCATTCAGTCCCTCGCATCACATTCTGAAAACGCCGAATTTTGTCTCCGGTATCGGCGAATTCAGAGCCGCCGAAAATGCCAGCGCCAGCACGCGGCGTGTTTCCGAAGGCGCAATAATGCCGTCGTCCCACAGCCGCGCGGTGGCGAAATATGGATTGCCTTCGATTTCAAATTGCTCGCGTAGCGGCTGCTTGAATTCCTCTTCTTCGATTTCCGACCATTTGCCCCCACCCGCCTCGACATTGTCGCGTTTGACGGTCGCCAGCACGCTCGCGGCCTGTTCGCCTCCCATGACCGAGATGCGGGCGTTGGGCCAGGTGAACAGAAAACGAGGGCCATAAGCACGCCCGCACATACCGTAGTTTCCGGCGCCATATGAGCCGCCGATAATCAGCGTGATTTTGGGAACCTGCGCGCACGCCACTGCCGTCACCATTTTTGCGCCGTCTTTTGCAATACCACCGGCCTCGTAGTCGCGCCCGACCATGAAGCCGACGATATTTTGCAAAAACAGCAGCGGGATGCGGCGTTGACAGCAAAGCTCGATAAAATGCGCGGCTTTGAGAGCGCTTTCGGAAAAAAGAATCCCGTTGTTGCCGAGTATGCCGACCGGCATTCCGTAAATGTGGGCGAAGCCCGTAACCAGGGTCGAACCGTAAAGCGCCTTGAATTCATCGAATTCAGATGAATCCACGACGCGGGCAATCACCTCCCGCACGTCATATTGTTTTTTCAGATCGACCGGCACAATTCCATCCAGATCGTCAGCTGCAAATTCCGGGTCACGGGACTTCATCAGGGGAATGTCGACGTTCTTTTTCGTGTTCAAATTGGCGACGATGCGGCGTGCGATGTGCAAGGCATGATGGTCGTCCTGCGCGTAGTGATCGGCAACGCCGGATTTGCGCGCATGCACATCGGCGCCACCCAGCTCTTCAGCGCTCACCACCTCCCCGGTCGCCGCTTTCACCAGCGGCGGCCCGCCGAGAAAGATCGTGCCCTGATTTTTAACGATAATTGTCTCGTCCGACATTGCCGGTACATAGGCGCCGCCCGCGGTACACGATCCCATGACGACGGCGACCTGGGGTATGCCCAGCGACGACAGCGTTGCCTGATTATAAAAGATGCGGCCGAAATGCTCTCGATCGGGAAAGACTTCGGTCTGATGCGGTAAATTGGCGCCGCCGCTGTCCACCAGATAGATACACGGCAAACGGTTTTCGCGCGCGATTTCCTGGGCGCGCAGATGTTTTTTGACCGTCATCGGAAAATATGTGCCGCCCTTGATGGTGGAATCGTTGCAGACCACCATGCATTCGCGGCCTTCGATCCGGCCGATTCCGGTGATCAGTCCCGAACCGTGGATGGCATCGTCGTACATGCCATTGGCAGCAAGCGGCGAGAGCTCCAAAAATGGTGAACCGGGATCAATCAGAGTCATCACGCGATCACGTGGCAACAGCTTGCCGCGACCCACATGGCGCTCGCGCGCGCGCTCCGAACCGCCCAAAGCCGCTTCGGCGCGACGTGCCTGCAGTTCAGACACGAGCGCACGCATGCGTTCGGCATTGGCGCGAAAATCGGCAGCGTTTTTATCAATCGACGACGAAAGAATCGCCAAGGGCGCCTACCCGCAAAGACAAAGTTGCCTTGATGGAACCGGGAACGCAATGGCGACAAATTGCCATTGCGTAACGTGCGGAACCGATGGGTCCAGCCAAACGTTTGCTCATGAGGTCTCGACATTGTCGGGAAATTCGGGGGGCATCCCAGAGGAGGATCCCGTGAGGAAAGCTAAATTGCTGTCGACCGTAGCGTTCGCGTTGCTGTTTGGCGCCGGCGCAGCGTCGGCACAAGGCATGAGTAAGGACACCCCGGAGCGCGCGCCCGCGGCGCAGCAAAGCGCGCCGGCGGAAAAAGTCGCACCGTCGATGAAGAATGGTGAGCAAAAGGCGCCGCAGACGACCGGCCAGGCTACGTCGGACAAGTTGGACAAGGCCTCTGACAAGGCTTCCGACAAGGCCAAGGAGACCACCGGTCAGACGCCGAAATCTGAGAAGTCCGACATGGGTCAACGTGGCCCTGGCGGCGCGGCGCAGGAATCGAACCCTGCAAATGATGGCGTCAAAAACAAGTCGAATAGCGACAATAACGCGGCTTCGCCGTCGACCAAGTCGAGCAGCGAGGAGAACCGCGCGACGACCGGCCAGGGTGCGGCTGGTTCGGCAAAGCTTACGACCGAGCAACGCACCAAGATCAGCACGGTCATCAAGTCGCAGAAGGTGGAGCGCGTAAATCTGAACGTGTCGGTCAGCGTCGGTACTCGCATCCCGACAAGTGTGCGTGTCCATACGCTGCCGCAGGAAGTGATCGTGATCTATCCAGAGTGGCGTGGTTACGACTACATTCTGGTGGGCGAGCAGATCGTGATTATTAGCCCGCGGACACACGAGATCGTCGCAATTATTGAGGCGTAATTTCTCAGGACGATTTCAGGCGGCGGCCGGGTACCATCCCGGCCGTTTGCCATTTTACCGTTTGCCATTTCCGCGCCACTTTTGAAAACTTTTTCCTTAAATCGGTGTGGGTTCCCGGAACACCATTCCCCTGCCTCCGTTGTTCCAATTGCCGCACGCCGGCAAATCACCCACCAAGGAGTCAGATAATGAAGACGTTGACCACACTCACCGCCGTCGCCGCACTGATCGCGGGCGTTTCTTTCGCCCAGGCACAGGGCACCATGGGCTCACCTTCCTCTGGGAGCGGCATGAAGGCCCAGACGATTGGAAATTCCCCGTTCTGCATCAATACCTCAGCGAGTGGCGGCCTGAACTGCAAGTATACGAGCTTGGCAGCTTGCGAGAAGGACGCGAAGCCTCAGAATCTGAACTGCTCGCCGAACCCGAACAAGAGCACGACCGGCTCAAGGCAGTAAGGTTGTAAGCGCTTCGTCGAAGCCTCGTGCCGGTCACGCCGGCGCGAGGCTTCGGTTATGTCGGTATCAATCCTGCCCAACGACCGCATGGTGGAACGCGACCTCGCGCTCAGACGTTGACCAATACACTCACAACAAAAAAGGATGAGGACGCAATGGACAAAGATCGGATTCAAGGCAGCGCAGACCAAGCGAAGGGCAAAGTGAAAGAGATCGCCGGCAAATTGACCGGTGACACCAAGCTCGAGAGCGAAGGCAAGGCGCAGAAAATCTCCGGCAAAGTGCAAAATACTATCGGTGGAATGAAGGATGCCGTGAAGGACGCGATTGAGGATTGACGACTGGCGAGCCGCGTATCGCTGCGGAAGCCCGGCGCTCGCGCCGGGTTTTTCGTTTTCCGGCGCTTCACCTCGGTGGCGCGCGCTACTAGGCTTGGCGCTCCCAGACCGCGGAGGTGCCAATGGAAGTCCGACCCGACAATTACAAGGACCTGAAGCTCAAGTTGGAGGGCATCGTGCCTCCCGGCAACGGCTTTCACCGCAATCTATTGTTCGATGCGCTTTACAGTTCGCTGCCACGCGACCCGCAGGTGAAAGTGCAGATCTATAACGCGGAAATTGTGCCTGGTGGCTATACCAATTGGCATTGTCATAATGGCGCGGCGTTTTTCGTGGCGCTCCAGGGGCTGTTCGAGGCGCATTTTCAGGAAGGCGTTTTGGTAAAGGCGAAGGCTGGTGAGTGCTATTCCGAGCCGATTGCCAAATTCCACCGGGGGCACAATCCACATCCCGAACTGCCCTATACCTGCATCGGCGTGTGTTTCACCGCGCCGGACCGCGACCACGTGACCAATTCGGTCGAGCGGCCCTGGTAAATCATCGTTTTAGTCGGAGAAATGGCCCATATTTTGCGTCCCACGAGCGGTCACGAGACACAGGCCAATGTCCCGCCGATCAGAGGTCAGCGCCGGCATCCTCGTCTTCCGCCGCAAGCCGCGGCTCGAACTGTTGCTCGCTCATCCTGGTGGCCCCTATTGGCGCAACAAAGATGACGGCGCCTGGTCAATTCCGAAAGGCAACGTCGAATCCGGCGACCTGCTCGCCTGCGCAAAGCGCGAATTCAATGAGGAGACGGGCCTCGTTGCAGCCGGACAGTTCGCCGCCCTGTCGCCACTCCGGCAGAAGAGCGGGAAGACCGTGCATGCTTTTGCGCTCGAGGCCGATTTCGACCTTGTCGCTTTCTCAAGCAATGCGTTTGAAATGGAATGGCCGCCGCGTTCAGGCCAACAGCAAAGCTTTCCTGAGATTGACCGTATCGCCTATTTCAGTCTTCCAACCGCGCGCAGAAAAATCCTGGCCGGCCAACGTCCCTTTATCGAGGAACTGGTCGCGCGGCTTAAAGCCTAAACCCGCAGCACCGTCGGCCAATCGACTTCGTCTTCGGCAAGCACCCAGGTTTCCTTGAGAGCAGCGGCATGCCATTCGCGCCACGCCGGCAGCGCCATGACAGCAGCCATGTAGGTTTTCGTCGTGGCGGCCACATCGACGCCGTAAGTGTGCAGGCGAGCCACCACCGGCGCGTACATGGCATCGGCCGCGCCGAAGCCGCCAAACAAAAATGGGCCGCCACTTTTGCTGCCGTACCGCGTGCGGCATTCGGACCACATCAATTCGATGCGTTGCACGTTCGCGGAAGCCTCGGGCGTCAATTCGCGCTTGATCACGGGCCGCCACATGTTCATCGGCATATGCCTCCGCAGGGGCACAAACCCCGCATGCATCTCATTGGACACGGCGCGCGCAAACGCCCGCGCCGCACCGTCCGCCGGCCATAGCTCGGCATTCGGGAATTTCTCGGCCAGATATTCGAGGATCGCCAACGATTCCCATACATGTACATCGCCGTCGATCAGCACAGGCACTTTGCCGGTACCGGACACCGGACCGACGACTTGCCTGAAATTGGGCGCGTCGAGCGAGATCACCGTCTCTTCGAACGGAATGTTCGTCGCTTTCATGGCGATCCAGGGCCGCATCGACCACGAGGAGTAGTTCTTGTTACCAACAATCAGTTTCAGCGCCATCACGCCTTGTCCTGCTGATACGCCTCGACAGAGCCGCCGGCTTTCTTCCAGGCACCAAAGCCACCCTGGATATGCGCTACAGGTTTAAGCCCCATATTTTGGGCGGTTTGCGCGGCCAGTGCGGACCGCAAACCCCCGGCACAAAAGAACACGAACTTCTTGTCCTGAGCGAATACCGGTTTGTGATACGGGCTTTGCGGATCAATCCAGAATTCGAGCATTCCTCTCGGACAATGGAAGGCGCCCGGCACCCTGCCGTCGCGCTGCAACTCGCGAATGTCGCGGATGTCGACCAGGACGATATCATCGCGGCCTGCGAGCTTGACGGCCTGCTCTATCGGCATCGTCTCGATCTCGCGCTCGGCAGCCTCGCACAAGGTCTTGTATCCGGTCGTAATGGTTTGCGGCATTGGCTTGTCTCCTGGAACGCGCATGCTGGCGGGTTGAAGGTCGCGACGCAAGCAGGCACCATTGGCTACGCGGAGTAAGTGCGAACCCGATGACAGCCCTCTCTTTACCTGACCTGGCCGCCTTCGCCTGGTTCCTCGGGGCATGGATTGCGTATTCGATCGTGATCGAAAGAAGCGCGAAAGGCTGCACCAGCCTCAATGCGCTCATGAACAGCTATCGGGACGAATGGATGGGGCGCCTGCTCGCGCGCGACATGCGCATGGTCGATGCGCAGGTGACTGCAGCATTACAAAATGGCACGGCATTCTTTGCGTCCACCAGCCTGATCGCTATCGGCGGCGCCCTGACGCTCCTGCGCTCAAACGATGAAGTAATGAGCGTCATGTCGCTGCTGCCGTTCGGTGCCGCGCCATCGCGTGGACTTTGGGATTTGAAGATGATGGGCCTGACTATCATCTTCGTCTATGCGTTCTTTAAATTTGCCTGGTCTTACCGGCTCTTCAATTATTTCGCCATCATGGTCGGAGCCGCGCCGCCGCCTGACGAGAAAGATACTCCCGAGGCGCAACTTTTTGCGCACAGAGCAGCGCGACTTTGCAACGACGCTGGCCGTCATTTCAATCGCGGCCAACGCGCGTTTTTCTTCGCGCTTGGTTATCTGGGCTGGTTTCTGGGCCCGGTGCCTTTCGCGCTGTCGACCGCGGGCGTAGTATTCGTAATGTGGCAGAGGCAGTTCGCGTCAGATGCGCGCAAGGCCTTCGAAACGAACGCCGACGACGCAATCGGGACAAGGCAAAAACGACGAAACCTCAGGCCACCCCCATCAAGACGGCGATAGCCGCTACGATCAGGACAGCCAAAGAGGCTGCGACCACGGTAACGAGTTGTTCGCGCCGATCGCGATGCGCGCCAATCTCCTGACCGTCGGCCGTCTCCGGCGCAGTTGGGTGAAAATCGAGTGACATGGGCGCCCCCTTTGGCAAAAGGCATCGTTTCGATGGTGCGCGAGCACGCCTACGCGAACTCGGGCGCACGAATCGCCCTGGTCGGCAAGATTATCACTATTTCGCCGCATGGCCGATTCCGCGGGGATGCCGCTCAAGTCGCAGCCAAATCCGTCAGCCGCAGCTGGACACGCTCCTCGCCCTGCCACCGATCGAGCGCAATTTGGCCGGCCGCATGCAGGACACGGCCGCGGTTTTCCAGGAGCGCCTTGCCCAGCGTCTGCCCGGCGGCACGGAAGGCAATCGCGTTCACAAATTTCCCGTCGCCGGATCGAAGGCGTGCGCGGATATGGTTTTCACCGACGGGATCGGCGTAGACCAGCGTATGCGCTGGCAGTGCCAGCAGCGGTTCCGGATTGCCTGCTCCATAGGGTCCGGCACGAGACAACAGACTCACGAGCGCCGGATTGAATCCACCGGCACTCACCGCCCCGTCGATCAGCAAGGCCCTTTCGCGTCGTGCCGCCTCGACCGGTGCCGCCAGCGTATCTTCGAGGAATGCACGGAAGGCGCCGAGCGCATCCTTCTTTAGCGTGACGCCCGCGGCCATGGCATGACCGCCGCCCTTGAGCAAAAGTCCTTCCTGCACCGCGCGTCGCACCGTGCGGCCAAGATCGACGCCGGTGATCGAGCGCCCGGAGCCCGTCCCCGTGCCGCCCGGCTCCAATGCGATCGCAAAGGCGGGACGGCCATAGCGCTCCTTCAAGCGCGCCGCGACCAAGCCGACCACGCCCGGATGCCACCCTTCCGCCGCGGTGACGACCACAGCACCCTTCTCTTCCAATCCAAGCGCTGCGAGCGCCTCGCCTTCAGCTTGCGCCAGCGTCGCCTGCTCGATCTGCTGGCGTTCGCGATTGAGCCGGTCGAGCTCCGCCGCAATGCGGGCCGCTTCGCTCGGGTCCTCCTCCAGAAGGAGGCGCACGCCGAGATCAGCGCGGCCAATGCGGCCGCCGGCGTTGATGCGCGGGCCGAGCAGAAATCCGAGATGCCAGGGTTCTGGCGGGCCACTGAGGCGGGCGACGTCCATAAGCGCGGTGGCACCGACATGCTCGCGCCACCTGAGCGCGACGAGCCCTTTGGCGACGAAGGCCCGGTTGAGACCGTGCAAAGGGACCACATCTGCGACGGTACCGAGCGCAACAAGATGCAAAAGCGAGCGCAGATCGGGTTCAACGCGGACATCGCTCCAGAAATTGCGTCGTCGCAATTCGCGCGTGACCGCGACCACTGTCAGAAACACCAACCCGACGGCAGCGAGATGCCCGAGGCCGGAGAGATCATCGGCACGATTCGGATCGACGATGGCTACGGCTTCCGGAAGTTTTTCATCGGCCTGGTGATGGTCAATCACGACTGCATCAAGCCCAAGCCTTCTTGCTTCGGCGAGCGGCTCGAGGCTGGTAACACCACAATCGACCGTGATCAGCAGCTTTGCACCGCGTTCGGCGAAAGAACGGATGGCCTCCACATTCGGTCCATAACCTTCGAAAATACGGTCCGGGATGTGAATGATCGGATCGAGCCCGCAGTGGCGCAGATACCTGCCGAGCAACGCCGAGGCGGTGGCACCGTCGACGTCATAGTCACCAAAGATCGCGATGCTTTCGCTCCGGACGACAGCGTCGGCGATCCGTGACGACGCTGCCTCCATAGCGGTCACGGTGTACGGGTCCGGCATCAGCCGCTTGATCGTGGGGTCGAGAAAGCTTTCGACTTGATCAACGTCCACGTTGCGGCCAGCCAGAACACGCGCGAGCAATTCGTCGAGGCCATAACGTTGGGCGATGGCCAGTGCCTGCGCGGATCCACGTTCGTCCAGACGGTCGCGCCATGCCCGGCCAGTCAAGGACTGTTCGACGCCGAGGAAGTAGCGGTCACGCGCATTGAGCTGAAGTGCTGGCAGTGCCATTCGTTGTGCCATCAAGCGGGGTTGGATTGCCCCGTCAGGAATCGGTGGTCGGAAGCCCCATATAGTGGCGAAGGCTGGCCTCGCATACCAGCCGCGTCAGGCTGCAACTTCGGCGTGGATACGCAACAACTCCGGGATCGTCGCAGGATCCCGGCGGCCAAAACCGCATTCTGTCGCGATCGAAAAGCGATTGGCGTGCCGTTCAGCGGTCGCCAGGCGGCGGCGCGTGCCTGTAGCACCGTCGGTGTAGTGCACCAGGCCAAAGCTTAACTCGGTTTCCGACCTGAGCCGCAGCCGGGCCAGCGGCACAAAATAGACATCGTCGCTCCGATCACGCGGCACCGGCATGTGGATAAGTTCGACCGAACGCCCGACATCCGCACAAAGGCAGTTGGCCACGTCGACCATATCGCCCATGTCGGCCGGTTCGACCACATGTCTGTGGTTGGAATCGCCGTAGCAAAAGTGAAACAGAAGCTCGATGTCGGCGGGCACGTGATTGGCAAGCGCGGTCAGAATGCGCGAGAACGAAGCCAGCATGTCCGCGCGTGTCTTGCCGTAGGCATTAGGCTCGCCGCGCTGAAGGCGTGCAAAAACGGCCGAAGCGACATCGAATTGAATGGCGATTTGATCGTGCGGCAATATCGCCGCGATCTTGTCAATCTCCCGCTTGAGCGCCTCATTGTAGATTGGATCAAGCGACTGATGCAGATCGTCCTGCAGGAACAGCCAAATGACCGAGTGCGCAGGTACAAGGTCGATTTGGAACCGCACGTGCTTCGGGATCACCCCTTGCGTCTTTAGAGCAGCGAATTCAGCATAGGACGCCTTGGCAATATCGGCGTAAAAAAGGTTATCGAACTGCACGTCATCCACCGTCTTGCCTGCCCGCAACTTGTAGCGAATGCGCGCTGTTCCTGTGGCATGGACGCGAAATAACTCGTCGGACTTTTCGAGCGACGGATTATCGGCGAAGGCGGGCTCAAGCCAGGTGATCCAGTCGGAGCGCGCGCCGGTTTCTCCATCGGGTATACGCTTGAGGCGCTGCCCCAACACGCCGCTCACCGCCGTAAAGACCTCGCGCGCATCGCGAAGTGGCACGCTGCCGACAAGGTGAACATGACGCATGCGAAGTCAGTCGAGATGAAATTTATCGAACTGCCGGTGCTCGGCCACCACCCTGCGCACTGTTCCGGTCACCGAACGCATCACTACCGTTTCGGTTTCTATCACATCCTTGCCGAATTTCACCCCGCTCAACATGGCGCCGCTTGTGACGCCGGTGGCGGCGAAGAGGCAATCGCCTTTCACCATGTCCTCGATCTCATATTTTCGCTTCGGATCCTTGATTCCCATCTTCAGTGTGCGCTCGCGCAATTGTTCGGTATCGATGATGAGCCGCGTCTGCATCTGCCCGCCGATGCAGCGCAGGGCCGCCGCCGCCAGTACGCCCTCGGGTGCCCCACCGATGCCCAGATAGATGTCGATGCCGGTCCTCACTTCGGCGCAATGGATCACGCCGGCGACGTCGCCATCGCTGATCAGGCTCACCGCAGCGCCAGTCTTTCTTATCGCTGCGACTATGTCGGCATGACGCGGGCGGTCGAGGAGTATGGCGGTTATTTCTGAGGCCTTAACGCCCTTTGCCTTGGCCAGACGCATGATGTTCTCGTCCGCTGGAGCATCGAGGTCGATGGTCCCCTTCGGATAGCCGGGTCCAATGGCGATTTTCTGCATGTAGCAATCGGGCGCATGCAACAAGGTGCCGGCGTCAGCCATTGCAATGGTGGCAATCGCGCCCGGCATGTTCTTGGCGCAGAGCGTTGTGCCCTCCAGTGGATCAACCGCGATGTCGACCTTCGGCCCATTTCTCGTGCCGACTTTTTCGCCGATGAAGAGCATCGGCGCTTCGTCGATCTCGCCCTCCCCGATAACGACCGTTCCGTCGATGGGCAGCTTGTTGAGCTCCCGCCGCATGGCGTCGACCGCCGCCTGATCGGAGGCCTTGTCCTTGCCGTGCCCGCGCAAGCGGGCCGATGACACCGCTGCGCGCTCGGTGACGCGCACGATTTCGAGTGTGAGAATGCGCTCCAGCAGCAATTCGGGCTGGACGGTAATACTCGGCATTTGACGCTCCCCTCACAAACGCAGGCCGTGCTGTGCCGGCCAATCAGTTCTTTTCGATCCGGATGACTTGTGGCCGGCCAGAGATCACCCTATCGCGCCCCACCGCGGCAAGAGCCTTGCGCACCCCATCCTCACTTGTCGCATACGTAATGAGAATAACGGGGACGGAGCCGGCTTTGGTGTCGCTCCCCAGATGTGCCGAATCGTGACGTTGCACAATCGATTCCAGTGAAATTTCCTGCTCGGCAAGCCTTTTGGCAATGGTTGCCGCAGTTCCCGGCTTGTCGCGCGCGACCAGCCGAATGTAGTAGCCACCTTCGTGCCGTTGCATCGGTGCCTTTCGCACGCCTGTGAGCCGCGCCGTGGGCCTACCAAAGGGCGCGGTGCGCACACCGCGCGCGATATCGCCAATATCGGAAAGGACCGCGGACGCAGTCGCCGCTCCACCCGCGCCGGGCCCAACCAGGGTCAGTGGATTGATATCCGCGGCATCGACCGTCACGGCGTTGGTCACACCCATGACCTGAGCGATTGCAGAGTCCTTGCGAACCATCGTCGGATGCACACGCTGTTCGATGCCCTTCGGGGTCTTCACGGCGACACCCAGGAGCTTCACGCGATAGCCGAGTTCTTCCGCCGCGTGCAGATCGGCCGGCGTGATCGATGAAATGCCTTCCACATAGATCGCGCGCTGATCGACCTTGGTGCCGAATGCAAGGCTCGCCAGGATGGCGAGTTTCTGCGCGGTATCATGACCTTCAATGTCGAAACTGGGATCGGCCTCCGCGTAGCCAAGCCGCTGAGCCTCTTTCAGGCATTCGGCGAAGGGCATCTTGTCCTGCTCCATCCGGGTAAGGATGTAATTGCAGGTGCCGTTGAGAATGCCATAAATGCGCTCAAACGAATTGCCGGCCATACCTTCACGCAAAGTCTTGACGATCGGAATGGCGCCGCCCACCGCGGCTTCGAAATTGAGCGCAACGTGTTTCCTTTCGGCAATCGCCGCAAGCTTGACGCCGTGGCTGGCGAGCAATGCTTTGTTGGCAGTCACCACCGATTTGCCGGATGCCAGCGCTGCCTCGGCCGCGCTCTTGGCTGGGTCGCCAGCCCCGCCAATCAGCTCAACGAACACATCAATGCCGGGGTCGCGAGCCAGCGCCACGGGATCGGCGAACCAATTCATCTTCTTGAGATCGACACCGCGATCTCTCGTACGCGAGCGGGCACAAACCGCAACGACCTCGATGACGCGGCCACAGCGCGCGGCCAATGCCTCGCGCTGGCGGGCAATCTGGGCAACCAGGGCGGCACCGACCGTGCCCAATCCGGCGACACCAACTTTCAGCGGTTGAGGGCGCATGACCTTTATCCGAGTACCGGTTTCCGTCCCCGACGGGAGTCGAGAACATGCTTTTCGGGATCATGCGCTCGGGCTGCAGCCATCACGCGTGCTTGCCCGTGTTCAGCGCCGCGTAGCGAGCGGGACGACGTTGTGGAGTTGCTCCGGCGCGTGCTCGAGAAACCGGCGCACATTGCGTGCAGCCTGACGAATCCGCTGCTCGTTTTCCACCAGCGCGATGCGTACGAAGCCCTCGCCATATTCGCCGAAACCGATACCCGGCGAGACGGCAATATCGGCCTTTTCCACCAGCAGTTTGGAAAAATCCACGCTACCGAGCGTCTTGAAGGGCTCGGGAATTGGCGCCCATGCGAACATCGACGCGCGCGGCGGCGGCACATGCCAGCCGGCACGGCCAAAACTTTCCACCAACACATCACGCCGGCGCCTGTAACAGGCGCGCATCTCCTTGATGCACTCCTCAGGCCCATTGAGCGCGGCAGTCGCCGCCACTTGCACCGGCGTGAAAGCCCCGTAGTCGAGATACGATTTCACCCGCCCAAGCGCGGCTATGATGCGCTCGTTGCCGACGGCAAACCCAATTCGCCAGCCGGGCATGGAGAAGGTCTTCGACATGGAGGTGAATTCGACAGCGATGTCGTTCGCACCTGGCACCTGCAGGAGTGATGGCGGCGGATGGTCGTCGAAATAGACTTCCGCATAGGCAAGATCGGACAGCACCAGAATTTCGTGCTTCTTCGCGAAAGCGATCAGATCCTTGTAGAAGTCCAGCGTCGCCACATAGGCGGTCGGATTGGCTGGATAACAGACCACGACCGCTGTCGGCTTGGGAATCGAATGTACGATCGCGCGTTCGAGCGTATGGAAAAAATTTGGCGTCGGTTCAGACGGCACCGAACGAATGGCGCCACCCGCCATCAGAAAACCGAAGGCGTGAATCGGATAGCTTGGGTTCGGCACCAGCACGACATCGCCAGGCGCGGTGATGGCTTGCGCCACGTTCGCAAAGCCCTCTTTGGAGCCGAGTGTGGTAACAATCTGCGTTTCGGGATTGAGCTTCACGCCGAAACGGCGCTCATAATAGGCCGCCTGGGCGCGACGCAATCCGGGAATGCCGCGCGACGCCGAGTAGCGATCGGTGCGCGGCTTACCCAAAGTCTCTTTGAGCTTTTCGATCACATGCGGAGGCGCAGGCAAATCGGGATTGCCCATGCCGAGATCGATGATGTCCGCTCCCGCGTTGCGGGCCTTCGCCTTGGCCTTATTTACCTCTTCAAACACATACGGCGGCAAACGGCGAATGCGGTGGAACTCTTCCATCGGCTTAGACCCTGAAGGCTACTTTCTGCTTGCGCATGATCTTACCCGAAAACCGGTTTCCATTTTTCGGGATCATGTGCCGACTGCCCTGTCCAGCCCGCAGATGCTACCCCGGCTGGCTTTTATCACGGGTTCGGCTTGGCGCCAGCGGTCTGCCCGTTTTCAGCGTCGCTTGGCGGCTTTTTGGCCGTGCTGGCGGGTTTCCGGGCTGGCGGGGGACGGCCTTCCTGGCGATCCCTCACGTTGGCCAGATCCTTTTCGAGGTTGACCTGTTCTTCTTCCGTCATGGGCACTGCCGTGCGATCCGGCGGCATGTCGTGAACTGCCGGGTATTGGTAAGGCGTCGCCGGGCGGTCCGGCGCCCCCGCCGGCAAGCCCACTCCTGACGGCAGCTTGTCGATGATTGGCCCAGGCGAGCAGCCGGCGAGAAGGACGGCAAGGCCCAGGCTAATGGCCCATAGAATTCGTTCGAACACGCGCGCCATACCCCGCGAGGCTGCCGATAAACCCGAAACCGATGTGGACTCAATGGATTATAACATAACCCTGCTATCGGGCTAATATGGCCACAGCAAGGTTATGCTTTCGCTACCACCGAGGCGGGCGAAACCATACGGTGAAACGCAGCTTGCGAGGGAACGCGGTTCGGGTCACTTCTGTTGGCAGGACGCGAGCAACATGCGGATGGACAAGCCGACCAAAGGGCCTGCCGGCGATCTCGATATCGAAGCATTCTCGCGGAATGTCGCGCGTCTGATTGAAGAAGGCGGCAAGGCACTTGCCGCTTATATGAAGCCGCGCGAGGAAGGCAAAATCAAAGACGAAACAGTCGAAGACATCACCGATGCGGTCAAAGCCATCGGCCGCGTGGCGGAATATTGGATGTCGGATCCCCGTCGCGCCCTCGAATTGCAGACCACGCTTGGCCGCGCTTACCTCGATCTGTGGGCGGGTGCCGTCAAACGAATGGCCGGCGAGCAGACTGAACCGGTGATCGCTCCCGATCCCAGAGACAAGCGCTTCGCCGACCCGGAATGGTCGCAGAACCAGTTTTTCGATTTCCTCAAGCAAGCTTATTTGCTGACCATCCAATGGTCCGAGCGGCTGGTCAAAGACGCCGCGGACGTTGACGAACCTACCCGCAAGAAGGCGGAATTTTACGTCAGACAGATCGCCAATGCGATCTCGCCGTCGAATTTCGTGTTCACCAACCCTGAATTGCTGCGCGAGACTCTTTCATCGAATGCCGAAAATCTCGTGCGCGGCATGCACATGTTGTCGGAAGACATCAGAGCCGGACACGGCACTCTCAAGATCCGTCAATCAGATTCTTCCACGTTTGGCGTGGGCCGCAACCTGGCGCTTACTGCCGGCAAGGTCGTGTTTCAGAATGAGTTGATGCAGCTCATTCAGTATGAGGCAACGACGAAAGAGGTGCTGAAAATTCCTCTGCTGATCGTGCCGCCTTGGATCAACAAGTTCTACATTCTCGATCTGACGCCCGAGAAATCCTTCATCAAATGGTGTGTCGACCAGGGGATCACTGTCTTTGTAGTTTCATGGGTCAATCCAGACGCCAAACTCTCACAAAAAAGCTTCGAAGAATACATGCGTGAAGGCGTCATCGCGGCCCTCGATGCTGTCGAAACCGTGACGGGCGAAAAACGGGTCAATGCCGTGGGCTATTGTGTCGGCGGCACACTGCTTTCGGTCACCCTCGCCTACCTCGCGGCAAAAAAGCAGGACCGGATCAAATCAGCAACGCTGTTCGCGGCGCAGGTCGATTTCACCTATGCCGGCGATCTGATGGTGTTCGTCGACGAGGAACGCGTCAAGCAACTTGAGGCGCACATGAAGGAGCAAGGCTATCTCGAAGCCTCGCGCATGGCCAACACCTTTAACATGCTGCGCTCGAACGATCTGATCTGGCCGTACGTCGTCAACAACTACATGCGCGGCAAGAAGCCCTTGCCGTTTGACCTTCTCTACTGGAATTCCGACGCCACTCGGATGCCGGCGGCAAATCATTCATTTTATTTGCGGAACTGCTATCTCGATAACAAACTCGCCAAAGGCGAGATGGAAATCGCCGGGGTCCCTGTGGATCTGCACAAAGTGAAGTCGCCGATTTACAATCTCGCCACACGCGAGGACCACATCGCGCCGGCAAAATCGGTTCTGTGGGGTTCGCAATATTTCGGGGGACCGGTGAAATATGTCCTCGCCGGCTCGGGTCACATTGCGGGCGTAATCAATCCTCCCGGCAAACCAAAGTACCAATACTGGACCGGCGAAAAGCCGGTCGGCTCAAATGTCGAAAACTGGCTGAAGAGCGCGACAGAGCATCCCGGCTCGTGGTGGCCTGATTGGCTTGAATGGCTGAAGGCGCACGGCGCGCAAACGGTGCCGGCACGCAAGCTTGGCGGGAGCAAGCTCAAGCCGACCGAGGACGCGCCGGGCTCCTATGTCAAAGTGAAAAGTTGGGACTGACCATCCGCTCAGTTGCCCCGAATCCAATACCATTCTTGGACCGCGCTTAGCGACAAAGGGCACAGCATCGCCTAAAGTCGCGCATTAGAAATCGAGGAGGGTTGGCAATGACCAAGGAACTGTTGTGGCTGACGCTGACGATCATCCTGACCGGTCTGATGTGGGTGCCTTACATCGTCGATCGCGCGACGGTGCGCGGATTGATGGGCGCCATGGCCAACCCGTCACGCAATGACAAACCGCAGTCGGCCTGGGCGCAGCGGCTCTACTTCGCTCATACCAATGCAGTCGAAAACCTCATAATCTTCGCCCCACTCGTGCTCATCCTCGATGCGCAGGGCCATTCGACCCCAGGTACTGTCATCGCCTGCGCGGTCTATTTCTGGTCACGTCTGGTGCATGCCGTCGTCTATACAATGGGCGTGCCCGTTCTGCGCACGCTTGCGTTTACTGCAGGGTTCCTGGCCCAGGCGGCCCTGGTGCTGGCGGTATTCGGCAAGCTCTAGTTCGCGGGCGCGGCGCGATCGGCGATGGCGCGCAAGTCGACCCCGCGCGGCAACAGACCGAATGCCGACCCGCCGTCGAGCCGTGACGCACAAAACGCGTCGGCCACGGCCGGCGGCGCGTGCCCTATCAGCAGCGCAGCCTGAAGCGCCAGCACAAGGTCGCGCGCAAGCATACGCGCCTGCGACTCGTCATTGCGATCGTGCGCGGCAAAATCTTTATTCAATCGATCGACAAAGATCTTAAGACGAGCGTCCCTCCCGTCGCCGAGTTCGCGCCGAATAACGTCAACCGCATTCGGCGTACGTTCTATCGCACGCAGCACATCGAGGCACATGATGTTGCCAGAACCCTCCCAGATCGAATTGACGGGCGCCTCCCGATAAAGACGCGGCATGATGCTTTCCTCGATGTACCCGGAGCCGCCCAGGACCTCCATCGCCTCGTAGGTTACGAACGGAGCCCGTTTGCAAATCCAGAATTTCGCGGCCGGTGTCACCACCCGCCGGATGACTTGCGCGGTCTCGTCATTGTCGTCATAGGCGCGTGCGAGACGCATCGTGAGAGCAGTGGCGGCTTCCGACTCGACCGCGAGATCGGCCAATACACTTGTCATCAGGGGCTGGTCGACAAGCTTCCTTTGAAAGGCAGTTCGATGCCGCGCGTGGTGAACCGCCTGGGCGACTGCCTGGCGCATCAACGCGGAAGAGCCGATGCAGCAGTCCAACCTGGTGTAGTTGCCCATTTCAATGATGGTCGGGATACCGCGCCCTTCCTCGCCCACGAGCTGCGCATAGGCGCCATGAAACTCTACCTCGCTTGATGCATTGGAGCGGTTGCCGAGCTTGTCCTTCAGGCGAAGGATCTGAACGGCGTTGCGCTCACCATCCGGCGTCCAGCGGGGCATCAGAAAACAACTCAAACCCTTCGGTGTTTGCGCAAGAACGAGAAAGGCGTCGCACATTGGCGCCGACATGAACCATTTGTGGCCATGAAGGCGGAAGGTCCCATCGCCGGAAGGCTCCGCCTTTGTCGAGTTGGTGCGAAGATCCGAACCACCCTGGTTTTCAGTCATGCCCATGCCAAGGAGGGCCGAAGCTTTCAGGTGTGCCGGCCGAAAGCTGCGGTCATATTCACGGGAAAATATTCGCGGTAGCCATTCCCTGGCGATCGCCGGCGCCTGACGCAATGTCGGTACCGAGCCGTACGTCATCGCGATCGGGCAATAGACGCCGCTCTCGATCTGCCCAAGCATGAAGGTGCCAGCCGCCCGCGCCACGTGCGCGCCGGACTTCGGCTCGGCCCACGGACTCGAATGGAGGCCGGCTTTGAGCGCAATTGCCAGCAACTCATGCCAGGCCGGATGAAATTCGACCTCATCGAGGCGATGACCGTAACGATCAAGCGTCCGCAGCTGCGGCGTATATCTGTTGGCGTCAAACCCAAGCTGAATGGTTTCCGGCTTGCCCAGCGTTGCGCCCAGCGCGGCCAACCCGGCTTCGGCCCAACCGGCACCCTCGCGCCGCACCGCTTCGCGCAGCGTGGCATCGGTTGAAAAAAGATTGTACGGCTCAAGCGGCGGCGGCTGGTTTTGGACCTCGAACATGGTTCGCGATCTCCCGCAACGGCATAGTCACTGTATCAGCCGGATCAGGGAAACAGTGCAACCTGCTCCAGGCCCATCGTTTCCGGCCAGCCCATGACCAGATTCATGTTCTGGATCGCCTGCCCTGACGCGCCTTTCACGAGATTATCGAGCGCCGCGACAACAATCGCGCGCCCCGGAATGCGATCCTTGGCCACGCCAATGAAGGTCATGTTGGACCCCCGTACATGCCGTGTCTGTGGCGTTTCGCCAAACGGCAACACATGCACGAAGGGCTCCTTTATGTAGAACTTTAAAAGCATCGCATGAAGGTCTTCAGCTGTCCGGCCGCGCCGGCCCCGCACGTAGATCGTCGAGAGAATTCCTCTGTTCATCGGCACAAGGTGCGGAGTGAAGGTGACGACCACCTCCCGCTCGGCCGCAAGTGAGAACTCCTGGTCGAGTTCTGCCATGTGCCGGTGATGGCCGACGCCATAGGCATGAAACCCCTCCGAGACTTCCGAGAACAGCATGCTCTCCCTGGCAGCCCGCCCCGCTCCGGTCATCCCCGACTTGGCGTCGACGACAATTTCGTCGAGTTCAATCGCCTTGTTCCTGATCAGTGGGATCAACGGAAGTTGTGCGCACGTGGTGTAGCACCCCGGATTTGCAATGAGCCGCGCCTGTTTAATCGCGCGCCGATGGATTTCAGTGAGGCCGTAGACCGCTTCCCTCTGAAGTTCCGGAGCGTGATGCTCGTGGCCGTACCATTTCGCGTAAGCTGCCGCATCGGCCAGGCGAAAATCGGCCGAGAGATCGACCACCTTGGTCGAGGGCGACTTCGCCAACAGCTCTTTGATCACTTTTTGCGTGGTCGCGTGCGGCAATGCGCAGAAAGCAACATCGAGAGCCAAGCCGCTCCAGTCGAGGCCATCAATTGCCACGAGCTGCGGCAAAGCAAAGGGCGAGAAATGTGGAAACACATCCCGCATCGCCTTGCCCGCACTACGCTCAGCGGTGAGCAGAGCGATCTCGGCACGCGGGTGGCGCAGCAATACGCGCACAAGCTCGCCCCCGGTGTAGCCTGAGGCGCCCAAAACACCGATCTTCGCTTTCGTGGCCATGAATCGATCCTTATCCAGAAGTCTTAAAGAACTACCGGAAGAAGGCCAACAGCGCGGATTTTATCTGGAAGACGTGCCGCAGCCCTAAATCCGGCGGCACGGGTGACGACGACGCTACGCCCGTGCCGGGGTGACACGGCGGCGGCGAAGCTTTTGCAATGCAGCTAGTATCGTCATTCGCGGGCATATAGGCCGCAGGTTCTGCCCCGTCAACTCTCGTCCCAGGACCCCGGAGCCCACCCCTGACCGGGGTCGAGGGAGCGGGCGTGGTTTTCAGGATGACGTGCGGAGCGGCAATGGCTGCTCGTTCAGCATTGCCTTAACGACAACTTCGCGCGCGAACGCCGGATCGATCCGATACGCCGCGATCATGTCCTTGCAGTCGGCTACGATCGCATCAGCGTCCTGCATAATCTTCAACCGTTTGAAATGGTCGTCATGGTGCAGGCCCATGCTCGCGCCAACGATGTCGAGAATGTTGATGATGCGGAATGGCCAGTCGCGTTCGTGCGCGCACAACTCACGATGGTCGACGTGATAAATCGCGACCAAAGCGTCAACGGCCGCAGCCTCCGCAGCCTCCAGTTCAGCGAATTGCAGGCTGCGCTTGTAATCCGGCAAGGCATTGAGCGCGTTGCTCATCAGACCGACCGCGGGCTGATGCAGATCGACGATCTCGATGCCGGGCACCATACGGAGAAGTTCGGTGCCGGCTTCCACGACTCCCTTCACACCCGGATGCTTGTGCAGCGCGATCCGCAGGTTGACTGGATTTTTCAGCATCAGCCTCAGGTCTTCGAAGCGGGTCTTCAGAAACAACATGAACGGCGTCATTTCGAACGGCCGCGAGCCCCTCACCTTCTCGATGGTCGGGATCGTGTTCTCGGTGAATTGGACGTGGCAGCTCGCGCACCAGGAAATGACACCGGTCTTGCCCTCCGCCAGCTTGTCGAGCGAATTCGTCGCAACCCGGCCCGACACCTCAGTGTCGCCGCTGCGCAACTGGATCACGCCGCAGCAGTGAGTCGGGCCGCCCATGACCCGATAGGTGACGCCGAGTGCATCCATGATGTCGAGCGCGGTTAGCGCCATATGCGGGGTCTTGAGGACGTTGCAGCCAGTGTAGAACACGAAGTCCGGTCGTTCGCCCGGCTTTGCGGTTGAGCCGTTCTGCAAGCGCTCGTTCACGTATTGGCCGAGGCGTGAGAGATCGGTTTCATCAAGCTGCATACGCGCGAGAACGTTCACCCCGTCGGCAACCAGCCGAAAATTCTCGATCCCCTGCTTACGGCGATCGCGCGGGTCTGAGGCCTGTTTGGCCATGGCGACGCGTGCCATCGCCAGCAGGAAGCGCGGATTGACACCATCGCCGCATGCGGCAATGCAATCGCCCGTGAGCGCACAGCCCTTGGCCCACGCCCGCGACGCCATTGGCCCTTCGCCTGTTCGAACGATATTGAGCACACCGGAGATAACGCTTTCCGGCGTCGCGTCACCAACGCCCGCCGGCTTCGCCATCGGGCAGACTTCAACGCATTTGCCGCAGCGGGTGCAGGCTGCGAGCATCTCGGCAGTACGTGCTGCGAGAGCGGCTTCAAAATCGGTTTCGGTCATTGAATCTGGTCCGGCCGCCAGCATGATAGCGCCACGCTACGGCATCGGCCAGCAGGGCAAAGAAAAGGCCGCCACGCGGCGGCCTTTTCGCAAAGGAGTATGAAGTGTTTAGCCGTTCGGATCCCAGGCCACCGGTACCAATCGATAGCCGGCGCCGTCTTTCTCAACGTGACCAATACAGGGATATGGCCAGTGATAGCCGACGATCGTCAATTTCTCCGCTGCGGCCATATCGTAGACCTTGCGGCGTGTTGCGATTGTCAGATTGGGATCATTGTCAAACGCGGCCTGCCAATCCGCGTGCCTGACGAACAAATCCGGGATGTTTGTCACGTCCGACTGCACGAAAATCTTCTTTGGCCCTGACGCCACAACGAACGATGTGTGCCCGGGTGTATGTCCCGGTGTCGCCACCGAGGTGATACCTGGCGCCACTTCCTTGTCGGCCTCAAAGGGTGTGAACTTGAGTCCATCAATTATTTTTTTGACGGCTGGAAATAGCGCTTTGTTGAAGGGGTTCGCTTTCTCGGCATTGGCATCATCTTTCCAGAACGCCCATTCCGCCGCCGGCACTTTGATTTCAGCGTTTGGAAAGGCCGGGCTGCCATCCGCGTTTTTCAATCCCCCGATGTGATCGCCATGGAAATGCGATATGACGACAATGTCGATTTTCTTGGGATCGATTCCCGCCGCTTCCATGTTGAGCCGCGTCTGCCCGACAGCGCCTTTGGTCGCAGCATTCGCTCCGAGGCCATTGCCAGTATCAATGGCGACGAGCTTGGATCCTGTATTTACGATCATCGGACTGAAGGGGATGGTGATCTTTCCATCCGGCATGTAGGCGGCAGCGGCAGCCTTGATGGCATCGTCCTTGCTCGCATTCACCACAAAATTGTCCGCAATCGGGACCGTGCGTGCGCCGTCCATAAGCTGAATGACTTCAAAATCGCCAAGCTTGTAGCGATAGACGCCGGTTCCTTTGCCGACGCTTTCCGCGGCGCGCGCGTTCTCTCCCAGTAGGGGCGTCAGTGCCGTCGCCGCGGTCGCGGCAGCGGCGCCCTTGAACAGGTTACGTCGGGTCAGTCGTGTCATGCTGTTTCTCCCTGCACTTCGACGGTAGCAATCGCCCCCAGTTTAATCAGTGGTAGTGGCTTAGCATCTTTGTAATTCATAATAGCATTCCGTTGAGCGCTTTAACCCCGAATGTTCTGCGTTATTCCGCTTCCGCCATCAGCCGACGAAACCGGGCCAATCCATATAGGCGAAAGCCGGACGGTTCGATAAGCTGCCAGCGGGAATGATCCTGCGATACCAACTGCAGGACAAGAGCCCACCCGGATCCACCGGGACATCAATCACTTGAATCACTTGGGAGGAGTACAATGCGTCGTTTGACTATGCTGGCGGGTGCCTTAGGCGCCGCGCTGCTGATGAGTTCGGGTGCCTTCGCGCAGGTGCCTGCGGATTCGAACAATCCGAATGAAGCCGTTCCTGACGCGATGGCTCCGCCGCCGTACGGCGAGACTATCAACACCGAAACTGCCAAAAAGGCCGCAACAGCAGCGATCGCGGAAGCGCAAAAACGAAATTGGAATGGATTCTGCGTCGCGATCGTCGGCCCCTCAGGCGACCTCGTCTATTTCGAGAAACAGGACAATTGCCAATTCGCCTCGACCACCATCTCCCAGCACAAGGCCCGTACAGCGGCACGCTATCGCCGTCCAACGGTGGTGTTCGAACGTCTTCTCGGCAAAGGTGACTTCTTCGCTTATCTGACAACGCTCGACGATGTCATCGCATCACGCGGCGGCAATCCGCTGATGGCGGGCGGCAAGGTCATCGGCGCGATCGGCGTGAGCGGCGGTGCCGGCTCGCAAGACGACGTCGTTTCGCAGGCGGGCGTGGCGGCATTGAAGTAAGCTTCGCGACTTGAAATAAAATCCGCCGGCGTGAAAGTGCCGGCGGATTTTCAGTCTGAGATCACCAAATCCATTTCACCGCCTTCGATATGACGTCGCCGATTGTGAGCAGGACTGCTGCCCACACGAATGCCGAACTAAAATTGGCTACCTGAAACCGCCAGAATGGCATTTCGAATATCCCGGCGATCAGGGGCACCGAGGCCCGCAACGGTCCAAAGAAACGGCCGATGAAAATTCCGGGGACGCCCCACTTCTTCATGAAGGCTTCACCGCGGGGAATGAAATCGGGATGGCGCGACAGCGGCCACACGTGCGCGGCCGTGTATTCAAGCTTGAGGCCGACCCAGTAGGACAGCCAGTCGCCGGCAGCGGCACCGAGCGAGGCCGCGATCCAGATTGGCCAGAAGCTGATGTCGCTCGAGCTAATCAAGGCGCCGATTGCAACCAGCGCGCCCCAGGCCGGGATCAGCAGGGAAATGAAGGCAAGCGATTCCCCAAACGCCAGTGCAAATACGACCGGTGCCGCCCAAACTTGGTTGTTGTGGACGAAGTCGACTGTCTGTTGGACGATTGCCTGGAGGTCCATTGAAGGGATCGGGTCGAAAACGACCCTTTGTGTCTAACCTTACCGCGTCCGCCGCGCCAGTACGCTATGCCGGCAGCTCCGGCTCATCCTCGGGAAAGAGATGATCGACTACCACCAAAGCCATGATCAATAGTGGGACCGCCAGAAAGGCGCCGACCGGACCCCACAGCCAGGTCCAGAAAACCAGCGCTAAAAACACGGTGAGCGGATTGAGCGTGAGCCTGTGGCCGATGATGCTTGGGGTAATAAAATGTCCCTCCAATGTTGCAAAGGCCAGGAACAGCAAGGGCGCCAGCAAGGCATGCGTGAGCGTGGGAAACGTCACCAGGCCGACCATGAACAATCCGGCTTCCATGATCAATGCGCCGATATAGGGAACGAAGTTGAGGATAAATCCAAGCACAGCCCAGGCCACCGGATCCGGCAGACCGGCCACCCATGCGGCGAGCCCGCCGCAGATTCCGACAGCGATATTGATAACGGCCACCACACTCAGGTAGCCGGTCAGATTGTGCTCGATGTCGTTCATGATCCTGAGTGTGCGGAGCCGATCTTCACGCGCATCAAAGAACACGACCAAAACGCGGCGTATTCGCGAGCGGCCGAGCAGCATAAAGAACAGTGTGCCGAAGAATATGAACATCTGCCCGATAGCGGGTGTTACGACGAGAAGCGCCGGCTGCACAAAGCTTGCGATATCGACTCCAAGGCTGCCCTTTTTTTCGGATGGCAGCAGCGCATCGCGGAGTTCCTGCAACGCAGCCAACGGGCGATCAAGCACATGCAGCTTTTCCTGAATGTTGCGGCCAATGTCGGGCGCCTTGCCGATCCAGTCCACGACCGGGGACGCGAGGAGCACGATCACACCGTAAAAGACCCCGATCACGAGCAGCCAAAGGACAATCGCCGACACGAGCGACGGAAATTTGTACCGCTCCGCCCTGGCCGACAGCGGCCCCAGCATCATGGTCACAACGAAGGCCGATGCCACCGGCAGCAGTACCGGCCGTGCAAGACTGAGGGCCACAATCGCCAGGATCACAAACATTCCGATTGTGGCTGTCTGCGCCGCCGTCCGCCAAAAGCGCGCGACCTCCCCCGTCGGCTGGGGATCACGGGGTGAGGATATATCGGGCGACCGGCGTGCGCCGCGGACGACATCCGGTTTGGCAACGCGCCGCTGCTCAGCCTTGGTGGTGCCTGAGTCCATGGCCCTGATAACGGGCGAAGTTCCGTTTGGTTGCCATTTGGGGCCTCCACAAGGGATTGGCACGGGTGGTATAGGGCTGGGCTGCCCTATAAACCTCCCTTTAAGCCGAGCGGCGCAGGGTGTGCCCGCCAAGGCGTTCCAGCCGTGGCATAGTGGCTGGTAAGCGAATCGCCGCGACCCTATCTGAAGGCATCAATGGCCAAGTCAGCGACCAAGAAAAAACCCGCAAAACAGCCCGACCTTTTTGATATGCCCCGCACGGCGAAATCATCGGCGCGCAAAGGGCCGAAGACGTCGGCTCGCGGAAAAGCAAGCGCGCGCAGCAAGTCTGCGGGCCGGGGCTCAAGCGCGGAAGCCGGTTACACCGCCAAACATATCGAGGTGCTGGAGGGGCTTGAGCCTGTGCGCCGCCGGCCGGGAATGTATATCGGCGGGACGGACGAGAAGGCGCTGCATCACCTGTTTGCCGAAGTCATCGACAACGCCATGGACGAGGCCCTGGCCGGCCACGCCGATTGGATTGAAGTCGAGATGGAAACGAACGGCTTCGTCAGCGTGACCGACAATGGCCGCGGTATTCCGGTCGATCCCCATCCGAAGTTCAAAAGCAAGTCCGCGCTGGAAGTCATCATGTGCACGCTGCACGCGGGCGGCAAATTCGACTCGAAGGTCTACGAGACGTCGGGCGGCTTGCACGGCGTCGGCGTTTCGGTCGCGAACGCGCTGTCCGAACGCATGGAAGTCGAAGTGGCGCGCGAGCAGCAACTGTATCGCATGGCTTTCGAGCGCGGGAAGCCGAAAGGCAAGCTGGAGAAGGCCGGCCGCGCGCCGAACCGGCGCGGCACCCGCGTACGCTTCAAGCCTGATCCGGAAATCTTCGGACCGAAGGCTTCATTCAGACCCGAGCGTGTATTTAAAATGGCGCGCTCGAAGGCCTATCTCTATGGCGGAGTGGAAATTCGGTGGCATTGCGACAAGGCGTTGCTCAAGGGCGTGGAGGATGTGCCTGAGAAAGCCACGTTTCATTTTGCCGATGGATTGAAGGACTATCTCGCCTCCAATCTGACTGGCGCGACGCTGGTGCATCCCGACATCTTTACTGGCTCGGCCGGCAAGACTGGCCGCCACGGCGCGGTCGAATGGGCAATCGCCTGGACCGTCGACACTGACGGGTTCCTGAATTCCTACTGCAATACAATTCCGACCCCCGATGGCGGCACGCACGAGTCCGGCTTGCGCTCGGCGCTTTTGCGGGGATTGAAAGATCATGCCGCGCGCGTGGGGCAGGAAAAACGCGCCGCGCCCGTCACCAGCGATGATGTGATGACAGGCGTCGGCTGCATGCTGTCGGTATTTGTGCGCGAGCCTGAATTCCAGGGTCAAACGAAGGATCGTCTGGCCACGGCCGAAGCCCAGCGCATCGTCGATCAGGCGATCAAGGACCCGTTCGATCACTGGCTTGCCGGCAATCCAATGCAGGCAAGCAAGCTGCTCGATTTCGTCATTGAGCGCACCGAAGAACGCATTCGCAGACGGCAGGAAAAGGATATCGCGCGCAAGACGGCGGTACGCAAATTGCGCCTCCCCGGCAAGCTCGCCGATTGCACATCGTCGGCGTCGGAAGGCTCCGAGATTTTCATCGTCGAAGGCGATAGCGCCGGCGGCTCAGCCAAACAGGCTCGCGACCGCCGGACGCAAGCGGTGCTCCCGCTTCGGGGCAAGATTTTGAATGTCGCTTCCGCCGGCAAGGACAAGGTGGCGCAAAACGCTCAGCTTGCCGATCTCATTCAGGCGCTCGGTTGCGGCACAGGCACTCATTACCACGAGAAGGATCTACGGTACGAGAAGGTCATCGTAATGACAGACGCCGACGTAGACGGCGCCCATATTGCCTCATTGCTGATCACATTCTTTTACCGGCAGATGCCAAAGCTGATCGACGGCGGCAGACTTTATCTCGCCGTGCCCCCGCTTTTTCGGCTCTCACACGGCGGAAAGATCGTGTACGCGCGCGACGACAAACACAAAGAGACGTTGCTCAAGAACGAGTTCCACGCAAACGCCAAGGTGGAAGTCAGCCGCTTCAAGGGCCTCGGCGAGATGATGGCCGCGCAGCTCAAAGAAACCACCATGGATCCCGGTAAGCGCACTCTTCTTCGCGTGGTCCTGGTGGAGAAAGAGATCAAACCAACCTCGCGGGCCGTAGAACGCCTGATGGGCACCAAGGCCGAGGCGCGCTTCGATTTCATCCAGGAGAAGGCGGAATTCGCCAGCGCAGAATTGCTGGACCTGTAATACACAGTCAGTGACTGGCGGCGCCACGTTCATGGCACTTTTGCAGCAATGGCGTTTTGCTGCCGCGCGCGACTGCGATGCCATCTCTGACTCGCACCGCACCTCCGTCAGCCTGATTGAAAAGTGTGCGCCGCGTATTGTCACGTACGGCAAAGATCAGCTTCTGCCGTTCTTCTGCTTCGGTGCCAGGCTGGAAGATCACGCTAACGGACAGACTGGTTGCAGAAACCTGCTCGGCCGATAGCACGCTATATCGGTTGACCGCGAAGTCCGGGCCAAGATCGTGGTCTTCCAGCACCAGCCCCATACTCGGCCGCGTAATACTGACGTGCGGGTTAACGGGTGTCGCCGGCTTGGCACAATCGCTGGCCCATGTTCCGAACAGACCAAACTGCTGGAATACATCATCGACGGAAGCAGCGCCTGCGTCGTTGGGCAGGAGAAACCACGCCACAAACGCAAGGACCGTTCCCAACCGCATGTTACCGCCCGCTCCGACACCCAAACAACAATAGCAGCGACTTCGACGGCGGCAATTGATTTGGCCACCTGCGCTGCGTCTATTGCAATCTCGAGTTAACGGCGGTGCCTACTTAAAGGTCAGGTTCGCGGCCTTCACGACATCGGCAAAGGTCTTGATGTCGGCATCGATGCGTTTTTTGAATGCGTCGCCGGTGGGGCCGCCCGGGGTGACCGCCATCTTCTTCAGGCCATCCTGTACACTGGGGTCGGCGAGCGCCTTCCCCAGTTCTGCCGTGAGCTTGGTCACAATCGCCGCCGGCGTGCCGACAGGAACGAAGAAACCGCTCCATAGTTGGGTGTCGACCTCGGGAAAGCCGGCTTCGGCCATGCTTGGGACATCAGGCAACTCGGAGGAACGCTCGGAACCGGTCACTGCCAGCGCGCGAGTTTTGCCGCCCTGGACCAGGGGAATTGCAGGCGGTCCGTCCGAAATGGTGAACAGGCACTGGCCCGCAACGACACTCAAGTTGGATTCGTTGCTGCTCTTGTACGGGATCGCCACCGCTGGCATTCCGGTTTTAAGTTTCAGCAGTTCGCTCGCGATGGTGAAGGCAGGAGACGAAGTGCCGTAATTCGATTTGTCAGGATTCGCCTTTGCCCAGGCGACGAGTTCTTTCACGGTTTTGACCGGGTGGTCCGCCGGCACCACGAGAACAAGCGGGAACGACGCGATCATATTCAACGGAATGAAGCTATTGCTCGCGTGATAACCAAGATCGGGAAAGATCGCAGTAGCGATCGACATCTGCCCGGTGGCACCGACCAGGACCGTATATCCGTCGGCGGGCTGGCGTGCCGCAAACTCGCCGGCAATACGTCCACCGGCGCCAACTCTGTTGTCGATGACCGCGGTAACCCCGGTGTTCTCCTGGAATTTTTGAACAACCAGGCGCGCGAACAAATCATTCCCGCCCCCGGCGGCAAAACCGACGATGAAATGGATGGGCCGGTTGGGGTAGTCAGCCTGTGCGCGCGCATTGCCGGCAACCAGTGCCCCAAGCAATAGCGCCAGTACGCAAATTACGCCGCCACGAATCCTCATCTTTGCAGTCCCCTGTTTGAGCCGTTCCTCACCCGTCTTGCGAAAAGCGTACACTGAGTGCCGCTATGGGAAAACGGCTTTATCGTCGTGTGATACTGTTTCGTTCAACACTTGCATTGGCGTTCATATGAGCTCAACAGGCGCTTTTTCCGGGCGCAACCGAAATATGGGTGGCGAAATTCTCGGCCATCCTCGAGCCCTCGCCTACCTGTTCGCAACCGAAATGTGGGAGCGTTTCTCCTATTACGGGATGCGGGCGCTCCTCGTGCTGTACATGCTCAAGTATTTGTTTGTGCCACAGCGCGCGAACGAGGTGCTGGGTCTTTCGTCTTTCCAACACGCGCTGGAATTTGTATTCGGGCCGCTCGCGCCCCAGCCGCTCGCATCGCAAATCTACGGCTTCTACACCGGGCTGGTTTATTTAACGCCGATCCTGGGCGGATTGCTCGCCGATCGCGTGCTCGGTCAACGCCGCACTGTCATCGTCGGCGCCACATTGATGGCCATCGGCCACTTCATGATGGCATTTGAACAGTTATTTCTGCTGGCGCTCGGTTTTCTTATTCTCGGCAACGGAGCATTCAAGCCCAACATTTCGACCCAGGTCGGCGCCCTCTATGCACCGGGGGATCGGCGCCGTGATCGCGCCTTCTCGATCTTTTACGTCGGCATCAATCTTGGCGCATTCCTCGCGCCGCTCATCTGCGGAACACTTGGCGAGGAGCTTGGCTGGCACTACGGATTCGCTGCTGCCGGAGTCGGCATGACCATTGGCCTGGTTACTTATCTGGCGGCAACCCCAACGCTGCCGAAAGATGCCTTTGAAAAGCGTGCGACCTTGACCACACCACTTGATCGCACTGCATGGCGATCGATCGCCGCCCTTTTATTGCTCTTCGCGCCGGTCAGCCTGTTCTGGGCGACATACGAACAGCAGGGAAACACAATCACGCTGTGGGCCGATCAGTTCACCGACCGCCATTTTCTTGGCGGCGAAATTCCGGTGACCTGGTTTCAGGCGTTCAATCCTTTCATGATTTTCGCCTTCACGCCTTTCATCGTCGCCCTCTGGCGTCGGCAAGGAAAAAGGGAGCCATCGACAATAACGAAGCTGGCTATCGGCTGTCTGCTGAACGGCGTGGCCTATCTGGTCATGATGACAGCCGCCTGGACCGCCGATGGTGGAAAAGCAAGCTGGGTGTGGCTGCTCGCATTTTTCGTTGTCATCACAATCGGAGAACTTTATCTCTCACCAACAAGCCTCTCCCTCGTGACGAAAATTGCGCCATCGTCCTTGCTGTCGATGATGATGGGCGTGTGGCTGTCCACCAGTTTTGTCGGAGGATTTCTTGCTGGTTATCTCGGCACGTTCTGGTCAAGCATGGAGAAGGGAAATTTTTTCCTGATGCTCGCACTCATATCGGCCGCGGCGGGAGCCGCAATTGCGCTTCTGCGCCAACCGCTCAAGTCGGTACTGCAGGATTAGTCGAGGGGCAGCCCCACATATTGCTCGGCCAGGGAAGTCGCGGCAGCCTTTGAGCTCGTCAGATAGTCGAGATCAGAGAGCTGGCGTCGGCGGTCAAAAGCCGATTCATTCGGAAACCGGTGCATGATTTGCGTCATCCACCACGAGAAACGTTGCGCATACCAGACCCGTCGCAAGCACGTCGTCGAATAATTCTCCAATTCATCGCTGCGTTTGTTTTTGTAGAAGGCATCCAGCGCGCGCGAAAGCATCATCACATCGGCAAAGGCGAGATTCATGCCCTTCGCGCCGGTCGGCGGCACGATATGTGCGCTGTCCCCGGCAAGAAAAAGGCGGCCGTATTGCATCGGCTCGACCACAAAACTGCGCATCGGTGTGATGCCCTTTTGCAGCATCTTGCCTTCCTTGAGCTCGCGCGCACCGCCAAGACGTTTGTGCAGCTCATCCCAAATGCGGTTGTCGGACCAATTCTCGATATCCTCATCGTGATCGCATTGCAGATAGAGCCGAGCCAGCGTCGGCGACCGCATCGTGTACAGCGCAAACCCGCGATCGGTATAGGAGTAGACGAGCTCATGATCCGGCGGCGGGCTTTCTGAGAGAATGCCGAGCCAGCCGAAGGGATAGTCGCGCTCGAATACAGTGAGTACTCCATCAGGAATGGTCGGCCGGCAGACCCCGTGAAAGCCGTCGCAACCCGCAATGAAGTCGCAATCGAGTTCCTGCGAACGGCCTTCGTGCCTGAACCGGATTTTTGGTTTCTGTGATTTGAGGTCGTGGACAGCGACGTGGTCGACTTCGAATAGCAGAGGTCCGCTGTTGGCGAGCCGTTGCTCAATCAGATCCTTCACGACCTCCTGCTGGCCGTAAATGGTGACGCGCTTGTTTACCAGCGCCTTGAAATCGATACGATGCAGATCGCCGTTGATGCCAACGTTTATGCCCCAATGCAGCATCCCCTCGCGTTGCATGCGATCGCCTACTCCCACATCGCTGAGGAGATCGGCGGCCCAGTGTTCGATCAGGCCGGCTCGAATGCGATTTTCGATATAGTCGCGGCTGCGATTTTCGATAACGATTGACTCAATGCCTTGCAGGTGCAGCAGGCGGCTCAACATCAGGCCAGCGGGGCCCGCTCCAACGATCCCGACCTGCGTGCGCATAACTTGTTTCCTGCCGAAGGGCTCCCGCGCCCCCTATAAGCGGCCTGCGCGCCCAAGGCAAAGGGACGAAGATCGGAATGCCTTGTAAGATTCCCGGTGGCAACTCATGCGTTGAGCCATTCGGCGAGCGCCGAAATCACCGCATCAGGTTTCTCAATGGTGGACAGCGGTCCGGAACAACGGTGTTCGGCCACGGTCACGGGGCCGAACTGCCATAGCGCCTGATTGCGGCGCATAAAGCCGCGCGCGGCACGGCAATCCAGGTGCCGGAATGAGCGGGCAAAACAGGCGCTATTGATGCGTTTTCCGATGCGAAAGATTAAGAATTAATACGACTTAGGTGGGCGAGAGCATTGACTTTGGCCCTTTGCACCCTATGTTCCCGACAACCGGTCAGACATAAAGATTCGGCCGTCTCCCGCGCAAAGCAATCGGTTCTCGTTAGTCCGGCGCGATCTGGGCGGTTCCTGAGGTTATATGCCCTTCTCCCATCTCGGCTTATCCGCCAAAGTTCTCGCTGCCATCGGCGCAGCCGGCTACAAAACCCCCACCCCCATTCAAGACCAAGCCATTCCGCACGTGCTCGCACGGCGCGATGTCCTTGGTATTGCGCAGACCGGCACCGGCAAGACTGCCGCATTCGTGCTCCCAATGTTGACGATGCTGGAAACGGGACGTGCTCGCGCACGTATGCCGCGTACGCTCATCCTCGAGCCGACACGCGAACTCGCCGCGCAGGTCGCCGAGCACTTCGAAAAGTACGGCAAGAACCACAAGCTCAATGTTGCACTGATCATTGGTGGCGTGTCGTTCGACAATCAGGATGCCAAGCTGCTGCGCGGCGTCGACGTGCTGATCGCCACGCCAGGCCGGTTGCTCGACCATTCCGAGCGCGGACGGCTGTTGCTCTCCGGCGTCGAGCTGCTTGTGATCGACGAAGCTGACCGCATGCTCGACATGGGGTTCATCCCCGATATTGAGCGCATCGGCAAGCTGGTGCCTTTCACCCGGCAGACGCTTTTCTTCACTGCGACCATGCCGCCGGAAATCCAGCGCATCGCTGATACGTTCCTGCACAATCCGATCCGTGTCGAAGTCACCAAACCTGCGACCACGGCCACGACCATCACGCAGCTGCTGGTATCAACGGGCCGCGATCCGCATGAGAAGCGGGAGACACTTCGCCGGCTCATCCGCTCCGCCGACGGATTCAAAAACGCCATTGTATTCTGCAACCGGAAGCGGGAAGTCGCGCAATTGCACCGCTCTTTGTTGCGCCACAAGTTCAACGCTACGGCGTTGCATGGTGACATGGACCAGTCGGCGCGCACTGCTGCGCTTGAGTCGTTCCGCAAGGGCGAGGTCACGGTGCTGGTCGCTTCTGACGTTGCCGCCCGTGGTCTGGATATTCCTGAGGTCAGCCACATCTTCAATTTCGACGTGCCGCATCATGCCGATGATTACGTCCATCGAATCGGCCGCACGGGTCGCGCCGGGCGGACAGGCACGGCGATCACAATCGTTGCTCCGATCGACAGCAAGTTGGTCGGCGCCATTGAGCGGCTGACCGGCCAGACGATTCCATGGATGGGCGAGCCTGCTCCCGCCGAACCGCGCGACCGCCGCCCGCCACAAAATGGCGACCATCCCGGCCGCGCCGAACCACGCAATCGCCATCGTGACCGCAAACCCGCGCACCGAGGAAAAAAGGAAGGCCCCGCTCACACGGCGCCGCCACCTCCTCCTCCGCAGGCCGAAGAGAGCGAGAGCGGGCACCTGCCGGCCTTTTTGTTGCGACCGGTTTCCCTCAAAGCCTGACGGCGATACACCCGCGGCGACCGCAACCAGCGGTTGCCGGATTTGTTCCAAATTTACCCCCGATTCACTTCCCTCGACTACCGTTTAACGGTGGCGCCATTGGTGCCCGTCCTCCACAGGTACAGGCTTCCGGGGATATTTGCTGATGACGGGGCGTACCGAAGATTACGAACGCACGATCGCGTTCGCGGACATTGCCCTTGGACAGATGAAAGCGCTGCGCCAGGTTGCGACCCCGCGCAACTACGAGATCTGGTACGCCTATGCGAGTGGCTATCATCCCGCCCTCAACCAGCAGGTCAACGCGACGATCAAGGCCAAGGGCACGATTTCAGAAGCTGACCTTGCGCAGATCTACGAAAACCATCTGTCGCCAACCCGGCTGACGGAACGGATCGATCTGGTCGGGAGCCAGGTCAAAGGCGAGATCGATCAGGTCATGGCCATGATCGATGCCGCCGTTGGTTCGGCCACCAGCTACACTGAAAGTCTCGCTGGTGCATCCCAGCAACTCGACGGCTCAAAAGATCGCGAAGGTCTGCGCGCGATCGTCGAAAGTTTGGTGCAAACCACAAAGGCCATGGAGGCTTCCAACCGGCAGCTGGAAGAACGTCTCACCGCCTCCAAGCTGGAGATCAATGAACTTCAGGAAGACCTCGAGACAGTCCGCACTGAAAGTCTGACTGATCCTCTGACCCAGCTTGCCAATCGGAAATTTTTCGACGTCACCCTGGAAAAGACCATAGCGGAAGCTTTTTCAAGGAACGAAGCGCTGTCGCTGATGCTCACCGACATCGACCATTTTAAGGCTTTCAACGACAACTTCGGCCATCTGACCGGCGACCAGGTTTTGCGCCTGGTGGCGATGGCCGTGAAGCACAACGTCAAGGGTAAGGACACAGCGGCGCGTTACGGCGGTGAGGAATTTGCGGTCCTCCTGCCAAACACTGCCCTGCGCGCGGCAGCGACGGTTGCCGAGCACATTCGTCGTGCGGTAATGGCTAAGGAATTAATGAAGCGCTCGACCGGCGAACAGCTCGGCAGGATCACGATTTCGATCGGAGTCGCCGCACTGCGGAAGGGCGATAGCGGCCAGTCATTGATCGAGCGCGCCGATGTCTGTCTCTATGCCGCCAAGCGGCATGGCCGCAATCGCGTGATGTGCGAGGCTGATCCGGAAGTTACGGCCGAGAGCACTGCCGCCGAGGTCGCCTGACAGCCCCTACTCCGCGCCTTTCGCAGGCGTGAGCTGTACGGACTCGCCACAACCGCAGGCACTCGTCTGGTTTGGATTGTTGAAGATGAATTGCGCCGACAGTTTGCCGGTCTTGTAGTCCATCTCCGTGCCGAGCAGAAACAATACCGCCTTCGGATCGATGAGGATCTTGACGCCCTTGTCCTCGACAACCTCGTCGGTCGGCTTCACCGCCTCGGCGTATTCCATCGTGTATTCCATGCCGGCACAGCCACCATTCTTGACGCCGACGCGTACGCCGGCGACCGGCTGCTCCGCGCGTGCCATCACGTCCTTGATGCGCAGCGCGGCGGCCTCGGTCAGCCGCATCACCTGTGGTCGGGGTCGGGCAGTCGCCATGGCGGTCCTCATCGATCCTTATCTAGTGTCGCACGCAAATATTACCACATGTTGAGTACTAGACGGGCCTCGTCCGACATGCGGCTCGGGTCCCAAGGTGGATCCCAAACAACTTCGACTTTGGCTTCTTTGACGCCGGCGACGCTCGCTACGGCGTTTTCGACCTGAATCGGAAGATCCTGAGCGGCCGGGCAATTGGGCGAGGTCAGCGACATATCGACCTTCACACCGCGGTCGTCGCCAATATCGATCTTGTAGATCAGACCAAGTTCGTAAATATCGGCCGGGATTTCCGGGTCGTAAACGGTTTTGAGCGCAGCCACGATGTCGTCGGTGAGCTTGTTGAGCTCGTCCTCCGGCAGCGCCGCGGAGCGGACGACGGCAGCGTTCTCCGGCGGCTTTTCCGCGGCAGGTGTCGGCGTTTGCGTATCATCGGTCATGCGAACATATCCTGCGCCTTGGCGAGTGACGCGGCGAGCGCGTCGATCTCGCCTTTGGTGTTGTAAAGAGCGAACGAGGCCCGGCAAGTCGCGGTCAGGCCATAGCGCGCGAGCAGTGGCATAACGCAGTGGGTGCCCGCGCGCACCGCCACACCCTGCCGGTCGATCACGGTCGCGACGTCGTGCGGATGCGCGCCCTTCAGTTCGAATGATACTACGGGGCCTTTGTCTTTCGCATTGCCAATGATGCGCAACGAGTTGATCGCACCCAGCCGGTCGTGGGCATATTTGACCAGCGTGTTTTCATGCGCCCGGATGCGCGCCTTGCCAATGGAATTGACGTAGTCGATGGCCGCGCCCAGACCGATCGCCTGAACAATCGCAGGCGTGCCGGCCTCGAATCGATAAGGCGGCTCGCCATAAGTGACGCGGTCCTGCGACACTTCGTGGATCATTTCGCCGCCACCATTGAACGGCGGCATCGACGCAAGCAGATCGTATTTGCCGTAGAGCACGCCGATACCGGTCGGGCCATAAAGCTTATGGCCGGTGAAAACGTAAAAATCGCAATCTATATCGCGCACATCCACATCAAGATGCACCGCGCCTTGCGCGCCATCGACGAGCACCGGAATGCCGCGCGCATGCGCGAGCTTCACGACCTCTTTCACCGGGACCATAGTGCCCAGTGCGTTCGACATCTGGGTAATCGCGACGAGCTTGGTGCGCGGTCCGAGCAATTTCTCGAATTCCTCGATGAGGAAATTGCCCTCCTCGTCAACCGGCGCCCACTTGATCACCGCACCCTGACGTTCGCGCAAAAAATGCCAGGGCACGATATTGGAGTGATGCTCCATAATCGAGAGGACGATCTCATCACCAGCCTTGATCCGCTCGCGCCCGAAGGTATAGGCAACCAGATTGATCGCCTCGGTAGCGTTGCGCGTGAAAATAACTTCTTCCTTGCGTTCGGCATTTATATACGCGCGCACGGTCTCTCGGGCGGCTTCGTACGCCTCTGTCGCCTCGTTGGCGAGATAGTGCAACCCGCGATGCACGTTGGCATATTGCTCGGTATACGCACGCTGCAGCCGATCAAGGACCTGATTTGGTTTCTGAGCCGAGGCCGCGTTATCGAGATAGACCAGCGGCTTGCCATAGACCTGCATTGCGAGAGCGGGAAAATCCGCCCGGATTTTGGCGACGTCGTAGGAGCCGTTGCTGACCGCCGGATGCATGAACTACTCCCGTGCGCCCAGCCACCGAAGTGCCGCGAACATGAGGGCATCGCGGATGCCCTCATGCGCGATCTCTTCGATCGTCTCGTCGATGAAGGCCTTGATCAGCAACGCCTCGGCTTCCTTCCCGGGAATGCCGCGCGACATCAGATAGAACTTGAGCGCCTCGTTGGGCGCGGACGTCGTCGCACCATGGCCGCAGACCACGTCGTCGGCGAAGATTTCCAGCTCCGGCTTGTTGTCGGCCTCGGCCTCGTCGGACAGAAGAAGCGAACGTGTCATCATCTTGGCGTCGGTCTTTTGCGCGTGCGGCTTGACGACAATCTTGCCCTGGAACACGCCGTGCGCCTGGTCGTCGAGCACCGACTTGAACTGCTCCCGGCTCTTGCAGTGGCCGGCGGCGTGCTCGATGAGCAAAGTCGTGTCAGCGTGTTGCTTGCCGCGCAAGAGGGTTACGCCGCGAATGCCGGCCTTGGTGCCTTCGCCCGCAAAGCGAATGAAATTCTGGTTGCGCACGACATTGACGTCACTGGTAAACGCAAACGCATTGAAGGCAGCGCGTGCGCCGACCGACGTGAGCAGGCTTGCCACATGCAGGGCGCGGGCGCGCGTGAACTTGAAATAATCGACCCGCGTTTCATCGCCGGCGACTAGCTCAAGTGCGGCATTGACCTGGGCAGCCCCGCTGTCGTGATCCTCGATGATCGTCGCCTTGGCGCCCTTCTCCACCACGATAAGGGACCGGACAAAGATCGAGCTCGGTTTGTCGCTGCCACTGGCAAAAATAAGATGGATGGGCCGCTTGATTTCCGCGCCCGCGGCGATCCGGATCACGACTCCGTCGCCCATCAGTGCGGTGTTGAGAGCAACGGCCGCGTCATCGGTCGCGAAGGTCTTGCCGACGTGCTGCGCAACTAAAGGATTGCCCTTCGCCAAAGCCTCGGCCATCGATCCAATGGTCAGGCCCGGCTCGGGCTTCAGGTCGGACAGGTCAGGCGCGAACGCGCCATCGACAAGAACCAGCCGCCGACAATCGAATCCGGCCAGAATGTCACCCGCCGCTTTGGCGTGCGCCTTGGCCGAAGCGTCGGGCGGCGCGGCCAGCGGATAAGCCTCGCGCATCAGCGCGCGCAGGTCGGTGTATTTCCACTCCTCCACGCGGCGGTGGGGCAATCCGACGCTCTCGAACTGCTTGAACGCATCCGCACGCAACGCCGCAACCGGACCCATGCCGGGCAGATTGCCGCGCGCGGCCCGATAGGCAGCACTCAGTGCGTGCTCGGCCGGTGTCTTCATAGCGCGGATGTCGGCGTTCATGGCGTCACGCCGCCTCGCCGGCATATTGCGCATAACCTTTGGCCTCGAGTTCGAGCGCGAGTTCCTTGCCGCCCGACTTCACGACTTTGCCTTTTGCCAACACATGCACGACATCGGGTACGATGAATTCAAGCAATCGCTGATAGTGCGTGATCACGATCATCGAGCGCTCGGGTGAGCGCAGACGATTGACGCCCTCGGCCACGATCTTGAGCGCATCGATGTCGAGGCCGGAATCGGTCTCGTCGAGCACTGCCAGACGCGGCTGCAACACAGCCATCTGCAGAATCTCGTTGCGCTTCTTCTCACCGCCCGAGAATCCGACATTGACCGCGCGGCGCAGCATCTCCTGGCTGATGCCGAGGTGAGTGGCAGTGTCGCGCACCAGTTTCATGAATTCCGGCGTCGAAAACTCTGCCTCGCCGCGCGTCTTGCGCTGCGCGTTAAGGGCGGTTCGCAGAAAGGTCATCGTGGCTACGCCGGGTACTTCCACCGGGTACTGAAAAGCGAGAAACACACCTTTTGCGGCGCGCTCGTCAGGCGCCATTGCGAGGATGCTTTCGCCATTAAGCAGCACATCGCCCTCGGTGACTTTGTAGTCGTCCTTGCCGGCCAGGACATAGGCCAGCGTGGACTTGCCTGAGCCGTTCGGGCCCATGATGGCAACGACTTTGCCCTTTTCGACCGACAAGTTCAGACCGTTGAGGATCTTCTTGCCCTCGATCTCGACATGCAGATTTTTGACTTCAAGAAACGCCATTCAATTAACCCACGCTTCCTTCCAGACTGATAGAGATCAGCTTCTGCGCTTCCACCGCGAATTCCATAGGAAGCTGCTGCAGTACATCCTTGACGAAGCCGTTGACGACGAGTGCGGTAGCCTCTTCCGCCGACATGCCGCGTTGCCGGCAATAAAAGAGCATGTCTTCGGAAATCTTCGAGGTGGTAGCCTCGTGTTCGAACATCGCGGAGGAATTCTTCGCCTCGATATACGGAACGGTGTGCGCACCACAGTTGTGGCCGATCAACAGCGAGTCGCAATTGGTGAAATTGCGGGCGTTGGTCGCCTTGCGATGCGCGGTAACGAGGCCGCGATAGGTGTTGTTGGATTTCCCGGCCGCGATGCCCTTGGAAATGATACGGCTGGTCGTGTTCTTGCCGAGGTGCAACATCTTGGTCCCGCTATCGACCTGCTGATGGCCGTTCGAGATCGCAATCGAGTAAAACTCGCCACGTGAATTGTCGCCGCGCAGAATGCAGCTCGGATATTTCCAGGTAATGGCCGAGCCGGTCTCGACCTGCGTCCAGGATATCTTCGAGCGTGCGCCGCGGCAGTCACCGCGCTTGGTGACGAAGTTGAAGATGCCGCCTTTGCCATCGGCGTCGCCCGGATACCAATTCTGTACCGTCGAATATTTAATCTCGGCATCGTCATGCGCGACCAATTCGACCACCGCCGCGTGCAGCTGATTCTCATCGCGCATCGGCGCGGTGCAGCCTTCGAGATAGCTCACGTAAGCGCCCTTGTCGGCGATGATCAGCGTGCGTTCGAACTGGCCGGTATTCGCCTCGTTGATGCGGAAATAGGTGGACAGTTCCATCGGGCACCGTACCCCAGGGGGCACATAGACGAATGACCCATCGGAGAACACGGCGGAATTCAGCGTCGCGAAGAAGTTGTCCGAGGTCGGCACCACGGAGCCGAGATATTTCTTCACCAGTTCCGGGTGTTCGCGGATCGCCTCCGACATTGGCATGAAGATCACGCCGGCGCGCTTGAGTTCTTCCTTGAAGGTCGTGGCGACCGACACGGAGTCGAACACGGCATCCACCGCAACACGCCGTTCGCCTTCCGGCCGCACAACGCCTGCAAGAACCTCCTGCTCGCGCAGCGGAATGCCAAGCTTCTCATAGGTCTTGAGGATCTCGGGATCGACCTCGTCGAGCGAAGCCAGAGCCTTCTTCTTCGGTGCCGAATAATAATAGGCGTCCTGGTAATTGATCCTTGGATAGTCCACGCGCGCCCAGGTCGGTTCGCGCATGGTGAGCCAGCGGCGATAGGCCTCAAGCCGCCAGGCGAGCATCCAGTCCGGTTCGTTTTTCTTGGCCGAAATGAATCGAACGGTATCTTCCGAGAGACCCTTGGGCGCCTTCTCGGATTCGATATCGGTGACGAACCCGTATTTGTATTGGTCAACGTCGATACGGCGGACCTGTTCGACGGTCTCTTGCACTGCCGGCATTCTTCCCTCCGCTCACGGTTTCAAGGACCGCGGGTTGGATTTGTCGGTTATGGTCGGTTCGCTTATCGCGTTGCGATCATTCCTGGTTGCACCGCCTCAGGCGGCATTCGCATGACTGTTAAGTAGTGACGAAACCACCTTATTCCAAGCAGTTAACAGCGCTTCGAGGTCGGATTCCGTGGTGGTCCAGCCAAGGCTGATGCGGACCGCGCCACGCGAAAGTGAAGGATCAACCCCCATCGCCGCCAGCACATGCGACGCCTGCACCTTGCCGGACGAGCACGCGGAGCCGGAAGAAACCGCTATCCCGTTGAGATCGAAAGCGATTATCGCTGTTTCTGCCTTCAGGCCGGGAACCGCGAACAATGTCGTATTGGGCAGGCGCGGAACGCCGGCGCCGAAAACGACAGCCTGGGGCGTTGCTGCCTTGAGATCTGATTCCAGCCGGTCGCGCAGGGCCGCCATTCGCGTCACGTCCATCTGCGTTGCGGCGATGGCAGCAGCCCCGAAGCCTGCGATGGCGGCAACGTTTTCTGTTCCCGCCCGCTGCCCGCGCTCCTGCCCGCCGCCTTTGATTAACGGCTCGGCGATATGGATGTCGCCGCGGCGAACGAGTGCGCCCGCGCCCTGAGGACCGCCCAGCTTGTGTGAGGAGATTGACAGCAGGTCCGCACCGAGCGCGTCCACATCGAAATCGATGCGGCCCGGGCCCTGCACTGCATCCACATGCAACACACCGTTCGCGGCGTGCACGGTGTCTGCAATTTGGGCGATGGGCTGGATCACGCCTGTTTCGTTGTTGGCGAGCATGATCGACACCAACGGCCGTTCAGCCCTGGCGACAGCGGCTTTGAGCGCAGCGAGATCGACGATGCCGTCGCCTGTGACTGGCAAGGCCTCGACTTGTTCGGCAACGAAGCGGCCACCGCTGCGCACCGATGGATGCTCGATTGCCGATACGAACAGCCGGTCGCGCGGCTCCTTGCGCCCGCCAATCTCGATCGCCGGCGTCAGCGCGTACATATTGGCTTCAGTAGCGCCGCTGGTGAACGTGACGTTCTTTGCGTCGGCTCCGACCAGGTTGGCGACCTGTTCACGCGCGTGCTCGACCAAACTGCGGGCCGCACGGCCTTCGGCGTGCACCGAGGAGGCATTCCCGGCCACTTCCAGCGCAGCGATTGTGGCAACGCGCGCCTCCTCCCGCAGGGGAGCGGTCGCATTCCAGTCAAAATAGGCGCGCTCAGCCATGACTTTCGCCAATATCTAAATACCGTTTTGCCGCAAAAAGCTTGCTTTTTGCCCCGGGGATCGTGGTAGAAGCCCGAAATCGCCCGGCCCTTATAACGTGTGCTGGGGCTGGGAAAAGCGGAATCCATATAATTAGAATAATTCTAAACTATGTGCCCGGTCCGTCAGTCCGCCAGGCCACAACCCACCCGGATGCCGCCGTCGGCTGCGGCAAGCCGGTTCGAGGTCGATAGCGATGCCTGAAATTATCTTCACCGGTCCTGCCGGACGCATTGAGGGGCGATATCACCCCGCGCGGCAGAAGAACGCACCTATCGCCATCATCCTGCACCCGCATCCCCAGTTCGGCGGGACGATGAACCACCCGATCATCTACCAGCTCTACTACGCTTTCGTGCACCGGGGATTTTCGGCGCTCCGCTTTAATTTCCGCGGCGTCGGCCGCAGTCAGGGCTCCTTCGACCATGGCCAGGGCGAATTGTCCGACTCCGCGGCGGCACTCGACTGGGCGCAAACCATCAATCCTGAGGCCAAGAGTTGCTGGATCGCCGGCTTCTCATTCGGTGCCTGGATCGGAATGCAGCTGTTGATGCGCCGGCCCGAGATCGAAGGGTTTATTTCGATCTGTCCACCCGCCAACCTTTATGACTTCTCATTTCTGGCTCCCTGCCCTTCTTCGGGCTTGATCATTCATGGCGACAAGGATGCCGTGGTGCCGCACAAGGATGTCACCACACTTGTCGACAAGCTCAAGACCCAAAAGGGCATCGTGATCGAGCAAAAGGTTGTGCAAGGCGCCAACCATTTCTTTGACGGCAAGGTGGAAGCGCTGCTTACTTCGATCAGTGCCTACCTCGACAAGCGGCTCAAGACCGAACGCAAACCGGCAGCGTAGAATTTGCCGGCCCGCCGGTCCGCGACGCTTGAAGTGCGTCTGGCGTTAGAATTGGCGACATGCGGATTGCCGTCCGCCATATGACCCATGCTTCTTGTCAAAACTTACCTTGATAAAAGCTCCATTCACGGCCTCGGGGTTTTTGCGTCCCAGGTTATTCGCAAGGGCACCAAGGTCTGGCGTTTCGTCGATGGCTTCGACAGGGTGTACTCCCCGACGCAATTTGCCAAATTGCCCAAGCCGGCGCGTGATTACATCTGGAACTACGGCTACCGGGTCGACGGCGAGATTCTGTTGACCAGCGACCACGACCACCACATGAACCACTCTGATAATGCCAACACCCATTGGCGAAACGGCCACATCGTTGCCCGTCGCACAATTCGCAAAGGCGAAGAGATCACAAACAACTACCGGGAATTCGACGCCGGATTTTGTGCGGCTTTTTTGGGAAAACGACGCCCCCTGGATCGCGTGTCGTAGAGGTCGCACCACGACATTCCCCCCAGGGGCTTCGGTGCGTTGGTTGAATCCGAGGCGGGACCTGTTACACCACACCCGCCGACGGAAACGACAAGACCGCGGCCCGAGATCGCAACAATGAGCGCCTATAAATCCGATTTCCTCAATATTCTGGCCGAGCGCGGGTTCATCCACCAAATCTCGGAACCGGATGCACTGGATGCGCAGGCCAAGGCCGGCGCGATAAGCGCCTATATCGGCTTCGATTGCACCGCCGCCTCGCTGCATGTGGGCTCGCTGTTGCCGATCATGATGCTGTACTGGTTACAGCAGACGGGACATCGCCCCATCGCGCTCATGGGTGGCGGCACAACCCGCGTCGGCGATCCGTCCGGCAAGGATGAGAGCCGCCGGGTTCTCACCGACGAGGCCATCAATGAAAATCTTAAAGGCATCCGCGCGATTTTTTCGAAGTTCCTGAAATTCGAGGGCGCGGGCGGCAATGCCGTGATGAGCAATAACGCCGACTGGCTCAACAAGCTCAACTACATCGATTTTCTTCGCGACGTTGGCCGCCATTTCTCGGTCAACCGAATGCTGTCGTTTGATTCGGTGAAGCTGAGACTCGACCGCCAGCAGGAACTGTCGTTTCTCGAATTCAACTACATGGTCCTCCAGGCCTATGATTTCGTAGAGCTAAGCAAAAGATACAACTGCATCCTGCAAATGGGCGGTTCCGATCAGTGGGGCAATATCGTCAACGGCATCGATCTTGGGCGCCGCATGGCAAGCGCACACCTATTTGCGCTCACGGCACCGCTGATCACGACCTCTTCGGGCGCCAAAATGGGCAAAACGGCCGCGGGCGCAGTTTGGCTCAACGCCGATCTGGTGAGCGCCTATGACTACTGGCAATACTGGCGCAATACAGAGGACGGCGATGTCGGGCGCTTCCTCAAATTGTTTACAGTCCTGCCTCTCGATGAGATTGCGCGGCTGGCCGGACTCAAGGGTAACGAGATCAACGAGGCGAAGAAAGTGCTCGCCACGGAAGCGACCGCACTCGTTCATGGCCGTAGCGCAGCCGACCAGGCCGCTGAGACCGCGCGCAAGACCTTCGAGGAAGGCGCGCCAGCCGAGACGCTGCCAACGGTCGAAATCGATAACGGTGTCGGTATCCTCAACGCTGCCGTGGCGACTGGCGCCGTGTCATCGACAAGCGAAGCCCGCCGGCAGATCAAAAGCGGCGGCATTAAACTGAACGGCGTGGTTGTGGTCGATGAGAAAATGACGCTGACGACCGGCAACGCAACGCCTGAAGGCGTGCACATACTCTCGTTTGGCAAAAAACGCCATTTTCAGCTCAAGCGGAAATAATCGCTCACCGCGTCGGCGGGAGGAAATTGGGATCAAATGTCCCCGGTGACGGGATGAATTTGCGCAACAGCCCTGGCGCTATGGCGCTGACCGGATTGACCGTGATGCGCGGAGCGCCCGGCGGTCCGACCGCTTCATAGTTGATCCCGACCAGCCCCTCTTTGTTGCCTCCGCCAAGGAACAGTCCCACGATTGGAATTTGCCCAAACATGTTGTTGAGGCCGTAGAACGGCACGAAGGTCCCTCGCAAATGAACCTCATCGCGCGTGTAATCAATGTTCCCCTCTACGGTCGCGCCCACCAGCGGCCCGCGCACGACGCCATCGCGCACTGCCATCTTTCCGGGGAAACGCGTGAAATCGGCGCGCATCTCGCTGAAATCCACTCCGGCGATCCCGGCCGCACCCGGCGCCCCTGACACCACCCTCTCGAGTGCGGGTTCTCCACGCACCGCGAAACTGCGGATAAAAAGCGTCCCGACCTGGGGTGATTGCTCCTGAGTCGGTGGATCCATTGCAACCCACATCTGGCCGCCGAACATGCGCGGATACATGTCCGTGAAGCGGAAAAGCGCCCCGGCATCGTCCGTCTCGAAATAGATAACCTGGTGATTGTCACGCGCGCGCACGCGCAAGTCTCCGTTGAGCGGCGTATCGCGGCCGATTTTGCTCGACATATTGAAAGTGCGGATGCGGCCGCCACGTCGCGACAGTTTCAAATCGAGTCCGCGCAGGGTTTCGCCGTTATGGCCGGCGACAGTGCCGACCTTGAGGTCGAGGTCAAGGTCCTCCTGCTTTTGCTTGGCCTTGTCAGTCGACGCCAACGTCGACTTCACAAAATTCCGACCGTCGTAAATGTCGCCGCGCATGGCTACGCGGAGCGCGCCGTCAGTGCCCCGATCAGCCTTCAACGTGAGTTTGTCACCGTCCGAAAGAGCGAAAACAGGAAAATTTGCCGAAACAAGTTCGTTCGCACTGTCAAATTCAACCGAACCGCGGACGGTCGCACCCGAACCGTCGACGCTCAAATCGTCGAAGCGAATTGCCTTGCCCGTTCTCAGCACGGTGTAAGTTGCGCGCGCAGGCTTGCCCGCCGGCTTCACCCATCCCGGCAAAAGATTGTCGATTTTCACTGGCGTGAGATCGGCCTCCACGCTCATGCCATCGTCACTCACATTATCGCCGACACGGCCAACGACCTTGATTGGAATGGCACCTGTGACGGTAGAACCGAGATCCATACCGAATCGCCGACGAGCTGCTTCGTCAATTGTCGCTTGCATGTGTAATTCAGCGTCGGCCTCGCCTTTCTGTTTGCGCAGGTCGATCGTCGCCGGTGTCCCGTTGATTTTGACGTCGCCCTTGATTTGAAAACCATCGCTTGACGCCACCGCTTTGAGCGTCGGCGCTTCGACCTTTTGGCCGAGCAACATTTTATCGGCGGAAAAATTCGTGAGGTCTGCGTTGATAACGTAGCTCGAGGCATCTTCGGGCATCGGCCTCGCGATCGCCAGTTTGACTGCGACCTGGGCAGCAACCGTGCCACGCGTCGACGCCGGATCTAGCGTAATCCCTACTGTGTCCCGCAGGCCGTCGCTTGCAAGCAGCGCCGCAGCCGCCGGAACTCCCCCGTCGATCCGGAAGCTGGCGCGCGCCAATGCCGGTTTGGGATGGGTGTCGGGAACCTCGAACACGCCTCCGGCAATACTCAGCTTGCGCCCCGGCGCAGCCTCGACAGTACCGCGACCAAGATTGACGACAGCGTTGCGGCCAGTGATACGGACCGTAAGGTCGGCATCCCGGATTGCGGGCAATGACGCAATCGGCCGCAAAGTTGTTCCGCTTGTCTCAATATCAACGGACAGCCCGTCTTCGGGAGTCGGCGGACCATTATGCTTGAAATCTTCCAGTGGCGCATTGCCCGCGACCACCACGCGCTCGACCATGCCTCCGGAAATATGTTCCTCGACCCACGACCGGACATCGACCGCGACAAATATCGGCCAGAGCCGCTTCAACGCCGAGACTGGCATGCGAGTGCCCGCGACGCCAAAGGCGGCGTGTGGTTCGGCGCCTGCAAAGTCCAGGCTTCCGGTAACCGCGACGCCTAGATTGTGCGAGGGGCGCGTATCGACGCGGCTGAAGTCTCCTTGTTCAAGCTCAAAGCGCTTGCGGTTTGTATCGATGCGGGCACGTACAGCGATGCGGTTGATGGCTATTCCCTCGTCATCTGATGATGCGCCCGGCGCAATGATGATGGGATCAATCACGGAGTCCCCTCGCGTCACGCCGAGCAGCCAGACGCCATTCTGTTCGGGTGGCGTCTCCAGGGTGGCGCGCATCGTGAACTGATTGCCGCCTGATTGAACCTGAAATGGCACGATCAGGCTGTGGCGCTGCGCATCCCAATTGAGCCGGAAGTCGGCGTGATCGATATTCAAACTGACCTTGTCGTATTCGCGATCGACAATTGTGCCGGCGTCGGCAACGAGCTGACCTTGCACCAGCTGCGGGATTCCCTCCGGAGATATTTCGGCGCGAACACTTGCGGAAAGCGGCAGATCAACATCGAAGTTACCGAGGTTGAGGCGCGCGGCGAGCAGAATGTCGCGTGTAGAGACCTGCCGTGCCTCGATGCCTAACGCGCGCACGCCGTCAGCAAGCGGACGCACTGCCGCACTCAGCACCCAAGGACGTTCCGGGTTATCGGACTCCAGTCGAAAAACGACACCTCCCTGCCTCGGCCGCGTCAGGCTCACGTTGATGCCGTCAAACTTCCATTGCTTGCCGTTGCGCCGATCATCAACAACCAGATTTCCATTCTTAAGACCAAGTTCGCGCAGGTCGTGGCCGTCAAGACCTGTTTCGCCAACGGCATCGATCCGCGCCATGAGTGCTGCGAGATTTGCGAACTGCCCGCGCAGAACGCTTTGGGGGCCCGCAGCTGAATCGGGCCCAGTGACAGCTGGAAGTCCTGTGGTCGGTGCAGCCGTTGCGATTGGTCGATTGTCGGCCCCGGCGAAAACCGTCAGACGACCGTCGGTCTCAATTCGCACCGACATCTCAGCCCCGACGAGGTTGAGGCTTTGAGCGCGCAACTTGCCAAACAGGAGACTTCTGCCCGAAAGACCAACTTCGGCTTTCGGCGCACTCGCAACGATCGTGCCATCGGTGTCCCGTACAACAATGTCGCGCAAACGCAATGAAGTGCGCCCGCGCTCATCGCGCTCGAGCTGCGTACCTCCGACGACCACGGTATGGTTTCCGCCGAAGTTCTCCTCGATCGCCGCCTTCAACCACGGCGTCGCCACGTCCAGCTCGATCGGCCCGCTGGAAAGCCGCCACCACAGCCCGAGCGCGGCGAGGGTCGCGCCCATGACGCAAATTACAGTGCCGACAAAGAGCCGCCACACAAGGCGAGAGCGAAACAGATTGTTGGTCGTGCGGCGCAGTTGGTTCCACCGCCATTGACCGAACCTGCGGAGGGCGCGCCGTCGATACGGTGCATGCCCCACAGCGACAGCGTGGGCGCGGTGTCCGTGCTCGTGCTCGGTACCTGTCATGCGCTATACCGCGCCCCTCGTCTGACACAGGATGTGTTTCGCGCCTGCGGCCAGACCCCCAGGTGGCGCGGCTCACGGCACATATCTGTGGAACCCGTTGCGCCGCCCCGACGCAAATGGCATGTGCGACATGAGCGCTCGAAAACGACGAAAGGAAGGCATATGACCCGGGAGCTTGTTGCGGGTGCGAAGGCTCCAGCCTTCACGCTCCCGCGGGATGGTGGCGGTAAAGTCTCGCTAAGGGATTTCAAAGGCCGCAACCTCGTCCTTTACTTCTACCCTGGGGCCGACACACCCGGTTGTACCAAAGAGGCCATCTCGTTCTCCCGCCTGCGTTCCGAATTCGCCAAAACGGACACGGCGATTCTCGGGGTTTCGGGCGACCCCGTGAGCGCACAGGACAAATTCAAATCCAAACATAAACTCGCCATACCGCTTGGATCCGACGAAACCAAAAAGATGCTCGCGGCCTACGGGGCCTGGGGCGAGAAATCGCTGTACGGTCGCAAATTTATGGGCATCATTCGCAAGACCTTCCTCATTGACGCGACCGGCCGCATCGTCCGGATCTGGCCGAAGGTACGGGTGCCGGGACATGTCGACGAGGTCCTGACTGCCGCCCGCGACCTCTAATGCCCGGCAAATACTGGTGAATCATAGCCATACCCTACCTGGATTACGGGTTTCTTAACCATATCCGATTGATATCGGCGTTGCCGGATCGCGGCTCGACCCAAGGCCGAACCGGCGCGGAGCGTTGATGTCGCATTCGTCCCCTTCGTACTACCCGACCGCCGATCACATCGCCCGGCACGCTCAACCCAGGACGCAGTCCGCCGGCTCGATCTCTCGGCATCTTCACCGGAGTCACGACGGCTACACCCTTACGCACGCCGGACACCAGGTCCGGATTGGACCGGTCGCATTCTGGATCGTGGTCGGCGCGCTGGTCATCATGGCGGTGTGGTCGATCGCGACGGGTACCTACTTCGCATTTCGGGACAATGTCCTTACTCGCCTGATCGGTCGGCAAGCCGAAATGCAATTTGCTTACGAGGATCGTATCGCCGAGTTGCGTGCTCAAGTGGACCGCACGACGAGTCGCCAGCTGCTCGACCAGGAGCAGTTCGAGAAAAAACTCAACACCCTCCTCCAACGCCAAGCCGCATTGGAACAACGTTCTTCCGCGCTCACCGGCGATCCATCCTCGACCGGCGGGGTCAAGCCGGCACGCATCGCTCCACCGGCGACAATGCCTCTCGAAAAGCCGATCCGGCCGTCGCAAATCAATGACACGGTGATCTTCGTTGTGCCGCCGGACCGCGAAGCCCGGCTGCAGTCGCGCGAATTGCCGGCGGCTGCGACACGTATCGCCGAGCGCACGACCGCCGGCGGACTCGGTGGAATGCTGGCGCGCGTTTCATTGTCGCTGGACAAGGTTGAGCAAAAGCAGGCGGCAACACTCACCGATCTCGAAGAACGTATCGACACGAGAGTTCGCCGGATGCAGGGCGTGCTTGCCGACCTCGGAATCGATCTTGGCCGCGCGTCGTCCGAAGCTTCCATCGGCGGACCATTTGTCCCACTGAGGCAGCCGCAATCCGGGGCCAGCGCCTTCGAGCGTCAGCTCTACCGCATCAATGTCGCCCGCGTACAAATCGATCGTTATACCCGCGCCCTCGTCGCCGTGCCGGTCCGCAAACCCGTCATTGGCGAAGTGGATATGAGTTCGCCCTTCGGCATGCGCATGGATCCATTTTTAGGCCGGCCAGCCGTTCATACCGGCATCGACCTGCGTGGGGAAACCGGCGAGCCCGTGCGGGCGACCGCTACTGGTCGCGTGACCATCGCCGGTCGAGAAGGTGGATACGGCAACATGGTGGAAATCAATCATGGCAACGGTCTTGCCACCCGTTACGGCCATTTGTCGCAAATCAGCGTGAAAATCGGCCAGGTTGTACGCATTGGCGAGGTCGTAGGCAGGATCGGATCGACCGGGCGTTCCACCGGCCCTCATCTGCACTACGAAACAAGGATCAACGGCGACGCGGTCGATCCGCAAAAATTCCTGCGCGCGGGCCTAAGGCTGGGCAATATTTGAGGTCCACCACCGGCGGACATTGCCAATCAGTGCCCCGAAGGGGAAAAATCCTTCCTTCGTAGCTTCGGCCGGGGAGCCAAACCAATATGCGGAACGGGCCGCGCCATCCTTGGCTTGGAGCTGCCGGGTTTCACCTCGCGCGGGCATTGTTCGCTCCATATTTCCGCCGTCGAAACATTTTTCAAGCCGACAGCGAATTCGCGCGCGCGCGGTTCGGTGCAATAAGGTCAAAAATAGAGCGTGGCGAGACGTCATATCTGGCCGGTGTATCGTCGGTTGGCTTCCATAATTCCGGTATTGCGCTCATCGAACTGACGCGCGAGCGCGGGCCACGATTGATTTTCAATAACGAGGAAGAACGATTTTCGGGCGAAAAACACACGAACGCTTACCCTCGACATTCGATCGAACACATGCTCACCGCCATGGCGGGCATGGGCTTGAATGCCGGCCATATCGACGCATGGCTCACATCCTGGGACTACGCTGCGGTGTGGCCAACATTGATCCGCATCACGCTCGAGGAAGCACCGGCAAGCTTCAGCATGCTTCGCGACCAGGCGACGCCGGCGTACAGCCTGCGCGCGCTTGATCGCGGCATCCGCGCCTCACGTCATATCTCCGAACAGTTGGGATTGAGTGAGCCTGTCGCACTCATCGCCACGCCGCACCATGATAATCACGCGTGGTTTTCATTCGCCGCCTCGCCATTTGCTCACGACAAGGGTCCTGCATTGGTTGCCGTTCTGGATGGCTTCGGCGACACGGGAGCCGTTTCGTTTTATGTCTGCGAGGCTGGCCGCATGCGGCGCCTCTATTGCAACAACAGCATCTTCGACTCGCTTGGCGTTTACTACTCAGTGATCAGTTCCACGCAAGGGGGGTGGACCTGGCTCTCCAGCGAGGGCCGCTACATGGGCGCCACCGCGTACGGCAACAACGACCGCAAGACAAATGCCTACTACTCGGCGCTAAAGCCGATCTTCAATCTCGCGCCGGACGGTCAGATATTTATCAACCGTGACCTCGCGAATTGGCAGTGCGATATTCTGAACCGACCCTACAGCGACGCCCTGAAACAAATCCTGGGTGAGCCGATAGCGCTGAAGGACATGTGGAACCCTGACGCGGTGCTTCGCGTGGAAGACATCAAGCACAAGGAAAATACGCAAGAGCGTCTCGACAAGGCGGCGGCGACACAAATGGTCTTCGAGGACGCATTGATGCATCTTGTTGCACATTTTATCAGCGCAACAGGGATTCACCGGCTGGTGCTCACCGGTGGAATTGGCCTCAATGCCCTGGGCAATATGCGAATCCTCGAGACGTTCGACGAAAACTTTTTTCGGGCCGACTTGGAAGGTAACACCCGCCTTCATCTGTGGGTGCCGCCGGTACCGAACGATGCCGGCGTTACAATCGGCGCGGCGTATATGGGCGCCTATCACGCCGGCTATGGAGTGGGCGCGCCGATCGAGCATGCCTTCTACTGCGGCACGTCCCCGACAGAACACGATATCCGTGCAGCATTGACCGCCAGCCCCGATATCGATTGGACCGAACTAAAATCAGCAGCCAATCCCGACGCGCGCGGGCAGTTCGCCGACTTCATGGCCTTCATGACCGCGCATGACGCCATTTTCGCACTTTACCAAGGTGCGGCCGAAACCGGCCCACGCGCCCTTGGCCATCGTTCCATCCTCGCCAACCCGTGCAATCCGGCAACGCGGGAAAACCTCAACGCGCGCGTCAAATACCGCGAAGCCATCCGTCCGCTGGCGCCGATGATGACGCTCGATGCCGCAAAACAATTTTTCGAACTATCGGACGGCGCGAGCGATGCCGACTACAATGCCTACAATTATATGGTGCTGACCGCGCATGCCAAACCCGCGGCACACACCCGTATTCCTTCGGTCGTGCATGCCGACGGCACCGGCCGCCTTCAAATCGTGCGCGAGAACACGGATCCACTCACCCACGCGTATCTGAAAGCACTCGGCCGCCGGATCGGCGTTGAAGTTGCTGTGAATACCTCATTCAACGTGGCTGGGCCGATTGCGCAGACGGCGCAACAGGCCATCGACACGCTACAGCGCTCCAAGGCGCTCGACGCGGTGTTGATGTTTTCAAACGAGGGGCCGGTATTTGCCGCACGCCACGGCGACGACGCGCAAACCGGCAACGGCCGTTTCCGTCAATGGTTGCTGGAGTGGCAACAGGAAACCGGACAGCGCCTGGAACTTTAGGAATTACTCCACGTCCTCGACCTGTTCCGGTCCTCCACCAAACGCTTTTTGCGCCAACGCCGCCTGCATGAACTCGTCGAGGTCGCCGTCGAGCACACCCGCAGTGTTTGACGTGGAAACACCGGTGCGCAGATCCTTCACCATTTGATAGGGCTGCAACACGTACGAACGAATCTGGTGGCCCCAGCCGATATCTGTCTTTGCAGCCTGCTCGGCCACCGCCTTCTCTTCGCGCTTCTTCATCTCCATTTCGAAAAGCTTGGCGCGCAACATGTCCCAGGCCATCGCTCGATTGCGATGCTGCGAGCGGTCCTGCTGGCATTTCACAACGATATTGGTCGGAATGTGCGTAAGGCGTACCGCCGACTCTGTCTTGTTGACGTGCTGACCGCCGGCGCCGCCGGAACGCATGACGTCGGTGCGAACATCTTTTTCATTGATGTCGATCTTGATGCGGTCATCGACCACCGGGAACACCACAACGCTGGCAAACGACGTATGCCGTCGCGCATTGGAATCGAAGGGTGAAATACGAACCAGCCGATGCACGCCATTCTCGCTCTTGAGCCAGCCATAGGCATTGTGGCCCTTGATCATGACGGTCGCCGACTTGATGCCGGCCCCCTCGCCTTCGCTCTCCTCGATCCAGTCAACCTTGTAGCCATGGGCATCGGCCCAGCGCACGTACATGCGCATGAGCATGCTGGCCCAATCCTGACTCTCGGTGCCGCCGGCGCCGGCGTGCACCTCCAGATAACAATCGTTGGCATCGGCTTCGCCCGACAGAAGTGCTTCCAGCTCGCGGCGGGCAACCTCGACTTTCAAACGTTTCAGCGCAGACTCAGCTTCAGCGACAGTCTTGTCGTCTTTCTCCATCTCACCGAGTTCGATGAGCGTGAGCTGGTCCTCAAGCTCCTGCTCGATGCGGCCAATAGCCTTGAGCTGGTCATCAAGCGCGTCACGCTCGCGCATGACGCGTTGCGCTTGGGCCTGATCGTTCCAGAGATTGGGGTCTTCTGATTCCTTGTTCAGCTCGGCAAGGCGGCGCGTCGCAGCGTCGACGTCAAAGATGCCTCCTCAGCAGCCGCACCGACTGCTTGATTTCCTCGACCAGATTCTGGGTTTCCGCACGCATTGATTCGTCCTTGGCCTGAATTGTTCCGCATGTAGCGTCCCTGAACTCACGCTGCAACCCTTCACTACTCCACGCAACCGCCGCGGACGCCAGGTTGACTTCGATCGCCGAGCACCTCCGCGAACGTAAAGACGGCACAACTTCGTCATTCAAACGAAAGCCCCGGCCTTCGTGCCGGGGCTTTCTTATTTCGCCGGGCGCCTGACCTGCTCAGTAAAGTCCACCTGTACCCGACCGCACCGCACGATCGGCATCAGGACTGACGCCAACGCCCCAGGACCGTCCACCCTCTGGCGCATCGCCGCTGCCGACCACCGAATAACTGTCAGGTGGTGCCGTGCCGGGCTTGAAGGCTTCCACGATCGCGCGCTCGGTGCCTGGCCCGGCACGCATCCCGGTCTTCAGATCGACACGCACAAGCTTGATGCCCGGAGGCACACGGAACGGAACGGACGGCTTGTCGGCAAGCGCGACCTTGAGGAATTCCTTGACGATCGGTGCGGAAAGGTGACCACCGGTCGCACCGCGGCCAAGATGGCGCGGTTTGTCATAACCCATGTAAACACCAACGACGATGTCAGGCGTAAAGCCGATAAACCATGCATCTTTTTCATCGTTGGTGGTGCCGGTCTTGCCGGCCACCGGCTTGCCGACTTCCTTCTGGAAGCCTGCGCCTGCCGCAGTGCCGCGTTGGACGACGCCTTCCATCATCGAGGTGATCTGATAGGCAGTCATCGGATCCAGAATTTGCTGGCGCCGATCGACCAGCGAGGGCTCAGGCTGATTGTCCCATTTCTTGCCGGCGCAGCCGATGCATTCGCGCTCGTCATGCTTGTAGACGGTGTGGCCGTAACGGTCCTGGATGCGATCAATCAACGTTGGTTTAATTTTCCGGCCGCCATTGTCGAACATTGCATACGCGGTGGTCATGCGTAGCAATGTCGTCTCGCCGGCGCCCAGCGCGAAGGACAGATACGGCGGCAGGTCGTCATAGACACCGAAACGTTTGGCATATTCCGCGATCAGCGGCATGCCGATGTCCTGCGCCAGACGCACCGTCATCACGTTGCGCGAATGTTCGATGCCGTAGCGCAGCGTGGAAGGACCAGCAAAACTGCCTTCGTAGTTTTCCGGCCTCCAGACGCCCACGCCAGGCCCCTGGTCGATCTCGAGCGGGGCATCGAGCACGATGGTCGAAGGCGTGTACCCGTTGTCGAGCGCCGCGGCGTAAACGAATGGTTTGAAGGACGACCCCGGCTGTCGCAATGCCTGGGTCGCACGATTAAACTGGCTCTGGTCGAATGAAAAGCCGCCAACCATGGCGAGCACACGCCCGGTCCATGGGTCTTCGACCACCATGGCGCCGGACACTTCCGGTATCTGATGGAGCGCGAACTGGCCCTCGGTTTTGGCCGACTCCACATAGACGACGTCGCCCGCATTAACGACCTGGCCGACTTTCCCAACCGGCTTTCCACCCGTCTTGGCCCATTTCACGCCTTCTAACGGCAATATTCCAACTGTGCGTTCTTTGCTGACAAATCCGCCCGGTTCACGCCCCGGCTGCAATCCAATGCGAGCCGATTGGTCGCTGACCTCAAGCACGACCGCCAGTCGCCACGGCGACACATCGGACAGGGATTTCACATCGGCAAGTTTGACACCCCAGTCGCCGGCGATGTCGATTTTGGTGACCGGACCGCGCCAGCCTTGTGTTTCATCGAAGCGAACGAGGCCCTCGGTAAACACTTTGCGAGCGAGCACCTGCAACTTGGGATCGAGCGACGTGCGCACGGACAGGCCGCCCTCATAAAGTTTCTTCTCTCCGTATCGCTCATAAAGCTCACGCCGCACTTCTTCGGCAAAATATTCGGCAGCGAAGACGTGCGCGCTGGTCGCCTTTGACGTCACCCCGAGCGGTGAACGCTTGGCTTTTTCGGCATCAGCCGATTTCACAAAGCCGGATTCTGCCATGCGATCGATAACCCAATTGCGGCGCTCGATCGCGCGCTCGCGCTGACGGAAGGGATGGTAGTTGTTCGGTGCCTTGGGCAGCGACGCGAGATAGGCGGCCTCGGGAACGCTCAGTTCATTCACCGCTTTGTCGAAATAGACCAGCGAGGCGGCTGCGATGCCATATGCGCCAAGGCCTAGGTAGATTTCGTTCAAGTAAAGTTCGAGGATCTTGTCTTTGCTGTAGGTGCGCTCGATCTTGAGCGCCAGCAGCGCCTCTTTGACTTTGCGCGACATCGAAAGTTCGTTGGACAACAGGAAGTTCTTGGCAACTTGTTGCGTAATGGTTGAGGCCCCCTGGGGGCGCCGGCTGGATCCGTAATTCTGGAGATAGACGACGGCAGCCCGGGCGATGCCCGTGAAATCGAGCCCACCGTGCTCATAGAAATTCTTATCCTCGGCGGAGAGAAAGGCGTTGATCACCAGTTTCGGTACCGCCTGGATGGGAATGTAAAGGCGTCGTTCGCGCGCATATTCGCCCACCAGCGAGCCATCCCCGGCGTGCACACGCGTCATCACCGGCGGCTCGTAGTCCTGCAGCTGCGAATAGTCCGGGAGATCCTTCGAAAAGTGCCAAAGCAGGCCTGCCGCCGCGGCCACGCCCACCACAAAAAGGATCGTGCCTGCTGCGAAGAGGAAGCCGAAGAAGCGTAACAGGAGCTTCATGGTCGAATGATCCCGTCTTGCGCCTGGTTGCAGGCTTCATTTCCCGTGGGAGCACACCGCAAGACCGGCAGGAATTCTAGTACTGCCAACCCGCCACCGTCATCACCGAAGACCCCACCGTCCCCCTGAAGTTGCCCGGTTTTATGTTGAAACTGAGGCCAGTTAGCCATTTCAGTTGCGTCCTCCACCGGCCCCGGCCCCGGCCACCCGGGGCGTGAAGAAGCTGTCAACGGACTGCGCCAGCGCCTGGGCCGTACGAGCACGCCAGGCCACGGAGGTCAGCTGCTTGAGGTCGTCCTTGGTCGACATGTAGCCGAGTTCCAGCAGGACCGAAGGCACGTCTGGCGCCAACAGAACCTTGAAGCCCGCCGATTTGAGCGGATGTTTGTGCAGCCGTGCCGCAGCCTTGAGTTCGCCGACGAGCGTACGGGCAAATTGCATTGAGAACGTTTTGGTTTCGCGCTGCGCAAGATCGACCAGAATGTTGGCAACGTCATCGGGTTCGGTCGTGAGATCGACACCGGCAATAACGTCAGCTTTGTTTTCTGCCTCTGCCAGGCGCGCTGCCTCGGCATCGGAGGCATTTTCCGACAACGTATAGACCGTCGCGCCCTCGGCCTGACCTTCGCGCCGCGGCAAAGCGTCGGCATGCACGGAGATGAACAACCCGGCATTGCGCGACCGCGCAAAACGTACCCGTTCGGCGAGCGGGATGAACGTATCGTCTGAACGCGTCATCGCGACCCGATATTTGCCACTGCTCTCAAGCTTCTCACGCAACGTCTGCGCGAACGCGAGCACAACATCCTTTTCAAGCTCTCCACCCGATCCTTTGGTGCCGGTGTCGATGCCACCGTGACCGGGATCGAGCACAATCAGCGGGCGCACATCGCCGTCAACTTTTGGAGGCGCTTCGCTCGGCTTGATGGAGGTGCTGCGCGCTGGACGATTTTCCAACGCGATGTTCCGCATGAAGCTAGTGCGGTCCGTGGCAATGAGATCGAGCACCAGCCGCGCCGGCTGCCCTTCCGCTGCATCGAGCACGAAGGCTTTCTCGAGACGCACCGGTCCCTTGGTGTCGAGGACGATACGAGAGCCACCTTGCATGATCAGACCATAGCGAAACGCCTTCACCAGGCCGCGGGCCTGCTCACCCGCTTTGGCGGGTAGCGTGAAGGTCGTCTGTGGCAAATCAACCACCACTCGGTACGGATCGGCGAGCGTGAACGCGACGAGGTCGATCTTCCGATTCAGATCGGCCACAAAGCGGGTCTGCTTGTCGTCTCCGCCAATCCGCATATCGGTCGCAATGACCGCCGCCTCCGCGGACGGAGCACGCACTGTCCCGCCCTCGGCGGCGATGGCCACTGACGCGTGAGCAGCGAACAACGTGCTGACGATCGTGCTGGCAATCTGGAATGCGCGGGCTGTCACGAATCCGGACCCTTTTTCAGTCCCTTTTTAGCCCATTAAGGGGTGCTTCGGTTAACGGAACTTGAGTAAACGCCCCATTTCCAGTGCCACTGTGGCCCAACTACAAGGCATTTCGGTGCGCCAGTGTGGCCAATTTGCAAAGCTTTGCTTGCCAGCCAAGGTTCTGAGCCGTATGTAAGATGTTGCTGACGGTTAGAGTTCCGGTTGTGCCGCGTTCGGGCCCCGGCCGCTTTAGGTCCTGTACCGCCCCCCTCGAGGAGGACGGCGGACGGCCAAGCGAAACGAGCCGAAACCCTTGTGAAGGACACCCGGATCAGCGCGCGGCGACAGCGCCGTTCGCAACTGGCCGTAAGTATTGAGAAACCTCGGTTCGCGCCTATGGGGCGCGACCGCAGCGCTAATGGGTCGCAAGTTTCATGCTGCCACTGACGCAGCAAAGGTATTTTGAGGTCGATTGCCCACGCGCCGCCACCATGACGGTGCGCGCAGGCGTTGTCCTCGGCCACGCGGCCCTTCCCATCCACACCAATCAGGCTGGCGTCCCGCTCTATCAACTTGCGCTGTCTTCATCGCGCGAGCTGGCGGGACTAGCCGGCCCAGTGAGATTTTCCAATGGCCGACAAAATGCTGATCGACGCGACTCACCCGGAGGAGACCCGGGTCGTCGTACTACGCGGCAACCGCGTCGAAGAGTTCGATTTCGAAAGTGCCAACCGCAAGCAGCTTCGCGGTAACATCTACCTCGCCAAGGTCACGCGGGTTGAACCGTCCTTGCAGGCGGCCTTCGTCGATTACGGCGGCAACCGTCACGGGTTTCTGGCGTTCTCGGAAATCCATCCCGACTACTACCAAATTCCTGTCGCTGACCGGCAAGCACTGATCGCACAAGAAGAGCGTGACCAGCGCGCGGCCGATGCGGACGCCGATAATCGCGCCGGACGGCGCGGTCGTCATCGGCATCGCGGCGCCGATCGCCATCGCGATCGTGACGTGGTGCAGAGCGAACCGCTCGCCACCGAAGGAACTGCGAACGAAGCAGCCGGAAGTCCGGCGGGCGATGCCGGGCCGAACGAGCCAGCACCCGCAGAAATGTTCGACGCCGCGATGCCAACCTCCGAGCCGGCATCGTCCGAGTTCGCCGCGGAACAACAGGCTCACGAAGCGGCCGGGTTTTCTCCCGGCGAAGACATGTCCGAGGCCTCGCCCGCGTCCGAGGTGAGTGAGACGCCGCGCGAAACGATCGCAGAGGGCGAGCAACCCTCGGCTGCGGCGGAAGGTGCGCTCACAGCTGACGCAGCCTTCGCCGATACCGGAAACGGGATGGCCGCGTTCTCCGGGGAAAACGGCCATAACGGCCACGCCGAAGACCACCATGAGGAAGAGGTCGTCGAGTCTGTCGGCGGTGCTGATGCACTCGAAGAGGTGCAGGAGCGACTTCCCCGTTTTCGGCGTCAGTACAAGATCCAGGAAGTCATCAAGCGCCGGCAAGTGATGCTGGTTCAGGTCGTCAAGGAAGAGCGCGGCACGAAGGGCGCTGCATTGACAACCTACCTTTCGCTCGCGGGACGTTACTCGGTGTTGATGCCGAATACCGCGCGCGGCGGGGGCATTTCCCGCAAGATCACCTCCTCCGAGGACCGCTCGCGGCTCAAAGAAATCGCGCAAGACCTTGAGGTGCCGGAAGGCATGGGAGTGATTTTGCGAACGGCGGGGGCAAGCCGCACCAAGACTGAAGTCAAACGCGATTTCGAATATCTGCTGCGTCTATGGGAAACGGTGCGCGACCTCACGCTCAAATCGACCGCCCCCAAGCTGGTCTATGAGGAAGGCTCCCTTACCAAGCGCTCTATCCGCGACCTTTACGGCAAGGATATCGAAGAAATAGTCGTGTCCGGCGAAGAAGGGTTCAAGGAAGCGCGTGACTTCATGCGCATGCTGATGCCGAGCCACGCCAAGCATGTGAAGCATTACAAGGACACGCAGCCGCTGTTCACCCGCTACGGCATTGAGAGCCAGCTCGATGCCATGTTCTCGCCGGTGGTGCAGCTTCGTTCCGGCGGCTACATCGTGATCAACCAGGCGGAAGCGCTGGTGGCGATCGACGTCAACTCCGGGCGCGCCACTCGCGAACATCACATCGAGGATACGGCGCTCAAAACCAATTGCGAGGCGGCCGAGGAAATCGCCCGGCAATTGCGCCTGCGAGATCTGGCCGGCCTCATTGTCATTGACTTCATTGACATGGATGAGGGCCGCAACAATCGCACGGTGGAGCGTCGACTGAAGGATGCGCTCAAGCACGACCGCGCTCGCATCCAGGTCGGTCGAATCTCGCATTTCGGCTTGCTGGAAATGTCGCGGCAACGCATCCGCACCTCGGTCCTGGAAAGCTCGACCGAGAAGTGCCCGATTTGCGGCGGCAGCGGCCATGTTCGTTCCGTATCATCCGTCGCACTGCAGTTGTTGCGTGCTATCGAGGAAATGCTGATCAAGGGCGCAACGCACAATCTGATCGTGCGTACGCGGGCCGAAGTCGCGCTTTATGTGCTCAATCACAAACGCGCCCATCTCCGTGCGCTGGAAGAGCGCTTCCGTATCACCATCACTGTTTCGGCCGACCCGGCAGTGACCGGCCAGCAGTCCTACGTGATCGACCGAGGGGAGCAGATCCACACGCCTGAAGCGGCACGGATTCTTGCTGCTCAACAGCCGCAGTTGATCTCACCCGTCGAGGACATCGAGGAAGAAACCGAAGTTGACGAACAGGCGGAGGAACCGGAAGTCGCGTCGGCAGAAGCTGGAATCGAGCCGCAGCCCGAGGAGAGCGAACGAGACGGTGGCCGAAAACGCAGAAGGCGCCGTGGGCGCGGCGGTCGCGGCCGCGGTGGCGGGCCACGCGAAGGCACGCCGCCGTTCACGCACGATGCTGTTCCCGAGCACGCGATTGCCCACGAAGATCACGACGCGGGCTCGCCCGAGGAACGGGGACTTGGCCAGCCGCAACCGCGCCCTGAGGGAGCTTCATTTGGCGAAGGCGAGTCCCACGAGGGCCGGCGCCGTCGCCGGCGCGGCCGGCGGGGTGGCCGGCGCAACCGGCAACGCAATGGGAATGGTGAAGCGCCGTTCCATCCGGGCGAACCCGGGCCAGAGCCGCAAGTGCAACATGCGGTCGAGGAAGGCCACGCTTCCAGTTTTGAAAGCGCACCGGCCTATGCGCCGCCGCCGATCGAAGACCGCCCTGCTCCACCGCCAACGGAAAGCTTCGCCCCCGCCGAAAGCGGACAAGAACCGTCGCGCCGACGCTCGACCATCCGGGAGCCGGCTCCATTCGCCGGCGAAGGCGCGCCGGCAGCATCGTCCGCCTCTTCACCGCCGACTCCGGTGATTTCCAGCACGAGCGCGGAGGAATTGGCCACACCCAAGCGTGGCTGGTGGGGCAAACGCCTGCTGGGCGACAAGGGCTAGCCGCACGATGAAATCCGCCTGGGTCGATAGCGACGCCAAGGCGGCTCTCGATCATTGGGCAAAAGCCGGCGTCAGCGCCGAAGTGGCGCTGCGTGTCTATTCGACACGCCTGCTCGGCCGTGAACGGAAACTCGTCCTTCATGGCGGCGGCAACACTTCGGTAAAGACACGGATCAACGATCTGCTCGGCGAGGAGGCCGAGGTTCTCTGCGTCAAGGGTTCCGGATGGGATATGGCAAGCATCGAACCTGCCGGAATGCCAGCGGTGCGGCTCGAACCCTTGCGCAAGTTGCTCGCGCGCGACGCTGTGCCCGACGAAGAAATGGTGCGCGTACAGCGTTCCGGTCTGATCGATCCGCAGGCGCCAAATCCATCGGTAGAGACACTTCTGCACGCATTCGTGCCTCACAAATTCGTCGATCATACTCACGCCACCGCGGTGCTGAGCCTGATCGATCAGCCCGATAGCCAGGCACGATGTGCGCAGATCTTCGGTAACCGACTCGGCTTCGTCCCGTACATAATGCCGGGCTTTGCACTGGCTAAAAAAGCCGCTGAAGTGTTTGAGAAAAATCCCGCGGTCGAAGGGCTGATCCTCGACAAGCACGGAATTTTCACTTTCGGCGATCATGCGCGCGAAGCCTACGAGCGCATGATCGAATTCGTTACGCTTGCGGAAGAGCACATCAGTAAAAAAGGAAACGTCAAATTCGCGCGCGGCGGATCGCCGGGCGAGATTGCACGTGTTGCGGACGTGGCACCGATCATTCGCGGCGCCTGCGCGCTTCGCGATGCCTTCGGCGAGGGTGCGCACAAGCGGCTCATCCTGGATTTTCGCAGCAGCAATGAGATTTTAAACTATGTGAGCGGCAAGGACGTCGCGCGCTACGCCTGCGCCGGCGTCATCACGCCCGACCATGTCATCCGTACCAAACCCCGGCCGTTGATCGTGCCTGCGCCCGAAGCCGGCAAGCTCGACGATTTCAATAAGGCCGTGCATCAGGCCACGCGCGCTTACACGACAGACTACGAGGATTATTTCTCACGCCAGAAGGCACGCGCCAGCGGGACCGCAATGCACGATTCCCTGCCCCGCGTTGTTTTGGTGCCGGGCCTCGGCCTCTTCGGGCTCGGCGTAAGCGCCAGGGATGCGCGCATCGCCGCCGATATTGCCGAGGCTGCGGCCGCAGGCATCAGCGGCGCGGAAGCGATCGGTACCTTCAAATCGATTTCGGAAGCCGACACGTTCGACGTCGAATACTGGCCGCTTGAATTGGCCAAACTCGGCCAGCGCAAGGCCTTGCCCCTCGCCGGTCAGGTGGCAGCAATCACCGGCGCCGGCGGAGCGATTGGCGCCGCCACTGCGCGCGCCTTTGCCGACGCCGGCGCGGAAATAGCCCTGCTCGACGTCGATGCTGATGCCGCAGCGAAAAGCGCCAAGGCCATTGGCGGCGCTGCCCTTGCGGTCACGTGCGACGTCACCAGCGCGGCATCTGTACAGAGCGCCTTCGACCGGGTTGTTGCCGCTTTCGGAGGTGTCGACATCGTGATTTCCAACGCTGGCGCGGCCTGGGAAGGAAAAATCGGCGAGGTCGATGAGGCACTGCTGCGCGAAAGCTTTGAACTTAACTTCTTCGCCCATCAGAAAGTCGCGCAAGCGGCGGTGAAAATCATGCTCACGCAGGGCGTTGGCGGCTGTCTCCTGTTCAATATTTCGAAACAGGCCGTAAACCCCGGGCCGGACTTTGGACCCTACGGTTTACCAAAGGCGGCGACATTGCTCCTGGTACGACAGTACGCGCTCGACTACGGGGCCGACGGTATCCGCGCCAATGCGGTGAATGCCGACCGCATCCGTTCTGGTTTGTTGACTGCGGACTTCATAAAAAAGCGGGCTAAAGCGCGCGGGCTGAGCGAAAAGGAATATATGAGCGGCAATTTGCTTCAACGCGAAGTTACGGCGGAGGACGTCGCTCAGGCTTTCCTGCACCAGGCTCTCGAATTGAAAACCACCGCCAATGTCACGACCGTTGACGGCGGTAACATTGCCGCTGCACTGCGCTAGCTCCTCGAATTGCCAACAAGCGTGATATCCTCTACCTCGCATCGGACCAACAAGGAGCCGACAAGATGCTGCGACACCTGACCATTGCCTTCATCCCTGTCATGCTGGTGGCGACGCCCGCTGCAGCCGTCACCTCCCAGGAAAAAATGGAGACCTGCAAGGTGGGCGCGGAGAGCCAGCAGCTGCAAGGCGCCAAACGTGATGCCTTCATCAAGAAGTGCATGGCGGGCGGCAACTACGAGCCGGCAGCGCGCAAGAACGCCGCAAAGCAGACCGCGCCCAAACCGCAGTAGCGCACAGCCAGGCGCGGGCGATCAGGCGGCGCGTGCCGCCGGTCGCTCGAGCGGTGTCACCTCAAAGCTGCGCAGCGCGCCTCGCCGCAATACATCGATCGCGATGCGACGCGCGATGCGCTCTCCACTAAGGAGCCGGATCAGATCATCCACGCCCGTGACGGGCGCACCATCGGCGCGCACAATCGTGTCGAGGCTCATCAAGCCAGCCAGGGCAGCCGGGCCACTTGGTTCGAGAGCAGTGATCATGGCCCCCGAACTATTCTCGATCTCCGCTGCACGCGCATATCGTCTCGGGACCACCGCGGTCTGGGCCGACACGCCGATGTAGGCGCGTCGAACACGGCCATGCTGGATCAACTCGCTCAGTACGAACTGCGCCGTATTGCTGGCAACAGCAAAACAGATGCCCTGTGCACCCATGATCACGGCTGTATTGATGCCGATCACTTCGCCGCGTGAGGAGACGAGCGGTCCCCCGGAGTTACCCGGGTTGAGCGCAGCGTCGGTCTGAATCACGTCCTCGATGAGACGGCCTGTGCGTGAGCGCAACGAGCGCCCGAGCGCCGAAATGACGCCGGCGGTGACTGTCGATTCGAAGCCGAGCGGATTCCCGATGGCAACCACGAGTTGGCCACGCTTGAGCTTTTTGGAATCGCCCAGTGTTGCGCTCGGCAGATCGCGGACCGAGCCTGCGCGCAGCAGCGCCAGATCGGTGTCGGCATCTTCGCCCAGCCGGCGGGCCTCCATAACCTGTCCTTCGGCGTCCTGAAGCAGGACTTCCCTGGCGCCCTCGACAACATGAGAATTGGTCAGCACCAGGCCATCCGGCGCGATGATCACGCCGGACCCTACGCCTCCGGGGCGCCCCTGCTTGTTGTGGACCTCCACGCGCACGACCGCTGGGCCGATCGAGTCGGCCACGGAGGTCACCGCGTTGGAGTAGGCATCGAGGATTTCGGTATCGGATGCGGACGGCGCCGCTGCCTCGCCGATGTCCCCGATATCGGGCGACGAAGAAAAGTCGAGCATTGGCATTTCGGGGTTTTGTGGAACGTATCCCGATGTAGTGACGGGTCTGCGGAAATGGAAGACGGTGTCTCAACCGCTGATTAATTCGCTCAAATTAAAATGATCCCTTCAGTTTTCCTCAACCCGGCTCAGGTAAATTTTTCCAACAAACTGAACGGGTTAATTTACGTCCGGATCGCGTATGAGCCAATCAATGAAGGTAAAACCGCGCCGTGCGAAGACCAGCCATTCGATGGTGGAGGGTCTGCGCGCGGTTATTGCGACGGCAACGCTTGCCGGAATCCTGCTATTGGCAATTTTCGTAACGTCGGGATCTTATTTCGCCGACCAACAGACGAAGAACGCGCTGACAAAAATTGCTCCCTTGTCGCAATCGGCCGGAGGTGAAGCAGCGCACCGCGTTGCCTCCATCGTTGTCGAGACTGACCGGAAAGGTCGATGCGAGGAACGCAGCTTCGATAATCGCACCGGTAAAGTTGTCTCTTCGAACTACGTCGACTGCGACGCCCGGCTCGCGTCGGAGCGCGATACGACACCGTCAGAGAACTTGAGCGCCGAGCGGATGCGCGCGATCCTTGGGGCATTCAAAAGATAAGGTGCCAACCGGTTTTTGATCCGCGGTCAGTCGTTTTGCAGGATGGCGTTCTTCACCATCGGGTAAATCTGGTGCTCCCACGTCTTGCCGGAAAACACACCGAAATGGCCAACACCGGCCTGCATATGATGGCGCTTGCGATAGGGCCGCAATGACAAACAAAGATCGTGCGCCGCCAGCGTCTGGCCGACCGCGCAGATATCGTCCCTCTCTCCTTCCACCGTGAAGAGCCCGGTGCGTCTGATAGCGGCCGGCTCCACTTTGCGGTTCTGATAAGTCAGTGCGCCGAGCGGCAGTGCGTGGTCCTGAAATACCAGTTGCACGGTCTCCAGGTAGAACTCGGCGGTCAGGTCAAGCACCGCAAAATATTCGTCGTAAAATGCCTTGGTTTGAGCGGCTTTCGCCGCGTTACCATTTGCCAGGTCCTCGTATAGCTCCCGGTGCGCCTTGATGTGGCGCTCGATATTCATGCTCATGAAAGCTGCGAGTTGCACGAACCCCGGATAAACCTGCCGGCCTCCACCGCCGTAACGATATGGCACGCGTGCGATCAGCTGCTGCTCAAACCATTCGATTGGCCTAGATTTGGCGAGCACGTTGACCTTCGTGGGACTGACGCGGGTGTCGATCGGCCCCGCCATCAGCGTCATCGAACTTGGCTGGGCCGGATTGTCAGCTTGTGCCATCACGCTTGCTGCAACGAGGGCGGCAACACACGGCTGACACACCGCCACAACATGCGCACCCGGCCCCATTTTTTCCAGAAAGCGGATCAGATGGGCGACGTAGTCGTCGAATCCGAAGCGCCCGTGCTCAAGCGCAACATCGCGCGCGTTGTGCCAATCCGTGATGTAGACATCATGTTCGGGCAGCATCGTGCGTACCGTCGCACGCAGAAGAGTTGCGAAGTGACCTGACAGAGGCGCGACCAACAGCACGCGCGGCTGTGCGATCACAAGATCTTTTCTGAAATGCAGCAGCGTGCCGAATGGCGTGACGTCGGCAGCGTGTTCGCTGATTCCCACGTCCCGGCCCTCGACCGCAATGCTGTCGATGCCATAAGGCGGACGCTCGTGAGTTAGACTGGCGCGCGCGATCAACTCGTACGCTGCAGTCAGGTTGCCAAGGATCGTCGGGCGTGCCGAGCCGTTGAGCTTTTCACCCACCGATCTGGCCGCCATACCCGCGAGGCGGCGCACCGGTGCCATAATGTCGGCATGCGCCTGATAGGCTTGGTAGAGCATCCAGTCCCTGGCGGTCCCGGCGAACCGCCCATGAAGGCTAAAACATTTTATGTTGCACTGCGAGATAAAACTTATTCCCACCCGGATGGGTGTTGGAAATTGGGGACAAACTGGGTGCCCTCTAATTTTGCAGAACGGGAAGGTATTGAAAAGGCAACGCTTTCGTCTAAGCTGCCGAATGCCGGGCCACAATCGACAAGGGACATCACAGTCCTATGGCCAAGGCTACCCTCACGATCGCCAGTAAAAACTACGGCGCCTGGTCGCTGCGCGGCTGGCTGCTTTGCAAGATGGCAGGGCTCGACTTCGAAGAGCAAATCGTAGCCAGTGACGATCCTTCCACCCGCGCCGAACTGCTATTGCTGTCGCCGTCTTTCCTTGTCCCGTGCCTCACTCACAATGGCACCAAGATCTGGGACACACTGGCGATCGCGGAATATCTGAATGAGATCCTGCCGACGGCCGGACTATTGCCGAAATCACTGACTGCTCGCGCTCGCTGCCGGTCCATTTCAGGTGAAATGCATTCCGGCTTCTCGAATCTACGTTCCGCTTTGCCGATGAACCTGAAAGCTCACCATCCGGGTTTCAAAGTCTGGGCAGGCGCGCGCGCCGACATCGACCGTATCGTCAATATCTGGCGCGAATGTCTCGCCGTCGACAAAGGCCCCTTCCTGTTCGGCGGCTCGCCGTGCATGGCGGACGCTATGTTCGCGCCTGTCGTGACCCGCTTCATAAGCTATGACGTGAAGCTCGATAGTGATTGCTCCGCCTATTGCGCGACCATAGTTGCGATGCCGGCGATGCGCGAATGGGTCGATGCCGCGAAGGCGGAGCCTGACGAGGTGGTCGAACTGGACGTGGAGTTCTAGCTCCGGCTTGCGATTAGCGTTTCAGCCAGCGACCAATCCGATCCACCGCTTCATGTATTTCGGCGGAGGAGCCGGCATAGCAGAAGCGCAGGAAATGCCGGCCGTTGACCGGATCGAAGTCAATGCCGGGCGTTGCGGCGACGTCCGCTTCGTTCAGCATGCGTTTCGCGAAATCGAGGCTGTCGTCAGAAAAACGCGAAATATCCGCATAAAGATAAAACGCGCCATCCACGGGCAGGAACTTGTCCAGCCCCGCCTTCGGCAGACCTTCGGTAAGAATACGGCGATTTTCCTCATAGCCGTGTTTAACTGCTTCCATCTCTTCGCGCCCATCAAACGCGGCTTCCGCCGCGACTTGCGCGAGCGTCGGCACTGAAATCGCGAGGTTGCCCTGAAGCCGTTCGATCGGGCGCACGAGCGCATCCGGCACGACCATCCAGCCAACCCGCCAGCCGGTCATGCAGAAATATTTCGAGAAGGAATTGATCACCACGACACGTTCCGACGTATTCGCGGCTGTTTCCGCAGCGAAGGCATAGTCGAGCCCGTGATAGATCTCATCAGAAATCACCCGGATGCCCTCGGCTTCAGCAACCGCGATCAGGCGCGTCAGTGCATCGGCATCCATCATCGTGCCGGTCGGATTGGCGGGACTGGCGATCACGACGCCCTTGAGCGGAGCGCGCTGGTGGGCGGCGATCAGTGCCTTCGCCGACAGCGCCCAGCGCGTCTCGGCCGAGGTCTCGATCAGCACTGGTTCGCATCCGAGCGCGGAGAGGATGTGACGATATGGCGGATAGCCCGGGTTGGCCAAGGCCACGCGGTCGCCGGGCTCGAACATTGAAAGAAAGGCCAGGATGAAGCCACCGGACGAGCCGGTCGTCACCACGACTCGGGCGGGATCAAGCGCAAGATCGTAGGCGTCCCGATAGTGACGCGCGATACGTGCCCGAAGCGACGGGATCCCGAGCGTCTCGGTATAGCCGATGCGCCCACGTATCAGCGCGTCCTGTGCGGCCTTGATCGCCGTCGCGGGGGCCGGCGCCGCCGGTTGCCCCACCTCCATGTGTATTACGTGGGCCCCCTGCGCCTCGCGCTGCGCCGCCGCCGTCATCACGTCCATGACGATGAACGGCGGCACATCGCTGCGTTTGGATGGCTTCAAGAGCTGTTTTGCCGCCTCAAGCATCGTTTTCCGCCTGCCGGGCCTTGCCGAACCGCCCCGCTGTTGCCGTATTCGGCAGATTGTTTGCGGATGGCTCTTTCATGACCCAGTCGTGATCGCCAGCCGCGTTGACCGCCCTACGGCGCGTCACTAGTTTCACGCCAATCTGGCAGAAAATCGGGATGTCCTTGAGCGGCACACCTATCAGGACGCGGCGTAAGGCGCCAGCAGCCCGGGCGGTCGCGTTTCTCGCCGCGATTGCGGTTGGCGCTGCTGGCGGCGGACCGGCCGTCACACCGGTGCGCGCGCAGGACAGCACGACGCGCGGCATGCCGGTTATCCGCGATGCCGAGATCGAACAGCTCCTGCGCGACTATGCACAACCGATTCTGCGTGCGGCGGGATTAGCCAAGCAGAATGTCAGGGTCGTTGTTCTCAGCGACCGCTCGTTCAACGCCTTTGTCATGGACGGCCGCCACATCTTCATCAATGCCGGCGCGCTGTTCGACGCCAAGACCCCGAACGAGGTCATCGGTGTATTTGCGCATGAGACCGGACATCTCGCGGGCGGCCATCTCCAGCGCCTGCGCGAGCAGCTCGCATCCGCACAAACGGCGTCGATCGTGGCCCTGCTCGCCGGTATCGGCGCGGCTGTTGCCGGCGCACGCTCGGGCAGCGGTGGCAATGTGGGCGCTGCGGCGATCATGGCGCCGCAATCGGCGATCATGCGCACGGTGCTCGCCTACGTTCGCACCCAGGAAGACCAGGCCGACCACGCCGGCGTGAAATTTCTCAATGCAACCGGCCAGTCCCCCAAGGGAATGGTCGATCTGTTCAAGCGGTTGAGCAACGAAGTGTTGTTCAATTCGCGCTACATCGACCCTTATATGCAGACGCACCCCATGCCCGCCGAACGCGTGGCCGCGCTCGAAGTGCTCGCCAAGACGAGCCCTTATTGGGACCGCAAGGATCCGCCCGAGCTGCAAATGCGTCACGACCTGATGCGGGCGAAATTATCGGGCTTCCTCGAGCGGCCCGACACCGTCGCGCGCCGTTATCCGTCCAGCGACCACAGCCTGCCGGCGCGCTATGCGCGCGCCATATCGACCTACCGCAATTCCGACCTCCGCCAGGCAATCACACAGATCGACGGGCTGATTCAGGTCGAGCCGCACAATCCGTATTTCTACGAGCTCAAGGGTCAGGCCCTACTCGAAGGCGGCCATCCGGCTGAAGCCGTCGCTCCTTTGCGTCAGGCGGCGCAGCTTTCGCACAACACGCCGTTGATCGAGATTTTGCTCGCACAGGCGCTCAATGCAACAAACAATCCGAAACTCTCGGAAGAAGCGGTGGGCTTGTTGCGTACGGCAATCGTACGAGAGCCCGAAGCACCCGACGCCTACGCGCAGCTTGCGATGGCCTATGGCCGCAAGGGCGATGTCGCGAATGCCGACCTCGCCGCGGCGCAGGCCGCATTTGCGCGCGGCGACGTCAAGACCGCACGCCAGCTCGCATCACGTGCCAAGACCGGGTTGCGGATTGGCACGCCTGGCTGGGTGCAGGCCGACGATATTGTGAACGTTAAACCGAACGCCAAAGCTCAATAACGAGGAATAACTCCATGACATCGAGACTTTGCCTGATTGCTGCCGCCTGTGTGGCTTTGCTGGCCATTGCCGGGCCGAAGGCCTCCTATGCCGACGAATTCTCCACCAACCAGCGCGGCGAAGTTGAACGCATCGTGCGCGACTACCTGATCGCTCATCCCGAAGTCATCCAGGATGCGATGGCCGAACTCGAGAAGCGGCAGAGCGCAGCCGATGCCGAGAAACACAAAGCAGCCGTAAAGCAATATTCAGAAGCCCTCTTCGCCTCGCCGCGTCAGGTTGTACTTGGCAATCCGGACGGCAACGTCACGTTCGTGGAGTTCTTTGACTACAACTGCGGCTACTGCAAGCGCGCAATGGACGACATGCTCACGCTGATGAAGAACGATCCCAAGCTCAAGATCGTGCTGAAGGAATTTCCGGTCCTGGGACCCGGCTCTGTGGAAGCGGCGCAGGTGGCGGTCGCCGTGCACATGCAGGACAAGAGCGGCAAGAAGTACCTTGAATTCCACCAGAAGCTGCTGGGCGGCCGCGGCCAGGCGGACAAGGCCCGTGCGCTCGCGGTTGCCAAGGACATCGGCCTCGACATGGGGCGCCTGGACAAGGACCTGGCAAGCGCGGAGGTCAAAGCCACGCTGCAGGAAAGCTTCCAGCTCGCCGAGGCCCTCGGACTCAATGGCACGCCGAGTTATGTGATCGGCGATAACGTCGTGGTCGGCGCGGTCGGCCTCGATGCGCTGAAGGAAAAGGTCAACTCCTCCCGCTGCGGCAAGCCGAGCTGCTGACGGCAATCCGTCTGTAGTCTTCCCGCCTAATTATGGGCCGCCGCGGCGATTTATGCGGCGGCCTTTTTTGCGTCAAACGACAGTGGAACAAAGTTCCGTGGGGGCAGTTGTCGCGCGCATGTATACGATTGGTATGGAAGAGGAATACTTCCTGTTCGACGCGAAGACGCGTCACGCGGTGCGTCGCGTGGACAAGAAATTTCTTGCGCAAGCGCAAAAACAGCTCGGCGACCACGTGATGACCGAAATGCTGCAATTGCAGCTTGAGGTCGCTACTCCTCCTTGCGCCAGCATGAACGAAGTCCGAAGTTACCTCGCGCACTACCGCCGCACGGTTGGGCGTCTGGCTGCCGCGCACAAGCTCGGTCTCGCCGCCTTGGGGACGTTTCCGCTCGCATACTGGCCAGAGCAGATTGTAACGCCAAAGGCGCGGTACGGCGCGATCATGGATGACCTGCAAATGATCGGCTATCGCAACATGCTATGCGGCATGCATGTTCACGTGGCAGTGCCCGATGTCGACACGCGCATCAATCTGGTCATGCGACTGACACCTTTCCTTCCGCTCTTGCTCGCGCTGTCGACTTCGTCGCCCTTCTGGCAAGGCCACCTCACCGGCCTTGCGGGGTATCGGCTCGCCGCCTACGACGAACTGCCGCGCACAGGGCTGCCCGAGCTGTTCCGCACTAATGAAGATTACAATGAGTTCGTTGCCGCGCTGACATGGGCAAAGATTATTCCCGACGCAAGCTACATCTGGTGGGCAGTTCGTCCTTCGCTCAACAATCCGACCATCGAGTTGCGTGTCGCCGACAGCTGCACGCGTCTGGATGATGCCATCGCCATCGCCGCATTGTTTCGCTGTCTCGTTCGCGCACTCGATCGCGACCGCGCCCTCAACGCCGGTTTCGACCGCGTCGGTCGCGCCATCACGCAAGAAAACAAATGGCATGCGCAGCGCTACGGAATCGGTGCGACCTTCGTCGAGCCATTCTCGCGTTCCCCTCTTACGGTTCTGGAATGGCTCAATCAGGTCCTCGACTTTGTTGCCGAAGATGCAGCGGCCCTCGATTGCGCGGCGGAGATGGAACACCTTCATACGATCGTGGCGGACGGCACCAGCGCCGACCGTCAAATCGATATTTTCAGCAAGGCAATGGCTGCCGGCCGCCGACGGTTAACGGCGCTTAAAGAAGTGGTCGATTGGGCGGCGGCTGAAACCCAGGCGCTCGGCGAACGCCAAAACCTCGATCTGAGCGCCATCCGGGCTTCCCCTTATCGTCGCGGGCACTTATAAAGCGCGACGGTTCACGCGCACTGAGCCGTGCGGGCGGGGACTTAATGGCAAAGACGACAATCTACATCCTCAACGGACCCAATATGAACCTGCTCGGCACGCGCGAGCCGGAAAAATACGGGAGCGCGACGCTTGCCGACGTGGAAAAGCTTTGCGCTGACACCGCCAAACGGTTCGGCCTCGACATCGTCTTCCGTCAATCGAACCAGGAGGGCGAACTGGTCGACTGGATTCAGGAAGCGCATGCCAAGGAGGCAGGCGCCGTCATTATCAATCCGGCCGGCTACACCACCACATCGATCGCGATAATGGACGCGCTTCTCGCCGTGAATGTGAAATTGGCGGTGATCGAGGTGCACATCACCAATATTCACGCACGCGAAAGCTTCCGGCAGAATTCCTACATTTCGAAAGCGGCAAAAGCGGTGATCGCCGGATTCGGTATCGACGGGTACGCCCTGGCAATCACCGGCCTTGCCGGTCTGCTGGGCGCCAGGCAAAAGAACTGAGCGCCAACGCAATGGCAAAGTCGCCGAAAACAATCGTCGATCGTGAGCTGATCCACGAGCTTACCCAGCTTCTCGACGAAACCGGGTTGACCGAAATCGAGATCGAACAGGACGGCAAGCGCGTGCGCGTGGCGCGGGCGGCAGCCGCTGCCGCAGGGCCGCCTGCCAACGTACGTGTCGAGGTCGCACCACAGGCCGGAGCCGAAGCTGCTATCAAGCCGATCGACCCTTCGAAACATCCAGGCGTCGTGATCTCACCGATGGTCGGGACCGCCTACGCCGCGAGTGAGCCCGGCGGCAAACCTTTCATTGATATCGGCAGCAAGGTCAAAGCCGGCGACACGCTGCTCATCGTGGAAGCGATGAAGACCATGAACCAGATTCCGGCGCCGCGTGGCGGCACCGTGATCCAGATTCTGTTTGAGGACGGGCAGCCTGTGGAATTCGGCGAGCCGCTGGTGATTATCGAGTGAGCGGCGGCGCCTGCGAACCATTCTCCGTCATCCTGAGGTGGCCGCGAAGCGGCCCTCGAAGGATGAACGGCCCGATCCGCCACCCTTCGAGGCTCGCTTCGCTCGCACCTCAGGATGACGGATCAAGGATGCGAGTCAATGTTCGATAAGATCCTGATCGCCAATCGCGGTGAGATCGCGCTGCGGGTGCTGCGCGCCTGCAAGGAACTCGGCATTCCCACGGTTGCCGTGCATTCCACTGCCGACGCCGACGCCATGCACGTGCGCTTTGCGGATGAGAGCGTGTGCATCGGGCCACCCGCTGCAAAAGACAGCTATCTCAACGTTCCCGCGATCCTGTCGGCTTGCGAGATCACCGGCGCCGACGCGGTCCATCCGGGCTACGGATTTCTATCCGAGAATGCGCGCTTCGCCGAAATCCTCGCCGACCATGGTGTGCAGTTCATAGGGCCAAAGGCCGAACACATCCGCCTGATGGGTGACAAGATCGAGGCCAAGCGCACCGCCAAGAAGCTCGGCATTCCGGTGGTGCCCGGTTCGGAAGGTGGCGTCGGTTCCGACCAGGAAGCCACCAGGATTGCAGACGGCATCGGGTATCCGGTTCTCATCAAGGCTGCAGCCGGCGGCGGCGGCCGCGGCATGAAGGTGGCACGCAGCGCAAGCGAGCTTTCGCTCGCACTATCGACCGCGCGCGCCGAGGCCAAGGCCGCATTTGGCGACGATGCCGTCTATATCGAGAAATATCTCGACCGCCCTCGCCATATCGAAATCCAGGTGCTCGGCGACGGCAAGGGTCATGCCATCCATCTCGGTGAACGCGATTGTTCCCTGCAACGTCGCCACCAGAAGGTTTGGGAGGAAGGCCCCTCGCCTGCGCTCAATGCCGGCGCGCGCGATACGATCGGCGAGACGGTCGCCAAAGCCATGCGCGAGATCGGCTATCTCGGTGTCGGCACCGTCGAATTTCTGTACGAGGACAACAAGTTCTACTTCATCGAAATGAACACGCGCATTCAGGTCGAGCATCCGGTCACCGAAATGATCACTGACATCGACCTGATCTTCGAACAAATTCGCGTCGCCGCCGGCAGCGAACTCGCAATCAGGCAAAGCGACGTTAAATTTCACGGTCACGCGATTGAGTGCCGCATTAACGCCGAGAACCCCGTTTCCTTCCGGCCTTCGCCGGGCAAGATCCTGCACTATCACGCGCCGGGCGGGCTCGGTGTGCGCATCGATTCTGCCGTTTATCAGGGCTATACCATCCCGCCCTACTACGATTCACTCGTCGGCAAGCTGATCGTTCACGGCAAGACGCGCACCGAATGCTTGATGCGGCTGAAACGTGCACTCGATGAAGTCGTGGTCGATGGAATCGAAACGACGCTGCCTCTGTTTCGCGCGCTCGTGCGCGAGAACGACATCATCGACGGCAATTACCACATCCACTGGCTGGAACAGTTCCTTGCCCGCGGCGGCATGGAGAGCTAGGGCGACGGCGATCCGGCCCCGGTCAGCCGCGTTAGCAGTGCACAGACGTCGTTCGGATCATAGGGCTTCGCCATAAAGAGCGAGCGCGGCACCAGCGGTGCAATTTCGGAAAGCTTGTAGCGTCCTGAAGCGTAGACGATCGGCATCTCAGGCCGCATTTGCCGCGCACGCGTCGCCAGTTCCGCGCCGTTCATGCCACCCGGCAGGTTGATGTCAGTGAACAGGACGTCGATGGCGGCGCCGGAATCGATGTACTCCAGCGCCTCGTCGGCAGTCGTTACTTCGTGGACCAAAAAGCCAGATGCGCTCAGAGCATCAGCGACAAGATTGCTGATGAGGACTTCGTCTTCAACCACCAGAACCGAAACCGGGGTGGCGTTTCGTATCATGCTTTCCTCCCCACATCCGCTTCAGAAATTTGCTGCATTTATGGTGTCTAAAGGGTTAACACGGCGGCCGTAGAGGGCTCTCCTCACACTGCCGCTGCTGCCGTAGGATCACGTATCCCGTCGCCGCGACTCGAACCATGGCAAACCGCGAAAACACCTTCATCGAGATCACGCCGGAGGTGCTGCTGAAGGCTTATGCCTGCGGCATCTTCCCGATGGCCGAAAGTGCGGACGATCCGGCGCTCTATTGGATCGAGCCGGACATGCGCGGAATCATTCCGCTCGAGGGATTCCACGTCCCGGCGAGACTGGAGCGCACCGTTCGCTTGACACCATGGACGGTCCACATCGATCGCGATTTCGATGGTGTGATCGAGGGCTGTGCCGAGCCCAAGCAGGATCGCGCCCGTACATGGATCAATACGCGCATCCGCCGCATCTACCGCGCTCTATTCGAGCGTGGCCATTGCCACACTGTCGAGGTCTATGACGGCGACCAGCTTGTCGGCGGGCTCTACGGCGTATCGCTGGGCCGCGCCTTCTTCGGCGAAAGCATGTTTCACCGTGCGCGTGACGCTTCCAAGATAGCACTCGTGCATCTGATCGCACGGCTAAAGGCCGGCGGTTACCGTTTGCTCGACACGCAATACGTTACCGAGCACTTGCGGATCTTCGGAGCAGTCGAAGTGCCAAAGCGGCGCTATCATCGTCTCCTGGAGGAAGCGCTCATCGGCGACGGCGATTTCGCCGCACTGCCGCTCGATCAGCCGATGAGCGGCGAAGAAGCGCTGGCGACTATTTTCAGCGGCCAATAAATCTCAGTCATTCCAGGGCGCGATCGTCTCGCGCGCGAACCCGTAATCCAGAAACCTGACCTGAGCTTTCCGGCACCCGCGCGCCGGGAACGACGCGGAACCTACCGCAGGAACGGGAACAGACTGGGCTGCTGCGGCGGCGCACGCTGCGCAGAAGGAGGCGGTGGTGGCGGCGGACGCTGCGCAGACGGAGGTGGTGGCGGCGGTGTTCGCCGTTGCTGTTGCTGCTGCTGTTGCGGGCGCGCCGGTTGCTTGGGCGCTTCCGGCGGCACGTCCGCCACGGCGGGACCCTGACCGCCTTTGCAGTTTGTGACCCACACGTCGTAAATCGGATGCTCGACCGCGTGCAGGCCCGGGCTCGCTGCGAACATCCAGCCAGTGAAGATGCGCTTGATCTCGCCCTGCAGCGTCACCTCGTCAACTTCGACAAAGGCGTCGGTGTTTGGCGTTTCGGTGGGCGGCCGCGAATAGCACACGCGCGGCGTCACCTGGAGGGCGCCGAACTGTACCGTCTCGTTGACCGCAACATCGAACGAAATGATGCGGCCGGTGATCTTGTCGAGACCGGAGAAGACCGCGGTCGGATTGTTGATGCGCTGGGGCGATGGGGCCACCACGACTTCGTCGCTCGGCTGCGGCGCGGTATTGGCCGGCTGCGGGGCATTGCGCGGCGAGCCCGGGCCCGGCGGCAAAGGTGCGGGCTGTCCGGGCGCAACGGCGGTGCCCTGCGGCACCTGACCTTGCGGAGGGGCCGGCGCAACTATTCCGCCTGGTGGCGGCGGCAGCGGTTGCGATTGAACGCCGCCGCCACCAGGCCGGTTCGATGGCGGTAGGCTCATCGGTGCCGGCAGCGGCTGTGACGGCGGTTCGTCGCGGCCCGGATAGTAGGGCTGTTGGGACGGCGGCGATCGGCCGCTCGGCACATCGGCTGGCGGGCGCGGCGGAGGATCGCTGAAAATCGAACCAAACTGCGCAGGGGCAGGCTGCGCCACGAACAGCGCAGCGACTGTCAACAACGCGACTTGACCGATAGGACGCGCCATTAAATCGGCTTTTTGCCTGGCCGGCGTGGATTCGCCTGGCGCCGGTAGAGTCCGGTTAACACGGGGAATACGGCGGTGGAAGGGCGCCCAAATCCAGCCTGGTCATTCCAGGACGCGAGCGGAGGCGAGCGAACACGGAACCCGCAGGCCGCAGCGCATTGGCGTATGGATTCCCCCCTGGCGCTTCGCGCGGTCCCGGAATGACGTCTGTGGACTACTGATTTCCCGGGGACCAGGCCTTGTAGTCGCCCGTTGCTTTCGGTCGGCGGCCAACAGCGAGCGTCGACCCCGGTGGCCGCAGCGCGCCCGGCGTTCCGGTCATATTTGGTCGATGCGGCTTTTGCCACGAGTGCGGCTTGTAGCTTTCCTGTGTCGGCGGCGTGTCGACGGTGTGGTGCAACCAACCGTGCCAGGACGGCGGCACGCAGGAAGCCTCCGTGTAGCCGTTGTAGACCACCCAGCGCCGCTCGAAGCCGAGCGTCTTGTCGATCTTGCCGCCGATGGTCCGGTAATAGCGGTTGCCGAACTCATCCTCGCCGACCGCCTCGCCATACATCCAGGTCCAGAACTGGGTCCCGAATGTCTGCGAATTCCACCAGGTGAACAGCTTGAGAAGGAAATTTTTCATCGCCGCCGCGCATTGAAAACAATTGGCACGCGGGCGTTTTGCCACCCCGGACCGCCCAAGTCCAGCAGCGCCAAAGTCCAGTCGCCAAGTCAAGTCCCCACGTCCAGCGCCCAAGTTCAATGCCCAAGTCCAAAGCCCACGTCCAACGCCCACGTCCAGCGCCCAAACTTCGCCATCCGGGGCAACTATTCGTCCGTTTTCCCAGCAGTGATAAAAGGCCCTATGGATTCGATCAGATCGGTCGTGACCAACATCAAGGACTGGCTCGACTGGCTCCCGAACCCCGTCGTGGCGGCCATCATCCTGGGACTTGCCGCCGTCGTCGCTCTGGCGCTGCATAACTGGTCGACCCAACTGGCACGCCGGCTGCTGGCCGATCGTTATCCCAACACGTTTTCGATTTTCAGCCAGACTCGCGGCCCTACCCGGCTGGCGCTGCTGACGCTGGCCATGATCATCGTCATTCCGGTCGCTCCACTGCCGCCGGACACGGCGAGTGTGCTGGCGCGGCTTCTGGCGATGGCGGTCATCGGCATGATCGGCTGGACGAGCATCGTCATCATGCACATCGCTGCCGAACTTTATCTGCGTCGCTTTCGTCTCGACGTCGACGACAATTTTCTGGCCCGCAAGCATAACACTCAGGTCCGCGTGCTGCTGCGCAGCGCGGACGTCATCATAATCCTGGTGACGGTCGGCGCCGCGCTGATGACCGTTCAATCGGTGCGGCAATACGGTATCAGCCTGTTCGCTTCCGCCGGCGTGGCCGGCATCGTCGCCGGTCTGGCCGCGCGACCGGTGCTGGGAAATCTGATGGCGGGCGTGCAGATCGCGATGACCCAACCGATCCGGCTCTACGACGCCGTAATCGTGGAGGGTGAGTACGGCACGATCGAAGAAATCGGTTCGACGTTTGTCACCGTCAAACTCTGGGACTTGCGCCGAATGGTCGTCCCGCTCAGCTATTTCATCGAAAAGCCGTTTCAGAACTGGACGCGCGAGCGATCATCATCGCTGATCGGGAGTGTCTTTCTGTATGTCGATTACGGCGCACCGGTCGCTCTTATTCGCGACAAGCTCACCGAGATCCTCAAGCAGTCGAACAAATGGGACGGCTCCACGGCCAGCCTGCAAGTCACCGATCTCAAGGAAGGCGCCATGGAGTTGCGCTGCCTTTTGAGCGCGCGTGCGCCCGGCCAAACCTTCGACTTGCGTTGCGAGGTGCGCGAGAAACTCATCGATTTTCTGCAAAGGGAGCACCCCGAAGCACTGCCCCGCTCGCGGCAACTCAGCTTCAGGGAAATCGACCGTTCCGAAGACGCGATCCAGCGGCCAGCAGCTCGCCGCTGACCCGCGTCATGTTGCAGTGCATGTTGTTTTTGCGCAGGGCCTGTGGGTATCCTGCCCAGGAAATCATCAGCGTTGCTGAAGATTCGAAATGACA
>DATAPP010000010.1:0-6206 GCA_036265125.1 Pseudolabrys sp. | reverse complement strand
ACCGAGCGGCTGGCGAATTTCGGAGCCCGTGCCATGGCCCAACATTAGCGGCACGCCACCCAACATTGCAGCCATCGTAGTCATCATGATCGGACGGAAACGAAGAATTGCGGCACGCCGGATTGCGTCGGCTGGCGACAGCCCATCATCGCGGGTCGCAACGATGGCGAAATCGACCATCATGATTCCGTTCTTTTTGACAATCCCAATGAGCAGAATAATGCCGATGAGTGCGACGAGACTAAAATCAAAATGAAATAGCATGAGCATCAGCAAGGCACCGACGCCTGCCGAAGGAAGCGTCGATAGAATCGTGATCGGGTGAATATAGCTCTCATAAAGAATACCAAGGATGAGATAGACGACGATCAGCGCGGCGAGAATCAGGAGCGGAACGGTTGAAAGCGAGTCCTGAAATGCCTGCGCATTGCCCTGGAACGCCGTATTGATCGTCGCGGGCACGTTTAATTCGGCTTTGGCCCTTTCGATCGCATCTGTGGCTTGGCCAAGCGCGGTTCCCTGGGCAAGGTTGAAGCTGATGGTAATCGCCGGGAACTGCCCCTGGTGGCTGATCGACAACGGCTCAATAGGATGCGTGGTCCATTTGGCGAATGCCGACAATGGCACTTCACCATTGGTTGTCGGCGAGCGCAGGAAAATTTTGTCGAGTGTCGCTGGATCCCCCTGCAGGGACGGAAGCACCTCCAAAATCACGTAGTAGCTCGACAGCTGCGTGAAATACTGGGCGATCTGGCGCTGGCCGAAAGCGTCATAAAGTGTGTCGTCAATTATCTGCGGTGTGAATCCGTACCGCGAGGCCTGGTCACGGTCGACCTTTAAGGTCAGCGTCAGACCTTCTGTTTGCTGGTCAGTTGCAACGTCGCGCAGCTCGGGGAGTCCCTTAAGTTTAGCAAGGATCTTCGGCGCCCACTCATTGAGCTGCTCGATGTCCGCGCCCTGAAGTGTGTATTGGAACTGTGTACGGGATGCGCGGCCGCCGACGCGGACATCCTGCGCTGCTTGAAGAAAGAGGCGCGCACCTTCAACCTTATCAGCCTGGCCACGCAGGCGCGCGATGATTTGATCAGCACTCGCGGTGCGCTGGCTGCGCGGCTTCAAGGTAATGAACATGCGGCCGGTATTGGCCGGATTGCCGTTCCCGCCCATGAACATCGCAACGTGGTCGACTGCAGGATCCTGGCTGACGATTTCTCCGAGTGTGAGCTGGTATCGCCTCATTTGATCGGGGGAAGTCTCTTGCGCGGCCTCGGAAATCCCGGTCAGCAGCCCGATATCCTGCTGCGGAAAAAAGCCTTTGGGGATCACAATAAAAAGGACGACCGAGAGCGCAACAGTACAAAAGAATACGATGAGTGTCGGCAACTGATGCCGGAAGACAATGTCGAGCCCCCGCTCATATGCATGGAGCAAGGCGTCGAACGCCCGTTCGCTCCATGCGTAAAGCTTTCCGTGGTGCGCTTCCTTCGGAGGTCTGAGGAAGCGCGAAGCCATCATCGGGGTCAGCGTCAACGACACGAACGCGGACACGAAAATCGTCATCGATAGAGTAACGGCGAATTCGCGAAACAATCGGCCGATAATGCCACCCATCAGCAGCAAGGGAATAAGAACGGCAATCAATGAAATACTGATCGAAACGATTGTGAACGCGATTTCGCGGGAACCACGCAATGCAGCCTTGAACGGCTCTTCTCCCTGTTCGACATAGCGGGTTATGTTTTCAAGCATGACGATCGCGTCGTCGACAACGAAGCCGACCGCGATTGTCAGTGCCATCAACGACAAATTGTCGAGACTGTAGCCGAACATCCACATCAGGGCACAAGCGCCCAGCAGTGCCAGGGGCACTGTAATACTTGGAATGATGGTCGCCCAAACACTGCGCAGGAACACAAAAATTACCAGCACGACGAGGATGATCGTGATGAGCAGCGTAAACTGAACATCGTCAATAGCGGATCGGATGGTCTGTGTGCGGTCACTGAGCGTGAATATGTTGATCGCCGGCGGCATCGTGGCGCGCAGCCTCGGTATCATTTCTTTGATCTTGTCGACGGTTTCGATAACGTTCGCGCCAGGCTGTTTGAAGATGACGAGAACGATGCCCGGCTTGCCGTCCGCCCAGGCCGCCTGTGTCGTGTCCTGTGGGCCCGTGACAGCCTGACCGATATCGCGGACGCGGAGTGGTGCGCCGTTGCGATAGGCGACTATGACGTCATTCCAGTCCTTCGACTCGGTCAGCTGATCGTTGGTGTAAATAGTGTAAGAGCGCGTTTGGCCGCGAATAGCACCTTTCGGGTTGTCGACCGTCGCAATCGAAAGTGGCGTGCGGACATCTTCAAGTGAAAGGCCCTTGGCAACCAACTTGGCAGGGTCGACTTGAACGCGGATCGCCGGCTTTTGCTGGCCACCGATTAGGACTTGAGCGACACCGGAAATTTGACTGATTTGCTGGGCGAGCTTTGTTTCGACGTTATCGTCGACCTCGGTCAACGGCAGCGTGTCGGACGTTGCGCCTAGCAAGAGGATTGGCGAGTCTGCCGGATTAACCTTGCGATAGGTGGGTGGACTCGGAAGATTTTTTGGTAACTGTCCGCTGGCGGCATTTATCGCTGCTTGGACGTCGTTCGCTGCCGCATCGATATTTCGTTCAAGATTAAACTGGATTGTAATGGAGCTTGAGCCGACGACGCTGGTCGACGTCATTTGCGAAACGCCTGGAATTTGCGCAAATTGCGTTTCCAGTGGCTGGGCCACTGCCGATGCCATTGTATCGGCACTTGCCCCGGGTAGGTTTGCAGAGACCTGGATTGTCGGAAAGTCCACTTGCGGCAGTGGCGCCACTGGCAAATGCGGATAAGCAACAAGGCCAACAAACAGAATGCCCACCATCAGCAACGAGGTGGCAATCGGAAGCCGGATAAATGGCGCGGAGATTCCGCCTTCCATAGTCACTGAGCTTTTCGCGGGGTGTTGGCTGCTTGTTTGTCAACGGAAGGCGGTGTGCTTGCAGCATGCGGGTCAACAACTGCACCTTCCGTCAAGCGATATTGGCCAGCGGTCACGACGCGGTCGCCGTTGGCCAAGCCTACAAGGACAACTGTTTGCGTAGCACCTTCGTCGCCCACCTTAATGTTTTGCGCCGCGACTTTGTTGTCTTTGCCGACAACAAACGCAAAGAGCCCGTTTGGCCCATGCTGAATCGCATCGTTTGGCGCCACGAGAACATCTTTTTTTGTGTCGACCAGAAGCCGGGTCGCAACCGAAAGCCCGGGCCACAACGCATTGTCGGTGTTCTGAAAGGTGGCCTTCATGCGAATGGTGCCGCTAGTCTGATCGACCTGATTGTCGACAAGCGCAAGATGACCTTTGGCGAGAACCTTTGTGCCATCCGATGACAATGCGAGAACGGGCACAGTTCCAGCGGCCAATGCACTATTGATCTGTCCGATATTTTCCTCCGGCGCTGTGAAAACCACTGAAATTGGCTGAAGTTTCACAATCGTTACGATCCCTGTCTGGTCGTTTGCGTGCACGATGTTGCCAGGATCCACGAGACGGAAGCCGGTCTTACCGGACAAGGGCGAGCGGATGGTTGCATAGCTGAGCTGCGTTCCAGCATTGTCGGTCGCTGCCTGATCCCCCTTTATCTGGGCAACGAGTTGGTCAACCTTCGCCTGTTGCGTATCGAGCTGCTGTCGCGATGCATAATCCTGCACGGCAAGCGTCTTGTAGCGCTCGAGATCAAGTTGCGCGTTCTTCAGATTGGCTTCGTCCTGGGCCTTTTTGGCCTGCGACTGCTCGAGCGCCGCTTGAAACGGTCGCGGGTCGATCTGTACCAATAGATCGCCCTCATTCACCATCTGTCCCTGACGGAATCCGACCTTGATCACCTGGCCGTCGACCCGGCTTCGCACGGTGACAGTGTTATATGGCTGCACCGTGCCGAGACCGTTCAGATAGACCGGAAAGTCGGAATTCTGGACCGCCTGGACCGCGACGGGAATCGGTGCCGGGCCTTTTGTCTGTCGATTGCCTGCGTCGGTTTGACTGGCGGACGCGTAGTGCCAGCTGACGTACCCAATGATGAGTATTATCGCCGTAAGTCCGACGGCACCTTTCGCGCTCCGCAAAGAATGTATCCAAGCCAAAAGCGTTCTCCTGACTGGCCCACCGCCGAGTCGTTTAGCGATCTCTTGTCACTGGTATATAATCAACGCCTCGCCAGGCTAAATCCTGTGTTCCATTGGAAATAAGTCGGAGAGTTCCCGCACTGACAAAAATTTACGCAGAATTTATTTTAGCCAGCGGCGGAGCTGGCGTAAGGGCGCTACTCCATCTGAAACAAATACCGGGCGATGATGTTTATTTCGTGGGGCGCGGCCTGCTGCGTTGAAAAACCAGTGAGGAGAAAATGCGTGCCCATCAACCGACGCCATCCTTCGTAAATCGCTCCAATGTCGTAAATCTGAGTTTTTATCGGCGAGAAAAACAACTCCGGCCTTCTCGTCCCTCAGGCTTCCAACAACAGCGCACGTTGCGGACGCGAGAAAACCTGCGGGCAGACTATTGGCTTGACGGAAATCACAGTGAGCGAATGAAAGTAAACCTAGTCGTCTTTGTGTTTTTGATTTTTCTTATCGTGACAGGGGTATGGCTTCTGGACGGCCTGAGTGATGCCTTTGGACCCGAGCGTCTATCGCACCAGCATTCACAAGCTCGCGCCGTCAGTCTCACTGCAGGAGCGCGAGTGGGTGGCAGCGCTCTCTTTGATCCGGTGGGGCTCCGAGACACGAAGGTATTGTAGTGTTGGCCGAGCGGACACCGGCGAAGGGACCGAAAATTCCATCAAAAATTATGTCCCGTTAACGCAGGTCTCGCTTCGCACCTTCGTTTTGAGATTATTGGCGGGCGTATACTCTGGGAATAAGAAGTGGGCCCGTTCGTAGATGGACGAATTCGTAAATCCACGAAAAGAGAAAAAGTCAGTCGGCAAGACGTCTGCTCTCATCTCAATATAATTGGACTGAATAGGTACTTTAGCCGAAAGAATATTGGGTTCTATCGCATACTTGCAGACAAAAGGACAAACGCTGCCAAACGAAGGAAGATTTTGAGGCTTCTGGCAGAGGATGAAATTAATTTTAAGCTGGAATTAAAAAGGTCGCTGTTTCGTTGAGGGGGTCAATATTGGTCACAATCGACCTCAGGCATTTCGCTTTCGCCGGCGTTCTTCGAGCCAGGCTTGACCACCGGTGGCGATCCAATCTCGTGCCTCTTGCTCGGATGAGCCTTCAAAGATTTCCTCAGCATCTGTGCCTTCAGGCATAGCCCAGACAGACCATACCTGGGCATGAGGAGCTTTTCGGACCGTCAGAATTGGGTCGGCTGGGCGCATAGGAGAATTATCTAAAATATTGGTCATCCCTGAATATGCGCCCGAATATTCGCAGCGCAAGCTCAATTCGGCCGTCTTGTGTTTATGACGTCTTGGTCGTCGCTGTCGTCAGGTACAAAACCACTCCCACCGCATGTCGGGCATTGCTGTTCATCGTCCATGCCTTTTTCAACGACACCATCGCCGTTGCAGTCTGGACAGGTTTTCATGTGCGCCTCCTGGCGATGCTACCACACTCCCGTGACTAAATTCCCCGGTGCTTTGCTGATCCGGCTGTTGCAGCGGCGTTTCGCGAGTGAGTTCCGGCGCTCCTGCAGGTTACTGAATAGGCCGCTTTGTGTCTTTCGATACTGGACTTGCTGTGTTGAACACCCCACATGGGGGGTATCACTGGCAGCGGCCCTGCGCCTAGGCGTCGGTGACTGAGAGCTGTCGCGCTCCCGCCTGTAGCAGCAAGGACGGGAGCCTCGATGCAGATATCCCACTTCATTAATCGGCACGGAATCAACCACCCGAAGTGCGCCGTATGCGGCGTATCAACGTGGCTTGCGCGAGTCGAACCCGACAAGCCGGATCACGACAAGTGCACGTTTGAATGCCCGGCGTGTGACAGAGCGGTCGTTGAGATCATCAAATACCGGTAATCTACCCAACCTAAAAACCCCAACTGGCCATCAAAGTTTTTGAGCCGGTGGCTAACCTCCACGCGAGTATCGATGCAAAGAGAAATCTCGTTTTATTCCGACAGGTACGGGAAGCACGTCTCCGGAATTTGGTCGGTATTCGG
>DATAPP010000009.1:0-1552 GCA_036265125.1 Pseudolabrys sp. | reverse complement strand
ATTATCGACCCCGGCGCTGGCCTCCTACGGCGCGATCGTCTTTATCATCGCCTGGAACGACCTCCTGACGCCGCTGATCCTGAACAACCGCGCCGAGTTCATGACGCTGCCGGTGGTGATCGCCAGCCTGGTCGGCGATGTCCACGTGTTCTTCAGCCTGATGATGGCAATCTGCCTCGTTGCCATGGCGCCGTCGGTCATTCTCGTGCTGCTGTTGCAGAAATTCGTCGTGCGCGGCCTTGCCGCAGGCGCGGTGAAAGGCTGAACCGGACCCGGCTTGTTGTTGCTGCGGGTCACCGACAGGAGTTCTGCGCTATCCCTTTGATCTGCAGTCCGTCTGACTCACCGCTTGAGGGAGATGGGTTCGAAACTTCGGTCCGTCACCGGATCGCTCCCTCCGGCGGAACGCGAAGGTTCCACGGAAACATAAAGGACGAGGGCTCAAAACCGTGGCCAATCTCGCACGGAACCGGGAGATTCAGAGCGGGCAAGACGACCGAGAACCAGCCTAGGCGGACCGGCAAACGGCCGAAATGGCCCATATCCGCATACATCGCCTCGGCGCCGGTGACCGTGAGAAAGGCGGCGCCGAGCACCGCGAAACCGATGCCTGGTCCCGCATGGAGCAGGTAGATCAGCGCGCGATGCGGGCTCAGTGCGCCCAGGATCTCCGGTGCGCCAATAATGCCGCGCATGCCGAGCACGCCGATGACGAGGAACCATATAAGCATCAGCGGCCCGAAAATGTTGCCGATGAACGCGGTTCCCTTGCGTTGCACCAAGAACAGGCCCACCAGGATTGCAATGCTGATCGGAACGACGACCGGCGCGAGCTGGGGTGCGTCGAGCTTGAGGCCTTCCACGGCACTGAGGACCGAGATTGCCGGCGTGATGACGCCGTCACCATAGAGCAGCGCGGCGCCGATCAGGCCGACGATAAGCAAGGAGGCGCGCCAGCTCCCGGCCGGCGCATGCCGGACATCGAGAAGCGCCAAAAGCGCGACGATGCCGCCCTCGCCGCGGTTGTCGGCGCGCATGATCAGGATGGCGTATTTGAACGAGACGACCACGATCAGTGACCAGAGGATCACCGACGCGATGCCGATGATGGTTTCGGGCGTAATCGCTCCGGAGGCATCTGCGGCCTGCTTGAACCCATAGAGCGGGCTGGTGCCGATGTCGCCGTAGACGATGCCGAGCGCCGTGAGGGTCGCGGCGGCGGGCAGTTGCCGGGCTTCAATCCGGGGCAGCGCCGCCGCTTGAAGGGTTCTCGCCATTCCTGCGTCCCCCCAACCTCCGCAAGTTTGAGCCGAAACTTCCGCGAAGAAAACAGGCGCTTGTCGGATCCCCGGATGCTTCCTGCGGTCGCATTATGCCCGTTCTCGTGCAATGATCGGCGGTGTTACGGAACGGGCCTTTAGCGACTGGGGAGGCGAGGATCGACGCGGTCTCAATTTGGCAGAACTTGATGGCGCATTTCGAGCAGCTCGAGAGGCATCTGCTCGATGAAATTCTCGTCTTTGCCAATCTGATCCAAATCCCCGCCGTCATT
>DATAPP010000008.1:0-2574 GCA_036265125.1 Pseudolabrys sp. | reverse complement strand
ATGGCAAGGCCGCCCAATAGATTGTTCCGCCTCGTTCTCGAATCCCATACTGGAAGGGCCCTGGTGCCGATTCCGAAGAGAAGCGCGAGCCCGCGAGCGACATCGACACTGCAATGGTGGATAGTCTGAAAGCGCTTGACCTCGAACGGCCGATTAGAGAAGCGGACATCCAGAAGTAATGCGGTGCGACGATAGAGGGCAGCCTCATGGATCAGACAGTGCCATTGACGTATCTAGTCACGCTCATTTTTGTTTCGTGAGCTCTGGCGGCGCCGGCACTACACCATTAGCTTTCGAGAAGTGACCCCTCTGGCGTCAGACGTTGGCTCCGCTAACTCGCGCCATTGAACGGAGGAATTTCTAATGGAGATAAACCCCAAGACGAAATCAAAGACAGACTCACCGGAACAGTTCCGCGAAATGGCTGAAAAAGGCGCCGCACAATCCAAGGAAGCTTTTGAGAAAATGAGTTCGGCCACCGGTCAAGCGGCCGACGTTATGCAACATTGCTATTTGGCGGCAGTTAAAGGAGTGCAGAATTACAATAACAAGGTGATCGAGTTTACCCACGCCAATACCAAAACCGTCTTCGACTTTACCCAAAGGCTGTCTGGCGTGAAGTCGCCGTCGGAGTTCGTCGCACTTTCGACCGAGCTTGCACAGCAGCAGCTTACGACGCTGACCGAGCAGACCAAGCAACTCACGGCGCTTGCCCAGCAGGTGACGCTTGCGACTGCGGAGCCGCTGAAGACATCACTAGTTCCGACGTCCACTTGAGAATAAGACTGCTACGGATCGCAAACTCCGCTGATGTCCGCTTTGGGTATTAGCGGACATTGCGGCATGTTAGAGTGATGTCCGTTTTACACCCGAAAGCGGACATTAGTGCATTTGCTTCCGGGCATGCGCCGATCTTTAGACAACGGTGCCGAAAAGTTTCCCAATACCGGCAGTGAACGCCATCGCCAGTGCGCCCCAAAATGTAACCCGGACCGTGGCGCGCAGAACGTTTGCGCCGCCTGCTCTTGCTCCAATCGCGCCGAGAAGAGCGAGAAAGCCCAAAGACGCAGCTGACACCACTGGGACAAGGGCACGGGCAGGTGATACGAAGACCATGAGCAGCGGCATGGCCGCGCCTACAGTAAATGATGCGGCCGATGCGAGCGCGGCCTGTATAGGGCGCGCGGTAGTAATTTCCGAAATGCCAAGCTCATCGCGCGCATGCGCAGTCAATGCATCTTTCGCCATTAGCTGCTGGGCAACCTGCCGCGCAAGGGCCCGATCGAGACCACGCCTGACATAGATATCCGTAAGCTCGTCAAGCTCAGATTCGGGATTCAGGCGCAACTCCTTACGTTCGCGAGCGAGATCAGCCTGTTCAGTGTCCGATTGAGAGCTAACAGACACATACTCGCCTGCGGCCATAGACATGGCGCCAGCCACCAATCCGGCGACACCAGCAATCAAGACACTGGTCTGCGTAGAGGCGGCAGCGGCAACCCCAACGATCAAGCTCGCGGTTGAGAGGATGCCATCATTGGCTCCCAGCACCGCGGCTCGCAGCCACCCAATACGTCCGATGAGGTGTTCCTCCGGATGATGACGACGACGACCCATCCGATATCTCACGTTGCGGATCAAATCCGCGCACTGTTTAGCAGTTTCTCGCTCTAGCCGCGATGTCCGCTTTGGGTCAAAAGCGGACATTTCGCGGTGCAATCGCCATGGCCGCTTTACCCCCGAAAGCGGACATGAAATGGCAATGCGCGACTGAGTGTCGCTTTGGAGCCAGAAATGTCCGCTTTACCTCCAAAAGCGGACATTAGTCAGCGCGCGTGACATGTCCGCTATGGGCCAAAAGCGGACTCATGCAGCGCAGCGAAAAGGGTCGTTATTCGATCACCTCGTCGGCTGCGACCATCAGGCCCGGCGGAACAGTGAGGCCGAGCGCCTTCGCCGTTTTGAGGTTAAGCGTCGTCTCGTACTTGGTGGGCGTCTGCACCGGGAGGTCAGCGGGTTTCGCGCCACGCAGTATGTGGTCAACATACAATGCCGCCTGTCGAAACAAGTCGATGAAATCAGTCGCATAGGACATGAGACCTCCAGCCGCAACGAAAACACGGATCCCGTAAACTGCGGGCAAGCGATACCTAGCCGCTAATGCAACAATGAGATCGCGATGGACCACGGTTGTGGTATCCGGCGGGAGAACCAGCCCGCCATCCGGCTCGCGGGCGAAGGTCTCGATGGCGCGCTCAAGGTCGGCAGCGTCATCGACAGGTTTGAGCACAAGATCTATCGCGAGCGATGGAGCCAGCGCTTTGGCCGAGTCCACAAAGTAAGCGAACGGCGTCGTTCTTGGATTGGCGACAAGGGCGGCGCGTTTAAGATTTGGCGAAATCTCCTTCAGCATCGCCAGCCATTTGCCGGTGATGCCTTCCTCGTATTGCAACAAGCCAGTGAGATTGCCGCCTGGTCGCGACAAGCTCGTAACGAAGCCGGACCCGATCGGGTCGGCAACGCCACCGAAGACGACCGGGATCGTGCTTGTCTCTAGTTGCATGGCAGCGGTCG
>DATAPP010000007.1:0-7553 GCA_036265125.1 Pseudolabrys sp. | reverse complement strand
CAGCCGCCTCATTGAATACCCTGCCCCATGTCGCGCTATCGAGCTCGTCGTCTCGCTTGTCGAGCGCCAGAGGATTGGAACAATACGGGCAGCCGAGCGGGCAACGATGTGTCAATTCGGCAAGCAGACCGAGGGGCGCAGGCAGGCTGGCACCATTCGTTGTCACGACGAGTACCGCCTCCGGTCAGTCCCGCGCCCGGGCAAGCGAAATTCCAACTGGTTCCACGCGCGGATGAACGGTTGAAAAGTGCTGCACATCACTTAACCCAACTCCAGCAATTTCTTGTCCGCAAGCGAGCCGAGCAGATTCACGACATCCGCATGGATACGCTCTCGCGGCGCCGCAAAGGCCCTGGCGAGATCATCCACGATTGAATCAAGCGTCGCCTCGCCGGTACATCGCTTCAATATCTCGACCGTGACCGCGTCGGCCTTGAACACTCGTTCCGGCGCGAGCAGGACCCAGCCGCCCTGCGCCTCGTTGTGCGTCAACCGCACGCCCCGCGGCAGCCTCGGACAGACACTGCCAGAAAGTTGCCGTGCCGGCGTGTCCGTCATCTGCCCCTGCGCACGATCTTTTCCGAAGATCGCTTTCCGTCCCTGATCGAAGTCGAAGCCTTGCTTTTCGCAATCACGCGCTAATCCTCCGCAACAAAAGCGCCTGGCGGAACATGTTTGGGCGCCACATAGGCATGGTACAGCGCGTCCAGCATGGCCCACAGCACGCCGCATTTGAACTCGAGCGCGGCAAGAACCGCCTGCTGTTGTTCCGGTGTTCTGGCGTTGCGCTTGACGTAATTGAGGGCGAAATCGGCGTCGCGCTCGGCCTGCGGCGGGCGCTTGTCGAAATAGCTCAACGTTTCGCGTGTGACGAAATCGTAGTTCGATAACATGCCGGTCATCCGCTCGCTGATGATGGTTGGCGAAAACATCTCCGTCAGTGACGACGCGATCGCCTCCAGTAATGTTTTTTCGCTCACAAAGCGCACATAGGCGTCGACCGCAAAACGGGTGCCCGGCAGAACTCCACGCAGCGAGGTGACATATGCGCGCTCAAGTCTCAGGCCGTCGGTCAGCTTGAGCCAACGGGCGATGCCGCCGTCCCCTTCGCGCTCACCATCGTGATCGACCAGACGGGACCGCCATTCGCGACGTACGGCCGAATCATCGCAACGCGCGATCAGGCTCGCGTCCTTGATCGGGATCATCGCCTGATAGTAGTAACGGTTCAGCGCCCACGCCTGCACCTGGCCCCTGCTGCAGTCGCCACCGTGCAGCAAGGCATGGAATGGATGGAGGCGGTGATAGCGCTTCGCTCCAATGTCGCGCAGCGCACCCTCGAGCTCCTCCGCAGAAAGCAGCTTCACAGCACAATCTCCATACCATCTTCAGCAACTTGCCAACCCGCACTCTCGACCTTGCGCCGCTCGACGGAGCCATCGATCAAAATAGGATTGGTGTTGTTGATATGAATAAAAATACGCCGCGCCGGCAGTCCGTCCAGGGCGTGCAAGGACCCCTCCTCTCCTTCGATTGGCATATGACCCATTCGCCGTCCGGTTTTTTGCCCCGTCTGCGTGCGGATCATTTCGTCGTCGGTAAACAACGTGCCGTCGAACAGGACAACATCCGCGCGGGCGAAGCGTTCGCGCATTTTGGCGGTTACTACCGCGGCGCCCGGCACGAATACCAATCGCGCTCCCGCGCGTTGCACTTCGATGCCGACATTGGCGGCGCTTTCGGTATCGAGGTCAGGCGCCTCGCCTTCGAGATAGAGTGGCAGCTTGCCCGGCACCATGAACAAGGTCGCTTCAATATCGCCTGCCAACAAAAAGCGCTCGCCCGGATTGACCGCATGGCGCGACATTGAGGCCATGGCGCCGAACATGGCGTTGGAGGCTACCGCCGCATGGCTCGCCGGGGTGGCGTAAAGTCGGAAATCGGTGCTCTCGCGCAACGACAATAGACCGGCGATCTGGTCGATTTCGGCGCCGGTCAGGACTACGGCGTCAATTGGACTCCCGCGCAATCCGCTATGCGGATGGAGCGCTGGGGTCGCGCGAATTTGCGCGGACAAATCAGGTGAGGCGTTAATCAGTGTCCAGCGGCCGTCACCTGCTGAAAGCGCAATACCGGCTTGGCTGCGTGGTTTGACGCGAGGATCGCGCGCCCAAGCCAGTGCGCAGACCGGGCACCGGCAATTCCACTGCGGAAAAGCGCCTCCGGCCGCCGAACCAAGCACAATGGCGGTGAGACGCCCCATTTAGCGGCGTCGGATAAGGAGAATCAGGGAATTAAAACTCGGCCGGCAGATAGCCGTTGATCTCGAGTCCGATGCAAATCTCGACAAGAATCGGGGTCGTCCATGCCATGGCGTTTCCTTCCGGCCGCGTTTTATTCGTCAACGGCCCTCAGATGAGATTAGCGCAAGCAGCGAACCCCGCAAGGGCGGATTCTATTACCGGAGATGTGAAACTTCACGTATTTGTCATTCCAGTGGTCATAAAAGCGTCTGACGCATCTGGCGTAAATGTCAGGGTATAACCCTCCGGAACCGGCCGGCCGACCGGCTGTTGCCTTACGCTTCGCCTGCTGGATGCGCTAAAATCACCTTGAATCGCAGCTTTCGTGTAACCCATGCAAAATAGCCACAGTTGCCGCTTGTTCTGGCGGGGCTATTGGGAAAAACGTAACTCGCTGTGCGCTATCAGTTAAACTGGCCTCGATAAAAGGGGGCGTATGCCCCCACGGAAAGTTTGGGAGATCCCGCGGTGAAAAGTCTTCGATTTGACCGTCTGTTAGCCTCGACGGCGCTCGCGCTGGTACTGGCCCTGTCCAGCCATGCTGCGGTCGCGCAACAAACCGAAACGTCGGTACGGACGGCAGTGCCAGTGCCGGATACGTCGTTGCCGCCGCCACTGACCGCCAAAGACATCGAAGCGCCCGCCAAACGGGCTGCTCCGGTCATCAAGGACGAGCCCAAGCAGACTGCAACAATTCCTGCCGTGGAGCCGGCCAAAGCCGCCGCACCCGTTGCGACCGCAGACGGCGGCGTCTCCGACAAGCTGCGCGAACTCATCAGCAGCAAGCAATTCGAGCGCTTTGTCAGCCATAAGGCCGACCGCGCCGGCATCGAGGCGTTCTACAGCGCTCGCAACTATGCGCCGCTCTGGGTGAGCAACAATGCCGGCAATGATCGCGCCAAAGCTGCGATCGCCTACCTGGCGCAGGCTGATGCGGTTGGCCTCGATCCGAGCGACTATCCGACTCCTGATTTCAAATCGGGAGCGACAACCGACGCACTGGCCGAGGCCGAATTCAAATTGACTGCCTCTACGCTGATGTTTGCGCGCCACGCGCAGATCGGCCGCATTCATTTCACGCGCGTCGGCTCGGACATTCAGTATGACCTGACCGCGCCCGACCCGGCCGACGTATTGGCCAAGCTCGCCGATGGAACCGATGCCGGCAGTGTCCTCGATGGATTCAATCCGCCGCAGCAGGAGTTCAAGGCACTCAAGGCAAAGCTCGCCGAGTTGCGCAAGGGTCCGGTCGTATCGGAGGCCAAGCCGGAGGCGAAGCCTGCGCAACCGCACGTCAATATCCCTGAAGGCAAGCTTCTCAAGCCGGGAATGAAAGACTCACGCGTCGTGGCGCTGCGCAAACGTCTCGACGTCGCGGGCGACAAAGACAATCCGCTTTATGACGACGCGGTCCGCGATGCGGTGAAGACGTTCCAGACCGAAAGCGACATCGGCGTCGACGGCAATCTCGGGCCCAATACTCTGCGCGCGCTCAACGGCGAGCAAAGGGAAGTCCGCCGTGCCCCCGGTGATCCGGTCGACACGATTATTGTGAACATGGAACGTTGGCGCTGGCTGCCGCGCAATCTTGGCAACCCGCACGTGATCGTTAACGTGCCCGACTATACCTTGAGCCTCTACAACGACGGCAAGGTCTACTGGAAAACGAAGATCGTGGCCGGCAAGCCAAACCTGGCAACGCCGATGGTCAGTGCGGAGATGAAATTCATCACGGTCAATCCGACCTGGAATGTCCCGCCATCGATCATTGAAAAAGAATATCTGCCGGCGCTGGAGCAGGACCCGCAGGCACTCGATCGTATCGGACTTAAACTGACGCAAGACGCGGACGGCACGATTCACATCTCACAGCCGCCCGGCGCCGGCAACGCGCTCGGCCGCATCCGGTTTAATTTCCCGAACAAGTTCCTGGTTTATCAGCACGACACGCCGGACAAACACCTGTTCGCCAAGGACAAGCGCGCCTTCAGCCACGGCTGCATGCGCGTGCAGAATCCGCTGACCTACGGCGAGAAGTTGCTGTCTCTTGTGATGCCGAAAGAGCGTTATACTGAGGCGCGGCTGGAATCGATGTTCGGCGGCAGCGAGATCAACATCAACTTCCCGAAGTTCATTCCGGTGCATCTGACCTATCAGACTGCCTTCGTGGACGAAGCCGGCAAGCTGCAGCTGCGCGACGATGTTTACGGCCGTGACGCCAAGATGTTTGCCATCCTCAAGAGCAATGAACGCAAGGTCGCCGATATTGCGGTTGAGCGCGCGAAAGACACTTCGTCCAAACCGGTCCGTTTGCCGGCCGGTATGTATGGAGGAGGGGGAGGCGGCTACAGCTATGGCGGCGGCAATAATTTCTTCGATTGGATATTTGGTGGACCGCAGGGCGGCGCCCGCCCCTATCCACCGCGGAACATCCCGCCGCCGCCGCCGCGTGCTAATGGCCGTTACAGCTGGCGCTAGACTCAGGTTCGGCAAGCAACACAAAACGCCGGCGAGGCACTCGCCGGCGTTTTCGTTTCGGCAATTCGCGAACGGAAGATGGTACAGGCGGGTGGACTTGAACCACCGACCTCTGGTTCCACAGACCAGCGCTCTAACCAACTGAGCTACGCCTGCACGCGCGATCGGCTTTTCGCTGCTCGATCCAAGCGGGCGGAACCTAGGTGCCGCTTGGCCTTTTGGCAAGCGGCCCATTCGACGCCCTTTCGCCCAAAAAACAAAAGCCCGGACATCTCTGTCCGGGCTTGGCACCCAATATAATCTCGATACGAGGTAGAGGGCTCAGGCCGCCTTGCTGAAGTTGCTGATGCTTTCCTTGATCGGCTCGGCCGTTTCGGTCGCCACTTTCTGTGCGTGTTCGGAGAGTTCCTTGGACTGTGCGACCAGGGCATCGAACTGCTTGCGCAAATATGCGCTGGAGAGTTCGACCACCTCCGAATACGACTTGGCGCTCATCAGCTCGCTCATCAGATCGAAGGTAGCGTCGCTGTTGGCGCGGGTCGCTTCGATAACCTTGAGGCCGTAGCTCGCGCAGCCTTTTGAAGCTGTGGAATAGGTGTCCTCGAGGACATCCGTTGCCTGCTCAGCGGCAGTCTTGACCTTCTCGTAATTCTCTTTGGCCTGGGCGACGCCCTTTTCGGCGAATTCGCGGAAGGCCGGCGGTACTTCGAATTTCGGCATCTCAAACTTCGGCATCTCGAATTTGGGCATTTCGAAAGCCGTCGCGCCGACGGCAACCGCCTTTGGCTTGGATTTCGCTGTAGCGGCCGCTGAAGTGTTGGTTTCGGGCATGGCTGGCATCCTTGATAGGAGGGCAATTTCAGGACGATCCGGTGCTGTGCCCTCTCAAGATCAGCCCGGTCAATTCGGATAGCCGCCGCGCACCCTCATTCAACACGTGTGCTGGCGGTCTGTGTATTAACGCTTATAGCCTGGTTTTTGATGCAATGCAACAAAAAATATTGCATTGCACAAACCGCCGCAGATGCGCCTTCCGCGCCAACGAGCGCGGTTCAAAACGCGCATGGAACTGCCGTATTTAGTGCTGGGTTCCTTTCCCAGCCACGTTGGCAGCACGTTTGCTAAGTTCCCGGGCCTGCTCGGTGAGCGTAGCGATTTGGGAATTCACATAGTCCGAATGCAGCGCCATCACATCCTTCGGGTCTTTGGCCAGCAGCAACTTCTGCACAAATTCGAACGAAGACGCGACGTTCCGGTCGGCAAATCCCATTGCCAGCTCACCGACTTCCTTGGCGCCAGCTTGCGCGCTAGCCGCCTGATTTTCGGCGGTGCTGACGGCGTGTTGCGCGACCGAAATAAAAATATCGAATGCCTGCTTGGCCTGTTCCGCGCTCTTTTCAGCCAACGCGCGCATATCTGCCGGAATGTCGAAATGTGTACTGCTTGCTTCCTTTGCCATGACATCCCTCCTGCATGTCCCACCAGCATGCGCCGGGGGCCTTGGCCCCATTTAGGTCGGCGAGCCACGTGTGCCAGTGACGGAACGTCTCGCATTAAGGTTATTCCGGCTTGCTGTTGATTGATCCTCGTCATGTCGTGGACGCGGCCCGCCCCCAGCCGTATTAAGGCTTTATTAGCCGTAAAACCTGCGACACCCCGATGACGGAATCCGAGCCTCAATGGATTTTTCTGCGTGACCCGCGCCTGGCCACGCACGCGCTCAGTTCCGCGCCTGTGTGGCTTTGGAGCGCTGACGGTAAGCGCATTCTTTGGGCTAACCCGACCGGTGCGTCGATCTTTGACGCCGCTTCACCGGTGGCAGCCGCGGCAACGCGCTTTGGGCCGCGCCATGCGGCTGCCGCGCAGATCTCGCGACTCGCTGCGACACTGCCGCAAGGAAATTCGCCGCGGCTGGAGCGATTGCGTGGATTCGGAGCCCGTTTCGGAGGCATGTTGGTATGCCTTTGTTCGCGCATCACGCTCGCGGACAACACCATGGCGATTTTGGTGGTATCCACTGAGCGCGCGGGCGAGGACATTGCATTGCCCGAACGCGCGCGCCGGCTGCTCGCAGATGTGCAGCAACCCGCGGCCATCTTTACCGCTGACGGAGAGCTGATGGAGGCGCAGCTCGCGGGCAGTGCGCTTATCGGCAACCGGCGCGACCTGATCGCCCTTGGCGCAGAAAAACTCGCCCGCGAAGCCAGCCTCAACGAGACTGCCGAAGGTGAGACTTTCGCCGGCCATGCCAGCGTGTTCAAGCTCGGCGCGGGTCCGACCTTCGGGCTGCTTGTCGTCTTCTCTGGACCTGCAACGACGTCGGGCACTGAGCTTGCAGGCCCAAAGGCAGCCACAACGCCAGTGGTCCCGAGCCCTCCGAAATCGGAAATGCGCCCGCAGTATGCACCTGTTCGCTTTGTCTGGCAGACCGACTCCGGCGCCCGTTTCACCCTCGCAAGCCTGGAGTTCGCCGACCTGCTCGGACCAAAAACAGCCACGCTGCTCGGCCACGCCTGGAATGATATTGCCCGGACTCTGAACCTCGATCCGCAGGACCAAATCGCCAGCGCACTCACGGCACGCGAAACCTTCAGTGGTATCGTCCTGTTTTGGCCGCTTGACGATTTCGATGAACGTCTGGCAGTCGAGATGTCTGGTTTACCGGTGTTCGACCGCGACCGCCAATTCAAGGGTTTTCGCGGCTTCGGTATTTGCCGCGACCTCAGCCGTCTGGAGCAGATTCAGCAGCGCCGCGGCGGAAAAACCGTTCCA
>DATAPP010000006.1:0-87438 GCA_036265125.1 Pseudolabrys sp. | reverse complement strand
CGGGCAGGCGTCAGACCCTATACGTCATCTTGCGATTTCGCAGAGCCCTGTGTTTTTGTTAAACAGTTGCCACCCCCTGGTCTGTGCCCCCCCTATGCACTTGCGTACATAGAGGGCCTCCTTATCCAGAAGTTACGGAGGTAAATTGCCGAGTTCCTTCAACATAGTTCTCTCAAGCGCCTTGGTATACTCTACCAGTCCACCTGTGTCGGTTTAGGGTACGGTCTGATGTGGAGGCTATTTCCTGGAACCTCTTCGAGGCCCGACCAATCCAGTAAGGTCGAACAACATACGAGATTCGTCACCATCCACTGGCTGCAGAATATTGACTGCATTCCCATCGACTACGCCTTTCGGCCTCGCCTTAGGGACCGGCTAACCCTGCGCAGATTAACTTTACGCAGGAACCCTTGGACTTTCGGCGACAGAGTCTTTCACTCTGTTTGTCGTTACTCGTGCCAGCATTCGCACTTCTGATACCTCCAGGAGCCCTCACGGGTCTCCCTTCACAGGCTTACAGAACGTTCCGCTACCGCGTGCACTTGCGTACACACCCAAAGCTTCGGCTCGTGGCTTGAGCCCCGTTACATTTTCGGCGCAGGAATCCTTGTTTAGACCAGTGAGCTGTTACGCTTTCTTTAAAGGATGGCTGCTTCTAAGCCAACCTCCTGGTTGTTATGGGATTCCCACATCCTTTCACACTTAGCCACGAATTGGGGGCCTTAGCTGTTGGTCAGGGTTGTTTCCCTCTCCACGATGGACGTTAGCACCCACCGTGTGACTCCCGAGTAGTGCTTTTGGGTATTCGGAGTTTGGTTAGGTTTGGTAAGACGGTAAGTCCCCCTAGCCCATCCAGTGCTCTACCCCCCAAAGCATTCGCTCGAGGCGATACCTAAATATCTTTCGCGGAAAACCAGCTATTTCCCAGTTTGGTTGGCCTTTCACCCCTAGCCACAGTTCATCCGAGGCTTTTTCAACAGACACCGGTTCGGTCCTCCAGTAGGTGTTACCCCACCTTCAACCTGACCATGGCTAGATCACTAGGTTTCGGGTCTAATCCGACGAACTTGATCGCCCTATTCAGACTCGCTTTCGCTGCGCCTACGCCTATCGGCTTAAGCTTGCTCGTCAAATTAAGTCGCTGGCCCATTATACAAAAGGTACGACGTCACTCAGAACGAATCTTGAGCTCCGTCTGTTTGTAGGCATTCGGTTTCAGGTCTCTTTCACTCCCCTCGTCGGGGTGCTTTTCACCTTTCCCTCACGGTACTTGTTCACTATCGGTCGCTGAGGAGTACTTAGGCTTGGAGGGTGGTCCCCCCATGTTCAGACAGGATTTCACGTGTCCCGCCTTACTCAAGGATAATCCGTCGCGTTACCCGTACGGGGCTGTCACCCACTAAGGCACGTCGTTCCAAACGTTTCCGGTTGTCTCTGGATTATCACTGGCCTGGTCCGCGTTCGCTCGCCACTACTAGCGGAGTCTCGGTTGATGTCCTTTCCTCCGGGTACTGAGATGTTTCAGTTCTCCGGGTTAGCTTAAAACCTCCTATTTTATTCAGAGGTTCTATTCCTTCATTTGATAACGGAAATCCAAACCCCTCGCTCTCGCGAGCCAGAGATTCAGAATTCCGTTATCGAAGGTGGGTTTCCCCATTCGGAAATCCGCGGATCAAAGCTTCTTCGCAGCTCCTCGCGGCTTATCGCAGCGTAGTACGTCCTTCATCGCCTCTCAGCGCCAAGGCATCCACCAAATGCCCTTACGACACTTGATCGCTCTCATTATCAATGCCCATCCATCGTCCGTTCGTTGCAAAGATCCTCGGCGAATCCCGGCAACAAGATATGTAACGGCCGTTGGCCGGATACGAACTCATCGTTCGCACCGATCGAACACTGATTAGAAAGACCATTTCTTGCTTCAAGATCATCCCGACGGCGAGGCGGTCAAGCTTCACCGACATGAACATGCGCAACTCCAGCCGATGGATGAAAGGCCGGAATCGAACAATTCATTAGGAGTGCGCGGAACGTTTCACGGCTGAAAGCCGCTACACGTTCGCTCGGAACGATCTCCTCTTCACGATGTCAGATAACACGCGCATGCAAACGACGCGTGGACGCGACGCATTGCATGCGCGAATTTGTTTTCTCGGACGAGCTTCAGCGGGCAAACTTCGCGGCTCGAGGGACTGGCTTTCCAACCGGAGCGGCGATCGCCGCGAAGGTTGGTGGAGCCAGACGGAATCGAACCGACGACCTCCTGCTTGCAAAGCAGGCGCTCTCCCAACTGAGCTATGGCCCCGCACTGCGGCACCAGCGGAGCGGGAATGGTGGGCCTGGGAAGATTTGAACTTCCGACCTCACGCTTATCAAGCGCGCGCTCTAACCAACTGAGCTACAGGCCCAAGTTACACTAGAGTGCACACGCTCGCAGCCCGCGCAACCCAAAGCTCGGCGGGCAATCGATGCTCCAACGACCTTGGGAATAGTGTGGGCTCGTCCGGGAAGAAAGAGAAACGAAGACGGCGAAGTCCCGCCTAAGGACCTTATCAGCCTGAACTGAAAGGCCCCGGTGTGTTCCTAAGAAATCCGATAGAGAGAAGCGGATGCTTCTGGCTCTGAAGGATCATCCTTAGAAAGGAGGTGATCCAGCCGCAGGTTCCCCTACGGCTACCTTGTTACGACTTCACCCCAGTCGCTGACCCTACCGTGGCCGGCTGCCTCCTTGCGGTTAGCGCACCGTCTTCAGGTAAAGCCAACTCCCATGGTGTGACGGGCGGTGTGTACAAGGCCCGGGAACGTATTCACCGCAGCGTGCTGATCTGCGATTACTAGCGATTCCAACTTCATGGGGTCGAGTTGCAGACCCCAATCCGAACTGAGACGGCTTTTTGAGATTTGCGAAGGGTCGCCCCTTTGCATCCCTCTGTCACCGCCATTGTAGCACGTGTGTAGCCCAGCCCGTAAGGGCCATGAGGACTTGACGTCATCCCCACCTTCCTCCGGCTTATCACCGGCAGTCCCCTTAGAGTGCCCAACTGAATGATGGCAACTAAGGGCGAGGGTTGCGCTCGTTGCGGGACTTAACCCAACATCTCACGACACGAGCTGACGACAGCCATGCAGCACCTGTCTCCGGTCCAGCCGAACTGAAGGAGTGCGTCTCTGCTCTCCGCGACCGGGATGTCAAGGGCTGGTAAGGTTCTGCGCGTTGCTTCGAATTGAACCACATGCTCCACCGCTTGTGCGGGCCCCCGTCAATTCCTTTGAGTTTTAATCTTGCGACCGTACTCCCCAGGCGGGATGCTTAATGCGTTAGCTGCGCCACTGACGGGTAAACCCGACAACGGCTAGCATCCATCGTTTACGGCGTGGACTACCAGGGTATCTAATCCTGTTTGCTCCCCACGCTTTCGCACCTCAGCGTCAGTATCGGGCCAGTGAGCCGCCTTCGCCACTGGTGTTCTTGCGAATATCTACGAATTTCACCTCTACACTCGCAGTTCCACTCACCTCTCCCGGACTCAAGCTTCTCAGTATCAAAGGCAGTTCTGGAGTTGAGCTCCAGGATTTCACCCCTGACTTAAAAAGCCGCCTACGTGCGCTTTACGCCCAGTGATTCCGAGCAACGCTAGCCCCCTTCGTATTACCGCGGCTGCTGGCACGAAGTTAGCCGGGGCTTCTTCTGCGGGTACCGTCATTATCTTCCCCGCCGAAAGGGCTTTACAACCCTAGGGCCTTCATCACCCACGCGGCATGGCTGGATCAGGCTTGCGCCCATTGTCCAATATTCCCCACTGCTGCCTCCCGTAGGAGTCTGGGCCGTGTCTCAGTCCCAGTGAGGCTGGTCATCCTCTCAGACCAGCTACCGATCGTCGCCTTGGTGAGCCGTTACCTCACCAACAAGCTAATCGGACGCGGGCCGTTCCTTCGGCAATAAATCTTTCCCCGTAAGGGCGTATCCGGTATTAGCCCAAGTTTCCCTGAGTTATCCCGAACCGAAGGGCGCGTTCCCACGTGTTACTCTCCCGTCTGCCGCTGCCGTATTGCTACGGCCGCTCGACTTGCATGTGTTAGGCCTGCCGCCAGCGTTCGCTCTGAGCCAGGATCAAACTCTCAAGTTGGATGAGATTTTTATCCCGGCAGGTCACGTTTGCGCATGACAACGTTTGGGACGTTGTCAATTTGACGAGGTCCACCCACTGATCGACCGCACATTCGGGCGTGAGCCCGAATACGAAATCGCTCAGCGATGTACCTTAAAACGTGTACCGCCGAAGTCTCTTCCAAAGCCGCCACCTACAAGAATTTCTTCCCGTAAGAAGGCGGCCCGCAAGGACCCCGCCGTCCACGTTTCTCTTTCTTCCGATTCACTTTTCAAACAGCCCGGGAACCGTGGCGGTCCCCATCCCTCCGGTAAGCCGAAGAGCCGTCGAAGCCCGCGCATCCGAGAACCATCGGATACCGTTTCACTGTTCCAGTGAGGAGCTTCAGAGGCGCGTAATCGCGCCGTAAGCGGACGGCGCGCCGATGGGTGTATATAGGGGTCGCCCTACTTCATTGTCAACCAAAAACGCCCACCGTTATTGACCTGCCGCGGTAGCGCGGGACCCGCGGCTAAAAACTTCGGCGCCCAAAGAATAAACAATGCCTTAATCCATATCGCGCCGTACTGAGGCCATATTCCTGCGTCGTCCTTAAGGTCCTTTCGAGGGACGGAATCGCAACGGGGGCCTTCAGCCGCCGTCTATCAGGCCACTAAGTCGAGTTCAGGTGCCGTCATTGACGGCTTATGGACCAACCGGCATCGTGCCGGCCACCGATTTACGCGGCCTGCCGACAGCAGCTGGGGCTAGTTTGGTTGCGGCAAGCCACCTTCGATCCGAGGCGCAGGGGACGGCGAGCTTGGACCAGACACGGTCGCGCGGCGCAATTCGATCACGACAAGCCGACGCCATTGAGCTCGGCAATGAGCCGCCCCTGTCTGTCGACGGGGGCTCGAGCGGCTTTGTCGATCGCCGTCGCGTATCGGTACAGTGGCTTGCCGGCACGATCCTGACCGCGCTCAGCGGCGCTGCTCTCATGGGCGGCGCCGTTTTCACGTCGCTTGACGGTGAAGCCAACTTCGCGTCGCTGCCCGAACGGGTCGAAGTGGCGCTGCGCGGCGCTCTCGGCGGCAGCGAAAAAGGCGCGCACAAAAGCGATCGTCTGCCGACTGCTGAAGAACCCACATTTGCGCGCCAGGTAATCCGCGTCTCTACCATCAACCGCGTCGGCAATCATGAGGTCGTCCGCGTGCGTCCGTTCGTGCGCATCGCTGGCAATCTGTCGCTCACCGTTTCCGATCTTTCCGCCAATGTCCCGCCCTTCAATCCGCAACGCCTGCTCGCCGAAGCCGCGCCGGGAAATAACACCACGGCCGAGGATGCCCCGGCTGCCGAGCCGGACGCCGAAGTTGCCTTCGTGATGCGCGACATGGCGCCGATCATGCCGAAACTCAAGATCGCGCTGCTGACGCCCGCCGACGACGTCATGGCGCGCGTGCGCGAGGCCGCCGAGTGGAGCGACAAGGCCGCCAATCATTTGCCGGTGGCGGCGAATATCACGGGAATCAAGCTGGCTTATGCCGGTGACGGCACTGTCGACCCCTACGCGGGGTTCGAGGCGCGAATCGTCCCCGAGAACATTACGTTGCTACCCAAGACCACGACCCAGACAACTGGCGGCAATGGCACTAACGAAAAGCTGGTCGTGGCCAAGAAGGGTGAAAGCGTCGTCAGCATCCTGCGCGACCTCAGTGCGACGCCCGCCGACATCAGCGCCATCGCGCGCGTGCTTGGACCGCGCAGTTTCGACGGCGGCATCAGGGAAGGCCAGAAACTCCGCATCTTGATGGCCCAGGGCTCGATGGCCCAAGGCGTCGCCGGTCAGCAGCGCGCGCAGCCAATCCGCGTGATCATTGCCAGCGATTCGGGAATCGATGCAGTGGTTGCCCTGGCCGACACCGGAAAATACGTTGCCGTCGACGTGAAAAATATCGAGACCGAGGTCGCTGAAAATTCGGAAGACAGCAACGACGAGAACGACGCCTCCGGAGTACGCCTCTATCAAAGCGTCTATGAGACAGCGCTGCGCAATCGCATACCCCGCCCCATCATCGACGACCTGGTCCGCATCTACTCCTATGACGTCGATTTCCAGCGCAAAGTTCAGCCGGGCGACTCCTTCGAGGTACTCTACGCCGGCGAAGAAGAGACGCCGGCCGCGGACAGCCGCACCGACGTATTGTTTGCCACGCTTACCGTCGGCGGCGAGACCAAGAAATTCTACCGCTTCCAATCGCCAGACGACGGCCTCGTCGACTACTACGACGAGACGGGCAAGAGCGCGAAAAAGTTTCTGGTGCGCAAACCGGTGCTCGCCGGGATCATGCGCTCAGGCTTCGGCCTTCGCCGCCACCCGATCCTCGGCTACACCAAGATGCACACCGGTGTGGACTGGGCCGCTCCGAGCGGCACGGCGATTTACGCCTCCGGCAACGGCGTCGTGGAGAAGGCCGGCCTGGAATCGGGCTACGGCAAGTACATTCGTCTCCGCCACACCAATGGCTATGAGACCGCTTACGGCCACATGACCGCTTTTGCGCGCGGCATCGAAGAGGGCACGCGCGTGCGGCAAGGTCAGGTGATCGGCTTTGTTGGCTCAACCGGCCTCTCGACGGGTTCGCATCTGCACTACGAGATTTTGGTGAACGGCCGCTTCGTCGACCCGATGCGCATCAAATTGCCGCGTGGCCGCGTCCTCGAAGGTCCGATGCTCGCAAACTTCGAACAGGAGCGCGAGCGCCTTGACGGCATCATGGCACGCAAGCCCGCGCGGGTTGCGTCAAGCGGCGCGACGGTGCGGTAGAACGTCTCGAAATCCTGAAATGCATCATGGCCGGGCTTATCGACTGAGAGACGGCTTCCACTATTTTGCACATGTCTCGAGTTTCGGCGCCGGGACTCTTTGACTCGTCATGGCCGAGGCTTGTCCCGGCCATCCACGTCTTGTTTGGTGTTGCGGTGCAGAGACGTGAATGCCCGCCACAAGCGCGGGCATGACGAGAGAGAGTGTGTGCAGCCTACGCCGCCTGCGCCAGCTTGCCGTTGAACGTGAGACCAAGCTTGTCGCCTGAAATCGTAACTTTTTCTCCGTCCTTGATCGTGCCGGCGAGGATCATCTCGGCGAGCGGATCCTGAACGGATTTCTGGATCACCCGCTTGAGCGGCCGCGCGCCGTAGGCCGGGTCCCAGCCCTTGTCGGCAAGCCAATCACGCGCGCTTGCATCGAGCTTGATGGTGATCTTGCGATCATCGAGGAGCTTTTGCAGCCGCGCAGTCTGGATATCGACGATCCGCCCCATCTCGGCTTTCTTGAGACGGTGGAACAGAATGATTTCGTCGACGCGGTTGAGGAATTCCGGCCGAAACGCCGCACGCACCACCGCCATCACCTGATCCTTGACCGCATCGGTATCCTGGCCTTCCGGCTGATTGACCAGGAAATCGGCGCCAAGATTCGACGTCATCACGATGAGCGTGTTGCGGAAGTCGACGGTGTGTCCCTGCCCGTCGGTCAGCCGGCCATCGTCGAGCACCTGCAGGAGCACGTTGAAGACGTCGGGATGCGCCTTCTCGATCTCGTCGAACAAAATGACCTGGTAAGGCCGCCGCCGCACAGCTTCGGTGAGGGCGCCGCCCTCCTCGTAACCGACATAGCCCGGAGGCGCGCCGATCAAGCGGGCGACCGCGTGCTTTTCCATGTATTCCGACATGTCGATGCGGATCAGCGCATTCTCATCGTCGAACAGGTATTCCGCCAGCGCCTTGGTCAGTTCGGTTTTGCCGACGCCCGTGGGACCCAGGAACATGAACGAGCCGATTGGCCGGTGCGGATCCTGCAAGCCGGCGCGCGCCCGGCGCACGGCGGTCGACACCGCATGCACCGCTTCCTGCTGGCCGATGACGCGCCTGGCGAGTTCGTCTTCCATGCGCAGGAGCTTTTCCTTCTCGCCCTCGAGCATTCTGTCGACGGGTACGCCGGTCCACCGCGACACGACCTGAGCAACGTGATCGGCGGTGACGATTTCCTCGACCATCGCGCTCTTGGCTTCGGCAGCCTCGATCGCGTTCAGTTTTTTCTCCAGCTCCGGAATCTGGCCATAGGCCAGCTCACCGGCGCGCTGGAATTCTCCGCGACGTTGCGCATTGGCAAGTTCGGCGCGCAACTGATCGAGCTCGGTCTTGAGCTTCTGCGCATCGGAGAGCTTTTCCTTTTCGGCCTTCCACCGGCTGGTGAGATCGGCCGATTTCTTTTCCAGCGCCTTCAATTCGCCTTCCAGGCGCTTGAGGCGGTCTTTGGAGCCGCGATCGGATTCTTTTTTCAGCGCTTCCTGTTCGATTTTCAGGCGCACGATTTCGCGGTCGATTGAATCAAGCTCTTCCGGCTTTGAGTCGACCTGCATTTTCAGCCGTGCCGCAGCCTCATCGATCAGGTCGATCGCCTTGTCCGGCAGGAACCGATCGGCGATATAGCGATGCGACAGTGTGGCGGCGGCAACGATTGCCGAATCGGAAATGCGCACGCCATGGTGTTGCTCATATTTGTCCTTCAAGCCGCGCAGAATTGAAATGGTGTCTTCCACGCTTGGTTCGGACACATAGACCGGCTGGAAGCGGCGAGCGAGCGCGGCATCTTTCTCGACATGCTTCTTGTATTCGTCGAGCGTCGTTGCGCCGATACAATGCAATTCGCCGCGCGCCAGCGCCGGCTTGAGCAGATTGGAAGCGTCCATCGCACCGTCCGCCTTGCCAGCGCCCACCAGTGTATGCATCTCGTCGATGAAAAGAATGATGCCCCCGTCGGAGGATGTGACCTCCTGCAGCACCGCCTTCAGCCGCTCTTCGAATTCGCCGCGATATTTAGCGCCCGCGATCATTGCGCCGAGGTCGAGCGCGAGCAGGCGCTTGTCCTGAAGGCTCTCCGGCACATCACCATTGACGATGCGCAGCGCGAGACCTTCGACGATCGCGGTCTTGCCGACCCCCGGCTCGCCGATCAGGACCGGGTTGTTCTTGGTCCGGCGCGACAGCACCTGAATGGTGCGGCGAATTTCCTCGTCGCGGCCGATGACGGGATCAAGCTTGCCGTCGCGCGCCACCTGCGTGAGATCGCGGGCATATTTCTTCAGCGCGTCATAAGCGTTCTCGGCCGAGGCGGAATCGGCGGTGCGGCCCTTGCGCAACGCATTGATGGCCGCATTCAGATTCTGCGGCGTGACACCCGCCTTCGCGAGTATCTTTCCTGCTTCGCTGTCCTTCTCCAGCGACAGCGCGAGCAGCAACCGTTCGACCGTAACGAAACTGTCTCCGGCCTTCTCGCCGGCTTTTTCGGCGGCGTCGAAAACGCGCGCCAGCGCCGGATCGAGATAGATCTGGCCGGCGCCGCCGCCGCTGATCTTCGGCCGCTTGGCGAGCGATGCTTCCACCGCCTGCAATGCCTGACGGGATTGACCGCCGGAGCGATCGATCAGCCCAGCCGCAAGGCCCTCGGGATCATCGAGCAGAACCTTGAGCAGATGTTCGGTGGAAAATTGCTGGTGGCCCTCGCGCAACGCCAGCGATTGCGCGGACTGCACGAACCCGCGCGCACGGTCGGTGAACTTCTCGAAATTCATTGTCTCAACTCCCTCGGCCCATGACGGCACCGGAAACGGCGGGTCCCGTTTTGGCGGCCCGCTTCAGGCCTTATGTGGGTGACTTTAATCGCAGTTTGAAGAGCCGGATTGCCTGATATAGGTCAGCGTAAATGCTTTCCGGGACGGCTGTTAAGTGGCCGAAAAACAATGACATCTGGCCCCGCTGCGATTCGTGCCATTTACCGGTACCCGGTCAAAGGCCTGTCTCCACAGGCGCTTGAGCATACCGAGCTCTCGACCGGCCAGACGGTCCCGGCGGATCGGCTTTACGCCATCGAAAATGGGCCGTCCGGTTTCGACCCGGCGGCACCAGCCTATTTCCCCAAACAGCGCTTTCTGATGCTCATGCGCAACGAGAGCCTCGCGAGACTCCGCACAGACTTCGACCCCGCCAGTCACCTCCTGACGATTGATTGGGAAGGTCGTCAGGCAGCCCGCGGCGACCTGCGCAGCAAGGACGGAAGGCTGGCAATCGAGGCCTTCTTCCGCCGCTTCATGCCGAAAGAGCTGCGCGGGCCACCCAAAGTTCTCTTTGGCGCCAGCCACAGTTTCTCCGATGTAGCCAAAAAAGTGGTCTCGATCATCAACCTGGCTTCTGTTGCGGCTGTCGAGGCGGCCGCAGGCGCGCCGGTCAATCCGCTGCGTTTTCGCGGCAACCTGTATGTCGCCGGCTGGCCGGCCTGGCATGAATTCAGCCTTCTCGGCCATGTGCTGACCATCGGCGAAGCTGCGCAACTCAAGGTCGTCAAACGTATCCAGCGCTGTGCCGCAACCGATGTAGATCCCGACACCGGCATCCGCGACCTGAGCATTCCGCGCACGCTGCTGCAGAATTTCGACCACACCGACTGTGGTGTCTATGCCGAGGTGACCGCGCCGGGCGCCATTGCGGTCGGTGATCCCGTCAGTGGTGGACCACCATAAAAAACGCCCCGCTCTGGAGCGGGGCGTCATTGTTTCGCAAATCGTGACTGCGATCAGCCGCCGGGCAACACGTAGGCGTTGATACGGCCGGCCGGATAGACCGACTCGGCAACCGTGTGATTGTGGTTGCCGGAGACGATGATCGGATTGCCGTTCGGATCGACCCCGCTGACCACGCCAACATGGCCGCCGCCGCGGCGGCCCATCACGGCGATGGCGCCAACCTGCGGCCCGGAGACCCGGGTACCGTAGCGCGCATAGGCACTGGCGAGATTGCCACCGCCGGCATGGCCGGTGCGCTTGAGCACTAAATCCATAAAAGCGCCGCACCACAGGCTGCCGCGCCCGGTGGGGTTCGTCCCGATGTATTTGCGCGCTTCGCTGACCAGCGAATTGCTCGTCGCACCGCCATACGCTGAATTCGAGTGCGATTGCGCCTGCGCCCGGGCGTCAGCCAGCGACCGCCGGCTATGCCGGCGGGCCGGGACGACGGTCTCGCCGGCGGTGGCCGTTGCCAACGAATACCGCACGTCGCCTTCCGCCCCGGCCGTCCGCGGCTGAGCCGCGGCTTGCGAGGTCAGTACGGCACGCTGCCGATGATGGTGGTGGACGGGTCTTGCGAAAGCTGAGGTTGCAAGAACCGCAGCCGCTGCCGAACACAACAGAACTGTCGCCCGTCTTGATTTAATCTTCATCAGAGTAGTCCCCTTAGCTATACAAGAGCCACACAAGCAAATGCGACCGGGACAGATAGAATCAGTACCGGCCGCGACGTCCAAACGCCGTCCGCATATGGCAATTTCGTGATAGATGGAAGGTCATTTCGTGGAACGCATAGCGGCTATTCGAAAAGTATACGCACGCCAAAGAAATTATACGCTTCCGATTTTATCAATTACTTATAAGAGAATTGATTTACTGTTTTGATGCTGTTTTATACGTAGCGCCAAAGAAGTTCTGTCCTGCAGCACAGTTAAAGCGGCAGTGTCCACGTGCAAAAAGATGGAAGGGGCCGGGCCTCAGGCCCGCCGGCTGAGCAAAAAAACGGCTTGCTCGCCAAACAGGTTCCAGAACCACCAGGGCGCGTTGAGCCGAAGCGGTGAGCCCCAGGCATTCAGAGCTACCGCCCTCTCCATCTTGACCCCAATCTCCGTACAGAGCTGGCGGAAGTCCTTGATGGTGCAGTGGTGGATATTGGGCGTGTCGTACCAGCTGAACGGCAGCATATCGGTGCGCGGCATATGGCCCGCAAACAGCAGCTGGAGTCGCACCTGCCAGTGGCCGAAGTTCGGGAACGAGACAACCGCATGACTTCCGATGCGGAGCATGTGCTCAAGCACAATGCGCGGGTGTCGCGTTGCCTGCAGTGTTTGCGACAGGATGACATAGTCGAAGGCGTCGTCCGGGTAGTCGCCGAGGTCCGTATCGGCGTCACCCTGAATGACGGCCAATCCCTTGGCGACGCACTCGTTAACGCCCTCGCGGGACAGTTCTATACCGCGACCGTCCACGCCGCGGCTTTCGCTCAAGAGGCGCAGCAATTCGCCATCCCCGCATCCGACGTCGAGCACTTTTGCGCCGCGCTCAACCATCTGGGCGACCAGAACCAGGTCGATACGGGCACCACCGGGCGTGCGGGCAATATCGGCAACAGTGAGATCGGTATCGGCGGGCGACAGCCTTTTCATGGCTCAGCTCTTTGGGCTCAGGCCGCGCGCGTGGCCGGCGCCGTCAAGGAAGCCGCGCACGATCGCAAAAAGTTCAGGCTCATCGAGCAAGAAGGCATCATGGCCCTTGTCGGTGACGATTTCGGCGAACGACACCCGGGCACTCGACGCATTGAGCGCATGCACGATCGCCCGCGACTCCGCGGTCGGGAATAGCCAATCGCTTGTAAAGGACACCAGGCAGAAGCGGGTGGGCGTGCCGTTGAAGGCCTTGGCCAACACGCCGCCGTAATCCGCGGCAAGATCGAAATAGTCCATGGCGCGCGTGAGATAGAGATAGGAATTGGCGTCGAATCTCTCGACGAACGAAATTCCCTGATGGCGCAGATAGGATTCCACCTCGAAATCTGCGTCGAAAGAGAATGTGGGGTTTGCCCGATCCTGAAATTTGCGGCCGAATTTCCGGTGCAGGGCGGCATCGGACAGATAGGTAATATGCGCGCCCATGCGCGCGACCGCGAGCCCGCGGCGCGGATTTGTCCCCTCCAGAAGATACCGGCCGGCACGCCATTCCGGGTCGGCCATAATTGCCTGCCGCCCGACCTCGTGGAACGCGATGTTTTGCGCCGAGTGACGCGTCGCGCACGCAATCGGCAACGCGCAGAACACACGTCGCGGATAGCTCGCTGCCCATTGCAGCACCTGCATGCCGCCCATTGATCCGCCTGCGACCGCGAACAACGACTCGATGCCGAGGTAATCGAGCAGCATCGCCTGTGCACGCACCATGTCGCGGATTGTGATGACCGGAAAGGAGAGGCCCCAGGGCTTGCCTGTCTGCGGATCGGTCGACGACGGGCCAGTTGTACCCATGCAGGCGCCAACCACATTCGGACAGATCACGAAATACCGCTCGGTGTCGATCGGCCTGCCGGGACCGACCATCGTCTCCCACCAACCAGACTTCTTCGTCACCGGATGAACGCTCGCCACATGCTGATCGCCAGTGAGCGCGTGACAAATGAGAACCGCATTCGAACGCGCAGCGTTGAGTGTCCCATAGGTCTTATAGGCAATCTGGAATGGGGTCAGTTCGACACCCGCATCAAGCTTTAGCGGATTATCGGCGCCAAAATACGCCATCATCGACTCGTGCGGCTGATCCGCTTCGCGCGGTGAATCGACAGCCTCCTGTGTGCTGGTCCGATTGGCTTCGCCCATATCAACCATGCGCTCCGGCCCGGGCACCCGTATCGCGGCCCGATTTGTAGCGGTTTAGTGTCAAGCTAGCAGATTACAGTCAACGTTTTCTTTGATTTCGGGGCTCGCCCCACCTATCAATGCCGCCATGGCGAAGCCACCCGAAGCACCCTCGCTGGCCGATCTGCGCAAGGAGATCGACCGTATCGATGAGGCGATGCACGAGCTTCTGATCGAGCGCGGCACAATCATTGACCGGCTGATTTCGGTCAAACGCAGCCAGGACACCGGAACGTCGGCATTCCGGCCAGCGCGTGAAGCCGAAATGATGCGCCGGCTGGTCAAACGCCACCAAGGGAGGTTGCCGCTTGACACTGTCGAGAGCATCTGGCGCGTCATCATCTCGACCTTCACATACGTGCAGGCGCCTTTCTCCGTACATGCTGATCTGTCGGCCGGCGACGCGCTGATGCGCGATTCCGCCCGCTTTCATTTTGGTTTCACTGTGCCATTTATCGCGCATATGGGCGCCGCCGCCGTCGTTGCAGCCGTGTCGGCCTCCAAAGGCGATCTCGGCCTCGTGCCCGCCTTTGATATCGCCTCGGCGGGCGCCTGGTGGAGCGCACTCGAGTTCGACGCCGCCCCCAAGATCATTGCCCGCCTTCCTTTCGTCGAACGGTCCGATCACCCCGCCGCTTTGCCGGTTTTCGTGATTTCCCGCGTTGCTGCCGACGCCATGGCAACGGAAGCCCCGGTGTGGAGTGTGCGTGTCTCGGGGTGGGGCGCGGGCCCCGCAAAGGCGCTGTCCATGCTGACCGATTTTATTGCCGTACCTGATCAGGCATTCGATGGCGCCGCCCTGCTCGTGACTTTGTCCAAAGAAATGAGCCTGGAATTGGTCAGCGCGGCCTTGGTTAAGGCTGGCGCCACAGTGCGTTCGGCAGCACTCGTCGGGAGCCACGCAACCCGCTATACGGTTGCCGCCGACAAGGCCTGATCGTTCGGAATACCGTTGATGACTGTGAATCGCCCGCAACCGCGACCCGGCGTGCTCACGATTGCCCCTTACGTTCCGGGCAAGAGCAGCGCGCCCGGCGTCGGCAAAGTGTTTAAGCTCTCCTCCAACGAGACACCGTTGGGGCCGAGTGCGGACGCCGTCGCCGCCTATCGGGCGGCCGGCGAGCACCTGGAAGATTATCCGGATGGCTCGGCGTCAGCCCTGCGTGACGCAATCGGCGCCGCCTTTGGCCTCGATCCCGATCGCATCGTCTGTGGCGCTGGCTCCGACGATCTGCTCAATCTGCTTGCACGCGCCTTTCTCAAGGATGGCGACGAAGCGATCTATACGACGCACGGATTTCTGGTCTACCCCATCGCGACCATGGGCACCGGGGCAAAAGCAATTGCCGCAGCAGAAAAGGATTTTACCGCGAATGTGGACGCGATCCTCAACGCGGTGACGCCAAGAACAAAAATGGTATTCCTGGCTAACCCGAACAATCCGACGGGAACGTATGTCCCTTTCGACGAAGTCAAGCGCCTGCAAAAGGGTCTGCCGGGTAACGTATTGCTCGTGCTTGACGCCGCGTACGCGGAATATGTGCAGCGCAACGACTACGAATCCGGCATCGAACTGGTCGCGACCACCGACAATGTGGTGATGACGCGTACCTTCTCGAAGATTTATGGGCTCGCTGCCCTGCGTCTCGGCTGGATGTACGGGCCCGCACACGTTGTCGATGCAGTCAATCGCATCCGTGGACCGTTTAACGTCAATGGTCCGGCAATCGGCGCAGGAATTGCGGCGATCCGCGATACCGCGCATGTCGATCGTGCCCGCACACACAATGCGAAATGGCTGGCTTGGCTCACCGAAGAGATCGGCAATCTTGGATTACCGGTGACGCCGAGCGCCGCAAACTTTGTGCTCATCCATTTTCCGGAAACCAAAGGCCGCACGGCAGAGGACGCCGATGCCTTCCTGACCAAACGCGGGCTCATCCTGCGTCAGGTGGGCGTTTACAAGCTGCCCAATGCGTTGCGGATGAGCGTCGGCACCGAAGAGGCCAACCGGCTCGTGGTGCAAGCGCTCAGGGAATTCCTGGGAAAGCCGGCATGAGCAAACCGGCCCCCTTGTTCAATCGCCTGGCCCTGATCGGTGTCGGATTGATCGGCTCCTCGATCGCGCGAGCGGCGCGTGCGCAAGGCGCGGTACGCACGATCGTAGCCACGGCACGGTCGCCGCAGACGCGCCGGCGCGTCGCCGAGCTCGGTCTTGCCGATCAGGTGGTAGAGACCAATGCTGCGGCGGCTGAGGGCGCCGATCTCGTCATCATTTGCACCCCCGTCGGCGCTTGTGGTGCGATCGCAAAGGAGATCGGTCCGCATCTCGCTGCCGGCGCCATTGTTTCCGATGTCGGTTCGGTGAAGGGCGCAATCGTGCGTGATATGGCCCCGCATCTGCCGAAGACCGTACACTTTGTACCGGCGCATCCCGTCGCGGGCACGGAATATTCGGGGCCTGACGCCGGCTTTGCCGAGCTGTTTGTCAACCGGTGGTGCATTCTGACGCCGCCAGAGGGAACCGATCCGAAAGCCGTCGAGAAGCTTGCAGCGTTCTGGCGGCTGCTCGGGGCCAATGTCGATACAATGGCGCCTGACCATCACGATCTGGTGCTGGCCATTACGAGCCATCTGCCTCACCTGATCGCCTACACGATCGTCGGCACGGCGGATGAGCTGCAGACGGTCACGCGCTCTGAAGTACTGAAGTTTTCCGCCGGCGGTTTCCGCGATTTTACCCGCATCGCTGCATCCGACCCCACAATGTGGCGCGACGTATTCCTTGCCAACAAGGACGCCGTCCTGGAAATGCTGGGCCGCTTCAATGAGGACGTTTCGGCGTTAACAAAAGCGATCCGTAAAGGCGACGGCGACGCACTATTCGAGCATTTCGAGCGTACCCGCGCCATCCGCAAGGGCATCGTCGACATCGGCCAGGATTCGCCGGCACCCGATTTCGGCCGTCCGCATCCGGATCTGCCGCACGAACCGCTGCCGAAGCCGTACGCGTCGGAAAAGAGCTAGAACAGCGCCGGCGTATTTCCGATCGGGATCGGTCCGAGGAACACCGCACCATCACTAAAACGCAGGGGCAACGCCACCGCCCGCTTGCCTTCCAGCGTGGTCTGTTCGCCAAGCATGTTGATGCCAAGCGAAATATTGGCGCCGGCCTGCTGACGCGCCACATCGCCGAGACCCGGAGCCAGCCGATCGAGCGCGCCGACAAGCTTGTCCATGCTCGGCGAAGCTTGCACGCGCTGTTGGATGCCCATTGCGGCCAGGAACTGATCGAGTCCCGCTACGGTGACCCGCAATTGACCATCAAGCCTTCCATTTTCATTGAGCGACAAGCTGCCCCCGCCGACAGCCAGAATGTCGCCCTGCTGTATGCGAGCCTGCGTGATGTCGATGCGACCGCCCGCCGCCTGCATTTCGCGGAAACGCACGGACCAGGGTTTTGGGGAAAAATCATTCAAACCACGAAGCATGGTGGTGATGTTGGCATCCATTGGTTTTGCAGCGGCCGGGTGCAGGTCTGGCGCGGATGCCTGATCGAGCTGCAGCGCGATCTCGATCACCGGATTGCTGGTGACGGACCCTTCCGCCAACCGGCCGTGAATCTCAATATGCTTCGCGCGCAAAAGGTTTTGCCTGTTGCCCTCCTTCATGCGGTCGATTGCCGGCTGGTCGACCACAAACGACGCGCGGCTGGGCGCAGCTGGCGTGCCGCGGACGCTCGACTGGGCCAACTTCCAGTCGGCGATGAGGTCCGGCGGTTTCCCCGGCTCCCCAATAGTGAGCGGGCCGTGAAATTCGCTGATCAGCAGGCCGGGCTGATAGACCTGAGCCATCACCACCAGGGCATTGGTCTTGAGTTCAAGCGGCGGCTGGTTGCTGCGGAATTGAGCCGAGGCGTCATCGCAGTTGACCTCGATCCGGAACGGGAAGCCCCCCATCGTCTGCGAACCGCAGTTATAAAGGCGCCCTGCCTTGGCCTCGCGCGCCCGCCACCCCTCAATCGTCTCCTGGGCCTTGCTCGCCGCAAATTTCCAGAAGCCGGTCCAGCCGGCGACCAGCGCGAACACGATGAAAAGCAGAATCGTGTAGCGAAGTCCGGTTCGACGGCGCGATTGCAGGCTCGTTGGATCACGCATCGTCAATTCAAAACCTGCCGAATGCGGCGTTTCTGCGCCCGCGTGCAGGACGGAGTTGCACGGAAACCGCCGTCCTGTTAGGCGAACGCGAGCCGGCCCTCCAAAAGCCGTGGTTTATTCCCTGCCACGATGAACGCACGATCCGATCAAAGCAACGAGGACTTCTGGGTCTTCGCCTATGGGTCGCTGATGTGGCGGCCCGGATTCGACTTCCTTGAGCGGCGCGGCGCACGCCTTGTGGGCGCCCATCGCGCGCTGTGCGTCTACTCGTTCGTGCATCGCGGAACTCCGCAAAGACCCGGCCTGGTGTTCGGACTGGATCGCGGCGGCAAATGCCGCGGCATCGCTTATCGAGTGGCCCCCGCCCGGCGCTCAAAAACAATCGAATACCTGCGCGCCCGCGAACAGGTAACCCGGGTCTATCGTGAGGCTTGGCGGAGGGTTTGGCTCGACGACGACCCGCAGGAAAGCGTACATGCGCTCTGTTATGTCGTCGATCGGGGACATGGCCAATACGCCGGACGGCTGAGCCTCACGGAACAACTGCACTACGCGCGACAGGGTCATGGCCGGTCGGGCGCCTGCCGCGACTACGTGCTCGCCACCGTGAAGGAGATGCAGAGGCTCGGTATCCGCGACACCGATCTGCACACATTGGCCGCGCAGCTTAAAGGCAGCCGCGGCTCGACGCCGCCTTGAACCGATCCGGCTGAAACGCCCGGATTGGCCAGCTGGATCAGTCTTTCATTTTGGCACGGCCTTCCGCGATCAGGCGTGCCGTTGCACTTTCAATGTCATTCTGCACCCGCTCGAAAAACTCATCCTTGCCGAGTCCCGGCGGAATCGGATCGAGAATCTCCGCCACCACCGTCCCTGGAAAGCGCAGCAGCGACCGACGCGGCCAGAACAGACCCGAGTTGAGCGCAATGGGAAGACAAGGTACGCCCTCTGCTGCATAGAGATGAGCGACGCCGACCTTGTAGCGAGGCTCGGCTCCGGCTGGCCGGCGCGTACCTTCAGGAAAAATGATGAGCTGACGATTATCCGCAAGTTCGACGCGGGCGCGTTCGATCATGTCGAGGAGGGCCTGCGAGCCGCCGCCGCGATGGACCGGCACCATACGCCCCTTGATGGTCAGCCAGCCAAATATTGGAATCCATTGCAGCTCGCGCTTGAGAATGAACACCGGATTTTCGAGCAGCGGCAGCAGCGCAAACGTTTCCCACGCCGACTGGTGCTTGGAGGCGACGATAAGCGGTCCTTTCGGGATCTTGTCGCGACCGCGAACTTCGCAGTCAATGCCGGCGACTGCGCGGAGCAACACCAGATTGATTCGGCCCCACGATTTAGCCACCCCGACAATGGCTCGATAGGGCATGAAGAAGGTCGGCAGTCCGGCAACCAGATGAATGATCGTGTTCAGATAGAACAGAACGTTGAAGGCTATCGATCGGAACAGAATGGCCACTGGCATCGCCCCTCTATGTCGCGCCGTCAGGATCGAGGCGCATCCGCAGGAGCGCAAACAGATACTTCAGATATTCTCCAAGCAGCAGGCGCGCGGTGTCGGAATTCGACCACCATGGCTCGGCCTTAAATTTCTCTGAAATTACCGGATAGGCAATCAAGGTGACGTCAGGAAGCTGATGGGCAAGCTCAGCCACGGCACGAGGCATGTGCCAATTGGATGTCACGACGATCAAGGAATTGAAATTATGCCCGCGCGCCCAGCGCCTGGTTTCAAGCGCATTTCCGAACGTATTGAGAGCCGAGCGGTCGAGATCAATACAGCAAGTGAAATACTTGGAATAAAGCGGCGTAATTCGCGCGATTTCGCGCGAGCTGGTCGCGCGATATACACCGGTAATCAAGAGCCGCTTGCCGCGCTCGGTCGCCAGCAGTTCAATCGCATCCGGTATGCGGGCTGCGGCGCCGGTCAGGGCCACAATACCATCCGCCTTGGTGTCAAGCGTGACCTCCTCGTTCGCGATACTCGCAACAAAAAAGATAAACCCACCCGCGAGCAGTATGATTCCAGTGGCCCCGGCGGCCATGGTCAAAAACCCGATCCAGCGAGCAAACCCGCCAAACATGTCAGTCGATCATTTCAAGCGTGGTGTTTACGGTATGCCTCGACGTCAAGGCAGTCACCCCTGCAATAAGTGCGACCTGAGCGAGCACGGCGGCGTATCCGATAAAGCCAATCGAGAATGAACCGAAGAGAGCCGACGCCTGGTCTCCGCCCGCTGTGCCGTCAAACCACCGGCTGAGCACGCTGGCGAGCGCAAACAGAACAATGGCGGCACCACCGCCGATTGCCCCTCCTTGCAGGCCAAGGATCAGAAAATGGTGCTGAAAGTGCCGGGCGATAAATCCGTTTTTTGCACCGACAAAATGCAGGACCTCTATGACCGCTTTGTTCGTCGCCATCGCGCCGCGCGTGGCAAAAGTGACCGACAACATTGTTGCGGCGAACATCAAAACCAAAATGCAGATGCCCAAGGCGACCACCGTGCCGGCCATCGTGCGCATACGGCCGATCCAGCTGCGATGATCATCGAGCACGGCACCCGGAACTTGCTCGGCCAGCAGACGCCTTAGCTGCGCAAGATCGGGCGTGGCGTCCGGCGCGATCTTGACCACGATCAGACGCGGTACAGGCAGTTCGTCGAGGGAGAGCCCACTTCCGAGCCACGGCTCGAGCAGCTTGATTGAGTCTTCTTTTGAATAGGACTGCACCTCGACAATGCCGGCAAATGCGCGCGCAACGGAGGCAGCCTTGTCGACCGTGGCATCAAGATCGCGACCAGGTGCTGGAACAATCTGGATTGTTACTTCCCGCGAAATATCGGACTGCCATTCGCCTGCGGCTTTGCTTACAAGCACGGCCGCACCGGTGGTCAACGACACAAGGAAGGTCATGATTGCAACGACCGCAACGAGTGCCCGACCGGAAATCGAATTGCGCGGCACCAGCGCCGTTTCGAAGTGCGGCAGCAGCGGTTCCACCGACTCGCGTATCGGCGCACCGAATCTGCCTATGCCACTGTCCGTCATCGGGATTCCTCAGTCATAAATATGCAGCCGGCCGTCGTGCAAGACCAGCCGGCGCGCATCGTATTGATCCATGAGCGCGATGTCGTGGGTTGCAATGACCACCGACGTACCCGACTTGTTGAGCTCGATGAAGAGCCGCAGGAGTCGCTGCGCCAAAGTCGGGTCGACGTTCCCGGTTGGTTCATCGGCAAGCAGCAATTGCGGCCGCGCGATGACCGCACGCGCGATCGCTGCGCGTTGTTTTTCGCCGCCCGACAACACGGGCGGGAGAGCCCACATTCGCTCACCAAGCCCGACCCAGTTAAGAAGCTCGATCACTTCATCGCGGTAACTATCTTCCGGACGGCCCATCACGCGCAATGGCAGCGCGACATTTTCGTATGTGGTCATGTGGTCGAGCAGACGGAAATCCTGAAATACGATGCCTATACGACGGCGCAATGTCGCCACGGCGTCGCGTGACAGAGTCGCCACGTCATGACCAAACTGGGTGATCAAACCTCGCGTTGGCCTCATCGACAGAAATAACAGCCGCAGCAGCGAGGTCTTGCCGGCGCCGGAAGGCCCGGTGAGGAATTGAAACGAATGGGGGTCGATGCGGAACGTAAGGTCGCGCAGGACCTCCGGCCCAAGCCCATAGCGTAAGCCCACGTTCTCGAATCGGACCACCCAACCCCTCTCCGATAAATCTTCCAGTATTGCCCGCCGAATCAGCGCCCAGGCGCGACCTCCCCGGCGTGCAGACAGCCCCCTGCCCGCACGGTCCGGAACTGCGCTTTTTACAGGATTATGAGGACGTCACCATAGCAGCAGGGCCCGAAGTCACCAGTTTGTCCCATGAAGCGCGGGTTACCATGGTTTCCGATCCATTAACGGACGGCTGGTACGTTGGGACCTCCAATACACGCACCTATCCTATGCTGATTGTCTGTCCGAACTGCTCAACGTCATACACGATCGAATCGGGCTCTCTGGGCTCGGCCGGCCGTACAGTCCGTTGCGCGCGCTGCAAGACGACCTGGTTCGCGGACACTTCGCCTGCCGAAATGACCGCCCTGGCGGACGGCGCGGTTGACGAATCCGATGCCCAGGAATCAACGGGCGTCATTCGACCGGATCGAGGACCGGATCACGCCGGAATCGATATGGAGCCCGCCCAGGAAAGCGCGGTAGCTCCTGATGAGCTAATGCCGGAACCCGCGGAGAACCCGGCACCAATGCCGGCCGCTATTGCCGACGCACCATCCCTGGTGCCGGGGATCGAACCGGCGTCCTCCGATCTCACTGCGGGATCGGAGTCCGACGAAATCGAAAATTTCACCGCGCGCCGCAAGCGGCTGCAGGCCCGGCGAAGGCAAGTCCGGCGCTCGTCGCGCTGGACGGTGCTCATTCTTGTGTTGTTCGCCTTCAATGTCGCGTTGATTGGAGCACGCAGCGAAGTCGTACGGTTTTTCCCGCAAACGGCGTCATTGTTCTCCGCCGTTGGGTTACCGGTGAATTTGCGCAATTTGAAATTCGAAAATATGCGGATTTCGAAGGAAGCGCAGGAGGGCCTGTCCTCTCTTGTGATTGAGGGCACAATTGTCAGCGTCGCCAATAAGCCAACAGAGGTCCCCCGCCTCCGTTTTGCCGCGCGGGACGACGCCGGACAGGAAGTCTACGCCTGGACTGCACTGCCGGGCCGCAGCATCCTCAGCCCTGGCGAGAAGCTGGACTTCCACAGCCGCTTCGTCTCACCGCCGGAAAATGCCGTCGATGTGATGGTCCGCTTTTCGAACGCACAGGATACAGCCCCCGGAGCGAAGTAAGGCAATGGCGAGAATTCTCATTGCCGAGGACGATGATATTCTCCGAGCTTTTGTCGTGCGCGCGCTTGATGGCGATGGCCACGACCTCACCGAAGCCGTGGATGGCGCCACGGCCCTCGCTACGCTCAATTCATTCAACGGCGAATTCGATTTGCTTCTGAGCGACGTAAAGATGCCGGGGATGGACGGCATCGAACTCGCGCTCGCGACGGGGCGGCGACACCCGGACATCGCGATCATGCTGATGACTGGCTACGCGGATCAGCGCGAACGCGCGTATGGCCTCGATGCGCTCGTGCACGATGTGATCAGCAAGCCGTTTTCTGTCGATCAAATCGCCCGCGTGGTGCGCGAAGCACTGGTTTAGCGCACCTAGCCCGCGACTCCGGATCAGAAATCCGGGATCAGAAATCCAGGATCAGAAATCCTTGAGCAAGCGCTCGATGTAGTCGAGCTCAAGCTGCGGACGGAAACTTTCGCCGAAGCGCTTGCGCAGCTCCTCGAGAATGCGGCGTGCGCGCTGAGCGTCGATCTCGCCGGGCACTTTGACGGTAAGATCGTCGCCATAGTCCCGCCCGCGCATTGGCCGACCGAGCGGATCCGTGTCCTGCTGGGCGCGAGATTGACCGCGACCAGGCCTGCCGTTCGGGCCTGGTCCCGCGCCCTGCTGCTGCATGGATTGCGCCAGTCCCTGGGCACCCTTGCGCATGGCGTCCAGCGCTCGGCCCTGGCTGTCGACGGCACTGTCGGCATCTCCCTCGCCGAGCTGACCCTCGGCCTGACCCATGGCCTCCCCGGCGTCGCCGAGCTGGCCCATTTCGTTGCCTTCGCCTTGCTGTCCCTGTTGTCCCTGTCCCTGTTGTCCCTGTTGTCCTTGTTGGCCCTGTTGCCCGAGCCCCCGCTGCCGCAGCTGATCGAGGAGCTTGTTGAGGCGGTCGCGCAGGCCCTGCTGGTCCTGGCGCAAATCGCCCATCTGGCGGTCACCCTGCTTGGGTTGAGCCCGCTGGCGATCACGCCGCATGTCCTGACCCTCCCGGAAGGTCTTGTCGCGCAACTGCTGTTGCTTGCGGATCATGTCGCCCAATTCGTCCAACGCAGACATCATATCGTCGTCGCCGTCCTCGCCCGACGCGCCCGGCCGCGCCATCTGCAGGTTCTCCAGCATGGACTGCAATTCCTCGAGCAGCCGGCGCGCGGCATCCTTGTTGCCGGAGCGCGCCAGATTTTCCAGCCTGTCGAGCATGCTCTTGAGATCCTGCTGGCTCAGCGTGCGGCTATTACGATCGAGCGGCCGTGAAAGTTGCTGCGGATTCTTGCGCATCTCCTCGGCAAGAGCTTGCAGGAACTTGTCCATGGCCGCGCGCAGCTGATCCATCAGCTTCTTGATTTCTTCGTCGCTCGCGCCGCGTTCGAGCGCCTGACGGAGCGCCTCTTGTGCCTGACGCAATGCCTGTTCGGCCTGCGAGACGTTTCCGTCTTCGAGTTGGACGGCCATGTCCCACAGCCGGGCCACCACTTCGCGCAAGGCGTCGTCGTTTTTCGCATTCTCAAGATCGAAATAGATCGAACGCAAGCCGAGATAGGTGCCGGATTCCTGTGTGAAGCGCTCCGGCGCGATCGTGAGCGCGTCAAGCGCAGTCAGCACCAGCGGTTTTGTTTCCGCGTCGAGCGCCAGGATACGCCGCTGCTCGATGAGCGCGCGAGCCAGGGGCTTTACGAAAATCCGCTGCGGCAGCGTGAATTCCTGCGGCTGACTGCGGCCCTCATTGCCGGCCTCATCTCGCGCCGTCAGCGTCATGATCGCTTCGGCGCCGGCCCAGGGATGCTCGGTAAGGTCATGCGTGGTTTGCGCGGTACCAGAGCGGGTACGGGCCTGCGGCAAGGCGAGTGCGTAGTCAGGCGCGCTGAACAGCGAACGGCGGGGGGCGTCGGGCGACGGCTCGTCCTTGAGCGCGAAGGTCGCCTTCGCTTCTACTACGCCGTAGTCGTCATCCATCCTGTAATCGAGACGCAATGCACCGCGGGCCTGCCGCTCCGGATCCTTGAGCAATTCAATATTTGGCGCGCGGTCGGGAATCGCCGTGAAATTCCAGACCAGATCGCTCCCGAGCACGCCATGCACGGCGACAGAACCATCGCCCTTGATGAGTAATCTTTTTTCCTCGGTTCCAGCCGGAAGTGCTGCGCGGGTTTCGGCCGGTGCGTCCTCGATGCCTCCGTGGCGGACGATTTCAAACCGCACTTTGCCTGTCGCACGGACCACCAATTGACTGCCAACAGGCACGGCTACCGGCGGTGCTGCCTGCGCGGTCTCACCGGGACGCAGGCCCGAGAGCATCACCGGAGGCCGTCCCGTATAGACCGGCGGCGTGACCCACGCATCGATGCGGAAATTCGCCGGGGCAACGACGCCGTGCCAGTCGAAGGCAGCAGCGACGCGTTTCAGTCGCTCGCCGCCGGCGGCAAAAAAGCTGGCCACGACAAGAATGACGACCAGAGCGCGGAATGCCAGCGGGTCGCGCAACGACAGCCGCGGCGCCGGCCACCCCGCCTTGAGTTTGCGCGCCGACAAAAGGGCGCGCTCGACATGGGCCTGCCACAGCGCCTGCGCCACGGGGTCTTGTTCATTGGCGGCGAGGCGATCCGCGGCCGAAGTTGCCGGACGGTGCGTTTCACCGGTGCTGCGATCAAGCCGGCGCAGACCATCGTAAATGCTCGGCAGCCGCAAAATCAGCAACGGCAATGCCGCTGCTGCAATGGCGACCAGGAATATAAAAAGACCGATCGCACGCGCGAGTGGCGGCAGCACCAGCCAGAGACCCGCCCAGGAGAAAGCAAGAAAGAGACCGGCCACAGTGGCCAGTGCGGCGAGAGCAGGCCACAACCGTTCCCAAAATATGCTGCCGCGTGCACGCGCGAGCGCGCGGGCGAGCAGCGCCCTTTCCGGCCGCTCCCGATCGTGAGGCTGGTCGTTCACGCCATCCAAAAGCCACTCCGTCGCTCGGGCTCAGGAGAATCTGTTGTTCGTCAGGGTAACACGCACCGACCTACCCGGCCACGCGTGTATTTATGCACTCAAAGCCAGTTGGGCATGCGATCGAGCGCAATCAATTGGTCAACTTCAAGGCGCGGCCGCACCAGCGCCCATTCCGTGCCATTGACGAGGACCTCCGGAACCAGGGCCCGGGTATTGTAGGTGCCGGCCTGTACCGCCCCGTAAGCCCCTGCCGACATGACGGCGAGCAGTGCGCCACTTGCCGGCTCCACCATGTCGCGGTTTACGGCGAGGAAATCGCCACTTTCGCAAACCGGGCCAACTACGTCGGCGCGGATGCGGCGGGCGGATGACGGCTGTTCTGCGACAGGCCAAATCTCGTGATGTGCGTCGTACAACGTCGGTCGGATGAGATCGTTCATAGCGGCATCGACGACGACGAACGTCTTAGCCTCCCCTTGCTTCACGAACAGCACACGCGTCACCAAGATGCCGGCATTTCCAACAAGGAGGCGACCGGGCTCAAAGATCAGGCGGCAATCCAGATTGCGCGTGGCTCGCTTGACCACCTCGGCATAGGCCTCCGGATGCGGCGGCTCGTCGTTATCGCGGTAGGGAATGCCCAGGCCTCCGCCGAGATCCACATGAGAGATCGTGTGGCCGTCCGTCCGCAACATGCGCACGAATTCGGCAAGCAACGCGAACGCGTTGCCGAACGGATCAAGTTCCGTGATCTGGCTGCCGATGTGCATGTCGACGCCGGCGACCTTGAGGCCCTTGAGCTTTCCGGCGTGAATATAGACCTCGCGCGCGCGGCTGATCGGAATGCCAAACTTGTTCTCGGCCTTGCCGGTGGCGATCTTGTGGTGAGTTTTTGCGTCGATGTCGGGATTGACGCGAACCGACACATTCGCCGTGCGGCCCTTTGATGCCGCGATGGACGACAACAGCTCGAGCTCCGGTTCAGATTCAACGTTGACGCAGAGAATTCCTTCGTCAACGGCGAGCGCGAGCTCGGCCTCCGTCTTGCCGATTCCAGAAAACATGATCTTGTCGGCGGGGATGCCGGCGGTGCGTGCGCGCTTGAGTTCGCCGCCCGATACCACGTCGGCGCCGGCACCAAGCCTGGCGAGCGTCCGCACGACGGCCTGATTGGAATTCGCTTTCATGGCGTAGCAGACGAGCGCACGCACGTCGGCAAACGCACCTGCGAACACCTGATAGTGGCGGGTGAGCGTGGCCGTCGAGTAGCAATAAAACGGTGTGCCGACCGTAGCGGCGAGCGTATCGAGATTCACCGCCTCGGCGTGCAGCACGCCGTCGCGATAGGCGAAGTGGTGCATCACACGCTCAGTTGAGTAATACGTCGAGAGGGAAAGGTTTATTGGTTCGACCCACCGCGATCGGTTTTCCGTCCGGTCCAAGAATGGGACGGTCGACCCTGGACGGCTCGCCGGTTGTTACCGGCTGCTCACCCGCGAGCGACGCAGCGGGCGGCGGATCGAGCGGCCCCTTGCGCCCGCATGCCGCCAGGCCGAGCGACGCAGCCAAAGCGCTAATCAGGGCGAGACGCAGAAACGGGCCAGAATGCCTCAAGGCACGCACTCCTTGCATAGTCGGATCATAACAAAACAGGCGAACAAGGCGAAGTCAGGATTTCTCTTTTTCCAGCTTGCGCAGCCATTTTTTTGCCTGCAGGCGCACGTTTTTAGGCGCCGTGCCGCCGAAACTTGTACGGCTCTTCACCGAACGGTCGACCGAAAGAACGCTGAATACGTCGTCGGCGATTCGCGGCTCAATCTCGCGCATGACAGCCAGCGGAACCCGGTGCAACGCAACACCTGTCTCGGCGGCCCGGGCGACGATCCGGCCGGCAATGTGATGCGCCTCGCGGAACGGAATCTTCAAGGTCCGCACCAGCCAATCGGCAAGATCGGTCGCCGTCGCATAGCCCTCGCCCGCGGCCTTCTTCATCCGCGCTGCGTCGGGTTCGAGATCAGCGACCATGCCGGCCATTGCAGCAATCGACAACGAGAGAGCCGCAAGAGCGTCCATTGCGCCCTGCTTGTCCTCTTGCATGTCTTTCGCATACGCGAGCGGCAGGCCCTTCATCACGATCAGCAGCGCACTGAGTGCGCCGATCATGCGACCCGCCTTGGCGCGCACCAGTTCGGCCGCATCGGGATTACGTTTCTGCGGCATGATCGAGGAACCGGTCGTGAATTTGTCCGACAGCCTCGCGAGGCCGGTGAGCGGCGAGGTCCAGACGATAATTTCCTCGGCCAGGCGAGACAGATGCACCGATGTGATCGCGGCAGCGGCAAGAACCTCCATGACAAAGTCTCTGTCGGATACCGCATCAAGCGAATTCGCCATCGGCCGATCGAAGCCGAGGGCTTTGGCGGTCATGTCGCGGTCGAGAGGGAAGGAGCTTCCGGCCAGCGCCGCCGAGCCGAGCGGAGATTCATTGAGCCGTCTGCGCGCGTCCGCAAACCGTCCACGATCGCGCGCCGTCATCTCGACGTAAGCAAGTAAATGGTGCCCGAAGGTCACCGGCTGCGCCGTCTGCATATGTGTAAGACCGGGCATCACAGTGTCCGCATGCGCCAGTGCCTTCTCGGCAAGCGCATGTTGATAACCCGCGAGCGCCGCATCAAGCGCGTCAATGGTATCGCGCACCCATAACCGGAAATCGGTCGCCACCTGATCGTTGCGCGAGCGCGCGGTATGCAGCCGGCCCGCCGCATCGCCGATCAACTCCGACAGGCGGCCCTCCACGTTCATATGGATGTCTTCGAGAGCACGCTTGAAGGAGAACTTGCCGGCCTCGATTTCTGACATGATCGTGTCTAGACCGTGAGCGATCTTTTTCGCATCGTCGGCCGTAATGATGCCTTGCTTCGCCAGCATGTCGGCATGGGCCTTGGATGCGGCTATGTCCTGGCGGTAGAGATGCCGGTCGAAATCGATGGAGGCGTTAATCTCCTCCATGATAGGTCCAGGGCCAGACGTAAATCGTCCACCCCACATTTTGTTGCTCATGGCATATCCACCAAGCCGCTCATGACCGGGTCCCAGACCAGTTTCGCCAAAAAACGTCTCGCCAGGGTTTTGGCGGGCGGGATCGCTGGCGTCATCATCGGACTGGCCGGGGTATACGGGATTGCCACCCTCACGCGCAATGCGGGCGGCGATACGACGTGCCAGCCGGCTGTCGAATTAGCCAAGAAAATAGCGCCATTTGCGCGTGGCGAAGTGGCCGCCGTTAACGTTGCCAAAAGTCCGTTGAAGATGCCCGCCCTGGCTTTCCAGGACGCCGAAGGCAAGCCGCTGACGCTGGAGCATTGGCGCGGGCGTACGGTGCTGCTCAATCTGTGGGCCACCTGGTGCGTGCCCTGCCGCAAGGAGATGCCGGCTTTGGACGCGCTGGAGCAGCGGCTGGGTGGACCGAAATTCGAGGTGGTGGCGGTCAATATCGACACCCGGGATGTCGAGAAGCCCAGGACCTGGCTGAAAGAGGTCGGTGTCCAGAAACTCGCGTTCTATGCCGATCCGACCGCACGGACATTCCAGGATTTGAAATCCATCGGCCGCGCCTTTGGCATGCCGACGACGCTGTTGATTGATGGACAAGGCTGCGAGATCGGTACAATCGCAGGCCCCGCCGAATGGGCCAGCGAAGATGCAATCAAACTGATCAACGCGGCACTCGGCCAATAGGCGCCGCGCGCAACCTTACACACTGATATTGAGGCTCTGTCCGATGCCACTCGCAACATTGGCGAGGCTGGCCATGTTCTGCTGGGCGGCGTTGAGGACCTGGACGATGGATGCAGCGTTGTCGGCGTTCATGCGCAGCATCCTGGCCGCAACGGCCATCTGCGCGTCGCTCATCTGAGCACCGACCAAAGCGGTCGCAATCGATACCGGATCCATCCCGGCTTGTTTCTAGCGGCCTTTTGTCAACGAAAGATAAATGGTGACCGGCTTGACAACCGCAGGCGCGGCCCTATACTTAACCAAATGGTTTACTATTACAAACCAAACCTTGATCGCACCTTTGCGGCGCTGTCCGACCCGACGCGGCGTGCATTGCTTGCGCGGTTGAGCGAAAAGCAAAACCTCTCGGTAAGCGAACTCGCCGAGCCGTTTTCAATGTCGCTCCCGGCGATCATGAAACATCTCAATGTCCTGTCGGACGCCGGGCTCGTCGGCCGCGAGAAGAACGGCCGCATCGTAAGCTGTCGCCTGCGGGCGGAACCCATGCGCGATGCCAACGATTGGCTCAACCGCTATCAGAAATTCTGGACTGAGAAGCTCGATCAACTCGCTGCGTTCCTGGAGGAAGAAACATGGCCACCGTCACAACCAAGCCCAGTCTCACCATCAAGCGCCGGTTCAACGCGCCGCCGGAAAAGGTCTTCGCAGCGTGGACGGATCCGGAAAAAGTAAAGCGCTGGATGGGGCCGGGAGAAATAAAGCCGCTGAGCGTTGAAAGCGATCCGCGCACGGGTGGCCGTTACCGCTGGGTGATGAAATCACCGGATGGCGAAAAACATGACGTCAGCGGCAGCTATCGCGAAGTGATTCCGAACCAAAAACTGGTGTTCACGTGGTCCTGGCAGTCGACGCCGGAACGTGAATCGCTGGTGACGCTGACATTCAAACCTGACGGCGATGGCACGATTTTTACGTTGCAGCACGAGCAATTCTTCGATGAAGACGCGCGTGACCGTCACCAGGGGGGCTGGAACAGCGCGATGGACAAGCTCGACAAGTACCTCACCGCATAGTGACAGGAGTAGCCAATGCCGCACGAATGGTCGCACGGAGAATTCTACTGGAATGAGTTGATGACTCGCGATGCCGAGAGGGCGAAAAAATTCTACGCCGATACTCTTGGCTGGAAATTCGAGGCTATGGCGATGCCGGACGGAACTTATTGGGTCGTGAAAATGGGAGATAAATTTGTCGGCGGATTATTTCCATTGAGCAGCCCGCAATTCGATGGCGTGCCGGAAGGCTGGATGTCCTATCTCGCCGTCGATGATGTCGATGCACGCGTGAAGAAAGCTCAGTCGGCCGGAGCCACCTTGATGCGGCCGATCTTCGACGTTCCCAATGTCGGCCGCATTGCCATTCTGCGCGAGCCGGGCGGCGCCGGCATCGGCTGGATGACACCTGCAAAAGCATAGAAAGAGGAACACCATGCAACACAATGTCGTTTCCCAGAGCGAATGGCTGGCTGCGCGCAAAGGACTGCTTGCCAGAGAAAAGGAGTTCACCAAGGCGCGCGATCAATTGAGCGCCGCGCGGCGCGCGCTGCCCTGGGTGAAGGTTGAAAAGGATTATGTGTTTGAAGGACCGGGCGGCCGGGAAACGCTGTCGGAGCTTTTCGCCGGCAGAAGCCAGCTCATCGTCTACCATTTCATGCTCGGCCCGGGCTGGGTCCAGGGCTGTCCGAGTTGCTCATTCCTCGCCGATCATTTCGACGGTGCGGTGGTTCACCTCGCCCAGCGCGACGTGACGCTCGTTGTCGTGTCGCGGGCACCCTTCGCCGAAATCGAGGCCTACAAAAAGCGAATGGGATGGACATTCAAATGGGTGTCGTCGTTCGCCAACGACTTCAATCATGATTTCCACGTCTCGTTCACCGCCGAGGAAAAGCAACGCGGCAAAGTCGAATACAACTACACGATGATGGAATTTCCGAGCGAAGAAGCGCCGGGCTTGAGCGCCTTTATCAAGAACGAGACTGGTGAGGTGCTGCACACCTACTCATCATATGCGCGCGGGCTCGATATTCTGGTCGGCACCTACAATTTCCTCGATATGGCGCCGAAAGGCCGCGACGAAGATGCCCTGCCGCGGTCCATGGCCTGGGTCCGCCGGCACGACGAATACCAGGTCACGCCGCCAAAAGCCGGCTGCTGTGGTTAGTCGGCTGCAATAAAAATGGAGCACTTCGATGATCACGATTAGCGCTTTCCGCTGGGTACCAACTTTTGCGCGCGGCCTGGTCCGCGACCTGAGAGTGCGATGGGCCCTGGAAGAAGCAGGCTTGCCATATGAGGCATGGTTGATTGGCCCCGACGATCAGAAGTCCGAAAGCTACCGGGCGATGCAACCGTTCGGCCAAGTGCCGGCCTTCGAAGAGGACAATCTCGTGCTCTTCGAATCCGGTGCCATCCTCTTGCACATCGCCGAGAGATCGGACGTTCTGATGCCGTCTGATTCGAAAGCCCGTGCCCGCACGACCGCATGGATGTTCGCAGCGTTGAATTCAGTCGAACCGCACATTCAGAACCTGACGGCGATCGACTTGTTTCATGCGGAGGAGGATTGGGCCAAGCAGCGCCGGCCAGCGGCCCTCAAACTGGCACAGACGCGTCTGACGGCGCTATCCGATTGGCTCGATGGTCGCGAGTACCTGGAGGATCGCTTCACCGTCGCCGACCTTCTGATGACGACCGTGTTAAGAATCCCGCGCGGTACCGATCTGATCGCACAGATGCCCACGCTCGAGACATACCGGCTACGTTGTGAGGCACGGCCTGCATTCAAGAAGGCGTTGGCGGCACAGATGGCGGATTTTACCGATAAGGCTTCGGCGGCCTAGCGCTCTGCACGCCCTAGCGCGTCGGCACCGGTTTCTCACCCCGATAGTCATAGAAGCCGCGCTGGGTCTTGCGGCCGAGCCAGCCGGCTTCGACGTATTTCACAAGAAGGGGGCAAGGCCGGTATTTTGAATCCGCCAGACCTTCATGCAGCACCTGCATGACGGACAAGCAGGTGTCGAGCCCAATGAAATCGGCAAGCTCGAGCGGGCCCATCGGATGATGCGCGCCGAGCCGCATTGCCGTGTCGATCCCTTCAACGTTCCCGACGCCTTCATAGAGTGTGTAGACCGCCTCGTTGATCATCGGCAGCAGGATGCGATTGACGATGAAGGCCGGGAAATCCTCCGACACCGCGATGGTCTTGTGAAGCTTGGTGATAAAAGTCTTGCTGGCCTCGAAGGTGGCGTCGTCGGTCGCGATGCCGCGGATAAGCTCGACAAGCTCCATTAACGGCACCGGATTCATGAAGTGAATGCCGATGAAACGCTCAGGGCGATCCGTCGATGACGCCAGCCGTGTGATCGAGATCGAGGACGTATTCGTTGCCAGGATCGCGTCGGATTTAAGCGAAGCGCACACGTCGGAGAAAATCTTGCGCTTGACCTCTTCCTTTTCGGTTGCGGTCTCGATCACCAGATCGCAACCCGAAAGCGCGTCGTACTTCTCGGCTGGCTTGATGCGCGACAACGCGCCCTTGCGGTCCTCCTCGCCGATCGATTTCTTTCCGACCTGGCGCGCCATGTTGCCGTTGATGGTTGCCATTCCGGCCTTAATGCGGTCGGCTGACACGTCGTTGAGCAGGACCGAATATCCTGCCAGCGCGCAGACGTGGGCGATGCCATTGCCCATCTGACCCGCGCCGATAACTCCAACAGTCTGAATATTAATTGCCATGTCCCTTTCCGATCGATGCGAAGTCCCGGCTCTTGGCTTCGAATTCGGTTAGTTTGCGTTCGTTATCTGCACTTTTACGACTTACCGCCACGCGACGCTATCGCGTGGAGTGGTAAAATGGCGACGTGGTCAACGCTTGATTTTGTCGAGTTCCCCGGCCAGCTCCGGCAAGGCCTGATAGAGATCGGCCACTAGACCGTAGTCGGCCACCTGGAAGATCGGCGCCTCCTCATCCTTATTGATTGCAACGATCACCTTTGAGTCTTTCATTCCGGCCAGATGCTGAATCGCTCCGGAAATTCCAACGGCGATATAAAGCTCGGGCGCCACAACCTTACCGGTTTGGCCCACCTGCCAGTCGTTTGGCGCGTAGCCGGCATCGACCGCCGCGCGCGAGGCGCCAACCGCAGCGCCGAGCTTGTCGGCTACCGGCTCGATGTACTTTGTGAAGTTTTCGCGGCTTTGCATGGCGCGACCGCCGGAAATGATGATTTTGGCCGAGGTCAGCTCGGGCCGGTCCGATTTTGATAATTGCTCGCCCGCGAAAGTCGAAAGGCCCGGATCGGCAGCCGCCGCGGCGTTTTCTACGCTCGCAGATCCACCCGCGCCGGCGGCCTGAAAGGTCGAGGTGCGTACGGTGATAACCTTTTTGGCATCGGTCGACTTCACGGTCTGAATCGCATTGCCGGCGTAAATCGGACGCTCGAACGTATCGGGCGAGACGACTTTCGTGACGTCTGAAATCTGCATGACATCCAGCAAAGCGGCGACGCGCGGCATCACGTTTTTTCCGGTCGTCGTCGCCGGAGCCACGATGGCATCGTAGTTGCCCGCCAGCGAAACGATGAGCGCAGCAAGTGGCTCGGCGAGTTGATGCTCGTAGGGTGCAGCATCCGCCACCAGCACTTTCTTGACACCGTCAAGTTTGGCTGCTGCGTCGGCCGCGCCCTTGCAATCCTTGCCGGCGACAAGGACGTGGATATCGGCACCGAGCGCTTTGGTCGCGGTCACGGCTTTGGCCGTGGCATCTTTAAGCGACTTGTTGTCGTGCTCGGCGATGAGAAGGGTGGCCATCTAGAGCACCCCCGCTTCATCTTTGAGTTTGCTAACCAGTTCGGCCACCGAACCGACCTTCACTCCGGACTTGCGTCCTGACGGTTCAGATGTTTTCAAAACCTGGAGCCGCGGCTTGACGTCGACGCCATAAGCGTCCGGCGTCTTCTCGTCGATCGGCTTTTTCTTCGCCTTCATGATGTTCGGCAGTGATGCATAGCGCGGTTCGTTCAGGCGCAGGTCGGTGGTGACGACCGCCGGCATCTTCAGCTTCACGGTCTGCAACCCACCATCGACTTCACGCGTCACACTGATGGTGTCGCCCTCAATGGCAAGCTTGGACGCGAAGGTTCCTTGCGCCCAATTCAGGAGTGCTGCCAGCATTTGACCGGTCTGATTGCAGTCATCGTCGATCGCCTGCTTGCCCAAGATAACCAGGCCAGGCTTTTCCGCCTCGACGATAGCTTTCAGTATCTTAGCCACCGCGAGCGGTTCGACGGCCCCGTCGGTTTTCACAAGGATGCCGCGGTCGGCACCCATCGCGAGCGCGGTACGGATGGTTTCAGACGCCTGGGCTGGCCCGATCGACACGGCCACAATCTCAGTCGCCTTGCCGGCCTCCTTCAGACGGATCGCCTCCTCGACGGCAATCTCGTCGAACGGATTCATGGACATCTTGATATTGGCAAGCTCAACGCCGGACCCATCCGGCTTGACGCGAACCTTGACGTTGAAGTCGACCACCCTTTTCACGGGCACCAGAATTTTCATGATCCCCCATCCGGATGGGCACTTCGACAGAGCGGGCGGAAGCTAAAGGCCGCGCCATTAGCCTGTCAACGTTTATGCTGCGCCGCACGCAGAACTAGCGGTTCTGGCCGGGCGCCCACAGTATATCGGCGGCGCCTTTGTTATTGGCATAACGGCCCGCCACGAACAGATAATCCGACAGCCTATTGACGTATTTGAGTGAGGGCTCCGACACCCCCTCTCCTGGCTTGTCCTTCAGCTCGACCATGATCCGTTCGGCGCGGCGGCAAATCGTGCGGGCCAAATGCAGGTACGCCGAAGCAGCACTCCCGCCGGGGAGAATAAAGGACCTCAGAGGAGAAAGGTCGGCATTGAGCCGGTCAATTTCGCCTTCGAGCCACACGACCTGGGCATCGGTCACCGTCAGCCTGGCTCCGCCCGGCCCCTTTTCGGCCAGGCAAAGGTCAGCCTCCACATCGAACAGGTCGTTCTGAATCCGGCCAAGTGCGGCATCGAGTGGGTCGTCACCGGCAGTGTGCAGGCGCACCAGTCCAATTACCGCGTTGACTTCGTCAACCGTGCCATAGGCCTCAACCCTGAGATCGTATTTCTTGCGCCGCGCGCCGGTGCCGAGCGACGTGGTGCCGTCGTCGCCGGTCCGGGTATAAATGCGGTTGAGCACGACCATATCGACCTCGCTGGTCTTTCGCTGAGCCGGAGATTCGGAGTAGGCTTTATATTATCTTGTTTCCATCACAAAAAATGGGGTGACGCTCATGCGTATTCTGACGATTGCCATTGCCGCCGCATTTTTGGCCTTGCCCGCCGCCGCACCCGCACAGGCGTGCGGCAGCGCGGGTCACTCTGCCAAGGCCGCCACCGCCGATTACTCCGCAGCCACGAAGAAGAAGGCCAAAAAGCCGAAGGAGAAAGTGGAGTATATGCGCGCGGCCCCGATGAAGTGAGCCCGCTGCGCTTCTCCTGAGAACTAGCGGCCCATCACCCAGATCGTCGCCATGATCACGACAATGGCGACGAACTGGAGCAATACGCGCAGGCGCATGAGTTTCTGCGAGCGGTTTGGCGAACCGCCACGCATCATGTTGATCAGGCCGAGCAGCAGCACGATGGCAACCGCGACCACAGCAGCCGGCACGAGATAGTGTGACATGAAGTCCGACATAGGCGGCGCCTTCTAGCATCGGTCGGTACGTGAGGCCATCACGACAGAGCCACGTCCTCCTTTTAGTCGACTCGCGCATGAGTTGCAGTAACGATAACGTCCCCCAAAAAGTGCGTATATTGGGTGACGTATGGAAGGCGCTGTTAAGCGGCGGGCCATTGCGCTCGAAAGCAGCATCGAGAACGTGCTGGTCGAGGCTGGAGTTCGCGCAGCCGAACAACTCAAGTCGTCGCGGCCAAAGCTTTCGGCGGCGACACTGAACAAGCTTACCAATGCCATTCCACTTCTGTTCGGTGTGCTCGCTTTTGTTGCCATGTGCACAACGTCCGGCATGATCGCGCTTTCTGTAATTGTGGTACTGCCAACGGCATTCCGGATCTGGGTCGTCGTGCACTCGGTGGCAACGTCTTCGAACACGAATCGAAATCTGTCCTCTCGCGACGACTCGGATGACGAACTGCCGATGTACAGCGTGATCGCCGCTCTCCATCGCGAGGCGGCGGTGGTCGACCAACTGCTGTCGGCCATCGAGCGGCTCGACTATCCGTCCGAAAAACTTGATGTGATCGTCGCCGTCGAGGCCGACGATCATGGGACGCGCGCGGCTATCACCGCTCGCAAGCATCGCATACCCATTGTGGTGGTTCCGGTTGCCCCGGCCGAGCTGCGCACAAAACCGAAGGCGCTTAACGTCGCCCTTCCATTTGCGCGCGGCGCATTCACCGTGATCTACGACGCCGAGGATCGGCCGGAGCGAAATCAACTGCGCCGTGCCTTGCAGGCGTTTCGTTCCGCGGGCAATGACCTCGCCTGCGTGCAGGCACGCCTGTGCACCGACACGAAGATGAGCTGGCTCTCACGCTATTTCAGCGCCGAGTATGCCGGGCATTTCGACATATTTCTTCCAAGGCTCGCGGCACTCGGCTTGCCGTTGCCGCTCGGCGGATCGTCGAACCATTTCCGCACAGCGACGCTGCGCGAAGTCGGCGGCTGGGATCCTCACAATGTCACAGAGGACGCCGATCTCGGTATGCGGCTCGCCCGTTTCGGTTACCGATCGGGTGTGATTGATTCCACGACCTATGAAGAGGCTCCCACCAGGATCGGTGCATGGCTTGGCCAGCGCACACGCTGGTTCAAAGGATGGATGCAGACCTGGCTTGTGCATATGCGCAAACCGGGCCGCCTTTTTCGCGAACTTGGCTGCGGAGGTTTTCTTACTTTTCAGTTCGTTGTCGGCGGCAACGCGTTGGTGGCAATGGCGCATCCGGCATTTTTGGTTGGACTGAGCCGGGAACTCATTCCGCCGCTCTCAACGGGCGACAACGAGGCCGCCGTTGTTCGCGTGGGACACTATATGGTCGTTGCCGCGCTCGGTTATTGCACATCCGCCTCTTTCGGCGTCCTCGGCCTTAGGCAGCGCGGCATGTTGAACAAGACGCGTGTATTGATCCTGACGCCCGTGCATTGGTTGCTGCTTTCACTGGCAGCCTGGTCGGCCGCGCTGGAGCTCATGAGGAAGCCCTATTTTTGGAAAAAGACCGAACACGGGGTCGACAAAACATCGCGGCAGGAGAGCAGAATTCGTGCCCTCCTCGAACTTGAGCGTTGTCTCGACGAATTAAAGCGAGCCGGTCAACTTGTCCCCGTTCGGACGAGCTAGAGATAGCGCCGCAAATCGGCGGCGGCATCCTCAGGCCGCCGTTTGAGGCTAAAAGGCGCGACAAAACGTCCTTGCTTGTCCATGAGATAGACCAGCGCGGTGTGATCCATAGTGTAATCGCCATTTTCGCCGGGAACTTTCTTGGCATAGACGCGATAGGCTTTTTCTGCCGCGTCGACTGCCGCGCGATCGCCCGTCGCACCGCGCAAATGCGGATCGAAGCTCGACAGATAGTCTTTCATCACCGCGGGTGTATCTCGTTCCGGATCAACGGTTATGAACAACGCGCCAGTGCGGTCGGCATCCTTGCCGAGTGCGCGCAAGACCTCGGAAACGTCGAACAACGTCGTGGGACACACGTCGGGACAGTGCGTGTAGCCGAAGAAAACAAGGAATGGCCGGCCCTTGGTATCCGCCTCCGTAATTTGCGTACCGTTCTGGTCGACCAGCTTGAAAGGTCCACCGATTGCTGAAGCGCCTTGCCCGCCACTTCCAAAGTTCCCGGTGGCGTAAAGAAAAACACCTGTGAATATAACCAGGCCGGTCATAAAGGCCGACAGGATCAACAAAATCTGGGATGTGCGCGCAGTCATAAGGTTCCAGCTAACTCAGAAACATGCGACCCAGCCGGCGCGCACCATTTCGAAAAACACTGCAGTGCCGTAATAGGCCCAAAGTGTAAGGGTCGTGGCCAAAAGCAGGCCGCCTGCAAGTGCGATCAACAACACCGGGCGCGACAAACCACCACCGGATACAATCGCCGGCATAATGTTCCTCCGAATCGCTTCGCTCAGATAAGCCCGATCGGCGGCCAAGGCAACGCAAGGCCCGCCTTAGATTAACCATCGTAACGCCAATAAATGCCAAGCGTTTTGAAGGTATCGGGGCGTGGCGTTGACTCGATAGATCAAAGCCGCGATGAATAGATGAGAATTCTTGAATATAGCCACCTATCGCAAATGGAGAACGTGATGCGCAGCGCTTTGGCGATCGCTATGGCGATCTCAATGTCGGCGGCCACGACCGCTTGGGCCCAGACCGCACAGACACCCGCACCTGCCGCTGCTCCGGCCGCTGCGCCGGCGCCCGCAGCCGCAAAATGCGACAACCCGAACGCGCTCGGAGTTGCTCGAGTCGTCGAGATCGACACCACCGGCGGCCCCGGCTTCGGCTTCGAGCATTTCAAGGCTTATGATTTCTTGCGCGACCACGAAGTCGTCCTGACGTTCGACGACGGCCCGTGGCCTGGAAATACACCCGCCGTGCTCAAGGCTTTGGCGGAACAATGCACCAAGGCGGTCTTCTTTCCGATTGGCAAGCACGCGGGCTGGCATCCGGAGATCATGAAGCAGGTCGCTGCTGCCGGCCACACCGTCGGCTCGCATACCTGGTCGCATAAGGATCTGTCGAAGCTGAACGAGCAGGACGGCAAGGACGAAATCGAAAAGGGCATTGCCGCCGTCGGCATCGCTCTCGGCAATCAACCGGTTGGGCCATTCTTCCGCTTTCCGGCCCTGCGCCACCCGCCAGAACTGGTCAAATATCTCGGCGAGCGCAATGTCGGTATTTTTTCGACCGACATGGACTCGTTCGACTTCAAGATGCGCAAGCCCGAGCAGGTCATCGCATCGGTCATGAAGAAACTCGAAAAACACGGCAAAGGCATCATTCTGATGCACGACTTCCAGCAGGCGACTGCCAAGGCAGCGCCCGAACTGCTCAAAAAACTCAAAGATGGCGGGTTTAAAGTCGTGCAGGTGGTCGGAAAGACCCCGACCCAGCCGAAGAAAGAATATACCGACATGGTGCTCAAGGAGATGGGCGGCGGCCTCGAAGAGGCACGCCCGATGTCGAGTGTGATCAAGACCATCGACGGCAACTAGCCGTTCGTCAGAATAAAGCCGGCCGCGCAGCACTGCGCGGCCGGCTTTTTTATTGAATACTCAATGACCCTGGTGCCGTGTTAGGCTGTCCCGGACGAATTCGCCATTGAGGGGGTCGCAAATGGGCGTATTAGTCGTTGCCTTCAGCGCGCTAGCGGCACTATGGATTTTGGTCCTGTTGGGATCGCCGTTTTTCGGTCCCCGAGATCATTAGACCTCGCCGTTTATCTCAATGGTCTGCACGCCCTGAGAAGGCGGTGAAGATCGAAGATGCCGCATGCGATTGGTCGTAGACAATGCGGCTCGCCACGACAAACAGGGTTGTCGCAAGCACCAGCCTGAGAGCACGCTCGGGCACACGTATTGCGAAGTAGCTGCCAACAAAGATGCCGGGCAGCGAGCCGGCCAGCAGCGATCCAATGATGTGCCAATCGACCGAGCCCATCATCCAGTGCCCGGTCCCGGCAATCAGCGTTAGTGGAACCGCATGGGCGATGTCTGAACCCACTATCCTCGCCATTGGAAGCTGCGGGTAGAGCATGATCAATGCAATCACGCCGATGGCGCCGGCGCCGACCGAAGAAATCGAGACGAGTACGCCAAGCACTAGGCCAACCAGGATCGTATTGACTGCGGTGCGGTGTGAATCGAGCTCGGCGACCCGCGCGCGGTAGGCTGCCACGATGGCTTCGCCAAAGACCAGCACAAAGGCGGTTGCCAAAAGCGCAATGCTGAGAACGAGCGTGATAAGATTTCGTGCTGCGTCGCCACTGAGATTGAAATGCGATAAAATCGCGAGCGTAACGAGCGTGGCCGGAACGCTCCCTGTCGCGAGTCGCCTGACGACCCGCCAGTCGATGCTGCGTGCGTACCCGTGAACCAGACTGCCCCCGGTCTTTGTGGCGGCGGCATAGAGCAGATCCGTGCCTACTGCAGTCGCGGGGTGAACGCCAAACAGGAGAATCAACAGCGGGGTCATCAGCGAACCGCCGCCAACGCCGGTCATGCCGACCAGCGCGCCAACCGCGAAACCCGAAAGCGAGTACAGCGGATCAATCATGGGGAAACGGGCTCGTCCCCGGCCTTCAGGCCGCCATCAATCTAAGCATGGCTAGGTAGGCTAGTCATCGGGCGAAAACATGAAACTCCGATGGGCCCCGGCGGTTCCTCGCAATAATACGAAATGCGAGGCCTGTGATCGCAACCGGGAAATACCTATGTTTGCTCGATAATGCGATCTCGCCTGTGCGAAGCAGCCAAATATTGAATGGGACGCCGCTTGTGCCCGATATCGTCACTCTTACGATCAATCCTGCGGTTGATATTTTTGTCAACGTTACCTGCGTCGAACCCACCCGAAAGATGCGCTGTTCGGCGCCAAAGCGTGACCCAGGCGGCGGCGGTATAAACGTAGCGCGGGCAGCGCATCGTCTCGGCGGCAGCGTGGCCGCGATTTATCCAACCGGCGGCGCGCTCGGAAAATTGCTGCATCGGCTGGTCGAACGCGAGGGCATCGAAAGTCTGGTGACGCCGTCGCACGTCGAGACGCGGGAAAATTTCACGGCCTATGAAGAAACGACCGGAGAGCAATATCGCTTCGTGCTGCCAGGCTCGGCGCTTCACCGCGCCGAGTGGGAGGCGGTTCTCGACAAACTGGCGACGCTGGCAGGGAAGCCAAAATTCGTGGTCGCGAGCGGCAGCGTGCCACCGGGCGTCCCGGAAGACTTCTTTGCGCGCGTTGCCCGGCAGGCCAAGCAACTCGGCGCGAAATGCGTCGTCGATACCTCGGGGCCGGCATTGAAGATGGCTCTTGCGGAAGGCGTTACGCTGATCAAACCGAACCTGGTGGAGCTTTCGGACCTCGTCGGCGCGCCGCTCGATACTGACAATGCCCGCATCGCTGCGTGCCGCAGACTCGCCATCGAAGGGCGCGCTGAAGTCGTCGCTCTTACGCTGGGTGATCAGGGCGCTCTTCTGGTGACGGCCGACAAGGCCTTTCGCTCACAGCCATTGGCCATCGAACCCGTCAGCACGGTCGGCGCAGGCGACAGCTTTCTTGGTGGACTGGTGGCGGCGCTGGCCTCCGGTCACCCGCTACACGAGGCTTTTCGCGTCGCGGTGGCGGCCGGATCGGCCGCCGTGCTCTCACCGGGCACCGAGCTGTGCAGCGAGGAAAACGTGCAGCGACTGCTGAGCGAGGTAAAGCTCAGCGACGTCACGCTTGCGCCCGCGTGACATCGACGGCTTGAGCCAGGTTCGTTCGCGATCTAACGCCGTGCCGGCGGTCGCGTCCTGACATCGACCGGAACGCGCATCTCGTCGTTCGCGATCTCCATCATGCCCATCCAGATGATCAGCGGAAAATAGAATAATAGCGGCATTTTTTGTTGCCTCGCGTTCGGTTCGAGGAAGCAACGCGGTCGACTCGGCCACAGTTCCAGCGATCACGCGAGCGTGTCAGACCCGGTATTAACGCGAACCAACAACCGCGGCCTGGGTGACATGTGACTTGAGCGCGGCCTCGCCGCAGTACCGGCTCGCATAGCTCTCGGCCATACGCTGCATGTCGGCCGCATAGCGATTTTTATCCGTACCGGTCCATTCGCGTGCAAGATCAGAAAACGTGACGGGACGATGCAGCCGACGCATGACGTCCTGCACATCATCCTGGACCTGGCGCGTACGTCTGGCCACCGGCTCAGGAACGCGCGTGGTCGAATACATCAAAACATGCTGAAGGTGCGCGAGCACACCTGTATCGACATCTTTGAAACGCTCGCCCGGTTTGCCGGAAATTGCAGCGCCGACACCCGCAAAATTATTGTCGTCTGCCGTCACGCTCGCCGGCGTACCGCCCGGCCGGAGGAAGGTGAGATAATTGGTTTCGATCAGCATCTGGAAGAAAGCATAATCCCAGCGAACGCCGACGCAATTTTGCGGAGGACGCGCGACACATTGACCAACACTTTGGTAGCGCGAAGCGATGCCCTCAAAGCGCGACGCGATTTTCAGCGGGGGCTGGTGTCGTGCATTGCGCTCGGCAACAAATTGCATGAGGGCAGCCGGCGTAACGCATTGCGGTACCGTATTTTCCGCGCCGGCAATGATTGGCGGCAACGCCGTTGCGCCAGCACCAGCCGAAATCAGAAATGACAATGACAGAAAAACCAGTCTTCCCCGCATCAACCCTGCCCTTTGCAGGGGCAGCAATAGGCGATTCGCGTTAATTTTGTACGGTACCCTGGCACGTCCGCAAAGTTTCCAGCGGCACCTGTGGCGCGCGCGCTACAACATTGCTCCGGCTAACGAGGAATTCCGCACGTTTGTCGATGTCGTTTGTGTCCAAAAGCGGACGGGACACGGGCCACCGTAATCGAATTCGTGTTTAGTGTGACCTCCATCACACTCACGGTGCGGCGTGGCATATATCCCTCGACATCAAGTTTGGTTGCCCTCTGATTTTGATGGACCCCGACAATGTCGCACGAACATGATCTGTTCAGCATTGAGCAAGTTATTAGGCGCGCAAAAGAGCAGCGAGCAAAGGATACGGCCAAAATATGGGGCCCCGCATTGAAACGGCTCGGCGGGCTTGCTCGGCTTGCGGTAGTGGTGCCATGGCAGCTGGCGCGTCACGTTGGCGTGTCGAATCAAATCCGCGGCGATCACAGCGATTTTATCAAGCGTAGCGCTGCCCGACCGTTCGGCCCGTAAGGATCGGCGAGCGCCTCGCACATCTCGAAGTGATTGTAGTTCGGCGCCTCGATCAGCTCGACAGGCTTACCCGCAGCCTTCACCAGCGCAGCAAATTCGCGGCTCTGCCGCTGGAATTCCGGCGTCTCGAAGGTACCGTAGGTGACGATGATCGGCGCCCGCAGTTTCTCGATCTGCCGCTGCGTGCTCATCGCTGCTTCCATATCATCTGTGAACTTGATGAAGGAGCTGCGCTTCGACAAGCGTACCGGCTTCATGTCGTAAAGACCGCTCATGCACAGTCCGCCTTTGATGAAATCGGCGGGCAAGCCGAACTCCTTCTGCCAGTCTGTGACCAGCGCCTGGCCACAAAGATGGCCGCCGGAGGAGTGACCCCCGACAAAAAATCGACTGCGGTCACCGCCGAAAGTGGCGGCGTTTTTGTAGGTCCATGCAATGGCGTTGCGCACCTGCTGCGCCATGACGCTGATATCGCCTTGCGCCGCGTCGGCGGCGATGAAATCGAGAACGACAAAATTGACCCCGGCATTCACAAAGAGTTCGGCCGGAAATGCGTAGTCCTTCGCTTCGCCGCTCCGCCAGGCGCCGCCGTGCACAAAGACAAATATGGGGGCGTTTGACGTCCTCGCTGGAAATACGTCGAAGGCTTCTACCGGCGTTGGCCCGTAGCTGAAACGCCTAGGCTCGCCAAGACGTGCGCGGATTTCCACGCTGCGCGAACCATAACGCTTCAGAATCTGCCCGATCATCGGAGCATATTCCGACTGATCATACGCGGAATCGAGTTCGATCTGGTCCATGTCCAGCCAGACCTTTGCGCCCTTATCGTGCGTTGCTGGCCCTACCTGACAATTCGCGGCAAATCCTGGTGTCGCCGCGAGCGCGGTTGCGGTGCCAACCGCGGTCTTGAGCATGGTCCTACGATCAAATGCCATGGTCGTTTCCCCTGGGTGCAGAGCCTCTCTTTTAGCAGAGACGGAGCGCCCCTTATCCCGGACTTCAGAGAAACACACTCGTGCGGGGGAGAACGATCCTGACTTCGGTGAACTCGCCCGGCTGGGTATCGACTTCGATCGAGCCCGCATGTTGCTTGACAATGATGTCGTGGCTGATGGAGAGACCAAGGCCAGTGCCTTGTCCCGTCGGTTTGGTCGTGAAGAACGGGTCGAACATCTTTTCTTTCACGTCAGGTGCAATACCAGTACCGTTATCGCGGATCCTGATTTCCACACGATCGCCGAGATTTTTGGTCGAGGCAGCAAGGGTCGGCTCGTAGTCGGCGATATTTGTTGCCTCTCTGCGCTTGGCCGCTGCGTAGAAACCGTTCGAAATCAGATTCAGAAGAGCCCGCGTGATGTCCTGCGGGAAGATGTCGGCTTCACCGGCAGACGGATCAAAGGCCTGCGTAAGCGTGATTTCAAAACCCTGCTTCTCGGCCCGCGCGCCGTGCCAGGCGAGATTGAGGCTTTCCTCTACGATGGCATTGATATCAACACGTCGGTGTTCACCCGAGCTTTCGCGCGAGTGCAGCAACATGTTTTTGACGATTGTGTCGGCGCGCTTCCCGTGCTGGACCACTTTCTCGAGGTTGCCCCGCAGTGTATCCGTCAGTTCGTCAATTTGAGCGCGCGTTTTGTCGTCGAACGACAATCCCTTCAGGGTACCCTGCAATTCATCAATGAGTTCTGCCGAGAGACCCGAGAAATTGTTCACAAAGTTGAGCGGATTCTTCATCTCGTGCGCGATGCCTGCGGTGAGCTGACCAAGCGAGGCGAGTTTCTGCGTCTGCACCAGGCGGTCCTGCGTGGTGCGCAAATCATCCAGCGACTTCGCCAGTTCGCGCGTGCCGGCCTGCACTTCTTCAAACAAGCGGACGTTTTCGATCGCAATCACCGCCTGGTCGGCGAAGGTTGTAACCAGGTCAATTTGCTGTTGATTGAATGACGCGACTTTTGTCCGCGCGAGAAAGATGACACCGACCGGAAGTCCTTCACGCAATAGAGGGACGCCAAGCGTTGTGCGATAGCCGCCAAGTGTTATCACGCCGGTCAGCTTGTAGTCAGGGTCGGCTTGAACGTCGTGAACGTGAACAGTCTTCCCGTCAAGCAAGGTTCGGCCGACGATCGTTCCTCGGCCAGGCTCGATAGTGACCGTTTCCAGATAGGCCTTGTTCTCCAGATATTCCTTATTTCTGCGGCTGACTCCGTAGCTCGCAGCCAGGCGATAGACCCCGTCCTGGGGCCGCCAGATGTTTGCTATTTCCGCCTCGCAAAGCCGCGCCGCTGACTCGGTCAGTGTGTCGAGCACTGCCTGCAGATCGAAGGTCGAGCGGCTGATGACCTTGAGCACATCGGCGGTTGCGGTTTGCTGCTGCAGAGATTCCGAAAGATCGTCCGTACGCTGCCGTAGCTCGCTGAGCAGGCGCGTGTTCCCGATGGCGATGACGGCCTGATTTGCAAAAGTCCTCAGCAAAGAGATTTGGCTTTTCGTAAGTGATCCTGGTGACACGCGCATGACGCTCAGCGCGCCAATTGCTTCTTTGCCGCGCATTAACGGAACAATGGTGACGCCGCGATAGCCGGTCTCCAGGAAATTGTGGCGTCCAGCCGCCTGCTCTTTCGACGGTTTCTTGACATCAGGAATGTCGACAATACGGCGGTCAAGAATCACAAGGCCATTTAGATACTCACGAGTAAGAGGAACCGGAAACTTACGGCGCCATGCTTCAGCCCGCTCCGGGTTGGAATCGGCAATTGAAATTGCCTTGACCACATCGCCGTCCGGAACGGCAATAGTGACCGCCGCTTCCGGAAAAAGTTTTGCCCCCGCCTGAACGATCGCATCGAAGGCGGGCTGGATACTGCTTCGCGAACTGCTTATGACCTGCAAAACGTCCGCGGTCGCCGCCAGCTGCTCCAGCGCCTCGTCGCGCTCGCGGATAACCTGGGCGACACGAGTTTCCTTACGGGTAGCAGCGGAACTACGACGCCGAGCGGGCTTTGCCGCATTGCGTCTGAATGTCTTAGGGCGTTGCGTTTTTGCCGATTTGCCGCCTTTTTTGTCGCGCCGTCTCATTATCCCCCCTCGAAGGCTCAGGACAGGGGATCGTAGCGGCCCAGAGTGCCCCACTGGAAGGGGTCGGGCGACCGATAGCGGACATCTGCCAGCTTATTCGATCACCTCGTCGGCGCGGGCAAGGAAAGTAGCCGGAATGGTCAGGCCGAAAGCCCTGGCCGTTTTGAGGTTGATCACCAGCTCGAATTGCGTCGGCTGAAGGACAGGCATTTCCGCCGGGTTTGACCCTTTCAGAATCTGTCCAACGTACTCCCCGGCTTGGCGGTACATCCAGCTGATGCTCGGGCCATAGCTCGAGAGCGCGCCAGCTGCTGCGAACTGCCGAACATAACCTACGGCTGGGAGCTTGTGCCGATGCGCGAATGAGACGATCTGCTCGCGCCGATCCAGCAGGATCGGATCTGTCGCAGTGATGAATGCGTCGGCCTTGGCACTTAATAACTGCTCGAGCGCGGCGTTGATTTCCTGCGCGTTCGTCGCAAGCAACGTTACGGTCTCCAAACCGAGTCTCTTTGCTCCGGCCTCCGCGTCGGCCTGTTCGACTTTGGCATTTGCGTTGGCGGGATTGATTAGCAGCGCAACTCGAGACATGTTTGGGGCTATTTCCCGAAGCAGCTCAACTCGCTTTGCACCAAGTACATTTTGGTTAAAAAGAATGCCGGTCACGTTCCCGCCGGGGCGATTTATGCTTTTGACCAGTCCAAAGCGGACCGGGTCACCGCCGATCGTAAAGACCACAGGCACCGCGCTGCTCGCACGCTGGGCGGCGCGTGCAGAAGCGACATCACCGGTGGCGGCAATGGCAACTACGCCCCTGGCTACGAGCTCAGCGGCAAGGGCCGGCAATGCCTCGTAGTCCCCTCGGGCCCACCGTTCTTCAATACGAACATTTTTGCCTTCGATGAATCCTGCCTTGGTCAAGCCTTCCCGAAACGAGTCAGCGTTGAAGCGATAGGTGTCCGGCGAGGCGCTGTTCAGGAAGCCTACTAGCGGAATTTGTTGCTGTGCCCAGATCGCATTGGAGGGCAAGACAGCCGCCGCCCCGCCAACGAGTTTGATGAACTCACGCCGTCTCACTGCCGCCTCTCACCCCTTAGGATGCCGAAATGGTACAACCCGCGGCCGAAGTCGGGAAGAGGTGTTTTGGTAACGCCATGTCCGCTTTGGGTTATGAGCGGACATTCCGGCTGGCGATCAGCGTGTCCGCTTTGTGCCAATGGCGGACATTTCCTCAAATCGATCTCGTAGCATTTGAAATTGCAGCTTGGTTGGTATCGAAAGTCGCCAAGTGGCTTGAAGCAAAATGATACCGCGCGCGACTACGCCGCGCAGCGCCTTATTCCATCAATTAAATGGGAAGAATGACAAACCAATGTGAATTGCCGACTCGTATTGTGCACGCAAAGACCTGCTACCTGTGTCGGAGGGACGCAAGCGAAAGGTGTCTACATGACCTCGAACAAAGTAAAACTTCTTTCGGCAGTTGTTGCTGCGGCAGCCTTGATGGCCAGTCCGGCACTTGCTGCCAGCAAAACTCACAAAGCAAAGGCGAAGTATTCCGACGCGTATGCTTCCCAACCCCAACAAGTGCATGAGCTGTATGGGTGGGAGGGACAACTGCTCGGCACCGATCCCGACCCGAACATACGCTTCCAGTTGCAGCGGGACCAAAATCTCGGCGGCAATTAATCTCAAGGTGCTCCAGCTGCGAATTGGAGACGCCCCTAAGTCGGCGGCTTCCTTCGTTCACAACGTTTGACGCATGTCCACTTTTCCCCCGAAAGCGGACATGCGCCAGTAGCCCTTCGGTGTCCGCTTTGGGCCAAAAGCGGACACCGCGTCCTATTCAATCACCTCATCCGCCGTGGCGAGCAGGGACGCTGACACGGAAAGGCCGAGCGCCCTGGCTGTCTTGAGGTTAACTACAAGTTCGTACTTCGTAGGCGCCTGCACCGGAAGATCGCTTGGCTTCTCGCCCTTGAGGACGCGATCAACATAGCTGGCGGCGCGCCGGAACTGGTCGACGAGGTCAGGCCCATAAGATATCAGGCCGCCTGCAGTGACGAAATATCGTTCGTAGTAGACCGCTGGCAGCTTAAGTCGGGCCGCGAGCCTGACGATCAGATCGCGATGAACCACCGCAAACCCACTCGCCGTCAATATGAGACCGCCATTTGAAGAGCGCCCGAAGGCCGTGACATCGCGTTCGATCTCACCGGCGTCGCGCAGGTTGATCGGCTTGACCTCCAGCCGAAGTGACGGGGCCGCAGCCTGGATAGCTCCGAACTGACCTATCCCGGCCACTATCGCGGCATCCCTTACGACCGCCACTCGTGCGAGGCCCGGTGCGATCTCCTTGAGTAGCTCCAGCCATTTCGCGCCGATGCTGTATTCGAAAAGGATAAAGCCGGTGGCATTGCCGCCAGGCTGCGCCAAGCTGTCGACGAAGCCGGCGCCGACCGGGTCGGGGACAGTCACAAACACAATTGGAATGCTGTGAGTGAGCTGCAGCAAGGGGGCTACGGTCGAGTTGCCGGAAGCCAAGACAACATCAGGCGCGAGCGCCACCAATTCCGCGGCAGATCTGCGAACATCGTCGGGAACGGCACCAGGCCAGCGATATTCGATCTGCAAATCTCGGCCGACCATCCAGCCCAATTGTTGCAGCCCTTGGAGAAACCCTGCGATGCGGCGCTGCTGTTGCGGATCGTCCTCGGTTGTGGGGATTAGCACGCCGATGCGCCGCATCCGCTCAGGCCGCTGCGCATGGGCGGCAAGCGACCACATGGCTGACGCACCGCCGAGAAGGCCGATGAACTCACGCCGCTGCATGCGCCCCCCGAGGACCACGTCTTTTGCAACATTAGACAGGTTACAGCCGCACGGCGAGCAAGAAATGCCACACAACCGGCCTCAAAATCCGATCAGGCCCAATGTCCACTTTGGTCATTAGCGGACATTTTTTAATGTCGGCTTTTCTCTGAATGATGTCCGCTTTCCCCCCGAAAGCGGACATCAGCCTCTCACAGCGCGTTCAAAAAATTTACTAAATCGTTTTTCTCCCGGTCGGTAAAACCGATACTGAACCGCTGGTCGTAAAAATTAACAACGTCGAGCAGCGTAGCGGCCGAGCCGTTGTGGAAAAAGGGAGCCCTCGCAGCGAGTCCCCGCAGAATTGGACCTTTAAGTTTGCCAATGTCCGCACACTGTCCCGAAATCAGTGCGCGGCCCGGGTCAGTCACCGTGAAAATCTGGCTCGCGAGCGGCCCTTTCATGCAGGTTAGGGTGAAAACAGGCAGCCCGGAAATGTCGAGGAAGGGCGGGCTTTTAGCGCCCGCATCGGCGATGCCGATGTTCAATGGCGCCTTGACCGAATGATTTCCCACATTGGGCGTATCGTGACATGTGCCGCAAAATCCGGAAATGCTCGCGACGTTGAGAGCATCGTTAAGGCCTCCGACCCCGGTGATGTTGATGTTCGTCGTGTTGAACACCTCCTCGCCGCGTGCGATTGAACGCCGCAAGTCGTCGTGTTGGCCCAGCCAAGGTTTGTATAGATCGAAGATATTCGGGTTGAATGGCTGACCCTTGGGATTATTCCCCAATGGATCATTCACGCCGATAAAAAACGATGCGAATTGCATTGACAGAGCGATAGGACCGCCGGTCGCGTTACTGTCATTCAAACGTCCCGCATTTTTGTCGACTGCCTGCGCGGCGAAGATGCCGGTCTCGAAGGCGACAATCTGAGACTGCTGAAACGCGTTTGGAGCAGCGTTGGCCTGCGCATGACCGAGCGTGGCATTGATGGCTTGACTTGTGAAATTGGGTTCTCGGCCATCCCACATGATCGTGCTTAGGAAGCCAAGATTTGTGGATGGCAATGGTCGCCGGTAAATCGAGACGATACCCGCCGTCTCACTCGTCAGGCCGGTGGCAGGATTCGTTGTGCATTGGTAGGGATCGCTCACTGCAGTCACAGCGAACTGTAATATTGTCGGGTCCGGCATCGGCAAGCCGATCCGGATCAAGCCTTTGTCGGTAAGGAGCTTGTAGGCTTGCCGCTTCGCCGAAGGCGTTGAGACATCGGCGGTCGGACAGGTGGCGCCGTCCACCAGACGGAAAATGGGATCTGCGCCACCACTCTCCGCAAACCGGTCGGCAACACTGGCCGCGCTGACGCTCCAGCCGTTCGCTGGTTGATGGCAGGTGAAACAGGTCCTCCCGTTGGTTCCAAGATTCTGGAAGAACGCATTGTTTGCGGTAAATGTTTGCCCGTTGGGCTGGAACGACGCGATCGCACCACTCGCATCCTGATCAATCTCAAATTTTGGAATGACATTCGGGGTCGGCTGGACACCGTGATCCCGATCTTTGAATCGGCGCATCGCCTGCATATGATTGATCATGCCGGGGGCAAAGGCAGGCAGGTCCGCCGCGCCCTGCACGCTAGCGGGTTGGGCCATCGCGGGTTGCGAAGCACTGCTCACGATGCAGGCCAGAACAGCCCCGACGGTGCAAACTCTAAGTGCCCTGATCGCCGTATGAACGTTCGCGGACGTTATTGGGTTCGCGGATCCGGCCGCGGTAAGACTTGCTCCTGACATATTGGCCCCCTGCTCAAGGGGTCGCCCTTACTTCAATTGTAAGCCCTATCGAGTGCAGCCGCACACCGTATATCGGCGGCACTCTTTTTTATTTACGCAAGTTTTACATCAGGAGGAGAGGCGTGCCCGCATATCCGCTCTGAGGGAAGTAAAGACCGTTCACTCAGATGTCCGCCCCGAAGGCGGACAATCGTCAGAAAGGTGCGCCAACTGAGTAACGGGTCAGCGGACTTCGAGCACTAGCTTGCCCTGCAGATGGCGCGTTTCGCTGACCCGGTGCGCCTCGGCGGCGTCGGCGAGTTTGTAGCGGACGATCGTGGGCGGCCGGACTGCTCCGGCATCAAGAAGCGCCAGCATTCGCTCGAGGTGAGCGCGATCGCGGATGACATTGGGGCGTAGAGTCTGGACGTCATTGCGGCTCGGGTGAAATCCTTCGGGCGCCGGTGCGATCCACACCAGCTTGCCACCTGGCTTTAACACAGCGTAGCAGCCCGCTCGAACACCCCCGCCGACGGTGTCGAACACCACGTCGCAGATGGGACCGATAGCGGTGAAATCCTCGGCATTGTAGTCGATCACCTGGTCAGCGCCGAGGCTGCGCACATAGGGGTGATTGCTGGCACTGGCGGTCGTGATCACCGTAGCGCCGAGATGCTTGGCGAGTTGGATGGCAAATCCCGCGACGCCGCCGGCGCCGCCTTGAATCAGAATAGTCTGGCCCGCCTTGAGTTGCGCCGTATCTTCGATTGCGGTGAGCGCAGTGAGACTGGTGAGCCCCAAAGCAGCCGCCTCGGCATGGCCGAGACTAGCGGCCTTCTTGGCGATGATCGCCGCCTTGACGACGATCTTTTCAGCATAGGCTCCTTCAATGCCCTGGTCGGTCACTCCGAACACGGCATCTCCGACCTTGAAATCGGTGACTCCCGCTCCGACCATGCTGACTACCCCCGAGAAGTCCCGACCAAGGATGTGCGGGAAGCGACTGAGGCTGTATCGCCCTCCTCCAAACCGCACCTTGCAATCGGCAGCGTTGATACTGGCTGCGTGAATGTCCACCACCACTTCACCGGGGGCAGTCGTCGGGTCCGGTGCCTCGCCGTAGCGAAACATTTCCGGCCCGCCGTGTTTTATCAGCAGCATTGCTTTCATGGCTTTCCTCCGGCACCAGCAAAGAAATGGGCTGTTCACTGGTTAGACATAATAGGGCGCTGAAATCGAGAGCGCTCGCGAAAACTCTTTGCTGGAAATCCCGTATTCAGAGCGGCGCGGCTTTATGCTTCTGGCGAGCTTACAACACCGCAGGATCGGGAAGGACCAGCTTCGCCCATTGTATTCGTAAGCGAGCGTATTCATGTGTGGCGACGAACGACATCGCCTGTAGCAGGTAACGGACAAATGACTCGACAGGAGTTGCGAATAAGGCGCAACTTTTTTCGCTGTGTCTGATGAAAGGCGCCAGATAGATCGGCATTGGCGAAGATGACGATGACAGGATTTCACGTCGTGGCGATTGCCGGCGGGTTATTGCTTGCTGTTTCGGGGCCGAGCTTTGCCGCCAAGCGGATGTCCGACACGAAGAGTGCCGTAAAATCGCAGTCTCGCGCGACCAAGTCCAGCGGTTCAGCGATCCGCCCGTATAACCGCGACCCGTATCCGTATGTCCGCGACCCGGACCCGTATGCCCCCGGGGTGAACTGGCCTAAGGGTGCCTGACAAAAGCCGTAGACTCCGCCGCGCGAGGGGCGTGCTGGCGTCCTTGTAAGGCGCGGTGTGGTATCCGCTTTACCCAGAAAGCGGACATTCTCCGGTCGAATTGCAATGGCCGCTTTGTTCCCAACAGCAGACATCACGTCTGGTCACAGAAATTTAGGCGACCTTTACGCACTTCGCTGAACAATTTGCGCTCAGTGTTCGCTGGCAGGGGTTAGAACGACCCTCGTTCCAACAGGAATGAGCGACATGGTTCCCATGATTTGCGGTGCGGCCTTGGTTGCCGCGAGCATCGGAGGTTTCTGGTATCTGCTGCCGCGCAATGGCCGAGAGCATCCGCTGGTAAGAAATTCTAACGTTGGCTCGGCGATGACGCTCGTCATCATGATCGCGCTGACGGTTGGCGTGGTCCTCATGTTCGAAGGGCTTACAGGATAGGGATTCGATAGAGGCTCTATCATGAGTGCGTGCCTGCAATTTTTTACGGAAGATTCGACTCTGTTGGGAATGACCTTCCAAAATTGGATGCCGCTTGTTACGGGAATTTTTATTATTTGGGTGAGCGCGCTCATATCAAAACCCATACGGGGGCGGATTCACCGCTTTTTCAGCTGAGCCCCTATCTCAATTACTTGCGCAGCCAGACTGTGATTATGTGCCATCTCCCGCCAGAGCACCCACGCAAGCGCCAGGACAGCGTTCAGCAGCACTGCGATAACCCAGTATAGTAGGCAGGTTGGCGCAACCTCCCTCTCCTTTTGCCCGCGACATACGCGATAGATGTCTGCTTTCCCCCCAAAAGCGGGCATGTCGCGGTTGTCCTATCAGGTGTCGTTTTTGACCAAGATTTGAGTGGCGCGGTTGTCTAAATGTGTGGCGTCAACAGGAGGACGGCGCCTTGAAAAAAATGCCAACCGGCACTGTCGACTTTGCGATCATCACCGTGATCCTAGCTGCGTTGTGGTGCGCCGCTGCCACATCTCACAGTAGCGAAGCCCTTACGCCGGATCGGACCTGGATCGTCGATTGAACGGCGGTCCCCGCCGATAATGCCCCGCAATCGTTCTGCTACTCGCTTTGGGTCAAAGCAGGACATCACTCCGAGGCAATTTTCCAAATTACGAATTCTTGAGACGCTTGTAGGACGGGTAGCGTGGCTCCCACATCTTGGAATGTACTGCGGCGGCAATCGCCTCATCTGACATGGGGCAACCGAGGCCTTCGGTCTGCGCTTGTTTGCCTACGGCAACTGCAACGTGGAAAGTGAGATCACGGATTTCGCGTAGCGGTGGAAGTAGATTGGCTCCCCGATCGTCTCTGGCCGGACTTTTCGCCGCGACGGCACGGGCCGCAGCGAGGAACATCCCATCCGATATCCGTCTCGAACCTGTCGCTATCGCGCCAAGCCCTATGCCAGGATAGACGTAGGCATTATTCGTCTGATCGGCACGGAAGACTTTGCCGTTGCGCTTTAGCGGCGGAAATGGGCTACCAGTGCCAATGACGGCTTGGCCCTCGGTCCAATTATCAAGTGCTGCCGGTGTCGCCTCACTACGCTCGGTGGGATTCGAGAGCGGGAAAATAATCGGCTGGCGCACGTGGCGCGCCATTTCGCGCACAATCTCTTCGGTGAAGGCGTTCGGCTGCCCTGACGTTCCAATCAAAGTTGTCGGATGCGCATTGCGTATCACATCGGCAAGGCCGACGCGGGTTGGCGTTTCAAGTTTCCAATCGCACAGTTGATCGCGCCGCTGGGCAAACGGCACCTGAAAAGATTGCAATCCGGGCATGCCCTCGATCAGCAATCCGTCTCGGTCGACAAGATAGAACCTGCGACGCGCTTCCACCTCGCTCAAGCCGGCATCGATCATCGCGCGTGCGACAAGCGCGCTAATGCCACTTCCCGCCGAGCCTGCGCCAAACACGGCCACGCGCTGCTCAATCAGCGGAACGCCCGTGACATTTATCGCGCTTAGCAATGCCCCAACCGCGATAGTGGCTGTCCCCTGGATGTCGTCATTGAACGTGCATAACTGATCACGATATTTGGAAAGCAGCCGGTTGGCGTTACCGATCGCGAAATCCTCCCAATGCAGAAGTACGTGCGGCCATCGCTCACGGACCGCATCGACGAAACTCTCGACAAAATCATCATACTCAGGCCCTCGCACGCGCTCGCGTTGCCAACCGATATAGAGAGGATCGACGAGGTGTTTCTCATTGTCGGTGCCGACATCCAGGATGATCGGCAGCGTTGCCGCCGGATGCAGACCGGCGCAAGCGGTGTATAGGGACAGTTTTCCAATTGGAATGCCCATTCCCCCCGCGCCCTGATCACCGAGGCCGAGGATGCGCTCCCCGTCACTGACAACAATGACCTCGATGTGATCGTACCGAGAATGACCGATGATTCGGCGTATGTCGCGCTTGTGTGGAATGCTCAGAAATAACCCGCGAGGCTTACGGAAGATGTGGCTGAAATGCTGACAACCTAGCCCGACCGTCGGCGTGTAGACGATTGGCATCATCTCTTCGATATTGCGCGTTAACAGCGCATAGAACAGCACTTCGTTGGAGTCCTGTAGGCCTCGCAGAAACGTATACTTTTGCATGTCGGTATGAAGACTGCGAAAGGCATCAAGCCGGCGTTTCACCTGAAAGTCGAGCTGTGCAACATGCGGAGGCAGTAGTCCGTGCAAGCCGAACTCGTCTCGCTCGGCTTCGGTGAAGGCTGTACCTTTATTAAGCAGCGGATCATTGAGTAGCTCATAGCCGCTCAATGAAGTCTCGACCCTATGTAGAGATTCATCAGTCATCAGTTTTAAGGCCCGGAAAAATTTGGCCTGAATGTGCCGGGTTACACCAGCGCATAGTCGTTGCCGTACCGGCCGAGAAAAAAAGGCTTTCCTCTAGCTGCATTGGTCAGCCCCGCTCGGCCCGCTTTCTATTGTCAGCGGCCAGCTCACCATAAGTCGATATCGAACGTACCACTACTGGAGAATGCTGAAAGAAACTGAGGAGGAAATTTCGGTTTCCTGCGGGGTAAACACCCTGACGTGGCGCACCTCTGCGGGAAGCTGAGAAGGTAGCTATCATTCGAACTTGGTTCAGGGCACAATCTGCGGACCCCTGATCCAAAGTGTGTATCGGGAGTTGCAATGACCAAAACGCATCGTCCATGGTACGCGGTTCTCTACATTCAGGTTCTGATTGCGATTGCCATTGGCATTTTGATTGGCCATTTCTGGCCTGATCTCGGCAAAGCTTTTAAGCCGCTTGGCGACGGCTTTATCTCTCTCATCAAGATGATGATTGCGCCGGTTATCTTCTGCACGGTGGTGCACGGCATCGGATCGATGCGTGACCTCAAAAAGGTCGGGCGCGTGGGTGTCAAAACATTATTTTATTTCGAAGCGGTGTCGACGCTTGCACTGGCCATTGGACTGATCGTCGGCGAGTTATTGCAGCCCGGCAAGGGCTTCAACATTGATGTGGCAAGCCTCGATCCGAAGGCAGTAACGGGCTATGTCACCAAGGCTAAAGAAGAGGGCATAGTTGCCCACTTGCTAGCAATCATTCCGGACACGTTTATGGGCGCCTTTGCCAAAGGTGACCTGTTGCAAGTTCTGCTCATATCGATCCTCTCGGGCTTCGCGATCTCCCGCCTTGGCGCGCTTGGCGAGAAAATCAACGGCGTCATTGAGGCCATGGCCAAGGTTTTTTTCGGCATAATCCGCATTATTGTACGAGCAGCGCCAATAGGCGCGTTCGGCGCGATGGCGTTCACCGTTGGCGCCTATGGTGTTGCTTCTCTGGTGAACCTGCTCGAGCTGGTCGCGACGTTCTATCTTACAAGCCTGCTCTTTGTTCTACTGGTGCTTGGTGGCATCGCGCGCCTCGCCGGCTTCTCCATCTTGCGTTTCATTGCCTACATCAAGGACGAGCTACTCATCGTGCTCGGTACGTCGTCGTCTGAGACAGTCCTGCCCCACATGATCCAGAAGATGGAGCGCCTTGGCGCCTCGAAGTCTGTGGTCGGGTTAGTGATCCCCACGGGCTACAGCTTCAACTTAGACGGCACAAACATCTATATGACGTTAGCAACTTTGTTTTTGGCGCAGGCCACTAATACGTCCCTGACGTTTGGGCAGCTCCTTGGCATTCTGGCCATCGCCATGGTGACTTCGAAGGGCGCCTCTGGCGTGACCGGCGCAGGATTCGTCACTCTCGCGGCAACGCTCGCGATTGTGCCTGACATTCCGATTCAGTCGCTGGCGATTTTGCTCGGCGTCGATAAGTTCATGAGCGAATGTCGGGCGCTGACCAATCTTATCGGTAACGGAGTTGCAACCGTGGTCATCAGTCGATGGGAGGGCGAGCTCGACGTGGATAAACTGCACGAGACCATGTCCCACCCGATCACAGTTGGGGAGGAGCTTGAAGGACTGCCGGCCTGAATTTCAACGCGAGGCGAGTGCAGACTCATAAGGAATTTCGGCAACACTTGTCTGTGAGCCAACCTGTGCATTGTCCGCATCCTATCGACTGGTTCAAGGGTGACAGACCCGCATGAGGCATGTCCATTTTACGAAATTTTTATTCTGAGGAGCCGCTTACGGGGTAAATCCCACGGCCATAACGCGGACGTCGCACCTCCCAATTTTTGACATACAAACGCGATCTTGATCTCCAGGGGGATGGTTCATACTTGGCAAGTGATATTGACCCCAGCTCAACCGGGTGGGGATGACGAAGGCAAAAGGTTCGCGGATGATACACAAGACTTCACTCATTCTACTCGGCGCGACGGCTGGCGCGGCGATGACACTGTTCGCTATCCAACCGCACACGATTTTAGCCGCCACGAGCGCCAACGCAGCGGTCGAGGATATTTACCGGCAGCTCAATCTGTTCGGCGACGTCTTCGAGCGCGTACGCGCCGATTACGTTGAGAAGCCGGACGACAACAAGCTAATCGAATCCGCGATAAACGGCATGCTGGCCGGGCTCGATCCGCATTCGAGCTACATGGACTCAAACAGCTTCAAGGACATGCAGGCGGAGACCAGCGGGGAGTTCGGCGGTCTTGGCATCGAAATCACTATGGAAGATGGCGTGATCAAGGTGGTGACACCGATGGACGAAACGCCCGCTGCGAGGGCCGGTATTATGGCCAATGACCTCCTCGTCAAGATCAATGATGATCAGGTGCAGGGCATGACCCTGAACCAGGCGGTAGAGAAGATGCGCGGGTCGGCGGACACCAAGGTCAAGCTCACCATTGTACGCAAGGGACAGGACAAGCCAATTGAAGTGTCTCTGATGCGTGAGATCATTCGCGTACGCTCAGTGCGCTCGAAGGTGGACGGCGACGACGTCGGCTATATCCGCATGACGCAGTTCACCGAACGAACCACCGACGGACTGAGGAAAGCAATCGCTGACATCACAGGAAAGGTGAGCAACGACAAGCTCAAGGGCTACATCCTCGACCTGCGCAACAATCCGGGCGGTCTGCTCGATGAGGCCATCTCAGTGTCGAGCGCGTTCATCCAAAGGGGCGAGATTGTCTCCACCCGTGGTCGTAATCCGGAAGAAACTCAGCGCTTCACCGCCAAAGGCGGAGACCTCACGAAAGGCAAACCGCTGATCGTGTTGATCAACGGCGGTTCAGCTTCCGCGTCGGAAATCGTCGCCGGCGCCCTACAGGACCAGAGACGGGCCACCATTCTGGGTACACGCTCGTTCGGCAAGGGCTCGGTGCAGACCATTATCCCGCTCGGCTCCGACATTGGCGCGCTGCGATTAACCACAGCGCGCTACTACACGCCGTCCGGCCGATCGATACAGGCCAAGGGTATCGCGCCCGACATCGAGGTGTTGCAGGACCTGCCGGACGACATCAAGGCAAATACTGACACCAACACCATTGGGGAGGCCTCGCTGCGTGGTCATCTCAAGGGTGATGCCGGCAAAGAGCAGACCGGATCGCAGTCCTACATTCCGCCGGACGAGAAGAACGACAAAGCGTTGACCATGGCTGAAGCACTGCTGCGCGGCACAACAGTGAATGCGGCCTTCCCGCCAAACGTTAAGGACCTGTCGAGGCAGGACTGACGCCCCCGATGTAGCCTGCAGAAACCGAAAGACCGCCTTGCGGCGGCCTCTCTGGAAATCCAACTAAAGTGGCTGCGCCTTCAGGAAGGTGACTAGTTCGGCGTTGACAATCTCCGCGTGCGTGGTCGGTATGCCGCGCGGCAGATTTTTCTTCACGCCTTTGGCGTTTGCGGACCGCCGGTGTCTGCAGCGGCCGCGCGCCGGTTGGCAACAAAAATGCCGCCGATGACAAACACAAGCCCTGCAATCAGCACCGGTGTCACCGTTTCACCAAGGAACAGGCTGGCGAGCAGGACCGCCACGATCGGATTGAGCGTCAGATAAATGACGACGCGAGACGGCGGCAGCCAGCGCAGCGCCCAGGTGAAAAGCGAGAATTGAATGGCGGCGCCGAGAGTGCCGAGAAATATCACGGCAATCCAGCCGCTTCGGCTGAACGTAGGCCAGCTTGTCAGGACGCCGCTGGCGGCGGCGAGCAATGTCAGGGTCAATAGGCCGAAGACGACTGCCAGCACCATGACAAACATGGCGCCATGCTTGCCGAACATCGGCCGGCCGAAGACGGAATAGATCGCTGCACTCAGTCCGCCGAGAAGCATCAGCCCGTCGCCGAGCCAGTGGCGCGACACTTCACCGCGATACGCCTCCGGGCCGAACACGATCGCGATGCCGGCAAATCCGAGAGCGACGCTGAGAAGATTGCGGCGCGTCAACTTCTCGCGGCCGAAAATCGCCGCAACGATCAGGGTCTGGATCGGGATAGTGGCAATGCCGATCGCGCCGCGCGCTGCCGTCGTGTATTGCAGCCCCGCGCTGAAAGCCCAAGGAAAGAATCCGAAGAATACCGCGCCCAGCAGCGCGATGGTAATGACGTCGGCGGCCGGAACGCGCGCCTTCGGCCAAACGAAAGGCAACACCGGCAAAAGACAGATCATCGCGATCGCGTAACGATAGAACGCGAGCGTGACTGGATCGATTTCGCCGACGGCAAAACGCGTCACCACGACGGTGGTACCGGCGCACATTGCGGCGCAGCAGGCCGCGACGTTCGCCAGAAGTGATCTGTTCATGTCGGCTGACCGTCGCGGCAGACGTTAAGCCGAGGCTAGGCGGCGGCCTCGGACGTTACAAGCGCCCCTACTCCCACTTACGCGAAACTTGAGCGCCCATTTCCTGCCACTGCACTGCCAAAGGCGGTCATCAGGCCTTATTCGACTACTTCATCTGCGCGTAGGAGGAATGATCCGGGAATTGTGAGTCCGAGCGCCTTCGCTGTCGCGAGATTGATTACCAGCTCGAATTTTGTTGGCTGCTCAACCGGTATGTCGCCAGGCTTCGTCCCACGCAAAATCTTGTCCACATAATCTGCCGAGTGCCGGAACAGATCCGAATAATTTGGTCCGTAGGACATCAGCCCCCCGGCTTTTACAAAATCCCGGGTACTGAAAATCGTGGGCAATCGCTCGCCAAGTGCAGCCGCGAGAATAGGCGTTCGGTTTGCAACAATGAGTTGATCGACAGCAACGTAAATTGCGTCGGCTTTGGTTTTGAGGTCCTGAAAGGCGGCGGGTATATCCTCGGCTCGCCGGATTGCGCGTATGGCGACTTCGAGTCCGAGCCTGCGAGCCTCGGCCTGCGTCTCGCCCATTTCCAGTACGGGCTGGGTGTTGTCAGCATTAAACAAAATCGCCAGCCTGTGCAGCGGGGGCACTGCTTCACGCAAGAGTTCCAGTCGCTTGCCAGCGAGTTCATTCGCCTGAATCGAGAGCCCAGTAACGTTGCCGCCCGGTTTTGCCAGAGTTGCGACCAGGCCGCTGCCAACGGGATCGATCCCCACTGCAAACACAATCGGGATCGTCGACGTTGCCTGCTTTACGATCGGGACGGCGCTTCCAACTGTGACAATGACATCAACCTTTAGACGCACGAACTCGGCGGCGATCTCGGCATAGCGCTCGGGGCGACCTTCCGACCAGCGATACTCGATCTCAATTGTGCGGCCCTCGATCCAGCCAAGCTCGCGCAGGCGCGCTACAAAAGCGGCCGTCCACGGAGCAAAGGCCGAAGCGTCCGCGCCCAGGAATCCGATGGTCGGCCGCTTGCCCGCCTGCTGCGCGAACGACACGAGCGGCCAGACAGCCGCCGCGCCGCCGATCAGCATGATGAAATCTCGCCGTCTCATTGTCGCCCCGATGCGTCAGATGAGGCCATCGTATTGAATTAAGCAGATGTCCGAGCGTGCGCCATGTCCGCTTTTTGCCAATAGCGGACATCGCACCGCTTTATTCGATGATCTCGTCGGCCAATCCAATTAGTGTGTTGGGGACTTCGAGGCCGAGCCCCTTGGCAGTCTTGAGGTTGATGCGCAGCTCGAATTTGGTGGCCTGCTGGACGGGTAGTTCGCTGGGCTTCTCTCCCTTAAGGATGCGATCGACGTATTCGGCAGCATGTCGGGACTGGTCAATCACATCCGGTCCATAGGACATCAGGCCGCCATTGGTGACCATTTCAGAGAAAGGGTAGACCGCGGGCAGCTTGTACCGCGCCGCAAGCTTGACGATCAGACTATAATGAGCCGGCATTGCTGCCGCATTCGGTGTCAGGATCAGACCGCTATTGGGAGAGCCGGCAAAAGCCGTGATAGCGCGTTCAATCTCGTCGGATTTGAGGCGGCTATCAACGGGGCTCACTTCAACTCTGAGCGGCTGCGCTGCGGCTCGAAGGGCGCTGAACACAGCGACCCCCACAGGATTTTCGGGGTTCCGAATAACGGCCACTCGCGTGATGCTCGGCGCAATCTGCTTAAGGAGTTCGAGCCATTTCCCGCTCAAATTGTATTCGTAAATCATAAAGCCGGTAATGTTTCCGCCAGGTCGGGCGAGACTATCGACGAAGCCGGCGCCGACCGGGTCGGTGACGCCAACGAACACAATCGGCAGTGCACTGCTGGCATGTTGCAAGGCCGTCACACTGAGGGTGCCGCTGGCCAAAACAATGTCCGGCACGAGAGCGACCAATTCTGCCGCGGAGCGGCGTTCGCGGTCGACATCGTCTGCACCCCAGCGGGTTTCGATCCGCACATTGCCGCCGTCAGTCCAGCCCAATTGCTGCAGGCGCTGTTGGAAAGCCGCGAGGCGCGCCTGACCTTGTGGGTCGTCGGCCGTCCGATTCATGAGTACACCGATGCGCCGTACCCCCTCAGACTGCTGCGCACGCGTCACCACCGGCCATACGACCGCGCCGCCAAGTAAAGTGATGAATGCGCGCCGCCTCATCGCTGCCCCCGAGGCTCAGACACGAGATCGTAGCAATTTGTACGTGTAGTCTGGAAGGGGCCGGGCGAGGCAAAGATGTCCGCTTTGGGTCAAAAGCGGATATGTGCGGTGCACTAGCCCATGTCTGCTAAGGGCCAAAAGCGGACACTCAGCTTATTCGATGAAGATTTTCGAACTAATCACAGCTACCGGCCTCGCAGATAATAGATCGCCGATTGCACCTGTAGACGAATGTCACTCGTTCGCCAAAAAAACCGCGCTCAACGAGGCTCGACCGCACATAGAGCGCGCGGCGCGGATAATCTGGGCCGTAGCAATAGCCCTGCGCAACGTCGGAAGCCTCTTGCTGACAATTCGAACCTGTCCCGCACCAAGCAGCGATCTCAATGTGGCGCGGGCTGGCTGATATGACCTCGATTTGCCCAGCCTCCGCAGCGCCGCACCCAGCCAAGACCGCAAGAGCGAAAATAGCAATGCGCATGGTATTACTCCCGTGCAAAAATTTGCCAACGGACTTTTATCATCGCTTTGCGGGGTACCCATGTCTAGATGGCAAAAGACATGCGGCAACGTATTTAGATTTAACCGTGTTTATGCTGCTCACGTAAAGTGCAAGGTCCGCTTTGGGTCACAAGCGTCATGTCCGCTTTACCCCTGAAAGCGGCCATTCGCGGTGCAGCATTAAATGTCCGCTCAGTGTCAAAAGCGGACATTTATTGTGAAACCTCTGTCGTGGCCTTGATCCGACCGGTGCGTTTCGCTTTGGCGAGCGCTTCATAGTCTTGCACGGTCTGCTTCGCGTAGCTCGTCGCAAACTTGCCGATCGCTTCGTCAAGGGCGTCGCTTTTGCCGCAGTAGCCTGCAATTACTGCTGGATCGCCCGACTTGGCGTGTGCCAGCGCCAGCGCCCAGCCACAGAGACTGCAGTAGTCGTGAAAGGTTTCGACGCTCTCGAACGCGGCATCACCCTTCAATTCTGCAAGCTGACGAATGTAGAATTCCCTTCCGTCAACCCGTCCCCAACCCAAAAAGATGTCAGGCGAACCCTGTGTGAGGCGCTGGCCGAATACGACCCTGCGGCCTTGCTGCTCGAAGGGCAACTTGAGGTCAGAATATGGTTCAAGCACGGAAGTCTGCGCTTCCTTGACCTGGAGAAAAAGCGGATCGTCACCGTCGACGCCCTGGAGAAGGAGCACCCAGCATCTGGTGCCGACGCTTCCGACGCCGACCACCTTGCGCGCGAAGTCGACGATTTGATAGCGCGACAGCAGCACCTTGCGATCGTAATCCAACGAGTCAATGTAGGCGCGCAGAAAACGGTCCAGCATCAGCTTGATGGGGGTACCTGACTCGCTACGCGTTTCGCGCACGATTAACGGAACATCCTCAATGAAGCGGTGCTGGCCGTTTACCTGTTCAGTTAATTTCTCGAGCGGGCGGATGTGGCGCACTTTGTCTATGAGCTCGCAGGCGATCCGGCGTTCCCTTGGCGCCAAACTGTCGAGCACCGCACGCTCATCAATGCGGTCGTGCCAGACCTCCAAGTATCCCATTTCGGCGTATCGATAGATGCGCTTTCGGTAAGACCGTGCGCACTCACGAGCGGCCTGTGCGGATTGCGCCTTGTTCCCCCCCATAAATTTTGTTGCGACGACCGCGCTGGCGGCAAGCCGTTTTAGGTCCCACTCCCAAGGACCGACGTAGACCTCATCGAAGTCATTAATCGAAAAAACCAAATTGCGTTCAGCCGATGCGTAGACGCCGAAGTTTTTCACATGTGCGTCGCCGCATGCTGCAACACGCGTGCCAGATACTGGCGAGCTCGACAAATCACTCGCCATGATCGCCGCCGAACCCCGAAGGAATGCAAACGGGTTGGCGAGCATACGGCCATAGCGAATCGGCACGAGCTTTTGCACGCGCGTCGCGCTCTGTCGTTCTAAAATTTCAACGGGATCGGGCCGGTCCGCAGCCTTGTTGTAGATTGCCTGCGCCGCGCGCGGTACTTGCTTTCGTAAGGCCTTGCCCGTAGCCATACGCTGACCGACAGAAGGCCGCTTGATCATAAAGCTATCGACCAAGACACCTTCGCCACGAGCCGCGATCATGCGGTAGAAACTTGAATTCGTTTGCGGGCTACGTGAACTCACGACCTGCTCCACTCGCTTCGACACTTATTGTCCTAAGATCAAAGCATGGAAAACGCGCCGTCTTAAATCTTCAGAGCTCGAGATTCAAACATGGTAAGGGCCCAAACCGGCGCCCGGAAAGAGGCTTTGCCCAACGGCGATCCCCTGCATTTTATTGATTGGTACGCGTTTGGTCCAGCTTCGGCCTCAATGATCGACGGACAAACGTTGCAACCAAGGGCCTTGATCTGTGCTGGTGAGATGTCAACCATGGGGCCAATCACGGCTCCTACGCGGTAGGTTGGAGTATGTCGAATTTTTCGGCCGCCTTTGCGTCCAGGGCTCGCAGGTTGTTACCAATCCTCGATTGGATACCCGCCTATCAACGCGAATGGCTGTTGCCCGACGTCCTGGCGGGGGTCGCGCTCTGGGCGGTCATGGTCCCCGAAGGCATGGCTTATGCCGGTATCGTCGGTGTGCCGCCGATCATGGGCCTTTATACAATCGTTCCGGCGTTAGTCGCTTATGCGTTGCTTGGTACGTCGCGCCAGCTCGTCGTCGGGCCGGACACCGCTACTGGTCTGATCTCCGCGATAACTGTCGGCGCCCTCGCAACGCAAGGTAGCGTGGAGTTTAATTCTCTTACGTCCACCCTCGCTGTCCTGATCGGCATTTTTTTCTTGTGCTTTGGACTTATACGTATGGGGTGGGTAGCCAGTTTCATCCCCGCGCCCGTGATGCGAGGCTTTATCGAGGGTCTCGTCTACGTCACAATCATCGGCCAAGTGCCGCATCTGCTTGGCATCAGCGGCGCGTCGGGCAACTTTTTTGCAAAGCTCTGGAATGTCCTTCAGCATCTGCCCGACGTATCGCTCGCGCCGGCTCTGACTGGCATCCTCGCCCTTGCAGCGATGTTGTTGTTTCGTTTTCTGGCGCCCAGCATACCCGCAGCGCTCGTCGTCCTTGCAGTGGCGACGATCCTAATCGGCCTCCTCGGCGGAGAGGCGACTGGGGTGCACGTGGCCGGCCACATTCCATCGGGGCTGCCCCACCTCACGCCACCAATGCTCGATGCCACCACATTGTATGAGCTGGCCCCCGGTGCACTCGCCATTGTGCTGGTCGGATATGCAGAGGCACTCGGCGCAGCAAAAGCGGCCGCAATGCAGAGCGGCGGCGACATCGAGCCGAACCAGGAATTGGTCGCACACGGCCCAGCGAACATCTTAAGCGGCCTTTTCGGGGGCTTCCTTGTTGTGGGCAGTCTATCGAAGACTTCGGTGGCAACGGCCGCAGGCGCTCGCAGTCAGGTCGCCAATCTTGTCGCGGCAATCTTTTGCCTTTTCACGCTGATTTGGCTCACACCTCTGTTCCGAAACCTGCCGCAGCCGGCGCTCGCCGCCATCGTCATTGCGGCAATGTTGCATCTCGCCAAGCCAAAATATCTGCGGGATCTGTTTTTTCGAAACCGTTTTTCGTTTGCTAACGCCCTGGTTGTGATCGCAGGCGAACTGATGTTGGGCGTGCTACACGGAATTGCCTTGGGCGTCGCACTGTCGCTCCTGCTCTTGATTTATCGGACCAGCCATCCAGAAGGGGCAGTCCTCGGTCAACTTCCGGGAACCGAGGCCTATCGCAATGTCCAGCGCCACCCTGGAACAATTACTTTTCCGGGATTGTTGATCTGGCGGATAGGCGGCGACCTCTTTTTTGCGAGCATCGGCCATGTGAGGGAGACATTAAAAGCCTCACTGGCCGCGCGACCGGACGTGAAACGGGTGCTTCTGGATTTCGGTCCGGTCAACTTCATCGATGTCAGTGCGGCCGACGAGTTGTTCCGTCTTATTAAGGTGCTTCAAAGTCGAGGTATCGAAGTCTTTTTCGCGCGCGTACGCGATGTCGTCCGGGATGATATGCGGCTCGCTGGGATAGAGACCGTCGTGGACGCATCGCACTTCCATGAACGGATAACAGATGGGGTGCGTGCTTGGCAGCTGTCCCGCCAATCACTCAGTGGGTAGCTAGCACAACGGCATTGGGATCAATGTCCGCATTGAGTCATTAGCTGACATTCGCGCATGTCCGAGATGTCCGCTTTACCCCCGAAAGCGAACATCCACGAGTGGACGACGCCGGGTATCCCCGCCCGTAGGGTTCGCGGGTTTTGGGTGTAAAGGGAGCATCACTTAGAGAGACGCCCGCTTACCCCCAAAAAGTAGACATCAGCCGGGCGCGTCCTTGTGCGTTGGGCCAATCATGTCGGTGAAATGACACGCGGAGAGAAGCCCGAAACCGCATAGCCGTCTCGGATTACCACCACCTCAATTGACAACCATACGGTGTTTGGGAATAAAATCGCAACGAGGGGGTTAAGTAAGTATTCCCACTGGAGTTAGCGATGTTGTTTGCTGTGAACCGGCAGGAAGAGAAACAAAATCTTCCAGTAAGCGTCACCGAGTTGAGAGCAGAGAGCTACTCGACTGACGGCAACGTCGTCATTTCTTTGCGGACCAAATATTCAACCAATGAATGGCGATACTCTGTTCCCATCGAATGCTTTCGAGACTTGGTAATTGATCTCAAGCGATTGAATTGTGCGCCGCCTATTCAACCGGACAAGCCCACAGAACAGCCGCGAACATTACTTCCTGAGGTATCGATAATTAGTGAATAGGTTTTGAGGTGATCACAGGCTTTGCCAAAGCCGCTTGAGCCCAAGGCCCACATGCAACATTCGCTGAGCGGTCAACGGTAGGGCCGCCCAAATTTATTCAAATACCTCATTGGCTTCGGAATGCAGAGTGACCGGCACCTTTAATCCAAGAGTCCTAGCGGTGCGAATATTGATGACCAGGTCAAATTTGGTATTACGCATAACAGGCAGATCCCCGGGCTTCTCTCCTTTGAGAATCCGCCCCACATACAGGCCGGCCTGCTGACTTCGATCAGCTATATTCGACCCGTAGCTTATGAGTCCTCCACGTTCGGTGAATTCGCGCAGCGGGTATATGGCGGGCAATGCATACTGCGCAGCGAGATTGATAATTTGTTCGCGGCGATTGAGGAATAATGAGCCGGGACTGATCCAAAGTGCCTGCACTTGCTTTTGCGCAAGAGTTTTAAAGCCAGCATCAATCTCGGACTCGGTATTTGCCGTCACAGCTTCGATTTCTAGTCCGGCCGCTTTGGCTGCCGTTCGAAGTTCATCAAGTATGCGAACCGGATTGCGAAGGTCAATGAGAGCACCAATACGCGTAGCTTCCGGCACGAGTTGGTGCAGCAATCCCAAACGCTTCGCGGCAAGGTCCCCGCCCATGTCGGTGATCCCAGTGACGTTCCCGCCTGGGCGCGGGAAGCTCGCAACCAAGCCTGCTTGCACAGGGTCGCTGGCGTTCATGAAAACGATCGGTATGGTCTTCGTAGCGGCCATCGCTGCACGAACCGCTGCAGCACTTCCCGGTATGACAATGATCGCGACTCGACGCTGAACCAAATCCGCCGCAAGTTGGGGCAAAAGATCAGGATTGTTATCGGCGAACCGAAAATCAAATGTCAGGTCTCGACCTTCGACAAATCCAGCATCTCGAACACCGCGCCGAAATGCTGACCAGGAAGCGGCGCTCGATCCTTCGGAAGTCCCAGCGTAGAGAACACCCACAACCGAAGTCGTTCGTTGACCTGCGTCGACGCCGGCGGCCCATACAGCTGCCGCCGCCCCGCAGAATAGAACGATGAATTCACGTCTTCGAATGCCAGTCATAGCTTAGGCGGTTTGAAAAACACTGAAATTCACACAACATCGGTAATACGTCATGGCGGAGGGCCAATGATTTTCATGACTTGCGGCAGCACACGCGCAGCAACGCGGCGATAGCCCTCGGCATCAAAATGTTCAGAATCGCTGTGGTGAGCGTTGCCGGCCATCGACACGATCGATGGCAGCACGATGACCTTAATGCCTCGAGCGCTTAGCCGACTTCTAATTTGCGCTATATGAGTCGGCTGTTGGCCTCGGATGCCAGCCCTTTCATCATTACGGTTTGCCGGATTGAGCAAAACAAGGCGTGTACCGTTTGGTACTGCAGATTCCAGGCGCGCCGCCATGCCTGCCGTTGTATCTCCGTTTACGCCGGCGTTGATGACCCGAACGTCATAGCCCTTTGCCTTTAACAACGCTTCGAGTTCGGCAGGGTACGATGTGCCACTTCGACCGACCGTGTTGCTTGCTCCGAGCGCGACGATTGTAACTCGCTCTGCGCGTGCCAGGTCACTCAAACAAAAATAGCTCGCTATCAACAGCCCCGATAGGCACGCCCGAACAAGTAGCCGTTGTGTGATGGTGCTCATTTCTTACCCCGCCCCACCTATTGGAACTTTTGGTTCAATGATGGTCAACGGGGTACCCGGCGAATTAATGTCGCGACTATTCGCGCCCGGAGGTCCGCTTTGTGCCAATAGCGGACATCTGTTGGTCACGGGAGCCGTTGAAATAAAAAAGGCCGCCTCAACAGGCGGCCTTGGAATTTGTGCTTGAAATCATGCTCTACTTTTTAGACTTCCCCTTTGCGCACTTGGTAGTGTCGGCCACTTTTTTCCCATCATCGCAATAACCGAAATTGGGATTGTCTTTCTTCCTTGCGAACGCAGATTGCGTAACCAACAGGCCAATCGCCAAAGCCATCATTACAACTACAATCTTTTGCATGTTCACCCCCAGAATGTTTTACGCTTTTAAAGCGTACAACCAAGGCGCGAACTATTCCAAGCATTAATTCCAAGTAGGCGACAGAATGTCCGCTTTGTGCCAACAGCGGACATTGCTGTTTATTCGATCACCTCGTCGGCACGCGCGAGCACGGACGGCGGAATCGTGAGGCCCAGTGTTTTCGCTGTTTTGAGATTGACGACCATCTCGTACCTGGTCGGCGCCTGTACCGGCATATCAGCTGGCATCTCGCCCTTCAGGATACGATCGACGTAGATTGCCGCTCGCCGATACATGTCGGTGAAATTAGCTCCATAAGAGATCAAGCCGCCGCTGGAGACGAGATCGCGGTTAAAGTAGACCGCAGGAAGTTTGTGCCGGGCGGCAAGCGAGACGAAGAATCTGCGTCGGGTGATTCCCGCGGCGCTTGCGGTGGCGATGAGTCCGCCATTCGGCTCGCGCGCGAAATCAGCAACGGCGCGCTCGATTTCAGCTTCCGCATCGTTGTTATTGATTGGAGACACCTCCACTCCGACGGACGGCGCCACGGATTGAATGACGGCGAACTGGCCGATCCCCGCGGGTATGCCCGGATCACGAAAGACCGCAGCCCGATTTACATTGGGCGCGATCTGCTTCAGCAGCTCCAACCATTTTCCGCTCAGACTGTATTCAAGCTGCATAAACCCGGTGGCGTTGCCGCCCGGCCGCGACAGACGCTTCACCAAGCCGGCGCCGACTGGGCCCGGAACTACCGTGAAGACGACTGGGACGGTGCGGGTCGCCTGAAGCACTCGCTCAGTGGCATCGCCGCCAGTTGTCAGAATGACGTCGGGCGAGAGCGCAACCAACTCCGCCGCTTGGCGGCGCATTGTGTCGGAATTGCCCTCACCCCAGCGACGGTCGAGCTGCACATTGCGGCCGGCCGTCCAACCAAGCTGCTGTAACTCTTTCTGGAACTCGGAGAACCGGTCTTCCGCTTCTGGATCATTCGCGGACAGGCCCTGGAGCACGCCGATAAGTCGCATCCGTTCCGGCTGCTGCGCGCGCGCGTTGACCGCCCACACGGCCGCCGCACCAACAAAAGTGATGAATTCACGCCGTCTCATTGCCGCCCCAAGGACTGGACGTCGCATGGTACCAACCTTGGTGTGCGCTCAGGAAGGGGTCAGTCGGGCAGGTCCCACTATCCGCTTTGGGTCAAAAGCGGACATGTGCGGTGCAACTAGGGATGTCCGCTTTGTGCCAATAGCGGATTGGCCCAATCAACTAGTCACCTTATCTGCTCGAGCGAGCACTCAGCGACACGCGAGCAAACGAGCAAGCGATGACGGATTTTAAAGCGCGGTGGGCGAATGAATTCTGACGCCCTATCGGCAATCAGTACGACGCCGCAATCACAAGCACAAAGATCGCAAGGAGTAACGCGTCAAACGCAACAACCGATTTAATGCCGAGCCAGTAACGAGACGTCTCGTCTTCCAGAAAACTTTTGTCGTGCATCCGCCATCTCCTGACCATTCCCCCGCACGCTCACGATATGCCCACACAATGACGTTCGGCGGCCGCATAGTACCAACGCAATGCTGTCACGCGATCTTGTAATACCGCCAGCCGGCTACTGAACGCCTGAGATCCAGGCTAAGAGGCTGACTACCTGGTGCTAGACCACCGTGCAACGTCCGCTTTGGGTCAAAAGCGGGCATGTGCAGTGCACCAAGCGGTGTCTGCATTGTGGCAATAGCGGACATTGCACGCTGATTTGAAATGAAAGAAGCCGCCAATTGAGGCGACCTCCAGTTGTTCCTTGCGTGCGGCCCTGCGTGGCTATTTCAACTCGTTGAGCATCTTGGCGCAGGCTTCCGCGACATTGTTGTTAGGCGATGCCGTTCCTGGGAACGTCGCCCAGCCGCCCTTCTCGATAAACGAGTCTTGCTTCCACGAATCGACCAGCTTTAGTTGGGCCAAGGTTGCTTTGGCCTCAGTGGCGTGCTGGAATTTTTCAACACAGATCGGCGCGAGAGCCGCTACGATCGCGCTACTCGTGCTTTGATCCGCCATTTTCTTGGCCGTGCTTCCAAGCATCCATCCGCCCCAACCGAAGCCGATGACCACCGTGGCGAGAAAGCCCGCGAAGGCTCCCTGTAATAGGCGCGTGAGCGACTCTCCCTGGAGGAGTTTTGGTAACTGCATGATGTTTCCTTTCGCCCGACATGTTTTCGGGGCGAGGTTACGGACACCCAGATGGGTTCCGACCGACAAGTTGAATTGAAGGCCTGGGCGCTTTGAACTAGCGCCTCAGTCGACCCTAATGTGGGCTCTCTTGAGGTCAAAGTTGAGTAACGCTTTATGCATGAACTGCCCTCAAGCCATGTCCGCGCGATGTCCGCTTTGGGTCATTAGCGGACAAAGCGCCCCGCGCCAAAATCCGACTTTGTCCGCTTTGGTCCAATAGCGGACAAAATGGTGCGTCGTCGCGAATGACGCTTTGTGCCAATAGCAGACGTGACAATTGTGGCTCTGATGCCGCCCTTTGCAGCGCTCGGAAGATCGCCCCAATCAACCCGTGGCATCTCGTCTCGTGGCACCGTCGCGGGGACGCAGGCGTCGCACCGAGCCGTCATAGCGCGCCCAGCACGACACTATCGAGCCTGAGCGGTCCCGGTCCCCCCAGTACAACCACCACCAGCATGACCAGATAAAGGACTTCGGGGAGATAAAGCACGTCATCAAGATAGTCAGCCCTATCGATCGGCATGGAAGAAATGACGCGACGCTTTCCGCTGGTGAGCACTGCCACCAGACAGATCACCAGCAATCCCAGCGCAGCCAGAGGAGCGAGCGTACCGGTGAGCAATGCCAGGCCGCCGAAAAACTCAATGCTGGGCACGAACCACTGATTGAAGCCAAGTCTCGGTACGCGATCGGTCACCAGCTCACGCACAAACACCGCATGACGCTGGCGGTTAAACAACTTGTGGAAGCCAGCGATGGCGAAGAACGCCCCTAGCGCGATGCGGTTGATGAAGAGGGCAATTGCAGTGAGATCAGCGCCGCCGGTTAGATATTGCATCATGGCACCACCTCCGAAGCCGCCCCCTATTCGTGAAGCAGCGTTTGCCAGTTTGACGGCACAGCTCCGGCCGGTCCCGGCACGGTTGATCCAACGGATGCGAGTGAGAGCGTGAAGCTTCGGAACCCGGCGATCTGTTTTGCACGCTTAGTGGTATCCGATATCGGCTCGCACCTTGCCGCGAAACACCCAATACGACCAACCCGTGTAAAGAAGAATCACCGGCAGGAGAACGAGCGTGCCGATCAAAAGGAAGGCCTGAGTGCTTTGCGATGCTGCAGCCTGCTCAAGCGTAAAATGTCCGGGCACGATCATGGGCCACAAGCTGATGGCGATGCCGAGGTAGGACATCGCGAACAAGCCCAAGGCGGCGATGAACGGGGAATACTCTGACCCGTTGCTGAGCGACCGCCACTCATACCAGATCAGGCCGCCCGTTATGAGCGGAACCGGCGCGAGCAGCATGATATTTGGCCAGGAAAACCAACGAGCCGTGATGTGCGCATTGGCGAGTGGTGTCCACACGCTGACGATGACAATGGCAAGGGCCGTGCCGATCAGACAACGCCGGCCGAACACCCGGGCCCAGTCCTGCAAAGTCCCTTCAGTTTTAATCACCAGCCAGCCTGCGCCGAGCAGGGCGTATCCGAACATCAAAGCGACCCCGGTGAAAATGGAAAACAGCGTGAAGCAATCGACAGAGCTGCCGACAAACTGCCGCCCCTCCACATGGAATCCCTGGATGAACGAACCCAAGATCACGCCTTGCGCAAAAGCGGCAAGCGCCGAACCAGCGGCGAAGCCATGATCCCAGAAGGTGCGGTGTTCGGCATCCCGATAGCGAAATTCGAAAGCGAGCCCGCGAAAAATCAGAGCGAGCAGCATCAATAGGACCGGAAAATAGACCGCCGGAATGATGATGGCGAAGGCAACGGGAAATGCGGCAAACAGGCCTACGCTTCCTAGAATAAGCCAAGTTTCATTGCCATCCCAGATTGGCGCGATCGAATTCATGACAAAGTCGCGGGACCTGCGGTCGGGCGCGAAGTTGTAAAGCATGCCGACGCCGAGGTCGAAACCGTCAAGCGCGACATAGAGGAAGACTCCGATCGCGAGGATCGTCGTCCAAATCGGCACAAGGTTGAGCGAGGGTGTCATGGAGCCGTCCCCGGTGTCGCGGGCGCCAAGGCCTCGATCGGTGCTTTTGGGTGGCCGCCGACTATCGGCGTGGCCTCTTCCGATGGAACGACGCCACGCCAGACCAAGCGAAGCATGAGAAAGAGCCCCACCGGGTAAATCACCAGATAAACGGCTATGTAAAGCAGGAGCGAAACGAGGACATCGGAGCCGGACAGTGACGGAGAGACCGAGTCCGCCGTCCGCATCAAGCCGTAGATTGTCCAGGGCTGTCGGCCGACTTCGGTCGTCGTCCAGCCCGCGATCACCGCGATAAATCCGAAGCAGGTTGCCATCTGACAGAGCCGCAGATACCAGCGTGTCTGGTCAAGCCGGCCCCGCATCATCAACACGAAGCCAGTTACCACCACCGCCAGCATCAGCGTGGCGATCCCCACCATGATCCGGAACGCGAAATAGACGATCGCGACAGGCGCGCGTTGATCGGGCGGAAAGTCTTTGAGACCTTTGACTTCGCCATCCCAGGAATGGGTGAGATAAAGGCTCCCGAGGCGCGGAATTGCGATCTCGGCCAGGTTGCGCTCCCTCGTTTCGTCAGGCCAGCCGATAATCGAGGCAGGAACCCCGCGGCCGCCATCCCAGAGACCCTCGATCGCGGCGAGCTTTGCCGGCTGATGTTCGAACGTGTTGACGCCGTGCAAGTCACCGATGATGATTTGCGCCGGTACGAAAATCGCCAGAAACCATAAGGCGAGCCGCAGCATCATGCGTCCTTCTGCCATCCATTGTCCTCGCCGAACCGTGTAGGCGCCAACGCCAAGTACGACGAAGGCAGTCGTCACGTAGAACGCGCTGACCGTATGCGCCAGCCGGTACGGAAACGACGGGCTGAAAATGATTTCAAGCCAATCCTTGGGAAAAAATCTGCCGTCGATCACCTCGTAACCGACCGGGGTCTGCATCCAACTGTTGGTGGCGAGGATCCAGAACGACGAGGACAACGTACCCACGGCCACCAGTGCGGCGGCAACAAAATGCATAGACGGGGGCACCAGTTTTCGACCGAACAAAAGTACCCCGAGGAATGTCGCTTCGAGAAAGAACGCCGTCAAACCCTCATACGCTAGCAGCGGAGATATCACATTGCCGGCGGCGTCGGAGAAGCGGCTCCAGTTAGTACCGAACTGAAAAGGCATAACGATGCCCGTGACGACGCCCATGCCAAAGGAAATCGCGAAGATCCGCAGCCAGAATTGTGAGAGATGCAGGAAGATGGGGCGTTTCGTCAGCGCATACGCCCCTTCGAGAAAGGCGATGAACGATGCAAGACCGACTGTGAATGCTGGGAGGAGGATGTGCCACCCTATGACCCACGCGAACTGGATGCGGGATAGGAACTCCGGATCAAGACGCGTCATCCGCACTCCTGCCTGTACTGAAAATAAGATGAGGAATCGATCCCGAGCATTGTCGGCTGCTGTATACACGCTGCCGCTGTACCGCCGAGAAAGATGCTGAACTCGCGTCTTTGCATGTGCCCGCCGTAAGGGCCGCGCCATTTGCAATGCTAAATCATAACAGGTTACGACCGGCGGCGAGTGGGAAATAACACACAACCGAGTTCTTCAGTAGGATTGACGTCCGCTTTGGGTCATTGGCGGACATCACGCATATGCGCCTCTCAAACATCAAAGCCGCCGGTCGACGAGGCCGAAATTGCGACAGCCCTTTGATCGGTGGGATTTCAGACGGGGCCTTGTGACGCCGAGATCGGAAACCAAAAAGCCACCCCCCTATTCGTGAAGCAGCGTTTGCCAGTTTGATGGCACCGCTCCGGCCGGTCCCGGCACTGGTTGATCCAACGGATGCGAGTGGGGGGCGTGAAGCTTCGGGCCGGCGAAGAATTCTTCAGTACGATAATCGTAAAACCACCGCTCGCCCGGCTCGAAACTCGTGATTATCGGGTGACCCGTAGCGGCGTTATGTTTCGATGCGTGCTGATTTGGTGAAGTATCACAGCAGCCGATGTGACCGCATTCGGCGCATCTGCGAAGATGAAACCACCATCCGCCCAGAGCCGCGCATTCGACGCAACCAGTTCCGCTTGGCTTGGCCGCTGGGCTAATACCATCCCTCTCGGACTTCATAGCGTCAGCTCATTGGAGTATACGCGGTCATCACAGATGCTTTCACGCGTTCTGCTGCTTAGCCGTAAGCAACGCCCGGATTGCTTTGCCCTACTTCAATGATATAGCCATCAGGATCGCGAATGTAGCAGCGCGTCTCGCCGTACTTGGGCTTCGGCTCCGTGATAAACTCGGCTCCCCGACTTCGCCATAGTTCATAGCACGCTCGCATATCTGCAACGCGGATATTCATAAAGCTGCTGACTAAATCGGGATTGGCGGGGACGCTGAGCGTTACCGATGGTTTGTCGGGTGTCGGACCGCCCCCGACGTTGACAATGAGCCACGTGTTCGCGATCTCGATGTATCCCGGCGCGCCGCTACTGTCGCCTCTGCTCTGAATGCGACCTCCGAAGACCGTTTCGTAAAATCGAAGCGATCGCTCAACGTCGGCGACGGTGAGAAAGTGCGCGACGGTAATCCCGTCCTTCGGCGGCATCTGATAGCTTTTGTGCTCGACCTGAACTTGGTTCACAGGCACCTCCATAAGCGCTTTCGACTTTACGTGACATGACGCAGCATCATCGGCTTGACGGCACACAGGTTATGGCGCGGCAACACTGCTCAACGCATCGATCGAATATTTTCCTGCGCCGGTGACGTACAGCAGCAAGAGGCCTCCCATAATGCTGAGATTTTTGTAGAAACCATCCATACTCGCGACTTGATCCACACCTGTAAGTGTCCAATAGCGATGCCCAATAAGCGCAGTCCCCAGCGTGTATAAAAACATAAGTAGAGCTGAAGGACGCGTGAACGCGCCAACAAGGACCGCGAAAGCCACCGGAAGCTCCATGAAAGTCGCTACGGCAGCACCCAGCGTCGGCATCGCAACGCCAAGCTGCATCAGTTGATTTACCGTGCCCGAATGATCTCTGAGCTTTCTCCACCCAAAAATCAGAAATAGTGTCGCGAGAAGAAGACGGGCCGCAAGAATGAGCTCATCGTTGATGCCGCTCGTCATAACGCTTAGCAGCTTCCCTAGTCGCGCCAGGTTGCCACGATGCGAACGCTACAATGAAATTTCCGGTTGGCGAATTAAGCGGCCATAAAATCGGGGCGTTACGTGAGTGACGAGACTCAGTCTACTTTAGGCGAACGCAGCGGTCTTCCCATTTGAAATGCTGACATAATTGTTGGCCGACTTATCATGTCGTGAGACACTTCCGCAGCAGTGGGTCACGAACAGACAAAATCCCTGTCAAACTTGATGCCCGTTCATGCGCCGCAAGCGGACATTTGCCGGACGTTCACGCGAATTGTGGAGTTCCTGCGCTCCCTGTTGTGTTGTCGTTACGAACGTGAACCAGCGCCTGATTGTTGGAGCGGGCGAAGGGAATCGAACCCTCGTATGCAGCTTGGGAAGCTGCCGTTCTACCATTGAACTACGCCCGCGCGATTGCAGAATAGCGAATGGCCTACACGCGCGGCAAGCGCGGTCTGTTTTGTCAGGCCTTGAAATGCTTGGAGAGCTTCAGGCTCTGCGCCTGGTAGTTCGAACCGATGCCCTGACCGTATAGCTTTTCAGGTTTTGCGAGCATCTTCTCGTAGACCAAACGGCCGACGATCTGGCCGTGCTCGAGGATAAATGGAACTTCGCGCGATCGAACCTCCAGTACTGCGCGCGCGCCTTTTCCGCCGGCGCCGGCATAGCCGAAGCCCGGGTCGAAGAACCCGGCATAGTGCACGCGAAATTCGCCGACCAGAGGATCAAACGGCACCATCTCGGCTGCATAGTCGGGCGGCACCTGGACCGCTTCCTTGGATGCAAGAATGTAAAATTCATTGGGATCGAGGATCAGGCTTTTGTCAGGGCGCGCTTGCATCGGCTCCCAGAAATCGAGCACGGCATAGCCGCCGCGACGCTCCACATCGATCAGGCCTGTGTGTCGCTTCGCGCGATAGCCCACCAGGCCGCCGGGACCCAGACCTGAAAGATCAACACTGACGGCAACGCCCTCACTCACATCGGCATTGTCGGCGTCGACCAGGCGCTCACGCCCATGCAAATCACGCAAGGCTTCCGCCCCAAGCAAGGCATGGCCGCGGCGGAAGCGAATTTGAGAAAGCCGCGAACCTTCACGGACCAGCACGGGAAACGTTCGCGGGCTGATTTCGGCATACAGAGGCCCGTGATACCCAGCCTCGATACGATCGAAGCCGCGCGTTTCGTCGGCAATCACGCGAGTGAATACGTCGAGCCGCCCGGTCGAACTTTTGGGATTGGCCGCGGCGGAAATCGCGTCCGGCAGGGCCAGGCTTTCCAGCAGCGGCACGATGTAGACGCAGCCGGTCTCCAGCACCGCACCATCGGTGAGCGAAACCTCATGGAGCTTCAGCCCGTCGATACGTTGGGCAACCGTGGTGCGCCCGGGCAAAAAACTCGCACGAACGCGATAGGCGACCTCCCCGAGCCGCAGGTCGAGGCTCGCGGGCTGGATCTGATCCGGCACGAACTGGTTCTCGGACAAAATCCCGCCGGCGGCGGCGAGTGCCGCGATCATGCGGTCAGGCAAAATGCCCCTGTCATCGAGAGCGAAGGAAAGTGCCACAGCGTCCCTGTCTTGCAATTTCGCCGATCTAACCCGAGGACCACCTTGACGGGAAGCGCTACCGCCCGCTACAAACATCTTATCCCGTGGTCATTTGAGCCGGCCGGCTTGCAGCCACGTTAAATAAATCGCTAAAAGGCCGGGGACGCGTGAGCCCGGCCGAGATATTTCTCCGGCCGGTTTTTTGTTGGCCACGCGCGAGTACCCCCCGCGCAAGGCTGAGAGGAGGCCGCAATGCCCGCGTCGACCAAGACCTATCGCCCCGAAACCCGGCTTGTGCATGCCGGCACGTTGCGCTCGCAATTCGGCGAGACCTCCGAGGCGTTATTCCTGACCCAAGGCTACGTCTATGCGACAGCGGAGGAATGCGAGGCACGGTTTTCCGGCAAAATCCCGGGTTACGTCTATTCGCGTTACTCCAATCCGACCATGAGCATGTTCGAGCAGCGCATGGCTGCGTTCGAGGGAGCGGAAGCTGCGCGGTCGACCGCCACAGGCATGGCGGCTGTGACCACCGCACTCATGGGTCTGGTAAGAGCCGGCGATCACGTGGTTGCCGCGAAGGCGCTGTTTGGTTCCTGCCGCTGGGTCATAGAGGAATGGCTGCCACGTTTCGGGGTCACTTCCACGCTGGTCAACGGGACCGATCTCGATGCGTGGAAAAAAGCGGTTCAGAAAAACACCAAGGCCTTTTTTCTGGAATCGCCGACAAACCCGACGCTGGAGGTGATCGACATCGCAGCGGTCGCGGACATCGCGCACAATGCCGGCGCCAAGCTTGTGGTCGACAATGTCTTCGCCACGCCGCTCTACCAGAGCCCGCTTACGCTCGGCGCAGACTGCGTGGTCTATTCTGCGACAAAACATATCGACGGCCAAGGCCGCGTACTCGGTGGCATTATTCTCGGTTCCGAGAAATTGATCATGGACCATTATCACCAGGTTCTGCGGCAGACCGGGCCTTCGCTGTCGGCGTTCAATGCCTGGATTCTACTGAAGGGTCTGGAAACCCTGCCGGTACGGGTTGAGCGACAGACTGCCAATGCCGGAGCAGTTGCCAAAGCGCTTGCCGGGCACAAGAAGCTCACGCGGATGATCTATCCGGGCCGGTCTGACCACCCGCAGGCCGAGATCATCAAAAAGCAGATGCGCGCCGGCTCGACGCTGTGCTCATTCGACGTCAAAGGTGGAAAGGAAGGGGCCTTCCGCTTTCTCAACGCACTGCAGCTGATCGGGATCACCAACAACCTTGGCGATGCGAAAAGCCTGGTCACACATCCGACCACGACCACGCATCAGCGGCTTACGCCGGAACAGCGTGCCGAACTCGGAATTGGTGACGGGCTGATCAGGTTTTCTGCCGGCCTCGAACATGCCGATGACCTGACCGAGGATCTGCTGACGGCGCTGGAGAAGGTTTGATGTCGCTCAGGGAATGAGGTGTGACGCGGCGGTCGCCGACATTATCGGCCGCTGCGCAGCCTCGGCGATGGCATTGCCGAGTCCTCTCGCCATGCAGGCGTAGCTCCAGTCGTTCATGTGCAGCCCGTCGGGTGACACGAAAGTCTCGAATCCCAGATGATCGACTTCATGCCAGTGCCGCATCACATCGAAGCGGCGGAACAGGTCGACGTCTTCTTTCTTCGCGGTGCTCGAAATCAGCGCAACCATCTTCTCGGCTTCCGGTTTGGCGATCACCTTCGGCGCGAATTGCGGATCGATCAGCACGACATCGGCGCCGGTCGCCCGAATCTTGGCAAGACCGACGCGGATCAACGCGTCGTGGCTGTTCAGCTGGTGATCGCGAATGACCGAATTGGTGCCAAGCTGCCATAGCACCAGATCGGGCTTGGCGGCGATCACCGCAGAATCAAACCGCGCGAGCATCTCGGGGACTTCTTCGCCGCCGACACCGCGATTGAGCATTGTGATCGACAATTTGGGGAAATGCTGATTGAGCTCGATCGCGAGCTGGCTTGGATAGTTCGCCTTCGGCGAACTCGCACCCGCTCCTGCCGTTGACGAGGAGCCGATTGCCACGATCGTGACCGGTTCTCCCAGCGTCAGTTTCTTTGCGAAGTGCGGAAGCGGGTTGGCGAGCCGGATCAGATCGAGCGGTGCTTCGCAAGCCGGCGCTGTATCGGCGCGTGCAGGAAACGCCGCCACCAGCCCCGACAGCAGCGCGGCGGCAGCGACTGATTTTATTACCCTTCGTTCGGGCCGGTGACCGCGCAACGGTGAATCCTCTCTGTTATCAACGGCTGCCGTTGACCGGCGCCTCTTCTGGTTTGGCCGCCGTGATCACGAGATCTGCCAGCAGCCGACCTATGCAATCATGGACCCGCTCGGCGATGTCAAGTTTTTTCGTCGCTGAGTATAAATCGAACGTCCCGAGTTCACCCCATAACTTCATGATGCTGAACCGATCGAACACCGGAATTTCATGCTGCAACGCAACCCAACGCATATCTTCTGCATAGGTCCCAAGGGCAATCATCGACTCCGTCCGCGGGCTATATTGCGCGTTGATTAAAACGACATCAGCGCCCGCCGAATGAGCAATGTTTATGCCTTTGTCGAGCGCATGGCTGAATTGATCCGGATCGATCGCGAGCATCGCGTCCACAGTTCCGGTCTGCCAAACGAGAAGGGCGGGCTTGTTCGCACTCAGCGCCGCCGGAAGCGCTTTAACCATCTCGGCGGCGGTTCGTTTTGCTTTAACGTCGGTTGTAACCTTAACCTCGACACCGTGCAGTTGTTGCGCAAGTGCCTGTTGCAGCCGCACCGGATAAGCGTTGCCCGGGCTATTCGAGCCGTTGGCCGCACCGTTGGGTCCCGGCAGTTGTGAGGAACCGGCCCCCATCACCAATACAGTGAGATGCTTCGCGGCGATCGCGCGCGTGACCTGCGGCAACCGGAAACTTGATTCGAGCAGATTTTCTGCGACGCGGCATTCCGCCGGCTGCTCGGCCCATACAGGTGCGTTGCCCAGCATCAGCAACGCCAGCAATAGCAAGCGTTCCTTCATACATCGCCCCCCGCATAACCCGGCTTCGCGGCGGGCGGGCGCGGACCCCCACCCTGGCGTTCAGCCTGTCTATACCACGAAATGAGTGCCGCAACGGCCACCATAATGGCGATGCCAAGAAAGCTGACCGCCACCTGGGTGAGAACGCGATTGGAAACCTCCGTAAAGACGAAGTGCCCGGCGAAGGACAGAAAGACGCCGATGCAGAATGTTTCAAGCGAATGCTGACCGCACACAATTGCCGGCCAGAAGAAGCGTGACTTCAGGGCCGGCCAGTCGCGCGGCACGAAAGCGACCGTTATCACAGCCAGCGCGAGGAAATGTATGATGCGAAGTACATCAAGATTGGTCTTGTCGATTGGATAGATCGCCTCGCCGAGAAATTTTGGCACGAAAACCGCCAGCCTTGGAAAATACCAGGTCATTGCGATGGAGAATGCGAATACGAGATACGCAATGGCCAGACCGACCACCACCTTCGAATGGATCCAGCGCGACAGATTTTGCGCCCCGCCGAGCGCGCACCAGGCGCCGAACACGAACAGCAATTGCCAGGCGAACGGATTGAAGACCCAGGTGCCGCTCGGATATGCCGGGAGGTTCCACTCGAACAACCACATCAGCGCATACAGCGACGCCGACGCCAGCAGTGCGATCGACGGTGCGCGCAACAGCAGCCACAGCATTGGCGGGAACCATGCCAGCAACAGTATATAGAGTGGCAGTATGTCCATATTCACCGGCTTGAACTTCAGCAGCAGGGCCTGAAGGATGGTGACATCCGGATTTTTGAGGAAATCGAGTACCCCCATTTCCTCGGTGTAGAGAGGATTGTCGAAGCTGTTTGAGACATACGCAATCTCGGCGAGATAGATCGCCAGAAGGAACACATGCGCGATATAAATTTGCCATGCGCGCTTGAGCACTCGCGCAGAAGCGACAATAAAACCGTGTTGCTGCATCGCGCGGCCGTAGACAAAGGCCGCGGTATACCCGGATATGAAGACGAAAATCTCGGTCGCGTCGCTGAAGCCATAATTCCGGATGGTAATCCAACTGACCGCGTTCGACGGAATGTGATCGAGGAAAATCAGCCAGAGCGCGAGGCCGCGGAACAAATCAAGCCGGAGATCACGTTCGGTCGGAACCGGTGCCATGTGCGGCTTTTCTTTCGTGCAGGCTTTCGGTCATAATCCCGGACATCAAGCAAATGGCAAGCCCCGGCCCAGTTAATTGTGCGGGATATAGATGTATCGCGCCGTAACCCGCAAGATCGAGGTCACCGTCACGCCCCGCTTTGTCTCGGAGCGGTCGTCGCCGAGCAATGGCTATTTTTTCTGGGCCTATACCATCAATATCGCCAATCTCGGTGTGGACACAGTTCAGCTCAAGACGCGGCATTGGCGCATCACCGACGCGCTTGGCCGCCTGCAGGAGGTCAGGGGTCCGGGTGTTGTCGGCGAGGAACCCACGCTCAAGGCGGGGGAGTCGTTCGAATACACCAGCGGAGTCCCCCTGCCGACTCCATCGGGATTCATGGCCGGCACGTACGGCATGGTGACGGGCGCGGGCGAGCACTTCGACATCGAGATCCCGGCATTTTCCCTCGACTCGTCCTACGCCACGCGAACCATCAACTAGGACTGGCGCCGATCTCGCCCGGCGCGAACTGATAGTGCGCACTGCAGAATTCGCAGGTGACGGAAATCTTGCCGTCCTCGACCATGTGGTCGCGATCGTCCTGCGAGAAACTCTTGAGCATCGCCTCGACATTGTCGCGCGAGCACGAGCATTCCGCACGCAACGGACTGGCGCGGAAGACACGCACGCCCGGTTCATGAAAAAGTCTGTAAACAAGCCGCTCACTGGAAAGCGATGGATCGATCAACTCGAGATCCTCGACGGTGGATATCAAGGCTCGGCCCTCGACCCAGGCGTCGTCCTCCTCGACGGTGTGACGTTCGACACCTTCCGGTGCGTCGCCGGGATCAAGATCGGCAACTCGTGCGCGTTCGGGCGCTTTCGGCAGGAATTGCAGCATGACGCCGCCGGCGCGCCAGCTATGGGTGGGACCATCCGGGCCGGCACGCAGTTCCTCCGCAACTGCCAGGCGCACCCGCGTCGGGATCTGCTCGGAACGGAGAAAATACTCGTGGGCCACGTCCTCCAGTGAGCCGCCTTCGAGCGCGACCAGCCCCTGGTAGCGGTTCATGTCGGGCCCCTGATCGATGGTCATCGCGAGATGACCTTTGCCGAGCAGCGCGCCGCCGTCCGTCTTGCCAGACTCAACTGCTGCAGCCACCCGATCCTTGTCGAAGCGGGCACAGGCTCGCACCTTGTCGGGGGCGGTGAAGTCAACAACAAGCATACGGACGGGCCCGTCGCTCTGCGTTTGCAGAATAAAGCGCCCGTCGATCTTCAAGGCCGAGCCGAGCATCGCCGTAAGCACGAGGGCTTCGCCAAGGAGCTTGGCGACCGGCTGGGGATAGGCGTGGCGAGCGAGGATCTCATCCACGGCCGGACCCAGCCGCACGACGCGGCCGCGCAAGTCGAGCTTGGCCACCTCGAATGGCATGACGGTATCGTCGGCCGTGGTGGCCGCTGGCGCACGGGACGGAATGGCAGTTTGAGGAACGGCCTGAGGATTGCTCATCGGCTATATGTAGCGTTTAAACTCGAATTTTCGAGGGCGGACTCTCATTCGTCGTCCCTCCCCTGTTATGCCCGGCCTTAGGCGTCCGAAGGGCGGCGTGCTTTCGCACACCTCGGGCATCCACGTCTTAACGAGATCGCATCAGCGAAGTCGTGGATGGTCACTACGCTCTCAAGTGTCGGCGTGCAGGCACCAGGCAAGCAGACCCTTTTGGGCATGCAGCCGATTTTCCGCCTCGTCGAAAACGACCGATTGCTGCCCGTCGATCACCTCGTCCGTGACCTCCTCGCCGCGATGTGCCGGCAGGCAGTGCATGAACAGGGCATCGGGCTTGGCCTTCGCCATCAGGCTCGCATTGATCTGGTAGCGCTTGAGCACGTTGTGACGATGCTTGCCGTCGCGGTCGCCCATCGACACCCAGGTGTCGGTGACCACGCAATCGGCATCCTTGACCGCGGCCTCCGGATCATCGCCGATCATGATGGCGGCACCCGACGATTTCACCCAGTCCATCAGCCATTTCTTCGGCCGCAGCTCCGCCGGCGTCGCCACCCGCAACTGGAAGTCGAAGCGCTCGGCCGCATGCATCCAGCTCGCCAGCACGTTGTTGGAATCCCCGCTCCAGGCCACCGTGCGCCCGCGGATCGGCCCACGTTTTTCCTCGTAGGTCATGACATCGGCCAGCACCTGGCAGGGATGCGACCGCCGCGTCAGCCCGTTGATCACGGGGATGGTCGCGTGATGTGCGAGCTCGGCCACGGCCTCATGATCGAGGATGCGGATCATGATTGCATCAACGTAACGCGACAGCACCCGCGCGGTGTCGGCGAGCGTCTCGCCGCGTCCCAACTGCATTTCCTGTGCGGTCAGCAGGATCGCTTCGCCGCCAAGCTGCGTCATGGCAACATCGAACGAGACGCGCGTACGCGTTGAGGGCTTGTCGAACACCATCGCCAGTGTCTTTCCGGCGAGCGGCGACGGCATTTGACCCCGCGCGCGTGCGGCCTTCATCGCGCGGCTGTTATCAATCAGCCCGGCAAGCACCGGCTTGGGAAGGTCGGTGAGATCGAGGAAATGCCTGACACCATTTGCGCTCATGACGCCGCCTTGGCCGCGCGCGCGTGGGTTTGCTCCAGGCGCGTGCATGCCCTGTCGATACATCCGACCGCCTCGGCGATCTCCTTCTCGCCAATGATGAGTGGAGGCAACAGACGCACCACGTTATCGCCGGCGCCGACCGCGATCATCTTCTCGGCGCGCAGCTCGTCAATCATCTCGGAAGCCTGCGGAATCATGCGAAGGCCAATCAGCAAGCCTTCGCCGCGCACTTCGGCGATCACCGAGGCATGACGGTCCTTCAGTTCGGCCAGTCGCTGCTTGAGCAGCAGGGCGTTCCTGCGCACGCGCTCGATGAAGCCGTCGGCCAGCACCACGTCAAGCACGGCATTGCCAACGGCCATCGCCAGCTGATTGCCGCCAAAAGTCGACCCATGCGAGCCGACGGTCATTCCCTTCGAGGCTTCCGCCGTCGCCAGGCAGGCGCCGATCGGAAAGCCGCCGCCAAGCGCTTTCGCGAGCGCCATGACATCCGGCGTAATCCCGCTGCGTTCATAGGCAAACATCTCGCCGGTGCGTGCGATACCCGTTTGCACTTCGTCGAAGATGAGCAGCAGATCATGCTGATCGCACAGCTGGCGCAAGGCGCGCAGGAAATTCGGAGCCGCAACCCGCACACCGCCTTCGCCCTGGATCGGTTCAATCAGGATTCCTGCGGTTTCAGGACCGATGGCGCGCTTGACCGCATCGACATCGCCAAAGGGCACCTGATCGAAACCATCAAGCGGCGGCCCGAAGCCTTCGAGATATTTCTTGTTGCCGGCCGCCGCGATGGTCGCGAGCGTGCGGCCATGAAAGGCGCCTTCGAAAGTGATGAGACGGTAGCGCTCCGGTTTGCCGGAGACCGACTGATATTTGCGCACCATCTTGATCGCACATTCGAGTGCCTCGGCCCCCGAATTCTGGAAAAATACCGTATCGGCGAAGCTTGCCGCACAGAGCCGATCGGCGAGCTTCTCGCCTTCCGGAATGCGATAGAGATTGGATACGTGCCAGACTTTATGCGCCTGCTCAGTCAGGGCCTTGACCAAATGAGGATGGGCATGTCCCAGCGCATTGACGGCAACGCCGGCTGTAAAATCCAGGTACCGTTCACCTTCGGCCGTGAACAGCCAAGCGCCCTCGCCCCGCTCGAAAGCGAGATCGACCCGCGCGTAGGTTGGCAATAGATGCGAGCTCACGACCAGTGTCTTCCATCGAGTATCTTCGTTTACGCATGAACTTGCCCGAAAACCGGCGCCCACTTTTCGGGATCATGCGCTTTCGTTCGCGCACGGTCTTGCCGGGGTGATCCATTTCGGCGCCATGCGCCCGCCGAAAAGAAATGTGCCGCCTCGCCGGGCGGCACTTTTTTCATTGTATTGCGGGGGCCCGCGCTGTCAATCAACCCGATTCAATCGTGCGTAAGTGCAGATTTTAAAGGAAAACTTGTTGGTAGCCAGCCGCAGAGCTTGCGGCCGAGTCACTGCCTATTGTAGCCTTACGGTCAGGTAGTACGACATCTCGTACCACCGCGTGATTTCTGTCCATCCTTGACGCGTATGCGTCTGGCGCCTGATTGGCGTCCGACGACGGGGCTGGACTCTATCCAAAGCCTTGAAGTCTGAGGAGAAATCCCAATGGGCTGGACCGACGAGAGGGTCGAACTGCTAAAAAAACTATGGGCGGATGGCCTGTCTGCGAGCCAGATTGCCGCTGAACTCGGCGGGATTACCCGCAACGCCGTCATCGGCAAGGTTCACCGTCTCGGCCTCTCCGGCCGCGCGAAAAGCCCGTCCTCGTCGGCCCCGCGGCCGCGCAAGGTACGCTCATCGGGCCACATGATGCGGGTGCCACGCCCATCGATACGCGGCAACACCGCCCTCGCCTATGATTACGACATCGAACCAGAGCCGGAGCTGATCGAAATTCCGCTCGAGCAACGCAAGACCCTGCTTCAGCTGACGGAAAAAACCTGCCGCTGGCCGGTCGGCGATCCTGGCGGCTCGGATTTTTTCTTCTGCGGTGGCGACACCGCGAATGACCTGCCCTATTGCTCCTATCATTCCCGTGTTGCCTATCAGCCGGTCAGTGATCGCCGGCGCGACAAGCGTCCGTTCCGGAACTGAGCGCGGGCACTGAGCACGCGAGTGATGGCCGGGCATGAGCCCGGCCATTTGCGTCTTTGCTCTCGTCATGGCCGGGCGAAAGGCGCGAAGCGCCGTCTTCGCGCCTGAAGGCCCGGCCATCCACATCTTTGCTGTTGCAAGGCCGCAAGACGTGGATGCCTCATAGGCCGGGCTCGTCCCGGCCATCCACGTCTTTGCTGTTGCAACGCCGTAAGACGTGGATGCCCGCGACAAGCGCGGGCATGACGGCGAGGGTGCTGTCCGGCCACCCAAATCACTGATTCACATTTCAAACAGCCAATTTCAAACAGCCAAGTCTTTCAAACAGCCAAATCTTTCAAACAAACGAGCATCATCACCCGTATTGTTTGGCGAGGCCCCGGGTAGGCCCGTCTTCCTATTGTCTCCCCTCAAAGATGAGGGGGATGGCGCGCCAAGGGGCGCAACCATTGTTCTTTGTGTGCCCGCATTCCCTCTCGGAAATACGGGGCGCCGCTCGGCGCGCCACCCAGACAAGCTTGCGCCGTCCGGGCTTATTTGCGGCGTCTTCCTTCCTGCGCCGGGCCGCGCTTTTCGTGGCCGCCCCAACATGGGCAG
>DATAPP010000005.1:0-1575 GCA_036265125.1 Pseudolabrys sp. | reverse complement strand
ATTGTGCCGTGCGCGAAAGGCGTCGGGCGTCGGATGGGTGATGATCTCGTCGAGGAACGGCTGCCAAATCGAGAAATCGGGATAGCCGGCCAACGGCAGACGCAGCCAGTCGGGAGAGTTGACGAAGGGCGGGTTGTCCTGAAGGGGCGCCGTTCATGGGGTCGGCCGAGATCCGCGACGGGCCGATCGGCCTGCTCGGCGACTTCCTGCACGTTCCGGTCAGCACCAAAATCACCACCCGCAATGTGTTGTTTCAGGGCGGCAACGCAGCGCTGGCGACGAATACGGGCACCGCGCTGGTGGTCTACCGTGTCCTCAGCGCGCCCAACCAGTTTGCCGATTTCGGTGGCGGCTTCCGCGCTTGGGGGTTTTCGTCGAATATTTCGCTCAACCCCGGCCTCCGTCCCGGCGTCGCCGTAAACCGACGCGCCGGTTGGGGCGATCCGCTGCTCGCTGGACGATATCACTACGATTTCGGCAACGGGATCGGCCTCACCGCCTATGGCGATCTCGGCGGGTTCGGCGTCGGCGCGCACACCGATTGGCAGGTGATGGGCACCGTCGACTACGCGCTCAACTCGTGGATCAACCTTCACCTGGGCTATCGCAGTCTCAATTTTAACTACTCGGCAAGCGACAGTAATCTGGGCTTCAACGTCCACATGAGAGGACCGCTCTTCTCCGGTACCTTCCGTTTCTGATCCGTCATCGGAATGCCACAAATGAAGCGGGAGCCAACGACGGCCATCAGGACATCATCGGTCCGGCCCCGCAATGCCCAATGACAATCTAGCCAGACTCAATATACTGGAATGTTATGAGCCCTTCATCATCGGGATCCACAAATGGATTGGAACGTAATAAATCAGTCAGGAGGCCAGTAATGTCGGAAATGGCGCACTAGCCAAGCCGCCCCGAAGCCCTCCTGATCACTTGGGGTACGCTGAGGCTACGGCTCACGGCCTCCTCGCCACGATGGTCATCGTCTCCCGCGCCCCGGTCTCATCCGCCGGCCCCTTGCGCGTCGTCACGACGCGGATTGTGTTCTTCGCGATACTGATCTCGCCGTCCCAACGATCGCCCAGGGCGACCCTGCGCAAGTCCGTCAGGTTGATGCGTTCGTAGACCTTGCCGGCGAGGTCGAAGGCGCGGGCGGGGGCAATATCGAGGATGTGCAGCGTGATGAAGTCGCCCGAGCCGCCGCCGCTGTAAGCGGCGAGGACCACGGGAAGGCCGTTCTCGGTCGCGCCGATGTATGTGTAGGCCGTCTCGGCATTGTCAAGTTAAACAACCATAGCAAGAAATCAGTTGAGATTGATGTTCGGACACCCGCACGATCTCTGCCTAGGATGCAACCTTTCCTGGTGCCTAAAACCTAAACTTGACAAGCCCCTTCTGGCAAATGCTGGAGTGCTGGAGAACCACCGCATTCCCTACGTTGTTTAGAGGTCTGCCTCCCCGAAACCGCGCGGTAAAGGTCATTGCGATCAGAACAAACTGCAATCACTCCGCGGCAAGCGCCTGAAGATGGGATCTCCGAAATGGCCGAGCTGCGTCAACTGGTCGAGACTTTGC
>DATAPP010000004.1:0-1571 GCA_036265125.1 Pseudolabrys sp. | reverse complement strand
CCATCATCGCGCAACGGCGGGGCGTAATGGCCTGCGCCTGGCACCCAGGAGCAATTCGGCGCGATGATGGATCGACCACCATTCATGATAATCAATGAGGTCCCATGGCTGACGATCGTGAAGTGGAGCTGAAGCTAGAAGTTCCCACAGCAGGCCTGCGTGCTCTTGAGCGCGGTGCGCTTCTGCGCAGCGCAAAGCAGCGAAAAAGCGCGGAACTAATTTCCGTCTATTACGATACGGACAAGCAGAAGCTGCGAAAACGAGGTTTTTCGCTGCGCGTCCGTCGTATCGGTGACCACCATGTTCAGACAATAAAGCGGATGGGGGCAAGCGATCGGGTTGCCTTTGATCGCGACGAATGGGAGACGCAAATCAAGGGTGATCGGCCCCGATCTCAGCATTGCGCGCCGTACTCCGCTGAAGTCGGTGCTAAGGACACCCCGAACATTAACTGAATCGCGGTGCCCGGTCCTGCGACGGAGTGACTCGGGCTTGTGGATTCCGGTGGGGGACGAAGCGGCGTAGATCAGCTGCATGGTCGATGCGGACGCGATTCGGCAGCGATGGGAGGCGGTGGGCGCGAAGCTCGACGAGCGCGGACGGCGGCTGTTTGCGGCGGCGGAGGCGCGGACCGCCGGGCGGGGCGGCCTCGCGATGGTCTCGAAGATCACCGGGCTCGCCCGTTCCACAATCAATCGCGGCGAAGATGATCTCGACACGCAACCGCTGCTGGAGGGGCGCGTTCGCCGCGCCGGCGGTGGGCGTCGCGCGCTTTGCGACACCGATCCGGGGCTCGTCCCCGCACTTAAGCGCCTCGTGCAGCCGGCGACGCTTGGCGATCCGATGCGGCCCTTGATCTGGGTGTCGAAAAGCCTGGAGAAACTCGCCGCGGCGCTGACCGAGATGGGACATCCGATCGGACCTGATACGGTGCGCAAGGAACTGGTGAAGCTCGGTTTCTCGCGCCAGTCCAACCGCAAGGCCGATGAAGGATCGCACCATCCCGACCGCAATGCCCAGTTCGAATACATCAACGCGAAAGTTGTCGCTGCGCAGGTCCGGCAACAACCGGTCATCTCTGTGGACACGAAGAAGAAGGAACTGATCGGCAACTTCAAGAACGGCGGCACTGATTATCGTCCAAAACGCAAGCCGCGGCGCGTCAACGTCCACGACTTCGAGGATAAGAAACGCGGCAAGGTCGTGCCCTATGGGGTGTACGACATGTTCGCCAATGTCGGCTTTGTCAGCCTCGGGATCACAAGCGACACCGCCGAGTTCGCCGTGCAATCGATTCGCTGCTGGCGCAAACGCATGGGACGACAGCGCTATCCGAAGGCACGAGAGCTAACGATCACCGCAGACTGCGGCGGCTCCAACGGCGCGCGTGTGCGGCTCTGGAAGCGCGAACTGCAAAAGCTCGCCGACGATACCGGGCTCGTGATCCACGTCCACCACTATCCGCCCGGCACATCGAAGTGGAACAAGATCGAGCACCGGCTGTTCTGTCACATCACCCAAAACTGGCGCGGCAGGCCGCTGACCGATCGCCTCGCCGTCGTCGAATTGAT
>DATAPP010000003.1:0-120678 GCA_036265125.1 Pseudolabrys sp. | reverse complement strand
GGCCGGCGACCTCATTGCCCTCTATCTCGGCTTTGAACTGATGAGCCTCTCCCTCTACGTCGTGGCTGCGTTTGATCGCGACAATTTGCGCTCGACCGAAGCAGGGCTGAAATATTTCGTCCTCGGCGCGCTGTCGTCGGGAATGCTGCTTTACGGCGCCTCACTGATCTACGGCTTCACCGGCACAGTCAATTTTGCAGGCATCGCCAAGGCAACGCAGAACGGCGCCGGGCTGGGATTGATCTTCGGTCTCGTGTTCCTGTTCGTCGGGTTCTGCTTCAAGATCTCTGCGGTGCCCTTCCACATGTGGACGCCGGACGTGTACGAAGGCGCGCCGACGCCGGTCACTGCGTTTTTCGCCGCTGCGCCGAAGGTCGCCGGTATTGCCATCTTCGCGCGCGTGACGGTCGTTGCATTTCCAGGCATTACCCACGAATGGCAGCAGATTGTTGTTTTCGTCTCGATCGCGTCGATGGCGCTCGGGTCGTTCGCGGCAATCGGCCAGCGCAACATCAAGCGGCTGATGGCGTATTCCTCGATCGGCCACATGGGCTACGCGCTGGTCGGGCTTGCCGCCGGCACGGCGGAGGGCGTGCAGGGCGTGCTCATCTATATGAGCATCTATGTGGCGATGACGCTCGGCACTTTCGCGGTCATCCTGAGCATGCGGCGCGACGGCAGACTGGTGGAGACGATCAGCGATCTTGCTGGCCTGTCCCGTACGCATCCGACCATGGCGTTTTTCCTGGCGGTGCTGTTGTTCTCGCTCGCCGGAATACCGCCGCTCGCGGGTTTCTTCGCTAAATTTTACGTGTTCCTGGCAGCGATCAAAGCAGGGCTCTTCACACTGGCGGTGATCGGCGTTCTCACCAGCGTCGTCGGGGCCTACTACTATCTGGCAATCGTCAAGATCATGTATTTCGATGAACCGGTGCGGAGCTTTGAACGCATGCCGATGCTGTTGCGCCTGGTCCTGGGCGTTTCTGGGCTCGCCAATATCCTGTTTTTCGCCTATCCGGCGCCGCTTCTTGGCGCGGCGACGGCTGCAGCGAAATCGTTGTTTTAGTGCGCACGCGATAAGAGCGCGCGCCGCAAGATGAACCGCGAAGCCACGGGCCTGGCGGGGGTCCGGCACATAGCTTACGAGACGCTCGGCTCGACCAACGCCGAGGCGCTGGCGCTAGCGCGTGCCGGCGAGCGGGGCCCGTTGTGGTTGACCGCCGCGAGCCAAAGTGCCGGCCGCGGCCGCCGCGGCAGCCAATGGGTGTCTCCACCGGGCAATCTCTACGCCACACTGTTATTGGCCGAGCCGTCGCCACCGGCTCAGGCGCCACAGCTGTCCTTTGTGACGGCGCTCGCGCTGCACGACGCTGTTGCCATGTGTGCGCCTCAGCTCGGCCCGTTGCTGAAAGTGAAGTGGCCGAATGATCTGCTGATCGAAAAGGCAAAAGTTGCAGGCATTTTAATCGAAGGGCAAAGCGACCCTGTCTTTTCAGTTGCGGTCGGTATCGGCATCAATTGCACGGCACACCCCGACAAGACCGGTTATCCTGCGACCGATCTTGCGGTCACGGGTGCACTCGTAGTGCCGGATGCGCTATTTGCCGCGCTGTCGGCGGCCATGGAGCGGCGTCTAGTGCAATGGAAACGGGGGCAGGGTTTCGCCGAAATTCGCACCGACTGGCTCAAGCGTGCGGCCGGCCTCGGTGAAATACTGCAGGTCCGATTGCCCGAGCGCGAGTTATCGGGCCGCTTCGATGGCCTCGATGATGATGGACGGTTGCTGCTCGATCAGGGCGGAAAGATAACAGTTGTCACGGCCGGCGAAGTCTTCGGATTCGGGGAGCTCTGATCATGGCCGCGCCGCAGCAACTAGTATTTGCACCGCTCGGAGGTGTGGGCGAGATCGGCATGAATCTGTCGATCTATGGCGTCGGGGATGAGCGCCGGAGGAGCTGGCTCGCAGTGGATCTCGGTGTCTCGTTTGCGGCAGAGGAACACCTGCCGGGCGTCGACCTGATCCTGCCCGACATCCGTTATCTCGTCGAAGAACGCAAAAACCTCGCCGGGCTTGTGCTCACCCATGCCCATGAGGATCATTTTGGCGCTTTGCTCGACCTCTGGCCTCGGCTCAAGGTGCCGATCTATGCAACGCCCTTCACGGCTGCGCTGCTGGAAGCCAAATGTGCGGGCGAGCCGGGTGCGCCGAAAATCCCGGTGAACGTCGTCGCACTCGGCAGCCGATTCAAGGTGGGGCCGTTCGATATTGAACTGGCGACGATGGCGCACTCGATTCCGGAATCGAACGCGCTGATCATCCGTACGCCGGCCGGCACAGTGCTGCACACCGGCGACTGGAAAATCGATCCGACGCCGATCCTTGGCGATCGTACGGACGAGAAAAAGCTGCGCGCGCTTGGCGAGGAAGGGTGTCTTGCGCTGGTCGGCGATTCCACCAACGCGGTGCGCGAAGGCCGGTCACCCTCCGAATCCGACGTTGCGAAAACGATTGCCGAACTCGTCAAGACCGCGACCGGCCGCGTGGCGGTGACGACGTTTGCCTCCAACGTGGCGCGCCTGCGCACTGTTGCCGACGCGGCAAGCGCCGCCGGCCGTGAAGTTGTCGTCATCGGGCGCGCGATGGAACGCATCGTGCAGATCGCACGCGAGACGGGTTATCTTGAAGGCGTACAGGATTTTCGACCGATGGATGCCTATGGCTATCTGGCGCCTGGCAAGGTCGTTGCGCTATGCACGGGCAGCCAGGGAGAGCCGCGGGCGGCGCTTTCGCGGATCGCCGAGGACCAGCACCCGGAGGTGACGTTTTCCGCTGGAGACCGGGTGATCTATTCCGCCCGCACGATTCCAGGCAACGAGAAGGCCGTCAGCCGCATCATCAATCTGCTGATCGAGCAGGGCATCGAGGTCATCACCGATCGCACGCATCTGGTGCATGTGTCGGGGCATCCGCGTCGTGCCGAGCTCGAGGAACTGATCGGCTGGGTGAAGCCGAAGGTCCTCATTCCTGTGCACGGCGAGGCTCTGCACCTGCACGAGCACGCTTTGCTCGCGCGGCGCTGCGGTGTCCGCGAGGTCGTGCAGTGCCGCAATGGCGATCTGGTGCAGCTGTCGCCGCAGGTCCGCACGATCGATGAGGTTCCGGCCGGACGGATCTACAAGGACGGAATGTTGCTCGTCGAAGCCGACGCCCGCACCGTTGCGGACCGGAGACGGCTGAGCTTTGCCGGCGCCGTATCTGTCGCGATCGCGATCACCGACAAAGGCGAGCTGGTGGACGCGCCGTCGCTCGATCTGATCGGGATCCCGGAGCGCGATCGCGATGGCGCCTCGATGTACGAGGCGGTGCACGATGCTCTCATCGAGACGTTTGATTCACTGCCGCGTGGGCGGAGGCGCGATCCCGAGTCGGTTGCCGAAGCGCTGCGTCGCGGCGTTCGCGCGGCGGTGGCCCAGCGTTGGGGGAAGAAGCCGATGTGCCATGTGCACGTGTTGACGGTATGATGGAGTCGCCGGAAGCGAGGGCAGTCATGATCGGTCGTCTCAACCACGTCGCCATCGCCGTCCGCGATATCGCCAAGGCGTCCATGGTTTATCGCGACACCTTGGGCGCCGAGGTGTCGGCGAAGGTCCCGCAGCCTGAGCATGGGGTCTCGACTGTGTTCATCACACTTCCCAATACGAAGATCGAATTGCTGGAGCCGCTCGGCGAAGACTCGCCCATTGCGAAGTTCCTGGAGAAGAATCCCGACGGCGGCATTCATCACGTCTGCTACGAAGTGCCGGACATCCGCGCCGCCCGCGACATGCTCAGAGCTCAAGGCGCGCGCGTGCTCGGCGACGGCGAACCGAAAATCGGAGCGCACGGCAAGCCCGTTCTGTTTCTTCATCCGAAGGATTTTTGCGGCACGCTGGTCGAACTCGAACAAGCCTGAGCCAGATGGCAACCAGCACCATCATTGCCATCTATTTCCTGATCTGGTGGCTGACACTGTTCGCCGTGCTCCCGTGGGGCGTGCGCAACCAGGAAGAAAGCGGCGAAATCACGCCTGGAACCGATCCAGGCGCGCCTGCGATACACAAGGTCTGGAGTAAACTGGGCTGGACGACGGTGGTCGCCACTGTGATTTTCGGCGTTTTATACTTCGTCTATTCGCAAGGTCTTATTCCATACGATCTGCTGATGGCAATTTCCGGCCCGCGGCGCTGAACAAAAAAAGAGCAGGGCACGAAGCCCTGCTCATCGCAATGGTCGAGTCCCTGTCCCCGGCTGCCGATCGGCTTTCGGGGCGGCGGCGGTTATCGCGCCAGGACTTGCTTCGCCTCCCAAGACTTGGACCGCAGGTTTGGCGCCGGTCTTGCTGCCGGGTTCCGCTCGTACGGGCTGGACCGACGCTAGCCGATCGTCCGAGGGCTGTCACGAATATTTGTACTATCAGTGCTCGATGAGGATCGGGGCATCGAGTTCGATCGGCTCCCCGCTGTCGGGCCTGACAATAACCCGGACTGTCCATATGCCGGGTTCCGAAACCGTAATCCCACTCACCAGCCAGTTGCCGTCGGCCTGCTCGATGGCATTCTGTTCCACAGGTCGACCGCCGGGCCTCGGCGGTTCAAGCACGAGGTGCACGTCCTTTGCCGGGAAAAGAGACATATCCTCGCGCGAGACGCGAATCGTAACGTTTGCTCGTCCGGGACGTCCGGGGTTTACCATCACATCGGTCATGGCCTCCGGAGCGTGGATATGAACGAACGCGGCATCGGGCGGGATGCCTTCAGGCGCGGCATGTGTGTGCGCCGAGGGTGGCAAGGTTCCCAGCATGCCGACGAATAGAAGCACGCACAGGCCCAGGCAGATTTCGGCGACGCTATTGCGCTGGAGTGTGCGCAGTACCGGGATCGCGGGAAGCCGAGGTGTCAGGTGGAAGCGGTTCACTGTGGCGATGGCGACCATCGCGGCGAACAGGCCGATTTTGAGCGCGACCAACCGCCCGTAGTCGGTCGCCACGAGGTCGCGGGGGCTACCCAACAGATACCAGCTGTTCACGAGGCCGCTCGCCAGCAAGGCGCCGACGCTCAGGATACCGACCACCGAGAAGCGGCGGGTCGACCGGATTGTGAAATCGAGCCAGGCCGGCTTTGCCGTGCGGCGCGCTCGCCAAAGGGACCAGACGAACGCTGGCAAACCGCCCAGCCATGCCCCGGCCGCCAGCAAATGCACCACGTCGGACATGAGGTGGACGTCGCCACCTGTCCCCGGCGTTGCGCCGGCGTGGCCGACCAGCGCAGGCAGGGCTGTCAACGCGACCGCCGTGACAATCTGGAAACCCGGCGTCGCCGGCCGAAGGATCAGAATGCCCAGCAGCAACGCGAGCGCCAGCCGCACACACCACACCTGTCCGAAACGCGTGTCGAATAACACTGGCCAGGCGCCGCCGCGCAGACAGACATCGGCTAGGGATGCACCGAGGATGTCGGATGCCAACAGCGCCAACCAGGCCGCACCCGAAAGCGCTGCAACGGCGAGCGCGAGCCATGTGAGGACATTGAGTTGGTGGCGAAGCGCCGCGAAATCGCCCCCGATTTTTCGGCCGGCTGGTTCTGCCACGAGCACCAGAAAGGCGACCGTTCCGCATGCCAGCAACGTTGCGGCAAAGTGCAAACCACGGACCAGGGCCAATGGATCGAGCATCAACAGATGCCTCGCGTTGTCTGACTTATCGCCCAACGCGGAAGGTGAAATCGCCTTGCGTGCGGTGGGTATCAACAGACAAGACGCGCCAGATCACCTTGTAAGTTCCGGCACGCAACGGCTTGAGCGGCACCCGCAATTGTGTGCGATCTCCGCCGAGAGCGGCTTTGCCGGAAGCCACTGCCGTACCCTTTTCATCGCGTACGTCGATGCTGCTGAAGGCCGGCTCAAGTTGGTTCGTGAACCAGAGCACGACCTCTTTTGGCGCCTGCGCGACCGTGCTGCCGACGGCGGGGCTTGCGTGGTCGAGATGAGCATGCGCGAAAGCAGACGCTGCCGTCGCGAAGACAAGAGCGATGGTTGTGAGAATGATGCGCATGACTAACGGCCGAAGCTCGGCCTCCCTGTACTGATGTTGTTTGCGAAGATGGGCCGTCCCAATGTGTTCGGGAATATATCGTCGAGGAAGAAGTGCAACTGGGCGATGACACCAACGCCTGTGCCGCTTTGCCGGTTCACCGGGATTATGGCCTCGATTGCTACTTGGTACTTGTTTCCGACGTAGATGATCCCCGGATTGATTGTTCCGGTCGTCACCGTGCCGGACGTCGTCGTGTTCGAGACGGGAGTTTGCAGCGAAGCTTCGACGATCGGGATCAGCCGGTTGATGAAATCGGGCAAACCGAGATCGACAACGACGGATTTGAGATAGGGCATGCTGTATTGGAGCGATGCGCCCCAATTGAACACGCGTGGATTAAATTCTGTGTCGATGGCCATCTCGCCGGTGTCGGGGTCGAGGGTGCCGCTGGTGGTCTTCGACACGCCCGGTATGGCGTACCCGAACTGACCGGTGATCGCGAAAGGCCTCGCCCAATTCATGCTGGTAGGAAGATCACCGAAACCTTTGCCGAAATAGAGAGTCGGTGTGTAAACGGTGAACCGCTCTGCGCCAACACTCTGCGCACCGCTGCCACCCCATTCGATTTCAAGTCCCGCCGAGAGCACGAATTCATGCTCGGGGCTTTTGAATAGACGATATTTGAATGTCGTCTCGAGGTTCTGGAAGCCGCGGGCCCCGGTCAGGTTTGGTCCGCCGGGCGCGTAAAGCCGTGACCATGTCGGTGCAAACGAGACGCCGAAATCCTCGGTGATGCGTTTTGCAAACTCACCTGAGACGTCAAGTTGCTTGATGGACGGAACGTCGCCTGTTTTCGATATCGAAACGGTCGGCAGCGCCAACTCGTCGTTGACGCCGGGATCGTCGATGGCGAGCGTTGCCGGAAAGAATCGGTTGCCGACGATCTCGTGAGCGCGGGCAAGTGTCGTTGAGAGTGTCGTTGAAGCCGCCAGGATGGCGGCAAGCATGGCCAGAGGCCACAAACTCCTGAACATGGAAGACTCCACTATCGCAATGACGGATCAATGAAGCCGCGCAAGGCGGCACATGTGTCAGGCGAAAGCCGGAGGACCTCGGGCGAGTTTGGGGTCGGCGGCAACATCGTTATGCCGCGCAATATTGATCGGGCGCGGGAGCTGGAGGGTCCGTACAGGCTCCAAGCGGGCCGTCAGAACTGTGTCGGGCGCCAAGGGTGGCGTGGCCGCGCTGCACAGATTGCAGTGATCGCAGGCATGCGCCGGCGAGAGCGGGCCGGGGGCGGGTGCCTGTTCGGCAGGCGCGGAGGTTTCGCTATGACAGATGATCGTGAAAGGGTCGACGATCGAGCTCGCGGCGAGCGGTGCAAGCGCGGCCCATAACGCCGTATGCATGACGACGGCGATGGCCGCCAGCACGCTCAGACAGTAGCTGGTGCCCCCTCGCATTTTTTCCGCCCTTCAGGCCATCTTAGCACGGATATAGATGCCGCAACCCCCGATAAATTCCCGAAAAGGCACGCCAGCCCTTGTGTTTTCGCAGCCGATCCGCTTTCTCTGACCTCGTCATCCACGAATCCTTCAAGAAATCCATGCGCCTGTCCCGCTTTTTTATGCCCATCCTGCGCGAAACGCCGAAAGAGGCGGAGATCGTGTCGCATCGGCTGATGCTGCGCGCCGGCATGATGCGACAGGAGGCCGCGGGCATCTATGCGTTCCTGCCGCTTGGCTTTCGCGTTCTGCAGAAAATCTGCCAGATCGTGCGCGAGGAACAGAACCGGTCGGGCGCGATCGAACTTTTGATGCCGACGATCCAGTCCGCGGAGCTGTGGCGCGAAAGCGGTCGCTACGAGGCCTACGGCAAGGAAATGCTTCGCATCAAGGATAGGCACCAGCGCGAGATGCTCTACGGGCCGACCAATGAGGAGATGATCACCGAGATCTTCCGCGCCTACGTGCGGTCGTACAAGGACGTGCCGCTCAATCTCTACCACATCCAGTGGAAGTTCCGCGACGAGGTGCGTCCGCGCTTTGGATTGATGCGTGGCCGCGAATTCCTGATGAAGGATGCCTATTCGTTCGATCTCGACCAGGCCGGCGCGACACATTCCTATAACAAGATGTTCGTTGCCTATCTTCGCACCTTCGCGCGCATGGGTTTGAAATCGATTCCGATGCGCGCGGAGTCCGGACCAATTGGCGGAAACCTCTCCCACGAATTCATCATTCTTGCGCAGACCGGTGAATCGGAAGTTTTCTGTCACAAGGACTATCTGGACATGCAGGTGCCGGCGACCGACGTGAATTTCGACGTCGTTGCGGAGCTGCAGGGCATCGTCAACAAGTGGACCTCGCAATACGCCGCGACCTCGGAAATGCATGACGCCGCCGCCTTCGGCAAAGTGGCGTCCGACAAGCAGGTGTCGGCGCGCGGCATTGAGGTCGGCCACATATTTTATTTCGGCACCAAATACTCCGAGCCGATGAAGGCTGTGGTCGCGACGCCGGACGGCAAGGAAGTGCCGGTGCATATGGGCTCGTACGGTATCGGTCCCAGTCGCCTGGTGGCCGCCATCATCGAAGCGTCGCACGACGAAGCCGGTATCATCTGGCCGGAGCCGGTCGCACCGTTCAAGGTGGTGATCCTTAACCTGAAGCAGGGCGCTGCTGACACCGATGCCGCCTGCGAGCAGCTTTACCGTGATCTCGCCGCAAAGGGCGTCGAGGTGCTCTACCATGACCTTGATGAGCGGCCGGGGGCCAAATTTGCTACAGCCGATCTGATAGGGGTTCCCTATCAGGTGTTGATTGGGCCCCGTGGGCTGGCGGAAGGTAAAGTCGAGGTCAAAAAGCGCGCCGACGGCACCCGGGAGAACATTAGTGCCGCTGCGGCGCTCGATTTGCTGTCGCGGTAGAACCCCAAAGCGTGGCTTCGAATCCTGTGTGTTGACAAAGGCTTTGCTCTCGCGCCTTCGGCACGAATCCGCCAGAATCATGTGAACAGTCGAGCGTGGGGAACCAATCGTCGATGACTGAGCCCAACGGCACGCGGGCCTTCTCTCCGTTCGAATGGATGTTATCGCTGCGCTACCTGCGTGCGCGGCGCAAGGAAGGATTCATCTCGGTCATCGCCGGGTTTTCCTTCCTCGGGATCATGCTTGGCGTCGCCACCCTCATCATCGTCATGGCGGTGATGAACGGCTTCCGGAAAGAGCTGCTTGACAAGATTCTCGGCCTTAACGGCCATCTGCTGATTCAGCCATTGGAAAAGCCTCTCACGGATTGGGACGAGGTCGCCGCGCGTGTGGCCGGCGTTCCGGGCATCAGGCTGGCTGCGCCAATCGTCGAGGGACAGGCGCTGGCATCATCGCCGTTCAATGCAGGCGGCGTATTGATCCGCGGCATCCGGCTGATGGATCTGGAAAAGCTTCCGTCCGTCGCCAACAACATCAAGCAGGGCTCGCTCAAGGGGTTTGATGAGGAGCAGGGCGTTGCGATCGGGCGCCGGCTTGCTGATCAGTTGTCATTGCGATCGGGGGACAACATTACCCTGGTGGCGCCGCGCGGCGCGGTGACGCCGATGGGAACGACACCACGCATCAAGGTCTACAAGATCGCCGCCGTATTTGAGATCGGCATGTCGGAATACGACAACGCCATGGTGTTCATGCCGCTCAAGGAGGCCCAAGCCTATTTCAATCGTGCCGGTGACGTCACAGCCATCGAGGTCTACACGGACAATCCCGACCGGGTCGACCGCTATCGCAAGGCGGTGCAGGAGGCCGCACAAAGGCCGATCTTCATGATCGACTGGCGGCAGCGCAATGCGACGTTCTTCAATGCGCTGCAGGTCGAACGCAATGTGATGTTCCTGATCCTGACGCTCATCGTTCTGGTCGCTGCGCTAAATATAGTCTCCGGCCTGATCATGTTGGTGAAGGACAAGGGGCAGGACATCGCCATCTTGCGCACGATGGGCGCGACCCAGGGTGCGATCATGCGCGTGTTCCTGATCACGGGTGCCTCCATCGGAGTGGTCGGCACCATTGTCGGCTTCATGCTCGGTGTGATCATATGTCTCAACATCGAGAGCATCCGGCAGTTTCTGTCCTGGCTCACTAACACCGAACTGTTTTCGCCAGAGCTTTATTTCCTCTCGCATCTCCCGGCCGACATGGATTCGGGCGAGACAATCGCGGTCGTGGTAATGGCTTTGGTGCTTTCGCTGCTTGCTACGCTCTATCCGTCATGGCGCGCGGCACGCCTCGATCCGGTGGAGGCGCTGCGCTATGAGTGAGGCCTATTCCATCGCCAGGGTAGAAATGGTCGAGCAGCAACAGCAGCCGCCGCAACCGCAGAAGGAAGAGGACATTCCAGTTCTGTTCCTGCACGGCGTCGAGCGCCATTATCGGCAGGGCGATGAGACGCTGCATGTGCTCAACGGCGTCGAACTGGCGCTGTGGGGCGGGCAGTCGGTCGCGCTGGTTGCGCCTTCCGGCGCGGGCAAGTCGACGCTGCTGCATATCGCGGGCCTGCTCGAACAGCCCGACCATGGGGACGTCTATATCGAAGGCCGCTCCACGGTGATCTTGGCCGACCACGAGCGGACGCGTATTCGCCGCAACGAGATCGGCTTCGTCTACCAGTCGCACCATCTGCTTTCGGAGTTCTCGGCGCTCGAAAACGTGCTGCTGCCGCAAATGATCCGTGGCCTCAGCCGTGATGAAGCCACGACGCGGGCAATCGAGTTGCTGGAATATCTGGGGCTGGGCGGGCGGCTCAGCCACCGGCCGGCGGAGCTCTCGGGAGGCGAGCAGCAACGGGTAGCCATCGCCCGTGCCGTCGCCAACGCCCCGCGGGTCCTCCTGGCGGACGAACCTACTGGAAACCTGGACGTGCACACCGCCGAGCACGTTTTCCGCGCGCTGACCCAGCTGGTAAAGGCCTCGGGCCTCGCCGCCATTATTGCGACCCACAACATGGATCTGGCGGCCCGCATGGACCGACGTGTGACTTTGCGGGAAGGCACACTCGTGGAAATGGATTAAACCCCTTTATCCACGCGCGTTTTGATGACTTGACTTGAGAACAGAACATGAACTATGTTCTCTCTACGTTCCGGAGAGAAAAAGCCATGTTCAAAACCGTAATCCAGGAAGCCGCCGCGCTGGCATCGCTGTCGCTGTTTGTCGGGATGATCGCCATCTGGACCCAGGTGCTGGGCAATCTATGAGTGCGCCGCGCCTCAGTCATGGCCGGGCCTAGCAGCGACGTCTTAAGGCCGTCCCCCTCAAGGCGTTGGCCGCGACAAGCCCGGCCATGACGACTGCGGCGCGAGAAAAGCGGGCATAGCTCGCTTTACGCCCGGCGTGGCGATGGACAGCGCGGGACGCCAACCCCACTCTGAGGACTACAGGGAATCATCCAACCTTCGAGCAGTTATGGGCGATCTCGATTTCGTGCACCTTCACGTGCACTCGTCATATTCGCTGCTGGAAGGCGCGCTCACCATTGCGCGTCTGGCCGAGCTCGCGAAGGCCGACCATCAGCCCGCATTGGCGCTTACCGACACGGACAACATGTTCGGAGCGCTGGAATTCTCCGAAAAGCTCGCGGGCTACGGCATTCAGCCGATCGTCGGCTGCGCGCTCGCCGTTGATTTCGGCGACAGCGACCATGGCCCGCGCAACGGGAATGTGGTGCCCGAGCGGACGCGCGTCATCCTTCTGGCGGCACAGCCCGAGGGCTATCGCAGCCTGATGCGGCTTAATTCGCGCGCCTTCCTGGATACGCCTGCGAACGAGCCGCCGCGGCTCAGGCTCGAATGGCTGGAGGGAGAAACCGCTGGCATCATTGCGCTCACTGGCGGCCCGGGCGGTCCGCTCGATACGGCAATCGCCGCCGGGCAAAGCCCTCTCGCGGCCACACGCCTTGACGCCCTGATCGGGCTGTTCGGCGACCGGCTCTACGTCGAACTGCAACGCCACGGCACCCCGGCCGAGCGCCGCAGTGAGTCAGCGCTGATCGATCTTGCCTACGCCAAAAGCATGCCGCTCGTCGCCACCAACGAGCCGTATTTTGCGACTGTGCAGGACTACGAAGCACACGATGCGCTGATCTGCATTGCCGAAGGCCGGCTGCTCGCAGAAAGCGACCGTCGCCAACTCACGTCGGAGCACCGTTTCAAGAGCCGCGCCGAGATGACCGAGCTGTTCCGCGACGTGCCGGAGGCGTTGGCTCATAGCGTGGAAATCGCGCAGCGCTGCGCCTTCCGCCCGCGCACGCACCAGCCGATTCTTCCGCGCTTCTCGACCGGCGAGAACAGCAGGGCGCTCGATGAAGCAAGCGAGCTGCGCAAACGCGCAGAGGAGGGTCTCGAGCGCCGTCTCGAAACCGCCGGCGTCGCGGCGGGCCACACCGTCGATGAGTATCGCGCAAGACTCGATTTCGAGCTCGGCGTGATCGCGGGAATGAAGTATCCCGGTTATTTTCTGATCGTTTCAGACTTCATCCAATGGGCGAAGAAACAAGGCATACCTGTTGGTCCGGGCCGCGGATCCGGCGCCGGGTCGCTGGTGTCCTATGCGCTGACCATTACGGATCTCGATCCCATTCGCTTTGGGCTGCTCTTTGAGCGCTTTCTCAATCCCGAACGCGTGTCGATGCCGGACTTCGATATCGACTTCTGCCAGGACCGTCGCGACGAGGTGATCCGTTACGTGCAGGAGCGCTACGGCCGCGACCAGGTGGCGCAGATCATCACCTTCGGCACATTGCAGGCGCGCGGCGTGTTGCGCGATGTCGGCCGCGTCCTGCAGATGCCGTACGGGCAGGTCGACAAGCTCTGCAAGCTCGTCCCGCAGAACCCGGCGGCGCCTGTATCGCTCAAACAGGCCATCGAGGGCGAACCGCGCCTGCAAGCCGAACGCGACGGCGACGCCGTGGTCAAGCGCGCCTTCGACATTGCGCAGAAGCTTGAAGGGCTCAATCGCCACGCCTCGACGCATGCTGCCGGCATCGTGATCGGTGATCGGCCGCTGTCAGAACTGGTGCCGCTCTATCGCGATCCGAAATCGGACATGCCGGTTACCCAGTTCAACATGAAATGGGTCGAACAGGCGGGGTTGGTGAAATTCGATTTCCTCGGCCTGAAAACGCTGACCGTCTTGCAGACCGCGGTCGCGCTCGTGAAACGGCGTGGCATCGACATCGATCTGGCCGCGATCCCGCTCGACGACAAGAACACGTATGACCTTCTGGCCCGCGCCGAAGCCGTTGGCATCTTCCAACTGGAAAGTGCGGGCATGCGGCGGGCGCTGCTTGATATGCGCCCGGATCGCTTCGAGGACATTATCGCGCTGGTTGCGCTCTATCGCCCAGGTCCGATGGCGAATATCCCGACTTATTGCGCGCGCAAGCACGACATGGAGAAACCCGACTACATCCATCCCAAGCTCGAACCAATCCTGCGCGAAACCTTCGGCGTCATCATCTATCAGGAACAGGTGATGCAGGCCGCGCAGATCCTGGCGGGTTTTACGCTCGGTCAGGCGGATCTGCTCCGCCGCGCCATGGGCAAGAAGATCCGCAAGGAGATGCAGGACCAGCGCAAGCATTTCGTTGCTGGCTGCGCGGAGCACGGTGTCGAGCGCCACCAGGCCGATGCAATCTTCGACCTGCTCGAACGTTTTGCCGAGTATGGCTTCAACAAGAGCCATGCTGCGGCCTACGCGCTGGTCGCCTATCAGACCGCCTATATGAAAGCGAACTTCCCGGTTGAGTTCCTCGCCGCAACCATGACGCTCGACATGGGCAATACCGACAAGCTCGCGGAATTCCGCGCAGAGGCGGAAAGGCTCGGCATCAAGGTCGACCCGCCGTCGGCGAACCGCTCGGCGGTCGATTTCGAGGTCGACGGCAACACGATCATCTACGCGCTCGCTGCGCTCAAGGGTGTCGGCAAGCAGGCGGTCGAAGCGATCATGACCGGGCGCCAGAACGGCGATTTCGCCGATCTCGCCGACTTTGCCGCACGCGTCAATCCGCGCGCGGTAAACAAGCGCGTGCTCGAAAGCCTCGCCGCGGCGGGCGCGTTTGATTTGTTTGAGAAAAACCGTTCACGGGTCTTTGCTGCGATGGATTCCGTGCTCGCGCGTGCGCAACGCGCGCACGACACCGCAGCGATCGGCCAGAGCGAATTGTTCGGCGGCGGTGGGGCACGTGAGCAAATCGCGCTCCCACAGGTCGAACCCTGGCTGCCGGCCGAGCGGCTGCGCCGCGAATACGAGGCCGTCGGATTTTTCCTGTCCGGCCATCCGCTCGACGATTACGCCGCGGTGCTCAAGAAACTGCGTGTCCAGCCCTGGGCGGAGTTTGCGCGCGCGGTCAAGGGTGGCGCAACTGCGGGTCGCGTCGCGGCAACCGTGGTGTCACGCATCGAGCGCCGCACGCGCACTGGCAGCAAGATGGGAATTATCGGGTTGTCGGATCCCACCGGTCATTTTGAAGCGGTCATTTTCTCGGAAGGCCTGGCCGAACACCGCGACCTTCTGGAACCCGGAACCGCAGTCCTGCTGTTTCTGTCGGCGGAAGTGCAGGGGGACGAGGTGCGCGCCCGCATCCAGTCGGCGGAGCCGCTCGATAGTGCCGCCGCAAATCTGCAAAAGGGCCTGCGTGTTTTCCTGCGCGATGGCACCCCGCTAGAGGCGGTGGCCAAGCGACTGGAGCCCGTATCGCAGGCCGGACCCGCCCGATCTGCGCAAGGAAATGGGCGGGCAGCCCACGCAAATGGCGATGGCGAAGTCAGTGTGGTGCTATTGCTCAAGCGTGGCACCGAAGTGGAGGTGAAGCTGCCTGGGCGCTTCAAGGTGTCGCCGCAGATCGCTGGCGCCATCAAGGCCGTTCCGGGCGTCGTGCAGGTCGAGGCGCTGTAGTTCCTTCCCACAACAAACCGGTCCTACCCGCGAAGGCGGGGACCCATACGCCACGACCTGTCGAGACGCTGCGCCGTATGGGTCCGGGTCTCGCGCCGACCCGCTCGCCCGCGACGACAACAGCGGGGATGCCCGCTTTCGCGGGCATGAGCGGCGGGGCACAATACGCCGCTATGCCGAACCACCCCACACGCCGCGACATTCTGAAAGCCGCCACCGCGCTGCCGCTTGTCTATGCCGCGCCGGTGCGCGCCGCCGCTCCACCGGCGCAAGGCATCACGCCGGGCCTGATCGCTGCAGCGACGAAAGAGGGCGAACTCACCTGGTACACATCGGCAGATCTTCAGCTCGCGGAGAAGGTGGGCAAGTCTTTCGAGCAGAAATTCCCCGGGATTCGTGTTCGGGTCGAGCGCGCAGGTGGCGAGCGTATATTTGCCCGCGTCGCGCAGGAATACGCCGCCGGTCTGCGCATTGCGGACGCGGTCAGCACCGGTGACGCCGCACAGTTCCTGGCCTGGAAACGCCTTGGCCTGCTCGCGCCCTATGTGCCGGAAGATGTTGCGAGACACATTCCCGCAGAGCATCGCGATCCGGATGGGCTTTACGCCACGGTGCGCTCAACGCTCTGTGTGATCGCTTACAACACGGAGCTGGTGAAGCGCGAGGATGCGCCGAAAAGTTTCGCCGACCTGCTCGATCGGAAATGGAAAGGCAAAATCGTCAAGGCGCATCCGAGTTACAGCGGAACGATCATGACTTCGACCTACCAGATGGTACGCGAACTTGGCTGGCCGTATCTCGAAATGCTCGCACAACAGCAATTGCTGCAAATTCAGTCGGCGACGGATACGCCGAAGAAGATCGTCTTGGGCGAGCGTCCAGTCATGGCGGACGGGAATGAATCGAATGTCTTGCTGCTGAAGGAGGACCGCAAACCTATCGAGGTCGTCTATGCCGTAGAGGGCTCTCCTTCGATCGTGCAGCCGTCGGCGATATTCGCAGCGGCGCCGCATCCGAATGCTGCGCGGCTATTCCAAAACTACCTGTTCAGCGTGGAAGGGCAGGAGCTGTTCGTCAATTTGGGCGGCTTGCGCTCGCTGCATGCGCTGGTGAAAGACAAGCCGGGCCGCATACCGTTGTCGGCGATCAAAGTTTGGAAGGACGATCCGGCCGCGGTGGAAACGCAAGGCGAAGAGATCAAACGCCACTACTCGCAAATCTTTCGCGTGTAAGCGGTAATTGCCGAATTGCGGCGCCGGGCCAAGCGGCAAGAGGGCCACTGCAAAGGCCCCAAAACGATATTCAGCGAATTGTGGCGCCGCCGCTCTCTGTAAAGGTCTTGGCCTTGCCGGCTTTGACCACGATTTGACTCTTCTCGACGCCTGCGGCCCCACTGTCGAGACGCGCATTGATTCCAATCACGACCACAACGATCGAGGCGACAAGGGACACAGCCACGATCTTGAGGTGAGTGGTGTGTCCTGCTGACCAGAGTGAGCTGTTCATGGCGTGCCTCTGTATGGTTCAGTAGATGCCGTGCGCCCGCGCTGTGTTGGCAGCTGCGCTTACGGTTGTGCGCGGGATGACTCGATCCTGGGTCGCGACGGCCTGCGTCGGCCGCATCGGCAGGACAACGACTTTCGTGCCGATGTTCACCCGCGCATAGAGATCGATGACGTCTTCATTCAGCATGCGGATGCATCCGCTCGACACTTGCTTGCCGATTGTCGTCGGGGCGTTTGTTCCGTGAATGCGATAAACCGTACCGCCAATGTACATGGCGCGTGCGCCGAGCGGATTCCCGGGCCCGCCCGCCATGAAGCGCGGCAAATACGGCTGACGCTGAAGCATTTCAGTCGGCGGGATCCAGTCCGGCCATTCCGCTTTACGCTCAACCGCCTTTACGCCGGACCAGGTGAAGCCTTCACGGCCAACACCGATTCCGTACCGGATGGCCTTGCCGCCACCAACGACGTAATAGAGGTAGGTGTTCGGCGTATCGATAACGATCGTGCCGGGCGCTTCGTGCGTCGAATAATCGACGATGTGACGATGCAAGCGTGCGGGAATCTCAGCGGGTGTCTGGACTTCGTCGGCAGGCTCCGGCTCGCGTGCGGTTTGGCCGAATAAAAAAGCGGGGTGGCTGGGTGCTGATGCATAGCCAAGCGGCTCAGCGCGAGCGGCCTTGCTGTGAAGGAGCGTCATCGCGCCCAGGGCTGCAACACACACGCCGATCATTCGAAGGGTTTTGAAGCGCGGTGACATGGTGAACATTCCTTCTGGAGCTTGAATTGCGTTTGAGTTCTGCAGCGGTTGCCTCATAGCCGGTCTACGGAGACGAACCGCACCTTGGTGGCTTGGCCGGTTGCCTGCCGGTAGTCGCGAACACACTCGTTGTCGTAGTAGGGCCATGCCTTTTCCGAGCAGGCGGGTCCGAGTTTCTGAGCGGGGAGGCTGCCGCTTTCTGCGCCGACCGGGGTGCTTGCCTTCACTTCCGTGCTGGGAGCAGCAAACGCAACAACCGCGGCGATCACGGTCGCGGCGGCGAGGCTGGCAATCACAAACCTCTTGTTCATTGTGAGCTCCCCTGCGACGGTTTCGTTTCTTGATGAGGGGGAGCCTAGGGCGATGACGCCCAAGCAAACCATTGTGCTGTGGTTAACGACGCATATCGAAAAGCAAAGGCTGGCTATACGAAGGTATCGAAGGTGTGCGACCACCGACTGTGCGGGGCGTGTGCGCGCCCGACAGGGTGGAACGGGATACCGCCTGCTTGGAGCCTGCAAATCCCGCAATAATTTGCGGGGGATGGTGGCCGCGCTATTGTCGCGCTCGTGAATTGTCGATCGATCGTCAAGGCCCATAATGGGAATGGAATTGCCGATGTCATCGACCGCTCACTAGAGTTCGGTATTTCGTGTCGTCATCGATCATGCAAAAGATGGCAAAAGCAAAAGGTATGGGCTCGGGACGTCGTTCGTCGTCTGACCGGACCAGCAAGACCTCAAGACCGCAAGAGCAAAGCGCGAAATTGTACGAACGGCAGCCCGAGCTTCAGCTGATTTACGACACAGCGCCCGTCGGACTAGCGTATCTGACGACTGATTGCCGTTACGTGCAGATCAATCAACGCCTGACGGAGATCTGCGGCATTTCCGTTGCCGATCACATCGGGCGATCGGTCCGCGAGACCGTTCCGCAGGTGGCGGAGCAAGTTGAGAAGCTCATTCAGACGATCGTGAACACCGGTGAGCCCATCACCGGGGTTGAAGTCCGCGGTCAGCGCGTCGACAAGCTCAACGCAGATCACATCTGGATTACAAATTGGCATCCTTCGAAGAACCTCGACGGAAAAGTTGTCGGGGTTAACGTGGTCGCCGAGGACATTACCGAACGCAAACGCGCCGAAGGAATAATAGCGGCCGGCCAGAAAGCCTTGAGCGAAAGCGAACTGCGCTTCCGCGAACTTGCCGACAACATCAGCCAGTTCGCCTGGACGGCCGACCACGTTGGCTGGATATATTGGTACAACAAGCGTTGGCACGACTACACCGGCACGACTCTGGAAGAGATGCAGGGGTGGGGTTGGCGCAAAGTTCACCACCCCCAACACGTTGACCGCGTCGTCGAGCGCATTCGACAGTGCTTTGAAAGCGGTACGCCGTGGGAAGACACATTTCCGTTGCGTAGCAAAGATGGCAGCTACCGCTGGTTTCTCTCGCGCGCCCTCCCGATCCGCAACGAAGCCGGGGAGATTGTGCGCTGGTTCGGAACCAACACCGACATTACGGAACAGATCGAGGCAGAGAAAGCGCTGCGTGAACTCAATGAAACTCTTGAGCAGCGTGTGGTGGCGGAGACGCGCGAACGGCTCCAGATCTGGAACGTCTCGCAAGATTTGCTGGTAGTGACCGACCTCGATGGCAAATACCTGAACGTCAACCCGGCCTGGACTGCAGTGCTTGGCTGGTCGGAAGCGGAGTTGCTCGGCAAGGCATCCCAATGGCTCCTACATCCCGATGATCGCGCAAAGACGCGCGCGGAAACGGAGCAACTTGCCGGGGGCAAAATAACACAACGCTTTGAGACGCGCTTTCGTCACAAGGATGAGTCATATCGTTGGCTGTCGTGGAAAGCCGTTCAGGACAAAGGCCGCGTCTACGCTATGGCGCGAGACGTGACCGAGCTCAAGGATGCCGAGAATAAATTGAGGGACGCCCAGCAAGAGCTCGCGCAGGTTGCCCGGCGGTCAACCTTGGCGGCAATGTCGGGTGCGATCGCGCATGAGATCCGGCAGCCGCTCGGGGCAATCGTGACGAACGCCAACGCGGCTCTTCGCTGGCTGAACCGCCCGGCGCCCGACTTCGATGAGGTACGCGATGCGCTCAAGCACATTGTGACGGACGGCCATCGGGCGAGCGAGGTTATTCAATCGGTCCGCTCGATGTTCTCGAAGGGTGACCACGAAGAGTCCCCGCTCGACACGAATGAACTCATCCGGGAAACGATCGCGATAGCGAGCGGGGAACTGGATGCCGCGAAAGTGACGATTGAGCTTGAGCTATCCGAACCGCTTCCTTTGATTTCCGCGCATAGAGGCCAGCTTCAGCAGGTCGTCCTCAATATCGTCACGAACGCGGCCGACTCAATGCGCAGCATTGATGACCGGGAACGATTGCTGCGCGTGCGATCAAGGCCCTTCGATTCGAGCGGGGTCGCGTTATCGGTGCAGGATTCCGGGGCCGGGATAGCCCCGGAAAATATGGATCGCATCTTTGATGCTTTCTTCAGCACCAAGAGAGACGGCATGGGGATGGGCCTGGCAATTTGCCGGTCGATCGTTGAAGCGCATGGTGGTAATTTATCCGTGTCGGCAGGTGTGCCCCACGGTTCAGTATTTCATATCGTCTTGCCCGGTATTCAATGACAGAACGCGCCAGAAACGAGCCCTCCACGTCGCCGCCTGTCGTTTTCGTCGTCGATGACGATGAATCCGTTCGCGGGGCGCTCGGCAGTTTAATCCGATCGGTTGGATTGCGCGTCGAAGCATTCGCGTCGGCACCCGAATTCTTCGCGGCCAAGCGACCGGATGGTGCGTGCTGCCTAATTCTGGACGTAAGGCTTCCCGGATTGAGTGGGCTCGATTTTCAGGCAGAGCTTACCAAAGCTAAAATCCAGATCCCGATCATTTTCATCACCGGTCATGGTGACATACCCATGACCGTAAGAGCGATGAAGGCTGGTGCAGTTGAATTCCTGACCAAGCCTTTTCGTGACCAGGACTTGCTGGACGCTGTGCAGGTGGCGCTGGAGCGTGCGAAAGCCAGCCACGCAAGCGAAAAGGCGGTTACCGAGCTGCGAGCGAAGTTCGAGACGCTCACGCCCCGCGAAAAGGAAGTCATGTCCTGGGTCACAGGGGGGCTTCTGAACAAACAGGTTGCGGCGGAAATCGGCGTAACCGAGATCACGGTGAAGGTGCATCGCGGCCACGTCACAAGAAAGATGGGGGCAAAGTCCCTCGCCGAACTAGTAAAAATGGCTGATATATTAGGGGTTCGACGTACAAAGTCGTAGGCACCCTATACCTAGGTGTAATTCCTTCGTCCCTTTCCGATAGTCGAACGTTACCATCAGAATCGTGCATATCCGTACGGAAGACCTTATCAGTTTTGGACCGAGGAATTCCAACTTGTCGAAGATGCCCGTGATCGCAATTGTTGACGACGATGAATCGTTCCGCCGAGCCACAACAAGCTTTGTGCGATCGCTCGGCTACGGGACAGCAGCGTTTGACTCTGCTGAGGCATTCCTCAAGTCGGAGCGCGTCAACGACGCTGACTGCCTGATCACTGACGTGCAAATGCCGGGCATGACGGGAATAGAGCTGCAGGGTCGATTGATTGCGCGGGGCCACAGCCTGCCGGTTATTTTTATTACTGCATTTCCCGAAATGAAGGCCCGGGCCCAGGCAGTCGCTGCCGGCGCGATCGGGTTTTTGGCCAAGCCCTTCGACGATAAGGGTTTGATTGCGTGTCTGGATCAGGCGCTCGCGCGCACCGCTTGACCGCCTACACCAACGTATAAGTCGTCACTACCATTGCAAGATGGAGAAGCTTCGCGCGCCCGTCATAGTCTTGCTTTATCAATAAAAAATAATTGCAGGACGGGAGACGATGACCATCACAATCAAGCCATCGAATTTCGCTGTTTCTCTGCGCGCGGGGGATCGCCGTGCGACGACGCTGTTAATCAAGCCCTACTTGCCGGACATTGTCGCTACTCCGAAGACCGATCGGGAATTCACCGTATCCATTGTCGACGACGATCCGGGGGTGCTCAAGTCACTCGCGCGTCTCGTCCGTGCTGCAGGTTTCGTTGCGCGCACGTTTTCGTCAGCCCAGCAATTCCTTGCACAACACGATCCGGATATTCCCGGCTGTGTTGTCGTTGACCTGCTGATGCCTGGTATCGATGGCCGTCAGTTACAGTCGGTGTTGCGAAAGGAAGATGCTGACCGGCCGGTCATATTCATATCAGGCACGACGGACGCGCCGACAATCGTCGATGCGATGAAGGCGGGCGCGATTGATTTTCTGGTCAAACCAATCAATGGAAACGCGCTGCTGGCTGCACTTGCAACCGCCGTCGAGCGTCAGGCCAAGGCATTTCGGAGACAGGCTGAATTGGCCGACATCCAGGACAAGCTCGCTCAGTTGACTCCGCGCGAAGGCGAGGTGCTCAGGCACGTGATTTCCGGCCGACTGAACAAGCAAATTGCATGGGATCTTGGCACCGTCGAAAAGACGATCAAGGTGCATCGAAGCCGGATCATGGAAAAGATGGGCGTCCGCACGATCGCCGATCTGGTGCGATTGACCGAACAGATTGGACTTGCGCCCTACGGGAGCGGTGCACCGCGGAGCAGAGACAGCCAGAGCCTGCTTCCTGGCATTGGGCCTCTGTCCGATCGTTTGTTCCGGCTGGCGGGCTCGCGACCGTCGCTGTGACGCTGGTCCGGCGCGCCCGACGCCGCTTCACTAATGTTGATACCGTCATCACCGGACTTGTACCGGTGATAACACCAGGCGCGGCAGTATGCGCTTCTCGTCCGCGCGCGCGGCGACTGGCGTGAGCTTCGGGCGAGGTCCTCGAACTCGCTAACCTTTTGTCCCGCCTTGCATTCCGGAATTTGCACCTATATAAGCCCCGACATCACTCACGCGGACGCATGGCTTTAGGCCCCGACAATGGGTCAAAAAGGCCGTCCGGTGGCCCAAAAGGGCTCACAATCGTCCGCGGCGGATCAACCGGAGAAGATTATGGCGCTTCCTGACTTTTCGATGCGTCAGCTCTTGGAAGCTGGCGTGCACTTCGGCCATCAGGCCCACCGTTGGAACCCGAAGATGGGCTCGTACATCTTCGGCACCCGCAACAACATCCATATCGTCGATCTCGCTCAAACTGTGCCGATGCTGCATCGCGCGTTGCAGGCGGTGAGCGACACCGTGGCGAAAGGCGGCCGCATCCTGTTCGTCGGCACCAAGCGCCAGGCGCAGGATTCAATTGCCGACGCCGCAAAGCGCAGCGCACAGTACTATGTGAATTCCCGCTGGCTCGGCGGCACGCTGACCAACTGGAGGACCATCTCCGCTTCGATCTCGCGGCTGCGCAAGCTCGACGAGATGCTCAATTCCGGTGAATCCGGCGGCTATACCAAAAAAGAACGTCTCACCATGCAGCGCGAGCGCGATAAGCTCGATCGCTCGCTCGGCGGGATCAAAGATATGGGCGGCGTGCCCGACCTTCTGTTCGTGATCGACACCAACAAGGAAGACATCGCGATCAAGGAGGCACAACGCCTCAATATTCCGGTGGCTGCGGTGGTCGACACTAATTGCGATCCGGCCGGTATCACTTACGTCGTTCCGGGCAATGACGATGCCAGCCGCGCTGTCTCGCTCTTCTGCGATCTCATTGCCAAGGCGGCGATCGACGGAATTTCCCGCGCGCAAGGCGAAATGGGCGTCGATGTCGGCGCTGCCGAGAAGCCAATTATTGTGGAACAGATCCCGACGGCTCCTGCGGCCGGCGATCTCGGTTTCGAGCAATTGCCTGGCCCGCGTGGCGTCGCAGACGATCTCAAGAAACTGCCGGGCGTGTCGCCCGCGATCGAAAAGCAACTCAACGACCTCGGCATTTTCCATTTCACGCAGATCGCCGAGCTCAACGAAAAGGCGGCGCACAATGTCGGCGAAGAGGTTGGCTTGCCCGGTCGCGTCGACAGCTGGATCGCCAAAGCCAAGGAATTGACGGCGGAGTGATACGTGAGCGTCGTCATGCCCGGCCAAAAGGTGCGAAGCACCGTCTTTAAAGGCCCGCAGGCCGGGCATCCACGACTTGTCCGGCGTGCAGGTTCAAAGACGTGGATGGCCGGGACAAGCCCGGACATGACCGAATAAGGACAAAGGCTATGGCAGATATCAGCGCCCAGATGGTCAAGGAACTGCGCGAGTCGACTGGCGCCGGCATGATGGACTGCAAGGCTGCTCTTACCGAGACCAAGGGCGATTTGACGGCGGCGCAGGATTGGCTGCGCAAGAAAGGCCTGTCGAAAGCCGCGAAGAAAGCCGGCCGGGTTGCAGCCGAAGGCCTGATCGGTGTCCAGGTGCAAGGCACCAAGGGCGTCGTCGTCGAGGTCAACTCCGAGACCGATTTCGTCGCACGCAACGATCTTTTCCAGGGCCTCGTGAAAATGATCGCCGACGTTGCGCTGTCGGCGGGCACCGACGTCGAAAAGATCAAAGCGGCGAAAGCAGGATCGATCACTATCGGCGATTCAATCAACGACACAATCGCCAAGATCGGTGAGAATATGACCCTGCGCCGAGCGGCCGCGCTTTCGGTCGGCAAGGGCGCGATCGGTTTTTATGTACACAATGCGGTCATCGACGGCCTCGGCAAGATCGGCGTGATCGTCGGGCTCGAATCGCCCGGCAAGGCCGATGAACTGGCTGCGGTCGGACGGCAGGTTGCGATGCATGTCGCCTCCGCCAATCCGCTGGCCCTCGATGCGACCGCGCTCGATCCAGCGGTTGTGGAACGCGAGAAAAATGTGCTCGCAGACAAGTTCAAGCAGCAGGGCAAACCGGCTAACGTGATCGACAAGATTGTCGAATCGGGCTTGAAGACCTTCTACAAGGAAGTTTGCTTGGTGGAGCAGCCGTTCATATTTGACGACAAGAAAAGTGTCGCGCAGGCACTGAAGGAAGCCGAAGGCAAAGTGGGCGGGCCAATCAAAGTCACCGGCTTCGTCCGATATGCACTCGGTGAGGGCATCGAAAAGCAGGAAACCGATTTCGCCGCCGAGGTCGCGGCCGCCGCCGGTCAAAGTTGATCAAACGTCGGCCACTTCAGCTCTCGGCGATCCCGCAACGTGATACGGATCGCAACGCATGAGTGACCCGGTCTATCGTCGCGTCATCGTCAAGTTGTCCGGCGAGGCGCTGTCGGCTTCGAACGGTTTTGGCATCGATCAGGCGACAGTCGAACGTCTCGCCGCAGATCTCGCGTCGGCCGCCAAGCTCGGCGTTGAGCTGGGTGTCGTCGTGGGCGGCGGCAATATTTTCCGCGGCGTGGAGGTGTCGGCGCGCGGCGTGCCGCGGCCAGTCGGCGATACCATGGGCATGCTGGCGACGGTGATGAATTGCCTGGTGCTTGAAGCGGCGGTTGAGCGCGCGGGGTGTGAAGCCCGCACATTGTCCGCTCTTGCCATGACGGCCGTGTGCGAGACCTACAACCGCAAGCGAGCCATGAAGAACCTGGGGAAGGGCCGCGTCGTTTTGCTGGCGGCCGGCACCGGCAATCCGTTCTTTACGACCGACACTACGGCGGTATTGCGCGCGGCTGAGCTTGAGGCGCAGGCCGTGCTTAAGGCCACCAATGTCGACGGTGTCTATACCGCTGACCCGAAAAAAGACCCCAAGGCGAAGCGCTACGACAGAATCAGCCATCAAGAAGCGATCGAAAAGGACCTGCGGGTCATGGATGGCGCCGCCTTCGCGCTTGCCCGGGAAAACCGGATGCCTATCATCGTGTTCTCTATCGGTGAGAGGGGCGCCATCGAAGCCGTTTTACGCGGCAAGGGGCGCGCAACTATCGTCGGCTAGGCCGGCGCGCCGATTTGCGCCGCCCAAAAAACGCGCGGCGATCGAGGAATTGCCATGGCAAATGCAACGACGCATGACATAAACGAGATAAAGCGCCGCATGCAGGGCGCGAGCAGCGTACTGAAAACGGAATTGTCGGGGCTGCGCACCGGCCGCGCTTCCGCTCATTTGCTCGATCCGGTGATGGTCGACGCCTACGGCGCACAGATGCCGCTCAATCAGGTCGCGACGGTCAGCGTGCCGGAGCCGCGTATGATTTCAGTGAATGTGTGGGATCGTTCGTTGGTCCATCCGGTGGAAAAGGCGATCGTGAATTCGAACCTTGGTCTTTCGCCGGCGACGGAGGGGCAAACCATCCGTCTGCGCATCCCTGAACTCAATGAGGAGCGGCGCAAGGAGTTGGTCAAGGTCGCTCACAAATATTCGGAAACAGCACGCGTCGCCGTGCGGCATGTCCGGCGCGACGCCATGGACGTGATCAAGAAGCTCGAGAAGGAACACAAAATCAGCAAGGACGATCACGATCGTTTCTCCGGCGACATCCAGAAGGCGACCGACGCCGGTATCGGGGAGATTGATCACATGCTGTCTGCGAAGGAAAAGGAGATCCTCACGGTTTGAGGTCGCGTTGCATGCCCGAGGCCGAGATTCCGCTAAGCGCTCCAACGGCATTCGATGTGCCGCGCCATGTCGCGATTATCATGGACGGCAATGGGCGTTGGGCGGCCGCGCGCGGACTGCCGCGCGCGGAAGGGCACCGGCGAGGAGTCGAAGCGCTGCGTAAAACCATTCGCGCAGCAGGCGAGATCGGTATCAAGATTGTCACTATTTTTTCCTTTAGCGCAGAAAACTGGTCGCGTCCGCCGAGCGAAATCGGCGAGCTGATGGGATTGCTTCGTCGCTTCGTGCGCAACGATCTCGCCGAGCTGCACAAAAGCAACGTGCGAGTCCGGGTGATCGGCGAGCGTCTGGGCCTCGAGCCTGATATCGGGCGGCTATTGGTTGAAGCGGAAGAGCTGACGAAGAACAACGGCGGCCTGACACTGGTCGTCGCTTTCAACTACGGTGCGCGGCAGGAGATCGTGCGCGCAACGCGTGCCATCGCGTCGGCGGTGAAACAGGGCGGCTTGAGCGTCGCCGACATCGATACGGATACGTTCACGCGGTTTCTGGACGCGCCTGACATTCCCGAGCCCGATTTGATCATCCGCACAAGCGGCGAGAAACGGTTGTCGAATTTTCTGCTCTGGCAGGCCGCCTATAGTGAACTTGTTTTCGTGCCGACGTATTGGCCCGATTTTGACCGGGCCGCGCTTGAATCCGCGATCCAGGAATATCGGCAACGCGAGCGGCGGTTCGGCGGCCTCGTCGCCCAGACTGGATCCTGAATCGTGGTCGGTGCAGACCCAGCTTCCAGTTCAGATGATGCGACGAAACCATTGCCGGCGAGCAATCTCGCTTTGCGGGTCGTGTCGGCCGTCGTGCTGGCGCCGCTGGCCCTGTTCACGGCCTATCTCGGGGATTGGCCCTTTGCGTTGTTCTGGGGTGCCGCTGCGCTGGCGGTTTTGTGGGAATGGATCACATTGATCGTAGGCCCGAGGTACCGGGTGATGTTTTCAGCGTGCGGAGGTGCGCTCGCCATTGCCGGATTTCTCGCATGGTTGGAACGCCCCGCTGCGGCATTGCTGATGGTGGGGCTCGGCGCGCTCGCTGCAGCGATTTTTGCTCCGTCCGACCGCCGGCTGTGGGTGACCATTGGTATAGGTTATGCCGGGGCGCTGCTGTTGGCACCGATGTTTTTGCGCGCGGACGAGACCTATGGCTTTGCTGTGGTCGTGCTACTGTTCGCGATTGTGTGGACGACCGACATTATCGGCTACTTTGCGGGCCGCGCCTTCGGCGGACCGAAATTGCTGCCCGCGGTAAGCCCGAAGAAGACGTGGTCGGGCGCGATTGCCGGAACAGTGGGCGCCATGATCGCGGCGCTGCTGATCGCGAGCCTGTTTGGGACGTTCAACAAAATTGCAATCCTCGCTGTCGCATTGGTCTTGTCGGTGCTGGCACAGTTTGGAGATCTGTTCGAATCGTGGGTGAAGCGGCAGTTCGGCGCCAAAGATTCCAGTCAACTTATTCCCGGGCACGGCGGCGTGATGGACAGGCTCGATGGTTTCTGGGCGGCTGCAGTAATCGGCTGTCTCATCGGGCTGGTCCGCGGCGGCTTCGATGGGCCTGCGCGCGGACTGTTGCTATGGTGAATTCATGACGATTGTCGATGTTCTCCATTCACGCTCAAAGGCACCTGCTGAGGTGCGCTCGATAATAATTCTCGGAGCCACGGGTTCGATCGGCGCGAGTACGATTGATTTGATCAGGCGCGCGCCGGAGCGTTACCGCGTTGAATCAGTCAGCGCGCGGCGCAACGCGACAGCATTGGCAAAAATCGCTCGCGAGATCGGCGCCCGCCATGCCGTGGTTGCGGATCCCGCCGCGTATCGTGATCTCAAGGAGGCTCTTTCCGGTTCCCGTGTCGAAGCGGCGGCCGGTGAAGATGCTCTGGTTGAGGCGGCACAGCGTCCGGCTGACTGGGTGATGGCGGCGATCAGCGGGTCGGCCGGACTAAAGCCGACGCTTGCTGCTATCGAACGTGGCGCGACCGTCGCGCTCGCCAACAAGGAATGTCTAGTGTGCGCCGGCAGCCTGTTCATGCGCCGCGCCGCGAGTGCAGGCGCGACCGTTCTTCCGGTCGACTCCGAGCACAATGCAGTTTTCCAGGCGCTTGGTTCCGGCCACCGTTCGGATGTCAGGCGGGCGATCCTGACCGCGTCAGGCGGACCGTTTCGGACCTGGTCAATGGATGCAATCAAGGCGGCCACGCCGGAGCAGGCGTTACGTCATCCGAACTGGTCGATGGGCCCAAAGGTGACGGTCGACTCGGCAACTCTCATGAACAAGGGTCTCGAGCTTATCGAAGCTCACCACCTGTTCTCGCTCAGGTCTAATGAGATCGATGTGCTCGTGCATCCGCAATCGGTGGTGCATGGATTGGTGGAATTTCGCGACGGCTCGGTGGTGGCGCAACTTGGATCCCCCGACATGCGAATTCCGATCGCGCATTGTCTGGCCTGGCCGCGACGCATCGATGGCCCGGCGGCACGGCTCGATCTGGCAGCCCTGCAGAAGCTGACGTTTGAGGAACCTGACCTGGACCGCTTTCCGGCACTGAACCTGGCACGGCACGCAATGGAAACGGGTGGGGCTGCGCCCACCGTGCTCAATGCGGCCGATGAAGTTGCCGTCAGCGAGTTTATTGCCGGGAAAATCACTTTTCCGGCTATCGCGGCGTTGGTCGAGGCAACACTCGAAGCGGCTGCGGGACGTGGTCTATTGGCAGAACCGGACGGAATCGAAGCGGCTTTGGCCGTTGACCATATGGCAAGAAGTCTCGCTCGGGACCTCTTGCCCGAAATTGCCGTAAAGGCATCTTAGGTAAAGTGCGGGTGGCACGAAGGCCCGACATGACAGAACGAGGGTACTAATGGGTATGGAAATTATCGGAGGCTTGAGCTCGTTCGGCGGGAGCCTCGTGGGCTATATCGTGCCGTTTTTGTTTGTGCTGACAATCGTCGTTTTCTTCCACGAGCTTGGTCACTTTCTGATGGCGCGTTGGTGCGGCATCAAGGTGCTGACGTTTTCGATTGGTTTCGGCCCGGAGATCGCCGGATTCAATGACAGTTACGGGACGCGCTGGAAGATTTCCGCAGTCCCGCTGGGTGGCTATGTGAAATTTTTCGGAGACGAGAATGCTGCAAGCGTTCCTGACCGTGCGGCAGCTGCCGCTTTAACCGAGGCCGAAAAGAGAGACAGCTTCGTGTTCCAGCCGGTTGCTTCGCGGGCTGCGGTCGTGGCGGCGGGCCCGATTGCAAATTTCGTGCTGGCAATCGCTATTTTTGCAGCCATTTTCATGACCGTCGGCAAGCAGACGACGAGCGCGCGGGTCGACACCGTGCAGGCGGGAAGCGCTGCCCAGGTGGCCGGCTTCCAGCCCGGCGATCTGGTGCTGACAATCAATGGCGAGAAGATCGAAAGCTTCTCCGATATGCAGCGCATCGTCAGCGTCAGTGCTGGCGAGCCGCTCACGATCGAAGTCGAACGCGCAAACGCGCAGATTACGCTCAAGGCTGTGCCACAGCTCAAGGAGCTCAAGGACAACTTCGGCAATTCTCACCGGCTTGGCGTGCTCGGGATCAGCCGATCCATGGCGCCAGGCGACATCAAAACGGAAAAAGCCGGACCATTGCGCGCGATCGTCATGGGCGCGCAGGAAACCTGGTTCGTGGTTGACCGGACGATGTCCTACATCACGGGGGTCTTTGCGGGCCGGGAAGCCGCCGATCAGCTCGGCGGGCCAATCCGGATAGCCCAGGTATCAGGACAGGTCGCAACGGCGGGTTTTGCGGCGCTTTTCCACCTGACGGCCGTTCTTTCGGTGTCCATCGGGCTTTTGAACCTGTTTCCAATTCCACTGCTCGACGGGGGTCACCTTTTGTTCTATTTCATTGAGACGATTCGGGGACGTCCTCTGTCGGAGCGGGCTCAGGAACTTGGCTTCCGAATTGGGCTCGCGATCGTCCTGATGTTGATGATTTTCGCAACCTTTAACGACATCCTCCGTCTCGCCACTTCCTGACCGTTGCTGACGGGCAACTTTCTGAGGGAAAAGGGAAAGTTTGGGCGGGAGTTTCGTTTGCAGTGCATAAAAAACGCTGTAAAAAGCTCGCCTATGCCAGCCCGGACCGTCGTCGAATCCGCAGTGGGGGCGGCCGCATGGATCAAGAGGGCGCGTAGCGAATGGGAATTTGTGTGAGGGCAGTTCGGGGATTGGCTCTCAGCTGCCTGATCCTTGGCGGTATCCTTGTCGGCGCTGGCTCCGTGACCGTGGCATTCTCGGGCGCCGCGGTGGCACAAACGGTCAGTTCTATCGCCGTCGAGGGCAGCCGCCGGGTCGAGGCGGAAACCATCCGTTCCTATTTCAAGCCCGGCCCCGGCGGCCGGATAGGCCCTGAACAGGAAGACGAGGCGCTCAAAGCGCTTGTTGCCACGGGCCTTTTTTCGGACGTCCGCATCAACCATGCCGGCGGTCGCATCGTGGTGACGGTGGTCGAAAATCCGGTGATCAACCGGGTTGCCTTCGAGGGCAACAAGAAAGCCAAGGACGAGCAGCTCAACGCCGAAGTGCAGTCGAAACCGCGCGGTACACTATCAAGGCCAACAGTCCAGGCCGACGTACAACGCATTATCGAAATCTATCATCGCACCGGCCGTTTCGACGTCTCTGTCGATCCCAAGATTATCGAACTGCCAAACAATCGGGTCGATCTCGTATTCGAGATCAGAGAGGGCGACAAAACCGGCATCAAGGATATCCAGTTTGTCGGCAACAAGGCCTACTCGTCGGGCCGGCTGAAAGACGTGGTCAAAACGTCTGAAAGCAACATCCTCAGTTTCCTGCAAACAACCGACATCTATGATCCCGACCGCGTAGAGGCAGACCGCGATCTGTTGCGTCGCTTCTATCTGAAACACGGCTATGCCGATGTGCGCATCGTTTCCGCAATCGGCGAGTACGACCCCGCGAAGAAGGGCTTTGTTGTTACGTACACAATCGAGGAAGGCGCGCAGTATCGAGTTGGCACCGTCGAGGTCATTTCGAATGTGCACGCGATCGATCCGTCGGGGCTGCGCAGTCAGCTCAAGCTGGGTGAAGGCAGCGTGTACAATGCCGACCTCGTTGAAAAAACCGTTGAGGCAATGACTATCCAGGCCGCCCGGCAAGGCTATGCCTTTGCCAATGTGCGGCCACGCGGCGACCGAAATTTCGAGACCAAAACGATCAATCTCGCGTTTGTCGTCGAGGAGGGTGCGCGGGCCTATATCGAGCGCATTAACATCCGGGGCAATACGCGCACGCGCGACTATGTGATCCGCCGCGAATTCGATCTCGGCGAGGGTGATGCCTATAATCGCGCGCTGATTGACCGCGCCGAGCGCCGCCTTAAGAACCTCAACTATTTCAAGACCGTAAAAATCACGAATGAGCCGGGCTCCGCGCCCGATCGTGTTGTCATCAATGTCGACGTTGAAGAACAGCCGACGGGTGAATTCTCGATCTCCGGCGGCTACTCGACCGCCGATGGATTGATCGGCGAAGTCAGCGTTGCCGACCGCAACCTCATGGGCCGCGGAAATTACGCCAAGGCATCCGTGTCCTATGGCCAGTACGTTCGCGGATTTGACCTGACGTTCGTCGAGCCTTTCCTGTTTGGCTATCGCATGGCCGGCGGCATCGACCTGTTTGCCCGGCAAAACTTCGCCAGCAGTTACGTGTCGTACGATTCGCAAACGGTTGGCGTCAATCTGCGTCTCGGATTTGCCTTGACCGAGGAAATCGCGTTCCAGCCGCGGTATTCCTTCTATCAGCAGAAGGTAACGCTGCCCATCCAGTACAATAACTGTCAGTTTTCGCCCTATGCGCTCATCAATGGTGGGATCGGTGTCAGCCCGGCCAACGAACTGATTCGTCAGTCGGGTTTCCCGAACCCGCCAAACGACGGCGGTAACTGCTACGCCGACGGTGAAGCCTCGCTGGCCATCCGGAAGGAATTGGCCGCCGGTCCCGTCAATGTGTCGCTGGTTGGCTACACGATGTCTTACAATACGCTCGACAACAACAAGCTTCCGACCAGCGGTCTCTTTGCCGAACTCCGGCAGGATTTTGCCGGAGTCGGCGGCGATGTGGATTTCATCCGCACCTCGGTTGAGACACGGAAATATTACGAAGTCTTCTCCGACGTCGTGAGCGTCTTCAAATTGCAGGCCGGCAATATTTCGTCCTGGGGTGGCCAGCAATTGCGTATGCTGGATCATTTCCAGATGGGTCCGAACCTCGTGCGCGGCTTTTCGCCAGCCGGTATCGGACCGCGTGATTTGACTCCTGGAACGACGAATGACGCGCTCGGCGGCAGCCTCTATTGGGGAGCGAGCGTCGAAGCACAGACGCCACTGTACTTCCTGCCGAAGGACGTTGGTATCAAGCTCGCTGTTTTTGCCGACGCTGGCTCGTTGTGGAGTTACAAGGGACCAACGTTCTGGAACGTGACCGGTGAAACCCTGCAGGTCGGTCTCGACAGCCCCTCAATGATTCGTTCGTCTGTTGGCGTCGGCTTGCTCTGGGATTCCCCTCTTGGGCCGCTCCGTTTCGACCTGGCGTATCCGATCACCAAATACTGTGCGACGCCGGTGGGCGGCGGCGAGGTGTGTGACCGCACGCAGGTCTTCCGTTTCAGTGGCGGCACCAGGTTCTGATTTTGGTCGCCGCGGGCACCACGGACCAGATTCCAGCAGGATGAGCGAGCCGCTTTTCTTACGACAGTCCCGAGGTCTCACGCTTGCGGAGATTGCCGACCTGACCGGCGCGACGCCGGTGCTGCCGGCACCGCATTCGCGGCGCATCGTCAATATTGCTCCGCTCGATCGCGCGGCGCCTTCCGACCTCGCTTTTTTTGACAGCAGGAATTTCAGTTCGGCGGCGGCCGCAACTCACGCGGGTGCGTGCCTCACGACGGCGGTGCTGGCAAAGGAACTGCCGAAGCGCGTCGCCGTACTGACGGTGCACGAGCCTTATCGCGCCTTCGTCACTGCTGCGCGTGCGATGTTCCCTCAGGCACTGAGGCCGTCGTCACTGTCGCAGCCCGGGGACATTGCGGGCGCACACGTCGACAGAAACGCGCGGCTGGAGGATGGCGTCACCATCGAACCTGGGGCAGTTGTCGGTTCGCGCGCCGAAATTGGCGGTGGCACGGTGATCGGAGCAAATGCGGTCGTCAGCGCAGATGTGCGAATAGGACGCGACTGTTCGATCGGCGCGGGGACGACCCTCAGCCACACGTTGCTCGGTGATCGGGTCATCATTCATCCCGGGTGCAAAATCGGTCAGGACGGCTTCGGATTCGTCATGGGGGGAGGCGGTCACGTCAAGGTCCCGCAAGTCGGGCGCGTGATTATTCAGGACGACGTCGAGATAGGGGCCGGTACCACGATCGATCGAGGCGCCATCCGCGACACAGTGATCGGCGAAGGTACCAAGATCGACAACCTGGTTCAGGTAGGTCACAATGTCAGCATTGGCCGGCATTGCATTTTGGTGGCACAAACGGGCATTTCCGGCAGTTCAACTTTGGAAGATTTTGTCGTGCTGGGTGCGCGCGTTGGTCTGAACAACAACGTGACGATCGGCGAAGGAGCGCAGATCGCGGCGATCAGCAATGTCAACGGCGATGTACCCGCCGGCGCGCGCTGGGGCGGGACACCGGCGAAACCGATAAAGCAGTGGTTCCGCGAAATGGCGACCCTTTCAAAACTCGCGCGCAAGGAAGGCAGCACCGAAGCGGCGGACGAATGAGACTGTTGTGATGAACAAGATTGTGACCAGGCTCGAAGCAGCCGATATCGCAATGGTGCTTAAACTGCTGCCGCACCGATATCCATTTCTGATGGTTGATCGCGTGATCGACATTCAGGGTGACGAGCACGGCGTAGGCATCAAGAACGTGACAATCAATGAACCGCAATTTCAGGGTCATTTTCCTGGCAATCCGGTATTTCCGGGCGTGCTGATGATCGAAGGAATGGCGCAGACCGCCGGAGTGCTTTGCATTGCAGCGACCGGTGCGAAGCCGACATCGGTGTTCTTTCTCACCATCGACAAGGCGAAATTCCGCAAGCCCGTTCGCCCGGGGGACACGATCGAATATCACATGGACCGGATCACGCGGCGTAAATCGATGTGGTGGTATCGCGGCGAGGCGAAAGTGGCTGGCCAGATCGTCGCGGAAGCGCAAGTTGGCGCCATGCTTTCCGACGCATGACTTCCCCTATGATCGACGCGTCGGCTCGGATCGAAGCCGGGGCCACGATTGGAAAAGACGTTTCAATCGGCCCGTATTGCACCGTCGGCGCGAACGTGAGCGTCGGTGACGGCTGCCGATTGATCGCCCATGTCAATCTCACGGGCCACGCGACAATTGGGCCGCGGACCGTCATTCATCCATTTGCTTCGCTTGGTTCGCCGCCCCAGTCGCTGAGTTACCGCGGCGGCCCGACCAAATTGGTGGTGGGCGCCGATTGTGATATCCGCGAAAATGTCACAATGAGCGCGGGGACCGAGGACGGCGGCGGCGTCACCGAAGTTGGCGATCGCTGTTTCTTCATGGTTGGCGCGCATGTCGCGCACGATTGCAAGGTCGGCAATCAGGTGGTGTTCGCGAACAACGTTCTTCTCGGAGGTCACGTGCACATCGGGGACAATGTTGTTTTTGGTGGCGGCGTGGCTGTGCGTCAGTTTGTCCGCATCGGGGAGGGCGCCATGATCGTCGGCCTCAGTGGGGTTCGCGCCGACGTCATTCCTTATGGCATGGCGCATGGGCCGCTCGCTGATTTGATTGGGCTTAACGTTGTCGGCATGCGGCGGCGCGGCGTTTCCAAGGCGGATATTCATCGCGTGCGCGCCGCTTACCAGGCCTTGTTTTTCGGTGAGAGTGAATTTCGCACTCGTGTCGAAAACGTTGACGCCGAATATGGTGGCGCGCCGCTCGTCGGCAAGATCATCGAATTTATTCGCAGCGCGAAACGACCGCTCACCATGGCCATCAAGCGAAGCGCAGACGAGGACGCATGAACGCTGCGCCGGCCGCCGGAGAGGAAGGCCCGCTCGCCATGCTGTGCGGCGGGGGCAGTCTGCCGCTGGCGGTGGCGGACAAAGTAATGGCGGGTGGACGCTCTGTGGTGCTGTTTCCGCTGCGCGGCGCAGCGGAAGGGACGGCCGTTGAGCGTTTCCCACATCACTGGATCCATATCGGCCAGATCGGCAAGTTCCTGCGCTTGGCGCGCGCTGCAGGCTGCCGCGACGTCGTATTCATCGGCGCATTGGTGCGGCCCTCGCTCTGGCAAGTGCAGCCCGACCTCAAGGGTCTCCGTGTGCTGCCCCGCGTCATTGCGGCCTATCGCGGTGGTGACAATCATTTGCTGTCGGGTATGAGTAAACTGCTCGAGGATGAGGGGCTTCATCTGGTCGGTGCCCACGAGGTTGCACCGGATATTCTGGTGCCCGAAGGGACGCTCGGACGGGTGCAACCCTCAGAGCGCGACCGCGCCGATATCAGCCTGGGTCTCGACTATCTGCACGCCGCTGGCAGGTTCGATATTGGGCAGGCCGTTGTGGTAGCCGGCCGCCACGTGTTGGCGGTGGAGGCAGCAGAAGGTACCGACGCCATGCTCGGGCGCGTAGCAGAGATGCGGGCGAACGGCCGGGTGCGTGCGCCACGCGGGACCGGTGTGTTGGTCAAAGCGCCGAAACCGGCGCAGGATCGCCGCTTCGATTTGCCGTCGATCGGTCCGCGGACAGTCGAGGGAGCCGGCAGCGCGGGCCTTGCCGGTATCGCAGTCGTTGCCGGCAGCACGATCGTGGCTGAGTTGGAACAACTGGTCACGGCCGCCGACCGCGCCAATGTTTTCGTCCTTGGCGTTCCGTCCGGATCGGAGCAATGAGGGTGCATATTTTTCTAGTGGCCGCAGAGGAATCCGGCGATCGATTGGGTGCTGCCTTGATTGCGGCCATCAGGCAACGCACACAAGGACAGGCGCATTTTTCTTGCGTTGGCGGCACTGACATGGCGGCGGCAGGCGTGCCGAGCCTCTTTCCGCTGGAGGAAATCGGGATGATCGGGTTCGCTGGAATTCCGGCGCGCCTGCCAAGGATTTTCAGGCGTATTCGTGAAACGGCCGATGCAATCATATCGGCGAAGCCTGAGGCGTTGGTGATTATCGACAGTCCCGAGTTTACTCACCGCGTGGCGCGCCGCGTGCGCGCGCGAGCGCCGGAAATTCCGATCATCGATTACGTATGTCCCTCGGTGTGGGCATGGCGTCCCGGGCGTGCGCGCGCGATGCACGCCTATATTGATCACGTGCTGGCGCTTCTGCCGTTTGAGCCAAAGATCATGGTCCAGCTTGGCGGACCGCCCTGTCGTTATGTCGGCCATCCCCTGACAGAACGTCTCGGCGACCTGCGCCCAAAAGACCTCGAGAAGCGTTTGCGCCTGGCCGATCCACCGCTGCTGTTGGTACTGCCGGGAAGTCGAACCAGCGAAATTCGACGCATGGCGCCTGTATTTGGGGCTGCACTTGCGCGTGTTGCAGAGTTGTTCGGCCCGATAGAGGTCGTGGTGCCGACTGTGCCCAGGCTTGCCGATATCATGCGGTCTGCAATTGCGCCGTGGGAGGTTTCCGCACGTCTGGTCGTTGATATCGGTGAAAAGAACGAAGCGTTCCGCACAGCGCGTGCGGCGTTGACAAAATCGGGAACGTCGACGCTGGAACTGGCGCTGTCAGGCGTACCGATGGTGGCCGCATACAAGGTGCGCTTGATCGACGAACTGGCGGCTCGCCTGCTCGTGAACGTACCGTCGGTTATCCTCACCAATTTGGCGCTCGGCGAAAACGTTGTTCCGGAGTTTCTCCAGCGCGATTGCACGCCGGATCGGCTCGCCAGCGCTTTGCTGCCGCTTCTGGCCGATACGGAAGAACGGCGGCAGCAGATTGAAGCGTTCGCACGGCTGGACGCGATTATGGAGGTCGGCCAAGCCAGCCCCAGTGACCGGGCTGCTGACCTGGTGATCGATTGCGCGTCTCGCCAGGCAACGCGAGAGACAGCGGTGCTGGCGCCACCGCGAGACGCAACTTGCCCGGGGTAGCCGGATAGGCGTATGTCATTGGTGAACACCGGAAGCCAGTTTTGACCCCATCCCCGCGCGCCTCGATCACTGCTGTCCATGGCTATCTGCCGCCGGATCTGCTCACCAATGCGGAACTTGCGCGCATGGTGGACACCAGTGATGCCTGGATTACGGAGCGCACGGGCATCAAAGAGCGCCACATTCTCAGGGGTGAAGGCCTCGGGACCTCGCATATGGCCGCGGAAGCGGTGCGGGGACTGCTGCAGAAGACGGGCACGAAACCGGAAGAGGTCGACCTTCTGATCTGCGCGACGACCACGCCTGATATGCAATTCCCGTCTACCGCAAACCTGATCTGCGACATGGTCGGCGTGCGCAATGTCGGCAGCTTCGATGTACAGGCCGCGTGTTCGGGTTTTCTATACTCACTTACCATCGCGGCGCAATTCATCGCCACCGGGACAGCGCGCAAAGTGGTGGTGGTTGGTGCCGACAAGATGTCTTCCGTCATCGACTATAGAGACCGCGCGACGTGCGTGTTGTTTGGTGATGCCGCCGGCGCGGTTCTTCTGGAACCGAACGATGTCGGCTACGGCATCATGGATTCCTTGATCCGTTCAGACGGCTCCGGAATGATCCACTTGCATCAAAAGGCTGGTGGGAGCCGCATGCCGCCGACGACGGAGACGGTCGCCAAGCGATTGCACTACGTTCACCAGGAGGGTGCGGCCGTCTATAAATTTGCGATAGCCAAGATGGCGGAGGTTGCAGGCGAGATCATGTCACGCAACAATTTGCGCGGTGACATGATCGACTGGCTGGTGCCGCATCAGGCCAACAAGCGCATCATCGAGTCGACAGCCGAGCGCATGGGTCTTCCCATGGACAAGGTGATGGTGACCATCCACAAATTCGGCAATACGACCAACGCTACCATTCCGCTTTGCCTGTGGGACTACGAGCCGAAATTGAAACGCGGCGACCGCCTCGTGCTCGCCGCCTTCGGAGGCGGCTTCACCTGGGCTGGAAGTTACGTGCAATGGGCTTACGACGGCGCGAGCGCCCCGAAGCTCAATGGCAAGGGCAACGGTAAAAGCCGGTAGGGTGGCTTATTTCCGCCGCGAGATCGGCGCGTAGTCCCGACGAGTCGCCCCGGTATAGAGCTGCCGCGGCCTGCCGATCTTCTGGTGCGGATCCTCGATCATTTCTTTCCACTGCGCGATCCAGCCGACGGTGCGCGCCACCGCGAACAATACGGTGAACATCGTGGTCGGGAAGCCCATCGCTTTGAGTGTGATGCCCGAATAGAAGTCGATGTTGGGATAGAGCTTCTTTTCGATGAAATATTCGTCGTGCAGGGCGATCTTTTCGAGCTCCATGGCGACGTCGAGCAGCGGATCGTCCTTGATTCCGAGTTCGGTGAGAACCTCATGACAGGTCTTCTGCATGATCTTGGCGCGCGGATCATAGTGCTTGTAAACGCGGTGCCCAAATCCCATCAGGCGGTAGGAATCGTTCTTGTCCTTGGCGCGTCTGACGAACTCCGGAATGCGGTCGACAGATCCAATTTCGCGCAACATGTTGAGAGCGGCTTCATTGGCGCCGCCATGCGCAGGACCCCAGAGACACGCGCACCCGGCGGCAATGCAGGCAAACGGATTGGCGCCGGAGGAGCCGGCAAGCCGGACTGTCGAGGTCGATGCGTTTTGTTCGTGATCGGCGTGCAGAATAAAAATGCGGTCCATGGCGCGCGCCAGGACCGGGTTTGGCCTGTACTCCTCGGTCGGCACCGCGTAGCACATGCGAAGGAAGTTGGAGGCGTAGTCGAGATCGTTTTTCGGATAAACGAACGGCTGGCCGATCGAATACTTGTAGGCCATCGCAGCGAGCGTCGGAACCTTCGCAATCATGCGGATCGAAGCGATCATTCGCTGATGCGGATCGGAGATGTCGGTAGAGTCGTGATAGAAGGCGGATAGCGCGCCGACACATCCGGTCATCACTGCCATCGGGTGTGCGTCGCGGCGAAAACCTTGAAAGAAGCGGCTCATCTGCTCGTGAACCATCGTGTGCCGGCTCACGCGATAGTCAAAGTCAGCCTTCTGTGCCGGGGTTGGCAACTCGCCGTAGAGCAGCAGATAGCAGGTCTCCAAAAAGTCGCCGTGCTCAGCGAGCTGCTCGATGGGGTAGCCGCGATAGAGCAGAATGCCCTCATCGCCATCGATGTAGGTTATTTTGGACTCGCAGCTGGCGGTGGATGTGAAGCCGGGGTCGTAGGTAAACATCCCGCTCTGGCCATAGAGCTTCGAGATGTCGACGACGTCGGGACCGATCGTTCCGGGGTAGATCGGCATGTCCCAATTGTTGTTCCCGACCGTCAGTGTGCCGGTCTTATCCTTGGCGCTGGTCTTGGCGTCCATAGTCGAGCCCTCAAGTTGGCCGCGAGCGGTGCGCGTCGAGACGTAATGGGTTAGGGGTTCTGGCCGCTTTGTGCGTATCCCATTCATATGTGCGCTGCAAGATAGCGCAAGGCCAAGTTCGCCTTGCATATAGGCAATGCGCGGGGTGATTGCCTAATATGAAATTTTACCGGGCGGCCTGGTCCCGCAGGCGCGCAAGGCTTTCGTCCCGGCCCAGAACCGCAAGGACATCAAAGATCGGCGGCGAGGTCGTGCGCCCGGTCAGGGCGGCCCGCAACGGCTGCGCCACGGCGCCGAGTTTGAGGCCTGCGCGCTCGGCATAGGGCCGTACGACGGCCTCGGCGGACGTCGCATTCCAATCGGGAACCGCCTCCAGTTCCGGCAGCAGTGCGGCAATCAGCGTCTTGGCCTCGGCGGTCAGCAGAGCCTTCGCTTGCTCATTGATATCGAGCGGCCGGCTTGTCCACAGGAAGCGGGACGCATCGAACAATTCGACTAAAGTCTTGGCACGCTCTTTCAACCCCGGCATTGCCGCGAGCAGCTTGGCGCGCAGAGCCGGCGTCATTTTGCTCGCAAGCTCCTGGCCGCCCGCGATATGGGGCAAGAGCTGCTCAAGGGCGGCAATGAGATCGGCGTCATCGCTTGAGCGGATGTAATGGCCGTTGAGGCTCTCGAGTTTTGTGAAATCGAAGCGTGCTGGCGAACGGCCGATCTGTGGAAGGTCAAAGGCGGCGATCATTTCTTCGGTGGTGAAGATCTCCTGGTCGCCGTGGGCCCAGCCGAGCCGCACCAGGTAGTTTCTCATGGCGGCCGGCAGATAGCCCATCGCGCGGTAGGCATCGATGCCGAGCGCACCGTGCCGTTTCGACAGCTTGGAACCATCCGGCCCATGGATGAGCGGGATATGTGCCATGATCGGCACCTTCCAGCCGAGCGCCTGATAAATCTGGGTTTGGCGGGCACCATTGTTGAGATGGTCGTCACCACGGATGATATGGGTGACGCCCATGTCGTGGTCGTCCACCACCACAGCGAGCATGTATGTGGGGGTACCGTCAGAACGCAGCAGGACGAAATCATCGAGGTTCTCGTTCTGCCAAACGACGCGTCCCTGGACCTGATCCTCGACGACTGTTTCCCCGGTGAGCGGCGCCTTGAGCCGGATTACCGGACTGACGCCCGCCGGCGCGTCCTTTGGGTCACGGTCGCGGCAGCGGCCCTCATAAAGGCGCGTGCGGCCTTCCGCCCGGGCCTGCTCGCGCATCGCGGTCAGTTCGTCAGGGCTGCAATAGCACCGGTAAGCATGCCCGGAGGTGAGCAATTGCTCGGCCACCTGACGGTGGCGGGCCGCGCGCGAAAACTGGAAGACAATCTCGCCGTCCCAGGTGAGGCCGAGCCAGGTCAGTCCATCGATAATGGCATTGATCGCCGCAGCCGTTGAGCGCTCGCGGTCGGTGTCTTCGATCCGAAGCAGCATCTTGCCGGAGTGCCTTCGGGCGAACAACCAGTTGAACAAGGCTGTTCGACCTCCACCGATGTGGAGAAAGCCGGTGGGCGAGGGCGCAAAGCGGGTGACGACGGGCTCGGTCATCGCGGGCCGTGTATCACAGTTCCTGTCAATTGTGTCACCGCGATTGACATTGAGCCGGGCGTTCCGTCATGGCATAGGCCGCAGGTACGGTCGTTTCGAAATCGAGGAAGCATGGCGAGCGACGATAAGGCAAGAGGCGAAGCGGGTCTGAGTGAAGCCGGGCGCGACTTCATTCGTGACATCGTGAAGGCCGATCTCGATTCGGGTCGTGTAAAGGGTGCTGTTACGCGCTTCCCACCCGAACCTAATGGCTACCTGCATATTGGCCACGCCAAATCGATCTGCCTGAATTTCGGCATTGCCGAGGAGTTTGGGGGACGCTGTCATTTGCGTTTCGACGACACGAATCCCGTCAAGGAAGAGCAGGAATACATTGATGCCATTAAAGCTGACGTGCGCTGGCTGGGCTTCGATTGGGGCAAGCATCTGTATCACGCGTCCGACTATTTCGAACAGCTGTATGCGTGGGCGGAGGACCTGATCCGGGCGGGCAAGGCCTATGTCGACGACCAGAGTCCACATGACATGCGCGTCAATCGCGGCACCCTGACAGAGCCTGGCAAGAATAGTCCGTTTCGAGAGCGCGAGGTCGATGAAAACCTTGACCTGTTCCGGCGGATGCGGGCCGGTGAATACCCCAACGGCGCCCGCGTTTTGCGCGCCAAGATCGATATGGCATCAGGCAATATCAATATGCGCGATCCGGTGCTTTATCGGATCCTGCATGCCAGCCATCCGCGTACGGGCACGGAGTGGAAGATTTACCCGAGCTATGACTTTGCTCACGGTCAGTCGGACGCGCTCGAACACGTCACCCATTCGATTTGTACGCTGGAGTTCGAAGATCACAGGCCGCTCTACGACTGGTTTATTGCGAACCTGAAGGTCCCAGCACGCCCTCACCAATACGAATTCGCGCGTCTCAATCTCACATATACGGTACTTTCCAAGCGCGTGCTGACTGAACTGGTGCGCGACGGGCATGTGAGTGGGTGGGACGATCCGCGTATGCCGACGCTCGCCGGGCTTCGCAGACGCGGGGTGCCGCCCGAAGCGATACGCGATTTCGTCAAGCGCATCGGTGTTGCCAAAGCCAACAGCGTTGTCGATGTCGGCATGTTCGACTTCTCCGTTCGCGAAGTGCTCAACAAAAATGCATTGCGGCGCATGGCGGTGCTTCGTCCGCTCAAGGTCTTGATCGAGAACTATCCGGAAGGGGTGGTCGAGGAACTTGAGGCCGTCAATCATCCTGATGCCGGTTCGGCCGGGGTGCGGAAGATCAAATTTGGGCGTGAGATCTATATCGAACAAGAAGACTTCATGGAGAATCCGCCGAAGAAATTTTTCCGGCTTTCGCCCGGGACTGAAGTCCGTCTGCGCTACGCATATTTCATTACGTGCCGCGAGGTCATCAGGAATGCGAGTGGCGAGGTGACAGAGTTACGCTGCACGTACGATCCGGCGACGAAGGGCGGCAACGCGCCGGATGGCCGCAAGGTGAAAGCGACCATCCATTGGGTGTCGGCCGAGCATTCCATTCCATCGGAGGTGCGGCTCTATAATGCGCTGTTCACCAGGCCCGATCCGGCTGGCGGCGAAAACTTCACGGCGGACCTCAATCCGAACTCGCTCGAAGTCCTGAGCGGTGCTCGACTCGAGCCGGCACTTGGCGACGCGAAGCTCGGCGAACCTGTGCAGTTCGAGCGCCAGGGTTATTTCTGCCTCGACCGGGATACACAGTCAGGAAAGCCGGTATTCAGCCGCACCATTGGCCTGCGTGACACATGGGCCAAGGACCAGGCCAAGGACCAGGCCAAGGACCAGGCCAAGGACCAAACCAAGGAGAAAACCACAGGCTGAGCGAAACCAGTGGCCACAACCTGTGGATGAGTTATGATAAGGGCAGGTTGTAGCGGGTAGCGTCGGGGAGGCGCCCGACGCAATGGCGCGACCGAATACCAATGGCGGCAAGCAACGCGTTGGTGCCAGAGCCTGGGCGCCGGATGTTGGCGGCCGTCCGGCGGGCCTGTTACTGCCCGACGGCATTGCCGACGCGGCCGGGTGGCTTCGTGGGCTGGTTGCACAATGGGCCGCAGCCGAGGTTGCGCCCGGCCGCCTGATACCCTGGCTGCCCGTTGCTTTCGGGCTCGGCATCGTCGGCTACTTCACCGCCGATCGCGAACCGGCCTGGTGGGCGACGTCGATTTTGGCTCTTGCGGGTATTGCGGTCGCAATTCTGGCACGCAGACGTCCGTTTGGCTTTCCGCTCGCGCTCGGATTCGCTGCGTTTGCGTTGGGGCTTGCGATGGCCACTCTGCAGACCATGCGCATCAAACATCCGATTTTGCAAAATTCCATGGCGAGCGTCTCACTCGCCGGCTTTGTGGAGATCCGCGAGGAGCGTGAGAAGAGCGATCGCATCGTGGTGCGCGTTCAGCGTTTCGATGCGCCAGCTGCCGCAGCGGTGCCGGATCGCGTACGCGTCGCGGTACGAAAGGGGAGTGCACCGGCAGTCGGCAGTTACGTCGAATTCAAGGCGCATCTGTCTCCGCCGCTGCAGCCATTGCGCCCCGGCGGTTACGATTTTGCGCGCGACATGTATTTCCAACGCATCGGTGCTTCCGGCTACGTGCTCGGTGCTGTCAAAGCGAAGGCGCCGCCGGTCGCGGGCGGATTCTGGTTGCGCTATGCGACCGTCGTTGATGATCTGCGCGAAGCCATCGACAAGCGGATGCGCGCAGTCATTGCAGGGGACCACGGCTCGATTGCCTCTGCGCTCATCACGGGAAAACGCGATGCGATATCAACGCCGGTCAACGACGCAATGTACATTTCGAGTCTCGCCCATGTGTTGTCGATTTCCGGCTATCACATGGCGGTCGTCGCCGGCATCGTATTTTTCTTCATTCGCGCGGGATTTGCCCTTGTCCCGTCGCTGGCGAATCGTCATCCGATAAAGAAATGGGCGGCATTCGGCGCGCTGTTAGCGGCAACATTCTATCTTTTGCTTTCGGGCGCCGAAGTCGCTGCGCAACGTTCCTACATCATGATTGCGATCGTGCTTGTCGGCGTGATGCTCGATCGTCCAACGTTGACGTTCCGCACGATCTCTGTCGCTGCCATTGCAGTCCTTACACTGGCGCCGCAAGCGGTCGTGCATCCAAGCTTTCAAATGTCATTTGCTGCAACGTTGGCGCTGATTGCCGTGTATCAACACGGACTTCCGTGGAATGCTGACCGCGACAGCTCGCTCGGGTTGCGCATGGCGTTGTGGGGTGTGCGCGAGTTCGCGGGGCTGATATTGGCTTCGCTGGTGGCCGGATTGGCCACCACGCCATACGCCGCTTATCACTTCCATCGCCTGGCGCCCTACGGCGTTCTGGCAAATCTGCTTGCCATGCCGGTCGTGTCGGCCGTCGTCATGCCGATGGGCATCCTCGGGCTCCTGGCGATGCCGTTCGGCTTCGATGCCGTGTTCTGGCGTCTGATGGGCGACGGAATTGATTGGATGATCGGGGTGTCGCTTTGGGTTAGCAATCTGCCCGGCGCCGTCGGACGCATGCAAGCTTTCGGTGTCGGCCCGCTTTTGGTCGGAACCGCGGGCCTGTTGCTCATCTGCCTGCTGCGGACGCCCCTCCGATGGGGCGGTACCATCCTGGCGTTCGCCGCAGGCTTGTGGGCGGTATTGATGCCGCGTCCCGATGTGCTGATTGCTGGTGACGGGCAGGCAGCCGCGTTTCGTGGTCCAAACGGGCGGCTATCGGTGCTGCACAGTGGTCGCGATAGTTTTGCGATCAAGGAGTGGCTGGCTGCCGACGCCGATGCGCGCCAGCCAAAGGATCCGACTCTGGGCGACGGCGTGAATTGCGATGCTGTCGGCTGCATCGGCAGGCTCGGCGATGGCCGGCTCATATCAATGGTGCTCGGCCCTGAGGCTTTTGCCGAGGATTGCGCGCGCGCCGCGGTGGTCGTCAGCTTGCGGGAGGCAGCATCGCCGAACTGCGCGGCCACCTTGGTCGACCGGAATGTTTGGCGCGCCGGCGGTGCGGTGACGCTACGCTGGGAAGCCGGTCAATTTGAGCAAACCGTCACGCTACCGCCGCGGTACGATCGGCCGTGGGGGCATGGCGCCGGCAGTGCAGCGGGGCGTACACAGTCGCCGATGCCGCCGTCAGGCGACACCACGCCGCGTCCGCAAGACCTGGAAGCGGAAGACTAATATCGCCGAAAGAGACCCACCAGCTTGCCCTGAATCCGCACGCGATTGGGCGGCAGGATGCGGACTTCGTAGGCTGTATTGGCCGGTTCAAGTGCGATCGAGGCACCACGGCGACGGAAGCGCTTAAGGGTCGCCTCCTCGTCATCAATCAGCGCGACCACGATGTCGCCGGTATCTGCCGCTTCGGATTTACGGATCAGCGCAATATCGCCATCGAGAATGCCGGCCTCGATCATGCTGTCGCCACGCACTTCCAGCGCAAAATGCTCTCCGGCGGAAAGCAGGTCAGGCGGCATGTTGATGACATGGCTGCGGGTCTGGATCGCCTCGATCGGCGTACCGGCGGCAATACGGCCCATAACGGGTACGGAAACCGGCCGGCCACTGTCGTCCTCGGACGCGGTCCGGACGCGGCCGAGATCGCCTTCAATCACGCTTGGGGTAAACCCGCGCGACCGGGCGGAGCCAAGGCCGTGACCGACCGAATCCGGCAGTTTAATCACCTCAATCGCCCGTGCCCGGTTGGGCAGGCGCCGGATGAAGCCCCGCTCTTCGAGGGCCGTGATAAGCCGGTGAATGCCTGACTTTGAGCGCAGGTCCAAGGCGTCCTTCATTTCGTCAAAGGAAGGCGGGACTCCGGCCTCGGTCAGCCGCTCGTGGATGAACCGTAAGAGCTCAAACTGCTTGCGGGTCAGCATCTATTTCTCCCCGTCGGGCCGGTCCCCGGCGGGGATCAGGCCAGAAACAAATCATGAACGGACACTATCTGTTCGATATGTGTTCCGCAACCACTTAATTTGGGGTGAAAAAGTCGAAAGGCGCCTAAAGGCCTAGCTTAAGGATGACACAGTCTGAACCGGCGGGTGCCGGCGGAGCGTATGGCGGCCGAATCAGCAGGCAGTCCGCTTTGGCCAAAGCAGCCATCAGAGAGCTGTCCTGGTCGGGCAGAGGGGTGGCGATCGGCCCGTCCGCGCCGGGTGTCAGGGTCGCCCGCAGATAGTCTGCACGCTCGTCATTGGCGGGCAGGTCGGCACCCAGACGCGCGGCCTCGGGCATTTGCTCCAGGTCCTGCCGGCCCGCCAGGCATCTGATCAGCGGAACGAGAAACAGGAAGGCGCAGACAAAGGACGATACCGGATTGCCGGGCAGGCCGAGGACCTGCATGCCACCGAGGCGGCCATGCATCATGGGGCGCCCGGGGCGCAGCGCCACTCGCCAAAAGGAAAGGTTGAGACCCTCAGCGGCGAGCGCCCGCTGAACAAGGTCGTACTCGCCGACAGAGGCGCCTCCCGTAGTGACCAGGATATCGGCGTTCGATTCACGTGCGCGGCGAACGAAAGCCACGATGTCCTCGACGCGGTCGCGGGCAATGCCAAGGTCATGGACCTCGGCGCCCTCATCATGTGCCAAGGCGCCGAGCGCAAAGCCGTTGGAATAAACAATCTCGCCCGGTCCGGGCGTGCTGCCGGGCGGGACAAGCTCGTCGCCGGTGCCAAGGACGGCGACCTTGGGCCGCCTGTGCACGCGGAGACCTGCATGGTTCATAGCGGCGGCAAGCATCAAGTCGCGATCTGTCAGTCGACGCCCTTTGCGCAACAGCACCTGATCGCGTGCAAAATCGATGCCCTGCGCCCGTACATTGCGGTTTTTGGCCGTGGGCTTTTGAATCGCAATGGAATCGCCAGTCCGCGTTGTGTGCTCCTGAATAACCACTGTGTCGCTGCCTGTCGGCATGACGCCGCCAGTGAAAATGCGCGCCGCTTGGCCTGGCCCGATCTGTCCGGCAAAGGGACGCCCCGCTGCAACTTCACCTATAACTTTAAGTGTGACGGGCGTCGTTGCCACGTCAGCCGCCCGCACGGCGTAGCCGTCCATGGCCGAAACTGCGGCCGGCGGCTGGGTGCGCAGTGCACTAACATTTTCGGTGAGGACTCGGCCGAGCGCATCGTTAAGTTTGGCCGTCTCGGCCGGAAGAGCTCTCGCGTCTGCCAGCACCCGTTGCAGTGCTTCGGCAACCGGCATTAAGGCCATTGACTACTCCGCGTGCCACTCACCCGACTTGCCACCACTTTTATGCAGCAGACGAATGCCTTCAATGTGCACGCCGCGCTCGACCGCCTTGACCATGTCGTAGATCGTCAGACAGCCGATCGAGACCGCTGTCAAAGCTTCCATCTCGACCCCGGTTCTGGCGGTGACCTTCACGGTCGCCTGAACCAGAAAGCCGGGCAATGTATGTTCCGGATTGATTTCGATTTCGATTTTGGAGAGCGGGAGCGGATGACAGAGCGGAATGAGTCCGTGCGTGCGTTTGGCCGCCATGATGCCGGCAAGCCGGGCGGCACCCAGGACGTCGCCTTTCAGGGCATTGCCCTGGAGCACCATGTCGAGCGTTTCCTTGCGCATGATCACTCGGCCTTCCGCGACGGCGATCCTTTCCGTGGCGCCTTTGTCGGTGACGTCAACCATGCGAGCTTCGCCGCGCTGATCGATGTGGGTGAGGGCTAGTGGTGCCGCAGCCGGCTTCGGCTCGGAACTCAGCGGCGCAGAAGTCGCCCTTGCTTTCGTGCGTTGTTTCGTCACTGGCGGGCGCCCGCTGCTTGTCTTGGCGCGCCGCGAAATTGGTTTCTTCCGCAGTGCCATTGCCATCACTCCGCGGCGGCGCGACGCGGTTGACGCGCGAGCAGGGCGCGGGTCGCGGCGGCGACGTCGGATTGCCGCATCAGGCTTTCGCCTATCAGGAAGGTTGAAATACCTATCTGCTTGAGTCGCGCGAGATCGGCCGGCGCGTTGAGCCCGCTCTCGGCGACGACGACGCATTCGGGCGGAATTTTCGGTGCCAGCTGCTCACTCACGGCCAGCGAAGTCTTGAACGTCCGCAGGTCGCGGTTGTTGATGCCGATCAGACGCGATTTCAGCCTCAGGGCGCGGGAAAGCTCAACCTCATCATGAACTTCAACCAGCACGTCCATTCCGTAGGCGAAAGCCGTATCTTCGATCTCGGTGGCCGCGCTGTCATCGACAGCCGCCATGATGATCAGGATGCAGTCGGCGCCAAGCGCCCGCGATTCAATAACTTGATAGGGTTCGTAGATAAAATCCTTTCGCAAGGCCGGAAGCGTGGTGGCGTTTCGGGCCATGCCCAGGAACTCGGGCCTGCCCTGGAACGAAGGGGCGTCCGTCAGGACCGAAATGCAGGCCGCGCCACCGGCTTCGTACGCTTTGGCGAGTGTCAGCGGGTCGAAATCGGCGCGGATCAGTCCTTTCGACGGGCTCGCCTTCTTGATCTCGGCAATAAGCGCGTAGTCGCCGCCGGCAATCCGGCGTTCAATTTCACGCACGAAGCCTCGCGGCGGGGAGGCTGCCTTCGCATCCTTCTCCAGCGCCGCAAGCGGACGCGCACGCTGTGCAGCGGCGATCTCTTCACGCTTGTAGGCTTCGATTTTGGCGAGGATGTCTGACATTCAGGCTACGCCTCCACGGCGTTTGACACTGCAATCAAGCGGTCGAGACGGCCTTCTGCTTCGCCGGTTTCGATCGATTTGGCCGCAAGAGTTGCGCCTTGTTTGAGGTCCTTTGCCTTGCCCGCCACGATGAGCGCGGCCGCAGCATTCAGAATGGACACATCGCGGAAAGCGCTTGGCTTGCCCTTGAGGACTTCGAGGAGTGCGTTGGCGTTGTACTCTGCGTCGCCGCCACGCAATACCTCCGGTTTGGCACGTAACAAACCGGCATCTTCGGGCGTCACCTCGAAAGTGCGTATCTTGCCATTTTCGAGTGCCGCGACGCTCGTTGGGCCGGATGTCGTGATCTCATCAAGCCCGTCGGAGCCGTGCACAACCCAGATGCTTTCGGAGCCCAGATTTTTCAGCACCTGAGCCATTGGTTCGACCCAGTGCTTTGAGAACGTGCCTATCATCTGGCGCTTGACGCCTGCCGGATTGGAGAGCGGTCCAAGCAGATTGAAGATGGTACGGGTGCCGAGCTCTACACGGGTAGGGCCGACATTTTTCATCGCAGGGTGGTGCGCCGGTGCGAACATGAAGCCGATACCGGCGTCGCGGATGCACATGCCGACCTGATTTGCGTCGAGCTCGATCTTGACGCCAAGCGCCTGCAGCACGTCGGCCGCTCCTGACTTGGATGACAACGCGCGGTTTCCGTGTTTGGCGACCGGCACACCGGCGCCCGCCACAATAAAAGCTGCGCACGTCGAAATATTGAAGGAGCCGGACGCATCGCCGCCGGTGCCGACGACATCCACGGCGCTGGGCGGCGCCTTCACGCCCAGCATTTTGGCGCGCATGGTGGTAACAGCGCCGGTAATTTCCTCCACGGTTTCCCCGCGCACCCGCATTGCCATCAACAGCCCACCCATCTGCGACGGCGTTGCTTCACCCGACATCATGCGGTCGAATGCGCCGGCAGCTTCCTCGCGGCTAAGACTCGCACCGGTCGCAACCTTGGCGATGAGCGCTTTGAGATCGTCGGCCATCGCAGGTCTCAGGTTGCCGCGCGCAGCACAGCTGCCTTGCGCGCAGGCACCACACGCCGACCCTGTTTTTCATTCCAGGTCGCGGTGATATCGAGGAAATTTTTCAGCATCAAATGACCATGCTCCGAGGCGATGCTCTCCGGATGGAATTGCACACCATGCACAGGCAGGCTCGCGTGGATCAGCCCCATCACCAGGCCGTCGCTGGTCTCCGCGTTGACAGAAAGCTCGCGCGGCATGCTTGTTCGCTCGACGACGAGCGAATGATATCGCGTCGCCTTCAGCGGTCCGTTAATGCCGCGAAATACCCCGGTGCCCTTGTGTCTGATCTCGGATACCTTGCCGTGCAGCGGGGTTGCGCGCGCCACCTTGCCGCCAAAAGCCTGGCCGATGGCCTGGTGGCCAAGGCACACACCCAGGATTGGAATTGTCGCTGAAGCTTTCGCGATGAGATCGAGGCAGATGCCGGCCTCGTTTGGCGTGCAGGGGCCGGGTGAGAGCACAATTGCATCGGGCTCCGTCGCCATCACGTCAGCAACCGAAATTTTGTCATTGCGATGTACGACAACATCGGCCCCGAGCCCTCCCAGATAGTGGAAGAGGTTGAAGGTGAAGCTGTCATAGTTGTCGATCAGGACGATCATGTTCCACCGCTTTGCCAAGGGTTTACGGTGCCCCCTGAGGGGGGTCAAGCAGTCCGCTGCGACGGTGGTTACTGACCGCGCTTGCTCGCGCTGGCGAAGCGGCGCGCTTCTTCAGCGGCGCGAAACAGGGCCTTCGCCTTGTTGATGCATTCCTGCTGCTCGAAGTCGGGGTTGCTGTCTGCAACGATGCCGGCACCAGCCTGGACGTACATTGTACCGTCCTTGATCAGCGCAGTGCGCAGCACGATGCAGGTGTCCATTTCGCCAGCAGCGGAGAAATAACCGACGCAGCCGGCGTAGAGCCCGCGTTTTTCCTTCTCCAGTTCATCGATGATTTGCATCGCACGCACTTTCGGCGCACCCGAGACCGTTCCGGCAGGAAAGCCGGCCACCAGCGCATCGAGCGCATCGCGGTTTTCTGCGAGCTTGCCTTCGACGTTGGATACGATGTGCATCACGTGGCTGTATCGCTCGATGAAAAATTGGTCCGTGACCGCAACGGTACCGACAGTAGCGACGCGGCCGACGTCGTTGCGGCCAAGGTCCAGCAACATTAGATGTTCGGCGCGTTCTTTTGGGTCCGCGAGCAGTTCTTCTGCAAGCGCCTTGTCTTCAGACGGTGTTGCGCCACGATGACGCGTGCCGGCGATCGGGCGGATCGTCACGACGTCTTCGGAAACTTTCACGAGGATTTCTGGACTCGATCCCGCCACTGCAAAGCCGCCAAAATCCAGAAAATAAAGATAGGGTGATGGATTGGTTCTCCGCAGCGCGCGGTAGAGCGAGAATGGCGGCAAAGTGAAGGGTGCCTCGAAGCGCTGTGCCAGCACGATCTGGAAGGCGTCTCCAGCGACGATGTATTCCTTCGCCTTGCGGACCATGGTCTTGAATTCTTCGGGCGTGGTGTTCGATTTTGCCGGGATGTCGGCCGGACCAGCGCCGGGTTCAGATGTCGGCCTCTCTGGCGGACCCTCCAGGCTGTCAGCCACACGTGTGAGCCGTTCGGTGGCGCGCAGGAGTGCCGTCCTGGCATCAACACCTTTCTCGGGCCGCACCGGCGTGACGACTGTAATTGAGTCCTTCACCGCATCGAAGACCACAATGATCGTTGGCCGAACCAGGATTGCATCGGGAATTCCGATCGGGTCCGGGTTCGGCGGAGCCAGTTCCTCCATCAGCCGCACCATGTCGTACCCGAGATAGCCGAACACGCCGGCCGCCATGGGGGGCAAATCCTCTGGCAGCGTTATTCTGCTTTCCGCGATCAACGCGCGTAGCGCTTGTAGCGGAGGTTCAGGACAGGGTTTGAAGGCGTCGCGATTGGCTCGCGCTGAACGATTGATTTCGGCTTTGTCGTCATTCGTGCGCCAGATCAGATCCGGATCGAGCCCGATAATCGAATAACGGCCGCGCACGGCGCCACCTTCCACAGACTCGAGCAGAAAGCTCATGGACTTGGCACCAAGTTTCAAGAAGGCGGAGACCGGCGTCTCAAGGTCGGCCACCAACGTTGTCCACACCACCTGCGGCTCGCTCCGCCCATAGCGTTCGGCAAAGGCGCTCTCCGACGGCTCGATCTGCATTGGGCTGACTATTGCTGGCCGCCGCCGCCGATAACCTGATTGAACGCCGGCTGATTGACAGTGACGCCGAAATCATTTTCGAGGCGCCCGATGTATTCGGTAACGACGTCTTCGCCGTAGGAATTTTGCAGCGTGTCAGAGATGGACTTGCCTTCCGGTGAGCTCGCATCAAGCGTGGGATCAATGATCTCGGTCACGCGAAATATGAAGCGCTCGGTGCTCTTGTCGCCCTCGGCGCTGGCGGGCACCCCTTTCGGCGTGCGGAACACAGCATCGACCACTTTCGCCGGCAAAAACCCGCCCGATTTCCCGCGCTGCAGATCGGCAGCCGTCGCGAGTTTGAGACCAGCTTCGCTTGCAAGCTGGGCAAACGGAGTGCCAGCCTTGAGTTTCCCGACGAGGTCGTCGGCCTTTGCCTGCAGGCGCTTTGCGATCTCGTCATCACGCCAGCGCTCCGACACCTGGTCTTTGATCTCGTCGAGTGAACGCTCGCGCGACGGTGTCACGCCAGTTACGTCGAAATAGAGATAACCGCCATTTGGCATCTGCAGCGCCTCGGTATCGACCCCCACGTCACTTGCGAAGGCGGCGCTGACGACATTCGGCGTTTGCGGCAAGCCCGCGACCGGCTTGCCGTCCGGACCGCGTCCGGATCGGTCGACCGCTTCGATGGTGATTGCGTTGAGCCCCAGCTTTTTGGCGGTCTCGGCCAATGTGGAACCGCCAGCGCGCTCGTCCTCGATCTTGTCGCGCAAGCTTCCTATTTCGCTTCTGACTCGACTCGCGGCAATATCGTTTTTGATCTGTGCGACGACCTGCTCGTACGTTTTCTCTTCGCCTGGTTCGATCTTGCCGACTTGCAACAGGGCTATGCCAAATCGGCCTTTGACCGGTGCGCTTGTTTCCCCGGATTTGAGCGCGAAAGCAGCATCGGCAACCGCGGGATCGATGATGTCGGCCTTGGTGACCGTGCCAAGCTCTGTGTCGGAGGCGGTCATGCCGCGATCCTTGGCAACGTCGTCGAAAGTCGCGCCCTTGCTGATACGATCGCGTGCGGCAGCAGCGTCTTCCTCGTTCGGGAAGGCCATCTGGCGCAACTCGCGCTTCTCTGGCTTGCCGTAATTATCCTTGCGCTGCTCGTAGTAGGCCTTGGCATCGGCATCGCTGACGGCATCAGGCTTGGCCAGATCGCCCGGCGTAAGCGCCAGCACGGTGATCTTCCGGAATTCAGGTGCGCGGAAAAGAGCTTTGCGCTCCTCAAAATATTTAGCCAGTTCCTCCGGCGTCGGCGCAGGAATTTCTCCGGCCTGAGCCACACCCAGCGTCACATACTCGATCTGACGCTTTTCATTCCGGAACTGGTTGAGGACGGCCATCGCAGTCGATGGTGCCTTGATGTCGCCGGTAACGCTCTGCCCGATTTGCCTCCGCAGCATGACTCGCCGCTGGTCGTCGATGAAACGGCTCTCGGTGAAACCGGCCTGGCGGATCAGCTGCTCGAAGCGGGCCCGATCGAACTGACCATTGGCACCACGGAATGACGGATCAGTTGTAATACGCTTGGCGATGTCAGCGTCCGATAAGCCGAGCCGCAGCTGTTTCGCCTGCTCATCGAGTGTGGTCTCGGCAACCAACTGTCCAAGCAGCTGCCGGTCGATGCCGCGCGTGCGCGCTTCTTCGGGCGTAATAGGCCGTCCAAGCTGACGGCCCAATTGCTGGAGGCGCTCGTTGTAGTATTGGCGAAATTGCTCAATCGAGATCTCGGTGCCGCCAATGGTGGCCACCGCATTCAAGCCAAAGCCACGAAAAATGTCGCCAATGCCCCAGATCGCAAAGCTGATAACGAGGAAGCCCATGACGACGGCCATGAGGGCTTTGCCGAGCCAGGTCGAGGAGGCTTTGTGAAGACCGCGAAGCATGCGCGTGTTTTTCGTTGCTACGTTGGCTGAGTGGATGACCGCGCCTGTCTAGCCCAAGCGCGGCGGGGGCACCATAGTGAGCAGGGCAACTCCTTGCAACTGAACAAGGATTGGCTCGTTGCCGGCCCTATGGCATTGCCAAAGCGGAACTGGTAACCGCTCGCGGGAGGGGATTTTTCGATGGCGGCGACCAAGGTTACTCCGCTCGTTGTGGGCAATTGGAAAATGAATGGGCTTGCCGCCTCGGCGGGCGAACTCACCAAGATCATAGCCGGGGCAAAGGCGCTCGCCGGTAAGGTCGAGCTGATGGTCTGTCCGCCGGCAACTTTGATTACAGCCTTTGCCGCGGCCGCACGCGGCTCGACGGTGATCATTGGGGGGCAGGATTGCCATGCCGAAGCGTCCGGCGCCCATACCGGCGACGTTTCGGCGGAGATGCTGGCTGATGCCGGCGCTCGTGCGGTCATCCTAGGTCACTCTGAGCGGCGCACCGAACATCATGAGACCGATGCGCTGGTCCGGGCGAAAGCCCAGGCGGCCTGGCGAGCCGGCCTGGCTGCCATCGTCTGCGTCGGCGAGCAGCGCACCGAGCGCGACGCGGGCAAAACGCTCGATGTGGTGGGCCGGCAACTCGATGGCTCGCTCCCCGATGGTTGCACGTCCGCATACCTGGCGATTGCCTACGAACCGGTGTGGGCGATCGGAACCGGACGCACACCCACGCCGGCTGACGTTGCGGAAGTCCACGGTTTCATCCGAAAGCGGTTGATGGAGCGTTTTGACGCAGCTGGGCCCCGGATCCGCATCCTTTATGGCGGATCCGTCAAACCGGCCAATGCCAAGGAGCTTTTGACGGTCACCGACGTGGACGGGGCCCTGGTCGGCGGAGCGAGCCTTAAAGCCGATGATTTCCTAGGTATTGCCGAGATTTACCGATAGCGGCGGCAAGGGTGGAAAAGCGCCAAGCGATCGTGTAGAGACCGCGGCGAATTCCTATATGGACATAAAGCGCCGCCTGGGCGGGGAGCCTGGAGTGGTCTGGTTTGAACGGACTTTGGACTGATGCAGCACGTCATCATCGTCATTCACTTGATGCTGGTTCTCGCCTTGATCGGGGTTGTTCTCCTGCAGCGCTCCGAAGGTGGCGGGCTCGGCATTGGTTCGAGTGGCGGCTTCATGACCAGCCGCGGCACCGCCAATGTTCTCACTCGGGCGACCGCAATCCTGGCGGGACTGTTCTTTGTGACCAGCCTCGTCCTGTCGATCCTAGCCGGCATCAACCGCAAGCCGACATCGATTTTGCAGGGCGGCCAAAGTGCCCCGACGGCGCCGGGCGCGCCGACGCCGCTTGGCGGCGGGGGCGGCTTGCTTAATCAGTTGCAAGGCGGGCAGCCGCCGGCCGCGCCGGCGCCTCCAGCAGCCCCCGCGGGGCCGCAGGTGCCGCAGTCGAAATGAAATCACGAGCGAAGGGCCGGAAATTCCGGCCCTTCAGCGTTGTGGAGGTTGGAAGGTAGAGTTTCAGACCGAAGGCGAACATGAAAATCACGCGGCAAGCATTTGGAAAACCGAGAGCTTATCGAGCTACGCACAGGCGCAGACCGGCTCTGTGTTTTTCGCCCTCGTCGAATCGATTCGCGGGGGCTAAAGGTTAAATCCCATGGCGCGGTATATCTTCATCACCGGCGGCGTGGTCTCCTCTCTCGGTAAGGGTCTTGCTTCCGCGGCGCTCGGCGCGCTCCTGCAGGCGCGTGGTTACAAGGTGCGTCTGCGCAAGCTCGATCCCTATCTCAACGTCGACCCCGGAACGATGTCGCCTTACCAGCACGGCGAGGTCTTCGTTACCGACGATGGCGCGGAAACCGACCTCGATCTCGGGCATTATGAACGCTTCACTGGGCGCCCTGCCACGCGCCACGACAACATCACGACGGGACGTATCTATCAGGACATCCTCGCGCGCGAACGCCGGGGCGATTACCTCGGCGCAACGATTCAGGTGATCCCGCATGTCACCAACGCCATCAAGGACTTCATCAGGGACGGCAATGAGGGTTTCGATTTCGTGCTGTGCGAGATCGGCGGTACGGTCGGCGATATCGAAGGTTTGCCGTTCTTCGAGGCGATCCGGCAATTAGGTAACGATCTGCCCCGGCGGCACGCCTTGTATATCCATCTTACCTTGATGCCATTCATCCCGAGCGCGGGCGAACTCAAGACCAAACCCACCCAGCATTCGGTCAAGGAGCTTCGTTCGATCGGTATTCAGCCGGACATTCTGCTTTGCAGAACGGACCGCCCGATTCCGGAAAGCGAACGGCGCAAGCTCGCCCTGTTTTGCAACGTGCGGGAAAGCGCGGTGATCGAAGCGCGCGACGTCGACAACATCTATGCGGTCCCGGAAGCCTATTCGGCCGAAGGGCTCGATGCGGAAGTGCTGGCCGCATTCGGCATCGAGCCACGCCAAACGCCGGATCTCGAGCGCTGGCGATTGATCAACGAGCGTGTGCGCAATCCCGAAGGCGACGTCACCATCGCCATCGTTGGCAAGTACACCGGCATGAAGGACGCCTATAAGTCGCTGATCGAGGCGCTTTCGCATGGCGGCATCGCCAACAAAGTGAAAGTCAATCTCGATTGGATCGAGTCAGAGGTCTTTGAGAACGAGGATCCGACACCGTTTCTCGAGCACGTCAACGGAATCCTGGTGCCGGGCGGATTCGGTCAACGTGGCGCGGAAGGCAAGATCAAGGCGGCACAGTTCGCACGCGAGCGTCACGTGCCGTATTTCGGCATCTGTTTCGGCATGCAGATGGCCGTGCTGGAAGCCGCACGCAATCTGTGCGGCATCGAGAGCGCCAATTCCACGGAATTTGGTTCGACGTCCGAGCCGGTGGTCGGCCTCATGACCGAATGGTTGAAAGGCAACGAGCTGCAGAAGCGCAGCGCCAGCGGAAATCTGGGTGGCACGATGCGCCTTGGCGCCTACGATGCGGTGCTCGCGCGTGGCAGCCGGGTGTCACAAATCTATAGCGCGACCGAAATCTCGGAGCGCCACCGCCACCGTTATGAGGTCAACACTGCTTACAAGGGCCGCCTCGAGCAGCGCGGCATGCGATTCTCCGGCATGTCACCGGATGGCATCCTGCCCGAGATCGTCGAATACGACGACCATCCCTGGTTCATCGGCGTTCAATTCCATCCCGAGCTGAAGTCGCGGCCGTTCGAGCCGCACCCGCTGTTCTCATCGTTCATCGGCGCGGCGGTGGAGCGGAGCCGGCTCGTGTAGTCTCCGGAAATGGCCCGCGGTCTCGATCATATTGTCCATGCTGTGCGCGATCTTGATGCCGCCGCCGATCTTTATCGCCGGCTCGGCTTCACGGTGGGCGCGCGCAATCGCCACCCGTGGGGGACACACAACCATATCGTACAGTTGCCCGGATTTTTCGTCGAGCTGTTGACGCTGGCCGAACCTGAGAAGGTCGGCACCGATGGCTTCTCAACGATGTTTGCGGCGTACAATCGGGATTTCGTTGCCCGCGGCGAGGGCTTCTCGCTGCTCATACTCGAATCGAAAGATGCGCGCGCCGACGCGGTGACATTTTCCGCGGCCGGTCTTGCTGCCTCGGAAGACCTGCGTTTCGAACGTGATGCCAGGCGACCAGACGGCTCGTCGGTCAAGGTCGGGTTCTCGCTTGCCTTCGCCGAGGACAAGGCAGCCCGCGATATGCATTTCGCGTCTTGCCAACAGCACTATCCGGAGAATTTTTGGAACCCGGCCTTTCAGGAACACTCCAACAGCGTCGCGGGCGTTGTGGGCGTCGTCGTGGTGGCCAATCAGCCCGAGCAGCACCAGCAATTTTTCGAGGTCTTTGCTGGCGCCCCCGCCGCCGCGCGTCATGGTGGTTTTGCTATTGCCACTCCGCGCGGAATGATCGAAGTGGTAACTCCCGCCGCTTTCTTGCAGCGTTTCGGGGTCAAGCCACCGGATATGACTCGCGGCGCCCGGCTCGCAGCCCTTCGCTTTTCCGTTACTCAGCCGAGCCGTCTGCAAGCGGTACCGGAGCTCGCCGGCATCGCGGGGCTCTATGTCGGAAATGACGCGATCATCGGCTCAGAAGACGCGATGGGCGCGATTTTGGTTTTCGAGCCATCAGCACAAAAGCCCCGTTGACCAAGGACGACCGCCGCTTCATGGTCCGGCCCGCGAGGATTTGAGCCTTGGATCACACACCAAATTCCACAGTTAGCGTCGGCGCTGCGCGTTTTGGCAATGAATTGCCGCTGGCGCTGATCGCCGGGCCGTGCGCGCTTGAGAGCAAGGCGCACGCGCTTGAAATGGCAAACGCGCTGAAGGAAATTGCCGGGCGCGTCGGAATTGGCTTCGTCTACAAGACGTCGTTCGACAAGGCCAATCGGACTTCGGCTAAATCAGCGCGCGGTATTGGGCTCGAACAGGCGCTGCCGATTTTTGCCGAAGTTCGCGAGAAACTTAAGGTGCCCGTTCTCACGGATGTCCATGACGCCGAACAATGCGCACGGGTCGCGCCGGTAGTCGACGTTTTGCAAATTCCCGCTTTTCTTTGTCGCCAAACCGATTTGCTCGTCGCGGCCGCAAAAACCGGCAAGACGGTCAATGTGAAGAAGGGCCAGTTCCTGGCACCCTGGGATATGCAAAATGTCGTTGAGAAAATCAGGGGCGCCGGCAATCGCAATGTGCTGGTAACAGAACGCGGTGTGTCCTTCGGCTACAATACGCTCGTCTCCGACATGCGGGCGCTTCCAATCTTGAAACGCACTACCGGAGCGCCCGTGATCTTTGATGCGACCCATTCTGTTCAACAACCGGGCGGAAAGGGCGCATCGTCGGGTGGTGAGCGCGAATTTGTTCCGGTCCTCGCGCGGGCGGCAGTCGCCGTCGGGGTTGCCGGCATTTTCATCGAGACTCATCAGGATCCCGACAAAGCACCGTCTGACGGACCGAACATGTTGCCTCTGAAGGAGATGGAGCCGCTGTTGCGCGGGCTGGTCGAATTCGACCGGCTGGCCAAATTACGATCACTGGGCTGATCCCTGGCGGGCGTCTGAATTTCATGGGCAGCTTCATCAACCTTCTGGCGTTCGTCATATTCACGACGTCGCTATTCATGCGCTCGGTTGATCCGGTGATTCCGCAGGTTGCCGCCGGATTGGCCGTGACGACAGCAACAGCGGCGATGCTGTCGACCGCCTTCACGTTGCCCTATGCGCTGGTGCAACCGGTGCTGGGCGCACTCGCCGACATGTTCAGTAAAACCCGGCTGATTGCGCTCTGCATGTTCATTGTCGGCATCGCCACACTCGCGTGCGGATTGGCGACCAATTTTGAAACGCTCATGGTTTTGCGCATCATCGCCGGCATGACTGCCGGCGGCATATTTCCGATTGCGTTCGCAGTCGCCGGCGACCGCGTTCCGGTAGCACAGCGCCAGGTCGCGTTCGGCAAACTGCTGTTTGCGGCCATGAGCGGCAATCTGCTGGGGGCGTCGGCTGCCGGCGTCATCGGCGATCTGATCGGGTGGCGCGGCGTATTCTACGCGACGGGCGCCATTAACCTAATTGCACTTGCATTTGCCATTCCCGGCTTTCGGGGCATGGGCGAGAAGGCCGGCCGCTTCGATCCCTCGACCCTGATCCCGAACTATCGCGCCATCTTTCGCAATCCGATGGCGAAATACTGTTTCGGCGCGGTGTTTCTAGAGGGAATTTTCCTGTTCGGTGTGTTTCCGTATACGGCCACCATGTTGCATACCGAAGGTGTAACCAGCGCCTCGATTGCCGGCATCGTGATCGCCGGCTTCGGCGTCGGCGGCATCATTTATACGGTGTCGGTCTCGTGGCTGCTCGCGTACATCGGTGAGAAATGGCTGATGGCGGGCGGCGGCATGGTGATGGCATTTTGCCTTATCGTGATCGCGCTACGCGCACCGTGGCCAGTGGAGTTCGTCAATTTCATTCTGCTCGGGTTCGGCTTCTATATGCTGCACGGCTGTATCCAGGTCTATGTCACCGAGCTCGCGCCATCGGCACGCGGTTCTGCGATGGCCGGACACTCGTTTTTCTTCTTTGTTGGTCAGGCGGCTGGGCCCGTGGTCTATGCCCTGGGCCTTTCCAGCGGCATCGGGATCATTCCGGTGCTGCTCACGGGCGCGGTCATACTGGCGGTGACGGGCTGGACCTGCGCCCTGCAATTGCATCGACCGGCGGCAGCGGTCTAGCCGCGGCCACGATAGGGCGCGACACCCTGATCGGGCACCCAGACATCCTTCGGCAATTTTCCGGTCTGCCAGAAAACATCGATCGGCATTCCCCCGCGCGGGTACCAATAGCCGCCGATGCGCAGCCATTTCGGTTTGAGGAGCGTCGCGAGTTTCTTCCCAATCGCAACAGTACAGTCCTCGTGGAAGGCGCCGTGATTGCGAAAGCTGTTGAGATAGAGCTTGAGCGATTTTGACTCGACCAAATAACGCGCGGGCAGATAGTCGATGACCAGATGTGCAAAATCAGGTTGTCCGGTGATGGGACAGAGCGTGGTGAATTCCGGCGCGGTGAATCGCGCAATGTAATTTGTGTCCGCATGCGGGTTTGGCACGCGGTCCAGCGCCGCCTTGTCAGGTGAGGCGGGAATTGGGGTCGGGCGGCCGAGTTGCAATCGCTTTTTAGCCATTGGTATTTGTCGCATGTTTGCACCCCATTGGATGCCCCGTTCGTGCAGGGCATGACAAGGGGGTTGTCGATACTGTAGAAGCGCCGCAGTGCCTGATGCCGAAAATTGGTTACCGGTTTTCATGCCCCCACAAGAGAGCCAGCGCCGGACCCTTCTATGACCGCCATCACCGACATTATTGGCCGCGAGATCCTCGATAGCCGCGGCAACCCGACCGTGGAGGTCGACGTCATTCTGGAGGACGGCTCGAGAGGCCGGGCGGCCGTGCCTTCTGGCGCGTCGACAGGCGCCCATGAGGCGGTCGAACTCCGTGACGGTGACAAGGCGCGCTATGGGGGCAAGGGTGTCCGCAAGGCGCTGGATGCCGTCAACGGCGAAATCTACGACGCGCTTGGCGGCATGGATGCCGAGGCGCAGACCAAGATTGACGAGACGCTGATCGCCCTCGACGGCACGCCGAACAAGGCGCGGCTCGGTGCGAATGCCATTCTGGGCGTTTCGCTCGCCGTTGCCAAAGCGGGGGCCGCTGCGAAGAATGTGCCGCTTTATCGATATGTTGGCGGTACTGCCGCGCGCACTTTGCCGGTGCCGATGATGAACATCGTCAATGGCGGCGTGCATGCCGATAATCCGATCGACTTCCAGGAATTCATGATCATGCCGGTCGGCGCGCCGACATTTGCCGAAGCTTTACGTGCAGGCGCGGAAATCTTTCACACGCTGAAGGGCCAACTTCATTCGTCGAAACTGAACACCAATGTCGGAGACGAAGGCGGATTTGCACCCAATCTGAAATCAGCGGAGGCCGCGCTTGATTTTGTCATGCAGGCAATCGTCAAGGCAGGTTACAAGCCCGGTGACGACGTGATGCTGGCGCTCGACTGTGCGGCGACAGAATTCTTCAAGGATGGCGTCTATATCTATGAAGGCGAGGGAAAGAAGCGTTCAAGGCAGGACCAGGTCAAATACCTTGCGGGCCTGATTGAACGCTATCCCATCGTCTCAATCGAAGACGGCATGGCGGAGGATGATTGGGAAGGTTGGAAAAGCCTCACGGAGCATGTCGGAAAAAAATGCCAGCTTGTCGGTGACGACTTGTTTGTCACCAATGTCGCCAGGCTCGCGAAGGGCATCGAGGATGGCGTCGCCAATTCAATTCTCGTGAAGGTCAACCAGATCGGGACGCTCACGGAGACGCTGGCGGCGGTCGAAATGGCGCACAAGGCAGGCTATACGGCCGTCATGTCGCACCGCTCGGGCGAAACCGAGGATTCCACAATCGCGGATCTGGCGGTTGCAACCAATTGCGGACAGATCAAAACCGGTTCGCTTGCGCGTTCCGATCGCACGGCAAAATATAACCAGTTGCTGCGCATTGAAGATGAACTCGGATCACAGGCAAAATACGCCGGGCGTGAGGCTTTGAAATCGCGGCGGTAAATCCGCGGCAATTCACATCTTGCGTTTGGATGCCAATCACCGCAAATTGCGCCAAATCGAAACGAGAGTTCCTGCAATGGACCAGAGTACAACTCTCTCTGCCTACGATCGCCGTCGCGCCGCCGACCGGCTGGCCAGCGTCATCGTGGAATCAATTGGCGCCTCGCGCCAGGTTGAAAAGCCGTTCTTCCACCTCGAATTCGATCGCGTGTTTCCGGACGATGTTTATGCGCAGATCCTGTCGCTGATGCCTGAATTTGCCGACTACCGGCCGATGCACGGGCGAAGCAAAGGCCACGATCTCGCGGACGGCACGCATACACGCGTGAAGATAGATTTGTTCCCGGAGTACATCCGCAACCTGCCGGCAGAGAAGCGGGCGCTTTGGGATGTCGTCGGGCGCGCGCTCTGCTCGCAACCGGTCAAGCAGGCGTTCATCCGGCGACTGGCGCCCGGTCTTTCGAAGCGCTTCGGAGCGGACTTCGCCAAGGTTGGTATGTATCCAATCCCGATTCTCACGCGCGACATTCCCGGGTATTTAATTACGCCGCACACCGACACGCGTTGGAAGGGCATCACGGTTCAGCTCTATCTCCCGAAGGACGATGCCAACACCGACATCGGGACGATCTTCCACGAAAAGCTTCCCGACGGCTCGCTGCCGAAGAAGTCGCAAATGCGATTTGCACCCAATAGCGGTTATGCCTTTGCTGTCGGTGACGACACCTGGCATTCCGCCGATGCCGTACACAATCGGGTCAAGACGCGAGACTCGATCCTGCTCACTTATTTTGTCGATCAGGGCTTGCTCAAGATCTTGCGGAATCGCGGCAAGCGGCTCGGCAATTTCATTGGCAACGAAATTCGTCACCGCATTTGATGTCCAGAGATAGCGCGCATTTCTCCGCTATTGCGAAGTCCTGCGATGCTTTCGCATCCGTTTGCTTTCAGTAGGGCTATATGCGGCGACCGGGTAGGGATTCAGATTGCACCAGCCCCGATTGCCTGCCAGCACATTCGGCCGACACTCCTCAATTGACTGGTACTCGCAGTGCCACTGCATATCACCGTCACCCGCCGCGACGACCGCACACCAGGGAGCACCATAATAGTCAGCCGCCGCCGGCTGTGGGCCGAAGGCTAGCCATGCAGATGCGGCAGCAACGACGAGAATCACCCGGGTCATTCTCAACCTCCGTGGTCGATGCTGGTAATAACACCGGGCAACCCCGATGCATTCACGCCGGCGTGCCGTGAGTATTTCCGCGTCTTTTGGTCCGTATTCGGCCGAAACCGCAATGAAAAGGTTTGAAAATTTAAATGCGCTTTAACGGGCATGGTCCATTTTGGCCGCCATGGTCACCCATCGGCACCGCCGCACCATCCTGACAGTTCTGGGCCTTTATCTTTTTGCCGCGCTGTTCATTGGCTATTTTGGGGTCAATGCCTTCACCGGCAACCATGGTCTGCGTGCGCAGCAGGACCTCGAACAGCAGCTCGCTGCAATGAAGGACGAGTTGGGGCAGCTCAAGGCCGAACGCGGGCTGTGGGAACGGAGGGTTTCGCTGCTGCGTGCCGACCGTATTGACCCGGACATGCTCGACGAACGCGCCCGTGCGCTCATCGGATATGTCGACCCGCGCGACCTGACCTTGTTGCTGCACCCCCGGTAGAGGCCGCCGCGCTATCCACCGGCCGGCTTGAAATTTTCGGCCAATTTCGGCGCGTTTTGCGCAATTCCGTATGACGGCGTCGTGCTTTCGCCGCCGGGCGATTTAAGCTATTGGGGTTTGGAAAGCCTACCGGCGCCTCGTCACAATTGCCGGACGCTTTCGCAGGGAGTGTGCATGGCGGTCGCCCAGAAAATTCAGAGCGCCGACGCCAAATCCGTGGCCGACTTCAGCAAGGAGCAGGAGCTTTCCGCCTATCGGACCATGCTGACCATCCGCCGTTTCGAGGAAAAGGCGGGGCAAATGTATGGCATGGGACTGATTGGGGGCTTCTGCCATCTGTATATCGGCCAGGAAGCGGTGGTCGTTGGCATGCAGATGGTACTCAACGAAGGCGACCAGGTCATCACCGGCTACCGCGACCACGGCCACATGATTGCGACAGGCATGGAGCCGAAGGGCGTCATGGCCGAACTCACCGGCCGCGCGCATGGGTATTCCAGAGGCAAGGGCGGCTCCATGCACATGTTCAGCGTGGAGAAGGGCTTCTACGGCGGTCACGGCATTGTCGCCGCGCAGGTCCCGCTCGGGACCGGCCTGGCCTTCGCCAATCGTTACCGCGGAAACAACAACCTCAGCCTTACCTATTTCGGCGACGGCGCGGCTAACCAGGGACAGGTCTATGAGAGTTTCAACATGGCGGAACTCTGGAAGCTGCCGGTGATCTACGTAATCGAGAACAATCGTTACGCCATGGGCACCTCGATCACGCGCTCGTCCGCCGAAGTAAACCTGTCTCGCCGCGGGCTGTCGTTCAATATTCCAGGCGATCAGGTGGACGGCATGGACGTACGCGCGGTGAAAGCCGCGGGCGACCGGGCGGCCGAGTGGTGCCGATCCGGCAAAGGCCCCTATATTCTCGAAATGCTCACTTATCGCTATCGCGGACATTCGATGTCGGATCCGGCCAAATACCGCACCCGCGAGGAGGTCGATGAAGTGCGTACACATCACGATCCGATCGACATGGCACGTCAACGTATCCTGGACAGGAAATTTGCCAACGAAGATGCGCTGAAGAGGATCGATGGCGAAGTCCGTGACCTGATCAACCAGGCGGCGGAGTTCGCCACGCATGATCCGGAGCCGGATGTGTCAGAACTTTATACCGACGTGTATCGCTGATCCTGTTGCCTGGAAAAAAATTTAGCCATGCCGACCGAAGTCCTCATGCCCGCGCTCTCGCCCACGATGGAGAAGGGCAATCTTGCGAAATGGCTCAAGAAAGAGGGCGACAAGATCAAATCAGGCGATGTGATCGCGGAGATCGAGACCGACAAGGCAACGATGGAAGTCGAAGCGGCGGATGAGGGCACGCTCGGAAAAATTCTTGTGCCGGAAGGCACTGCCGATGTCGCGGTCAATACCCCGATCGCCGTGATTCTCGGCGAGGACGAGGACAAAGGTTCGATCAAGGCGGCAAAGCCCACGTTACAGCAGAAGACCGGTGAATCCGCGGCGCCGGCAAAAGCCGAGAAACAGGTGCAGGAAGCGCCAGCACCCAAGGCCGCGAAGGCGCCAGAAGCCGCGGCGCCAAACGACCCCGATATTCCTGAAGGCACCGAAATGGTCACCATGACCATGCGCGAGGCTTTGCGCGACGCGATGGCGGAGGAGATGCGGCGCGACAAGGATGTGTTTGTGATGGGTGAAGAAGTTGCCGAGTATCAGGGCGCGTACAAGGTGACGCAAGGCCTGTTGCAGGAGTTTGGCGCAAAGCGCGTGATCGACACACCCATCACCGAGCACGGTTTCGCGGGGCTCGGCATTGGTGCGGCGCTTGCCGGTCTCAAGCCGGTCGTTGAATTCATGACATTCAATTTCGCGATGCAGGCGATGGACCAATTGATCAACTCCGCCGCCAAAACCTTATACATGTCGGGCGGCCAGATGGGGTGTCAGATTGTTTTCCGCGGCCCCAACGGGGCTGCAGCCCGCGTCGCCGCGCAACACAGCCAGGACTATTCGGCCTGGTACTCGCATATCCCGGGGCTGAAGGTCATCGCGCCGTCGACCGCGGCCGACGCCAAGGGGTTGCTGAAAGCTGCGATCCGCGACCTTAATCCTGTGATCTTCCTTGAAAACGAAATCCTCTACGGCCACTCGTCGCCCGTGCCGAAACTCGACGATTTTGTTCTGCCGATCGGCAAGGCGAAGATCGCGCGCGCCGGCAATGATGTGACGATCATCGCGTGGGCCATGGGCATGAGTTATGCCCTTAAGGCGGCCGATGAACTGGCCAAAGACGGCATCGACGCAGAGGTGATCGACCTGCGCACGCTCAAACCGATGGACACCGAAACGATTATCACCTCGGTGCAGAAGACAGGACGCGCCGTAACGGTAGAAGAAGGATGGCAGCAGTCCGGCGTCGGGGCCGAAATTGCCGCCCGCATTGTCGAACACGCTTTCGACTATCTCGACGCGCCGGTCGCACGCGTGTCCGGAAAAGACGTGCCGATGCCTTACGCCGCCAATCTTGAAAAGCTTGCACTGCCTTCGGTTGCCGAGGTCGTCGAGGCGGCCAAGGCTGTCTGCTATCGGTAGGCCAGGCGATGCCCACCAATATACTCATGCCGGCGCTGTCGCCTACGATGGAAAAGGGCAATCTGGCGCGCTGGCTGAAGAAGGAAGGCGACAAGATCAAGTCGGGCGATGTCATCGCCGAAATTGAGACCGACAAAGCCACGATGGAATATGAGGCCGTCGACGACGGCACGCTTGCCAAGATCGTGGTGCCGGAGGGCACACAGGACGTCGCTGTGAACTCGGTCATCGCGGTGCTCGCGGGCGAGGGCGAGGACGTGAAAACTGCGGCGACCGCGGCGAAGAGCGCACCTCAAGCCGCTCCGCAGGCGGTCTCCAAGCCGGTACCCGTACCGATAGCAAAACCTGCTGCCGAAAAACCGGCGTCCACCGCAGTGCCAGGCGCACCGAAGGCCTCACCGGCGCCCCAACCGCTGCCGAAGGGCGGCAGTCGTATTTTTTCCTCACCGCTGGCGCGGCGTCTCGCCAAAGAAGCCAATGTCGATCTCAATCGCGTTCAGGGCTCTGGTCCGCATGGCCGTGTCATTGCGCGCGACATTGAGCAGGCCAAATCCGGCAAGGGCTTGCGCCCGCCGGCTGGTGCCCCTACGGGCGGCGCGACGATCGCTCCAGCGATGTCCGATGCACAAATTCGTTCGCTCTACGAGGAAGGCTCATATGAGCTGGTCCCGCATGACGGCATGCGGCGCACCATTGCGCAACGGCTTACCGCCTCGGTGCAGACCATTCCGCATTTCTACGAGACGATGGATTGCGACATTGGCCGGCTGATGGCCGCACGCGAAGAGATCAATGCCGCCGCGCCCAAGAACAAGGATGGCAAGCCTGCCTACAAGCTTTCGGTCAATGATTTTGTCATCAAGGCGCTTGCGCTCGCTCTTCAACGCATTCCCGACGCCAATGTGAGTTGGACCGAGGCCGGCATGCTCAAGCACAAGCATTCGGATATCGGCGTTGCCGTGGCTTTGCCGGGCGGGCTGATCACGCCGATCGTGCGCAATGCCGAAAGCAAATCCCTGTCGACAATCTCAAACGAGATGCGCGATCTCGCCGTTCGCGCGCGGGAGCGCAAGCTCAAGCCGCACGAATATCAGGGCGGCACGTCCTCCGTTTCGAACCTCGGCATGTTCGGCATCAAGGATTTCACGGCCGTGATCAATCCGCCGCAATCGACCATTTTGGCGGTGGGTGCGGGTGAAGAACGCGCGGTGGTGCGCAACGGAAAAATCGAGGCGGCGACCGTCATGAGCGTGACACTATCCTGTGATCACCGTGCTGTGGATGGCGCGCTCGGTGCCGAGCTCATCGGCGCATTCAAGATGCTCATCGAAAATCCTGTGATGATGCTAGTGTAACTTATGCCATTGGTACGGATCGACTTGCGAAAGGGAAAACCGCCCGCCTACAAAAAGGCGATTGGTGACGGAATTTACCGCGCAATGCGCGAGACTTTCACGGTGCCGGAAGAAGATCGCTTCATGGTCGTGACCGAGCACGAAGAAGACGGATTTTTCTACAGCAAGAGCTACTTCAACATCGACCGCACGGATGACCTGGTGATCATCCAGATCACCGTCACCAATTCGCGCAATGTCGAGCAGAAGAAAGCGCTATTCGCGCGCATTGTGGAGTTGCTCGCTAAACAGCCCGGAGTGCGGCCACAGGATGTGTTCATCAACCTCCTTGAAGTCGACAAGGAGAACTGGTCGTTCGGCCAAGGTTTCGCGCAGTACGTTACTTGATCGCCGCTTACGTCCCTTTGGGCGCATCCGCCGGCTTGAGACCCTTCTCCCTGAACACTGCAACCGCTTCGGGCGTGTGCAGGAACTTGATAAGCGCATTCGCCGCTTCGGCCTGCTGGCTGCCAGCGCCGATGCCTGCTGCGTAGACTGTGATGTTGTTAAGATCACCGGGCGGCGATCCGATTACATCTATACCGGCGACCGACATGACCTCGGGTGTCTGCTGGATCGCGAGATCGGCTTCGCCGTTCGCCACCAGCACCGCTGAATTACCGTTCGGCGGCGGATGTTTGGTCTTGGCCTTCATCTGCTCGGCGATACCCATACGATCGAGAGTCTTGGCAAAGAACACGCCACTGGCGCCACCGGCGGCCGGGTCCGAGTAGGCGATCGTCTTGGCCTCGACCAATGCCTTCTTGTATGCGTCCGGTGTGGAAATGTCCGGCTTGGCCGCGCCCTTCTTGACGACAACGGCCATGCCCGCGCTTGCAAATGTAGCACCGGCACCTTCGCTTGCTTTACCGTCCTTGGTGAGCGCATCGAGGCCCTGCTTGGTCAGCACCATCAGATCGGCCGTTTCGCCGGCCTGGACGCGCTTGACCAGATTGGCCGCAGTCGCCCAGGTGATATTGAGTTTGTGCCCGCTCGCCTGCTCGAATTTTGGGGCCAATTCTTCGAGCGCAGCTTGGACTCCGATGGTGCTAAAGACCTTGACCTCGGCAGCGGAGGTGAGGCCTGCTTGTGCGACCAGAAAGACCGCGATAGCCGCAAGGCGGCTCATTGTCCTGCTCATGACGTCTCCCCTGTTATGGCGGACATTACATGACTAATTTGAGTTTCATTCAATCGGGGTTAGTGCGAAGGCGGATAAACGTATGGCCGACACCAATTTCGACGTCCTGATCATCGGTTCCGGGCCCGGCGGCTATGTCACCGCCATTCGCGCGGCGCAGCTCGGCTTCAAGACAGCCATCGTCGAACGCGACTACCTCGGCGGAATTTGCCTGAACTGGGGTTGCATCCCGACCAAGGCGCTCCTGCGTTCGGCCGAGATTTTCCATTATATGCAGCACGCCAAGGACTACGGACTGAAGGCCGACAATGTGGGTTACGACGCCAAAGCGGTGGTGCAACGCTCGCGTGCTGTCTCCAAGCGTCTCAACGATGGTGTCGGCTTCCTGATGAAGAAGAACAAGGTTTCGATTATCTGGGGGGAAGCCTCCATTGAGGCCCCCGGTAAGGTCACAGTGAAGGCGTCGAAGAACGAAGCGCCAAAGGGCGCGCTCGGCGCCGGCAGCTACCAGGCCAAGCACATCATCCTTGCAACCGGAGCGCGCCCGCGCGTGTTGCCCGGAATCGAGCCCGATAAAAAACTGGTGTGGACCTATTTCGAGGCGATGGCGCCTGATCGCGTGCCCAAATCTCTGCTGGTGATCGGCTCTGGAGCAATCGGCATCGAGTTTGCTTCTTTCTACCGCACGCTCGGTTCCGAGGTGACTGTTGTCGAGGTGCTGCCGCAGATCTTGCCCGTCGAAGACCAGGAGATTCAGGCCTTTGCCCGCAAGAGCTTCGAGAAACAAGGCATCAGGATTCAGACAAACGCAAAAGTGACCAAGCTTGATAAGAAAGGCGACAGTGTCACCGCAACCATCGAGGAGGGGGGAAAGTCACAGAGCATGACCGTTGAGCGCGTCATCTCGGCGGTCGGTGTCGTGGGCAACATTGAAAATCTCGGTCTGGAAAAACTCGGGGTGAAAACCGATCGCGGTATTGTCGTTGTCGATCAATTCAATAGAACGAATGTTCCCGGCGTGTATGCCATTGGCGACGTCTCGGGCGCGCCAATGCTGGCGCACAAAGCCGAACACGAAGGCGTTGTCTGCATTGAAGCGATCAAGGGTCTTAACCCGCATCCGATGAACAAGGCGATGATCCCGGGCTGTACCTACTGCTCGCCGCAGGTTGCATCGGTTGGTCTGACCGAGCAGGCGGCGAAAGAGAAAAAGCTCGATATTCGTGTTGGCCGCTTTCCTTTCGTCGGCAATGGCAAGGCGATTGCACTTGGAGAAGATCAAGGTCTGGTCAAAGTCATTTTTGATAGGAAAACCGGTCAGCTGCTGGGCGCCCACATGGTCGGCGCAGAAGTGACCGAATTGATCCAGGGCTACGTCGTGGCCATGAACCTTGAGACGACGGAAGAAGAATTGATGCACACAATCTTCCCGCACCCGACCCTGTCGGAGATGATGAAGGAAGCGGTGCTTGATGCGTATGGCCGCGTTCTGAATATGTGAATCTGAAAACGCGTGAACGGGAGTGACTGATGGCTAAATTCGCGAATATTCTCGAAACTGTCGGCCGTACGCCGGTTGTGCGGGTCAACAGGATCGCGCCGAAAAACATCAACCTCTTCGTAAAGATCGAGGCCTTCAATCCTCTCGGATCGGTCAAGGACCGTCTGGCGCTCGGTGTTATCGAGGCTGCGGAAAAATCCGGTGAACTCAAGCCAGGGCAAACAGTGATCGAGGCGACGTCCGGCAACACCGGTATAGGTCTTGCGATGGTTTGCGCAGCCAAAGGCTATCCGCTGGTGGTCACGATGGCGGAAACATTCAGCGTTGAGCGCCGCAAATTGATGCGCTTTCTCGGCGCCAAGGTTGTTCTGACACCCGCTGCCGAGCGCGGACTGGGCATGGTGAACAAGGCGAACGAACTGGCTAAGGCACACGGCTGGTTTCTCACCCGTCAGTTCGAAAACGAGGCCAATCCCGACATGCATTCGCGCACGACCGCGAGGGAGATCGTTGATGACTTCAAAGGCGAGAAGCTTGACTACTGGGTGACCGGATTCGGCACAGGCGGAACGCTGAAGGGCGTGGCCCGGGTGCTCGCGAAGGAGCGCCCCGACACGAAGATCATTGTTTGCGAGCCAGGCGATGCACCGATGCTTTCCAGCGGTTCCACGCAGGAGCGTAATCCCGATGGGTCGCCTTCCAAGCCCAATGCGGCATTCAAGCCGCATCCGATGCAGGGCTGGAGTCCGGATTTCATTCCGAAGATCACAGGTGACGCGGTCGACATGGGCGTGATCAGCCGCATCATCACCATCGCCGGTCCCGACGCCATGAAGTGGAGCCGCGAACTCGCGCAGAAGGAAGGCATCTTTGTGGGCATTACTGCAGGCGCGACCTTCGCCGGAGCACTGGAAGTCTGCAAGACGGCGGCACCTGGTTCGACAGTGCTGTGCATGCTGCCGGACACCGGCGAACGATACCTTTCAACGCCGCTGTTTGCCGATGTCGGTGTGGACATGAACGAAGATGAACTGAAGATTTCGAATTCCACCCCGAACCACCGGATGCCGCCGAAAGCGGCTGCCTGAGATATCGGGCATCTACTTGTAGTATTTCCGCCAGACGGCACCGGCGATGTTGGAATAGTCATCCGTCCAGGTCCGCACGTCGGGGTTCGGCGGGGTCAGGACCCAGAATTTGTCGTGCGCCAACGCGCCAATATCGTTCTCGTTCTCCGCTGAAATCGCCACATCGGAGCCGAAGACATAGTTCTCATCGTCGGTTTCCTCGGTGCCGTTGCTCCAGATCCAGGTCTTGAGTCCGTTGGCGGCGGCTATTCCTTCGACGACGCTGCGCAATTCAAGATGGCGGTTCGAAATATGCATCATCACAACGCCCTGAGGGGAAAGCTTGGATTTGTAAATGCCCATCGCCTCGGCCGTTGCCAGATGCACCGGAATTGCGTCTGAGGAATAGGCGTCGACAATAATGAGGTCGTAAACATGGTCGGGCTCATGAGCGAATGTCAGACGCGCGTCGCCAAGCACGATCGGCAGGCCCGGCGCGCAGGACGACAAAAAGGTGAAACGGTCCGGGTCGCGCGCGATGGCAATGATCGTTGGGTCAATCTCGAAGAAGCGCCAGGTTTCGTCCGGCGCAATTCGACACGCGAGTGACCCGGAACCAAGTCCGATCACAGCCGTCCGCAATGGTCCGCCCTTGCGTGTGCGTACCGCTTCGATGACCCGGTTCATCGCCGATTTGTCATGGTAGTAAGTGATTGGCCGTGGCCGGCCGCTAACCGGCTCACCGTCTTCGGTTTCGATCCTTTCCGCGCCGTGGATTGTTGATCCGTTTTTCAGGATACGGAAACGTCCGTCATCGCTTTCGTAAATCTTATGAACACCGAAGAAGCTGCGCAGTGTTTGAATGTTGGTTCCGTCGACCGGGAAAAGCCAGATGGTCGCGAACGCAAGCGCGACAGCGAACGCGGACTTTGGCGGATCACGCAGCAGCGGCAGCGAGGCTACCGCCAATATCAGCACAATAATCGTCAGATGAGGATCCGTGTCGTCGAAGCGAAAGCCGTCGTAGCTCAGATAAATCAGGAATATTGCTATGGCGATGGCTACGGGCCAAAACCAGTTGTTCACCACCTCTCCGAGCGCTAGCGGCAGTGGCGATCGACTCGAGTGTTGATTTGACGGCCGGCACAGCACGGCGAGTACCGCGAGGATTGGGTACTCCGCCACCCAGGAGAAAACGTAAGGCGCGACCAAACCTGAGAACAGTCCACCGACCATGCCGCCGAATGACAACGCCAGATAGAACGTCGTCAGATGGCGCGCCGGCGGACGGGTTCTTGCGAGTTCGCCGTGACAGGCTAAAGCAATAAAGAAAAACGCCAGCAGGTGTCCGGCGACGTTCCAAAAAAGCCCAAGCCGTATCGCAAAGACCACCAACGCCACAATGCCGGCGATGGCGAACGGCTGGAGCGCCAGTGCGATCCGGTGCGGAATTAGCGGCTGGCGCTGGAATACCAACACCCACGTGAGCAGGTACAACGAGAGCGGAAGTGCCCAAAGCATGGGCGCTGCCGCAATGTCGGTTGAGATGTAGGCGGTGACGGCAACAAGAAGCCCTGACGGTACGGCCGCAATGAATATCCAGCGCCCGATCGTCGACCAACCTGGTTTAGGCTCGGACCTGCCTCTTTTTGTTTTGCTGGCCCTGCGGGCAGGCACGCGCAGCATCAACAGACCGCAGGCGGCAATCAGCACGATCAGCAATACGAAGCCGATGCTCCACAACCGGTTTTGTGCGTGCAATGTAAAAATGGGCTCAAACAATATCGGATACGACAGCAAAGCGATGAAGCTACCGACATTGGACGCGGCGTAAAGAAAATAAGGGTCGTGCGCGTTATCGTGTCCCGTGCGCACAAACCAGGTTTGCAGCAGCGGATTGTTGGCGGCGAGCGCGAAGAACGGCAAACCAATGGATACGCCGAACAACCCAAGCAACCAGATTGGCGCGGCGGCACTAACGGGCGGATTGCTCCAGCCGTGCACTATTGCCAACGGCAGCGTCAATGCTGCGGCAAGCAAAAGGACGAGGTGAATCGCAACTGCCGCATATCGATTGTGCAGGCTCGCGAGTACGTGGGCGTATGCGTAGCCCGCGAGAAGCATCGACTGAAAAAAGACCATCGCCACCGACCAGACGGACGGCGAACCTCCGAGCCGCGGCAAAACCATGCGCGTAAACATAGGCTGCACTCCGAACAGCAGGAGCGCGCTCAAAAAAATGGCGACGGTGTAGGTGCCGAGAATCAGCGCATGAAAACGCGCACTCGAACGTCGTCGCAATTTCTTGGCCATTGAATTGCCGGAGGGCTCGGGAAAGACGCGCGCGGCACCACTCGCATTCGGCGTCCAGTTGTATAGAGTCCTGTCCCGCGCCGCATCTTAAATCGGGGAGAGGACTATGGGCGTCATTGCCTGGATCATCATCGGCCTGGTCGCCGGATGGCTTGCGACCCAAATTCTGGGTGGGCGCGGCGGTCTGTTGTACAATCTCGCGGTCGGTCTTGTAGGTGCCGTCGTCGGCGGTTTTCTATTCGAAAAGCTTCGTTTGGAGGTCGTGCCGGATTTCTGGGGCAACCTGATTACAGCCACTATTGGGGCCGTCATTTTCCTGCTGATCTGGCGAGCGATCCGAAAAGCGTGAGAAGCCTTGCGAGGAGGCGGCCGCAGCCGTAAGTAGGGGCCATGGCGGTCGTACTTGATCTCGTGAACAACCCGCGCCCGCGCCATCCGGAAAAGGCGCATAGGCCGGATTCATCTGTGCTTGCAAAGCCCGACTGGATCCGCGTCAAGGCGCCCGTGTCGTCCGGTTATTTCGCGACCCAGAAAATCATGCGCGACAACGGCCTGCACACCGTGTGTGAGGAAGCGGGTTGCCCGAATATCGGTGAGTGTTGGGAGAAAAAGCACGCCACGTTCATGATCATGGGCGATACCTGCACGCGGGCCTGTGCGTTTTGCAACGTGAAGACCGGGCGGCCTGGTGAGCTCGATCAGAGCGAGCCGGTCCATGTCGCTGAGGCGACTGCCAAGCTAGGCCTCGCTCACATCGTCGTCACTTCGGTGGATCGCGATGACCTCGCCGACGGTGGGGCGCGGCATTTTTCCGACACCATCCGCGCCATCCGTGCACGCTGCCCGCAGACGACAATCGAGGTGCTCACGCCCGATTTTTTGCGCAAGGACGGCGCGCTGGAAATTGTTGTCGAGGCAAAGCCCGACGTATTCAATCATAATCTGGAAACTGTCCCGTCGCTCTATCTGACAGTCCGGCCGGGCGCGCGCTATTTTCACTCGCTGCGGTTATTGCAGCGCGTGAAAGAGCTCGATCCTGCGATGTTCACCAAGTCAGGGATCATGGTCGGCCTCGGGGAAGAGCGAAACGAAGTGCTCCAGGTCATGGACGATCTGCGCTCTGCCGATGTCGATTTCCTCACAATCGGGCAGTATCTCCAGCCCACCCGCAAGCACCACGAGGTCAAGCGCTTTGTGCCGCCCGACGAATTCGGGGCGCTTGAGACTATCGCTTACAGCAAGGGGTTCCTGATGGTGGCGGCTTCGCCCCTGACGCGCTCGTCACATCATGCCGGCGAGGATTTTGCGCGGCTGAAAATTGCGCGCGCCGCCAAGATCTGACAATCAATGCCTCAATTCTCGACGAAGCGCCGTGTTCGTCACGCCGCCGCTGATATGTTCGATCTGGTCGCTGATGTTGAAAAATATCCGGACTTCGTGCCGCTATGCAGCGCGCTCACAATAAAGAGCCGTACGGAAAAGGACGGCAACACGGTCCTGGTTGCCGACATGAAAGTCGCCTACAAGATTATCAGCGAGACCTTCACCAGCCGCGTCACGCTCGACCGGACAAACCTCAAGATCCTGGTCGAATACCTCAATGGCCCGTTCAAGCGCATGCAGAATCGCTGGACATTTTACCCGGCTGGTGAGCGCACGTGTGACGTCGACTTTTTTATCGACTATGAATTCAAGAGCCGTACGCTGGCTGCTTTGATGGGCGCGGTGTTCGATGCCGCTTTCCGCCGCTTTGCAGTCGCATTCGAGCAACGTGCCGACGAAATCTATGGCCGGCGATCCACGTGAGGAGTTTGACGCAGCGGCCTTCGCGGAAATGAAACGGCCCCGGAGCCGAACGCTCCGGGACCGTCGACGCTGCCAATCAAGTCCGCGCACGCATGCGTATCTGGAAGGTGTCGAAGCCGAGTTCGGCTACCTGCAGCCACGCATAAGCGCTCGCGCGGTAGGGCACCAGGCTCTCGTACAGTTTCTTGAAGTGTGCATTGCTTTTGGCAAGGTCGTCATAGATGACGTTCGCCGCCTTGTAGCAGTCCTCCAGCACCGGTTGCGGGAACGCACGCAATTGGGTGCCACCCGCAGCCAGCCGCAAGAGGGCGGGTGGATTGACGTAGTCGTATTTCGACAAAGTCCAAACCCAGGCGTCATTGGACGCAGTGATGATGGCGGACTGATAGGCTTTGGGCAGCTCGTTCCATTTGGCAATGTTCATGATGTTGTGGGCCTGGCCACAACCTTCCCACCAGCCGGGATAGTAGTAGTACTTGGCGATCTTTGCGAAACCGAGCTTTTCATCGTCGTATGGACCGACCCATTCGCAAGCATCGAGGGTGCCTTTTTCGAGCGCCGGGTAAATATCGCCGGCGGCGAGTTGTTGCGGCACGGTGCCGAGCTTGGCCAGAATCGTGCCGGCAAATCCGCCAACCCGGAATTTGAGACCTTTGAGATCTTCGCTCGTGTTGATTTCCTTGCGGAACCAGCCTCCCATCTGCGCGCCGGTGTTGGCCGCGGCGAAGCCGATGCAGTTGTAATCCTTGAGCAGGCCATTGAGCAGCTCTTCACCGCCGCCGTGGCGCACCCAGGAAATCATTTGGCGGGTATTGAGCCCGAACGGAAGTGCCGTGCCGAATGTGAAGGCCGGATCCTTGCCCCAGTAGTAATACATCGCGGTGTTGCCCATCTCGACGGTGCCGCTCTGGACGGCGTCGAGCACTTGCAAACCCGGGACGATCTCGCCGGCGGCGAAGACCTGAATCTGGAATTTGTTGTCGGTGATTTCGGCGACACGTTTGGAAAAGTATTCGCAGCCCCCGTACAGCGTATCGAGCGATTTCGGCCAGCTTGCTGTGAGCCGCCATTTCACTTCGGGAGATGATTGAGCAATTGCAGGTGCCGCAACAGTCGATGCAGCGAGCCCCACACCCGCTGCTTGCAGGAATTGACGACGTTTCATGGCGTTTCCCCTGGTTTAGTCGGTCCGCCGACCGCAGGAGATTTCACGCATGTGTGTCCGAAGTCGCCTGTAGCGGCGGCCGACAGCACAATCTTACGCGAATGCGAGCCGAGCAAAAGCCCCAACTAGCTTTTTCCCGCGGGCGGACGAGGCTCTTCCTTCTTCGCCAGTTCTTGCAGCATCATCAGGGCTTGCAGTACAGATTCGCGCCGCACGTTGGCGCGGCCGATATCGCCATATTTGCGAGCATGAGCGATCACGCGCCCGCTGCGCGATGCGGCGCAAAAATAAACGAGCCCAATGGGCTTCCCGGGGACTGCTCCCGTCGGTCCTGCGATGCCGGTAATTGAAACCGCAAGGTCGACCGAGGCATGCGCTAGCGCGCCTTTTGCCATCTCCTCGGCACATTCCGCGCTGACCGCGCCATACACCTCAATTGTGGCTGGCGTCACGCCGAGCATTTGTTGTTTGGCCTCGTTCGAATACGTCACAAAGCCGCGGTCGAGAACGAGGGATGATCCGGGAATTTCGCTCAGCGCCGCGGCGACGAGACCTCCCGTGCAAGATTCTGCCGTAGCAAGCGTCAGCTTCCTGGCCTTGCAGAGCTCAAGCAGGGTGTTGGCTGCATCGAGCAAATCATCATCCAGCATCGATCAGCCTCATATTAGTCCCACGGCAGACGGATCGTTGCGGTTGCGTAGGCCGCTATTCCTTCGCCGCGGCCAGTGAAGCCGAGTTTCTCGCTGGTGGTTGCCTTGACGCCAACGCGTTCGATCCCGATGCCCGCAAGGTTGGCGATATTGGCGCGCATGCGGTCGCGGTGCTCTCCAATGCGCGGAGCTTCGCACACGATCGTGAGGTCGAGATGTGCGATGCGGCCGCCGCGCGTGCGTACGCGCCCAACTGCGAAAGTGAGGAAGCGGTCGGATGATGCGCCGCGCCATTGCGGATCACTGGGCGGAAAATGCGCGCCGATATCGCCATCGGCGAGGGCGCCGAAGATCGCATCGGTGAGCGCATGGAGCGCCACGTCGGCGTCGGAGTGGCCGATGAGGGCCTGGACATGCGGAATACGGATTCCGCCCAAAGTGACATGGTCGCCCGGTCCGAAGGCATGCACATCCAAACCCGAGCCGGTACGGACGTCGCCGAGACCGGCAGACTGGATCGCTTCAGCGCGCGCGAAGTCCTCAGGCGTTGTGAATTTGATGTTGCCGGGTTCGCCGGCAAAGACGCTTACCTTGATACCGGCCCATTCGGCGAGAGCCGCATCGTCGGTGAAGTCGTCCCGTCCCTGCGCGAGAGCGCGCCGATGGGCGTCAAACAGCGCAGGAAATGCAAAAGCCTGCGGCGTTTGTACCAGGCGAATGGAATTGCGGTCGAGAGTGGCCTCAATCGTGCCCGTGCTGTCGATGCGTTTGACTGTGTCCGTCACTGGCAGCGCCGGAATCGCCGCGCCGGTCTTCTTTGCCGCCTCAATCGCGCGCGTGATCAGGCTGGCGCTGGCGAAGGGGCGTGCTGCGTCATGAACGAGCACGATGTGGGGCGAGCAGGATACCAGCGCCTCGAGCCCTGCGCGTACGGACGCCTGGCGGGTCGCGCCGCCCGCGACCGGCTCAAGAACATTCATGCCGTTGGTCAATCTGCGAACAAGGTCGACGTCGTCCGGCCGTATGACGGGCTGCACGAAGGTGACGTCGGGGGCCTCTGCGAAAGCCGATAGGGCACGCGCGAGCAGGGTTTCGCCTGCAATTCGCCGGAATTGTTTGGGTATTTCGCCACCTGCGCGCAGCCCCTGACCGGCGGCCACCACGACGGCTGCAACTTGCGCCATGCTTTGCTGCTCCTTGGTGATCATGCCTTTAGCGCGTTCGTGCCGCGGCGGGAACGCGCTAACTGCTGGTATTGCCCCCGGAATGAACAGAATTTTTGCACTGCAGCACTTGCACTGCGAAATGAATTGGCTAAACTATGAGCATCGAATAGGGACAGCCTAAATGGTAGGCAAAGCATTGGTGAGTAGCGAAATCAGGCGGTTCCCGAGCACCCCTGTCAGCCTGGGGGCGGTAATCGTTCCGAACCGGGTCGTTTTGGCGCCGATGTCGGGGATTACCGATGCGCCGTTCCGACGGCTTGTTGAGCGCCTCGGGGCCGGCCTGGTTGTTTCGGAAATGACCGCGTGCGCCGGTCTGGTGCGGGGCGAACGCGAGGCCAGCGTTCGCAGCGAAGGCCGTGGCGTGGATATTCACGTGGTTCAGCTCGCCGGTTGCGAAGCGCAATGGATGGCGGAAGGCGCGCGTATCGCCGAGGCACAGGGTGCCGACATCATCGATATCAACATGGGCTGCCCCTCCAAGCAGGTCACAAACGGGGCGGGGGGATCGGCCCTCATGCGCGACCTCGATCATGCGCTCAGTCTGATCGAGGCAACGGTGTCCGCGGTAAGCGTACCTGTCACGCTGAAGATGCGGCTGGGGTGGGATACCTCCAGCATCAATGCACCTGAGCTTGCGGTGCGCGCCGAAGCTGCCGGCATCAAACTGATTACCGTCCACGGTCGTACCCGGTGTCAGTTTTATGATGGGACCGCCGACTGGGATGCGGTGCGCGCCGTCAAGCAAGCTGTCGCAATTCCAGTCGTCGTCAATGGCGACATTCGCTCCTGCGAAGACGCTGAACGCGCGCTCGCCGTTTCGGGGGCGGATGCCGTCATGATTGGTCGTGCGGTGCAGGGCCGTCCATGGCTCCCCGGTCAGATTGCGCGCTATTTCGCGACGGGCACGCGTGAGTGCAGCCCGACGCTTCGCGAGCAATTCGATCTGATCGACGCGCTCTATGATGAAATGCTCGAACATCATGGCCTCGCCATCGGACGCCGGCATGCGCGCAAACATCTCGGCTGGGCGCTGGATTCCGCAGCAGCAACCGCCGGAGTGCCGGTCGAGGTGCTTAAGCGCCATCGCGGCCACGTATTGACCGCTGAAGAACCGACGCAAGCGCGCCGCATGCTCGCTGAGGCTTATGACGATTTTGCGTGGAGGGCAGCCGCATGAGGCGCGCCCAGGCGGTCTCGCCGATCGTCAGCAGCCCCGCCGACGCGTTGTTGCACGCATTGCCACATCCGGTGATCATGGTAGCGCCCGATGGTAAAATCGCGGATGCCAATGTCGCGGCGGAACAATTCTTCGAAGCATCAACGGCAATGCTGCGCCGGCATACGCTGGGCGAGCTTGTACCCTTCGGTTCACCCTTGCTCACGCTGATAGAGCAGGTGCGGGGCCGCGGAGCGGCGGTCAACGAATACAAGGTTGATCTGGCAACTCCGCGCAATCCTGGCGAACGGCTGGTCGATCTCTATGTAGCGCAATTACCGGAATATCCGGGATATGTCGTGGTGATGCTGCAGGAGCGCACCATCGCCGACAAAATGGATCGTCAGCTGACCCATCGCGGCGCGGCTCGTTCGGTCATCGCGCTCGCTGCCATGCTCGCACATGAAATCAAGAATCCGCTGTCGGGGATTCGCGGCGCTGCCCAGCTGCTCGAGCAGTCGGCAGGTGACGACGACCGGCCGCTCACAAAACTGATCTGCGACGAAACCGATCGCATCGTGAAATTGGTCGATCGCATGGAAGTATTTGCTGACGAGCGGCCGATCGATCGTGAACCAGTGAATATTCACGTCATTCTCGATCACGTTAAACGGCTGGCGCAGTCAGGTTTTGGGCGCCACATCAAATTCGTCGAGGAGTACGATCCGTCGCTTCCGTCCGTGTTGGCCAACCGTGATCAGCTCGTTCAGGTCTTTCTGAACCTGCTGAAGAATGCCGCCGAGGCGATCGGGGAGACCGCAACCGACGGCGAAATACAGCTCACCACCGCATTTCGTCCAGGTGTGCGGCTATCCGTGCCGGGCAGCAAAGCGCGTGTGTCGTTACCCCTTGAATTTTGCGTCAAGGACAACGGGCCTGGCGTGCCCGAAGATTTGATGCCGCATCTGTTCGATCCCTTTGTGACCACAAAACAAAGCGGAAGTGGCCTCGGCCTTGCGCTGGTCGCGAAGATCGTTGGTGACCACGGCGGCATCATCGAATGTGAGTCACAGCCGCGGCGGACCATCTTCCGAGTGCTAATGCCGGTTTACAGCGGCGATGGCGAAGCTACTGACAACGCCCCGCCGGTTCAGAGCCCGTGAGACAAGATATGCCGACCGGAAGCATTCTAGTTGCCGACGACGATGCAGCGATCCGCACCGTCCTGAACCAGGCCCTGTCGCGTGCGGGCTACGAAGTCCGCTCGACAGGCAATGCCGCGACGCTATGGCGTTGGATTACTCAGGGCGATGGCGATCTGGTGATCACGGATGTCGTCATGCCCGACGAGAATGCCTTCGATCTGATTCCGCGCATCCGAAAGGCGCGACCCGATCTGCCGATCGTTGTGATGAGCGCGCAGAACACTTTCATGACGGCAATTCGCGCCTCCGAGCGCGGGGCCTACGAGTACTTGCCGAAACCGTTTGATCTCAAGGAGCTCATTGCAATCGTTGGCCGCGCTCTGTCGGAGCCAAAGGAGCCGCGGCCTGCGAACACGAAAAGCGACGAATTCGAAGGCATTCCGCTGGTTGGCCGTTCTCCCGCCATGCAGGAAATTTACCGGGTGTTGGCCCGTCTCATGCAGACCGACCTGACGGTGATGATTTCCGGTGAGTCAGGCACCGGCAAGGAATTGGTGGCTCGCGCTCTGCACGACTACGGCAAGCGGCGCGCCGGCACTTTTGTGGCCATCAATATGGCGGCAATTCCACGAGACCTGATCGAATCCGAATTGTTCGGCCACGAGAAGGGTGCGTTCACCGGTGCAAATACGCGCAGCGCGGGCCGCTTCGAACAAGCCGAAGGCGGCACACTTTTTCTCGATGAGATCGGCGACATGCCGATGGAAGCCCAGACGCGACTGTTACGTGTGTTGCAGCAGGGCGAGTACACGACGGTTGGGGGGCGTACGCCAATCAAGAGCGATGTGCGCATTATTGCCGCATCCAACAAGGATCTCCGGCTTTTGATCCAGCAAGGTCTGTTCCGTGAGGATTTGTTCTTTCGATTGAATGTTGTGCCGCTACGGTTGCCGCCGTTGCGCGAACGCACCGAGGATATTCCCGATCTTATTCGGCATTTCTTCGCGCAAGCCCAGCGCGAGGGCTTGCCGCCAAAGCAGATCGACCAGGCCGGCCTCGATCGTCTCAAGCGGCATCGCTGGCCCGGCAATGTGCGCGAGCTGGAGAATTTGGCGCGCCGGCTGGCGGCGCTCTATCCGCAGGAAACGATCACCGCTGCTGTAATGGACGCCGAGTTGGCTCAGCCGGCACTTCCGGCCGGCAGTGATGAGCCGCACGGCGAGGAAAATCTCGCGGGTGTCGTTGAGCGGCACCTTGCCACCTATTTCGCAGGATTTGAGGACGGCCTGCCGCCGGCCGGCCTCTACCACCGCATATTGCGCGAGATCGAATTTCCGTTGCTGACAGCTGCGTTGGCCGCCACGCGCGGCAATCAAATCCGTGCTGCCGACCTGTTGGGGCTTAACCGCAATACCCTGCGGAAGAAAATCCGCGACCTCGACATCCAGGTTTTCCGCAGCGGCGGCTGAGCACCCTCTCTGATTTCAGGATTTTGCGCCGCGGAATTGTCGCAATTCGGCAACATTGTTGTATAAAAGCATCAGTGCTGGGGAGAGGCTGCCTTTGGCGTGCTTAGCCAGCTAGGGCCCGTCCTCCAAATTTCTACCGTCGGGGGTCAATGAGCGTCGATCAAGCCGCCTCTGCCGAGACACTTGCGGGCGCCCCCGCGCGACGGGGCGAAACGCGGATTCTCGGTCCGATCGCAGTAGGGCTGGCCCTGCTGTCGGCTTTCCTCACCTTTGTTGTTCTCGCCGACCTCACCCCCATCTCGCCCACTCACTACGTCGTGGTGACGTTGCTGCTTTCAAATGCAGCAACCGTACTCCTGCTGCTTGGCCTCATCGTACGCGAGGTGTGGCAGGTCGTGCAGGCCCGGCGCAGCGGCCGCGCGGCGGCACGCCTGCATGTGCGCATTGTCGGGCTGTTCTCGATCATCGCTGCCGCTCCGGCGATCATGGTGGCGATCGTTGCGAGCGTCACACTCGATCGCGGGCTTGACCGGCTGTTTTCCACGCGCACGCGATCGGCAATCGAGAACTCCATTATCGTGGCGGAAGCCTATCTGCGGGACCACGCCCAGATCGTGCGATCGGATATCATGCTTATGGCGTTCGAGATCGCCCGGACGAAAACGGTTTTTGATCAGGATCCCGACAAGCTCCGGCAATATCTGACTTTCCAGGCTTCGGTTCGCGGTCTGGCGGCCGCGATCGTGATCGACAAAGAACTCAATGTCGTTGCGCGCGCTGACGCGAACGTCAGTCAGACGTTCGCGTTGCCGCCGCGCGACGCATTGCCCCACATCACCAATAAGGAGCCGCAAATCGTCCTGTTGCCCGACACCAACTATGTCGCGGCGATCATAAGGCTCGATCAATACGAGGACTATTACCTTTATATAACGCGATTGCTCGATCCGCGGGTGGTGCCACAGTTGCAGGCAACGCGGGCGAGCGCCACTGAATATGCCGCGCTTGAGGCGCGTCGCGTCGGTGTGCAGGTTGCCTTTGGCCTGATGTACACCGTGATCGCATTGATCGTGCTCCTTTCAGCCGTCTGGATCGGTTTTAATTTTGCCAACCGTCTGGTCGCGCCGATCCGCCGCTTGATAGGCGCGGCCAATGCCGTCTCAACTGGAAACCTCTATGTCCGCGTCCCGGTGCGTCAGGGCGAGGGCGATCTCGCGCATCTCGGCGAGACGTTCAATCGCATGACGCAGGAATTGCGTACGCAGCGCGACGACATCGTGCACGCTCGCGATCTCATCGACAGCCGCAGGCGATTCACCGAGGCCGTGCTCGCGGGCGCCAGTGCGGGCGTCATCGGGGTGGACGGAAACGGTAACGTGAGTATTCTCAACCGGTCAGCGGAAAAATTGATTGGGCGTCAGGAAAAAGAAGCGCTCGGCCAGTCGCTGACCGAAGTGCTGCCCGAGCTTGCGGGCATTATGACTGCCGCGCAATCCGGCGCGCCTACGCAAGACCAGATCACCATCAGCCGCAACGGCCGCGAACGCAATTTGTCGGTGCGCGTTACGAGCGAGCAATCTGGCGATAGCGACCGCGGTTACGTCGTAACGCTTGATGACATTACCGAGCTGGTGGCTGCGCAGCGGACTTCAGCGTGGGCGGACGTGGCACGACGCATCGCGCATGAGATCAAGAACCCACTTACGCCGATTCAGCTTTCAGCCGAACGCCTGCGGCGCAAGTACGGAAAGATGATCACCGAAGACCGCGCCGTGTTTGAACAGTGCACGGACACCATCGTCCGACAGGTCGATGACATAAGACGGATGGTCGATGAATTTTCCCATTTTGCGCGCATGCCGAAGCCGGTGGTCGCTGCCGAGGATGTCGCGGACGTAGTGCGGCAAACGGTGTTTTTGATGCGTGTCGGCAATTCGGAAATCGATATCGCTGCCGACATTGCCGAAGATCCGATGCCGGCCCGATTTGATCGCCGCCTGATCTCACAGGCCCTTACCAACATCATCAAGAATGCGACCGAAGCTATTGCGGCGGTGCCGCCGGGTGAGCTCGATAAGGGGGTGATCCGCGTGTTCGCCGCGCGTGATGGCGACGATATTGTGATTGATGTCGTCGATAACGGCATTGGTTTGCCAAAGACAAATCGCAACCGGCTGCTTGAGCCGTATGTCACGACTCGAGAGAAAGGAACCGGTCTTGGACTTGCTATCGTCGGGCGCATCGCTGAGGAGCATGGCGGCACGATTGAGCTGCGCGACGCCGATGAAAAAAATCAGGGGCAACGGGGTGCCTGGGTCCGCGTGAGGTTTGCCGCCGCCGGTAAAACCGAATCCACCGAGCCCGAAAAGTCAAAAGTCGCAAGTGAGTAGCACATGGCCGCTGAAATTCTGATAGTCGACGATGAAGCGGATATCCGCGATCTTGTCGCGGGCATCTTGCAGGATGAGGGTTACAGCACGCGTACTGCGCGCAACAGCGATGATGCGTTGACAGCGATCGCGTCGCGGCGACCAAATCTGGTGTTTCTGGATATCTGGTTGCAGGGCAGCAAACTCGACGGTTTGCAGTTGCTCGATGCTGTCAAGCAGGAGCACACCGAGATGCCGGTCGTCATGATTTCCGGCCATGGCAATATCGAGACCGCAGTTGCTGCCATCAAGCATGGAGCCTACGACTTTATCGAGAAGCCGTTTAAAGCCGATCGACTGGTGCTCGTCGCCGACCGCGCGCTGGAAAACTCACGCCTTAAACGCGAGGTCAAGCAGCTCAAACAACTGGCGCCAGTGCAGGGGACGCTGGTTGGCCATTCGCCTTCGATTGCCCAGTTGCGACAGGCAATCGAACGCGTGGCGCCGACAAATAGCCGCGTGCTGGTCGTCGGCCCCTCGGGAGCGGGCAAGGAACTCGCCGCGCGCACGCTCCATCAGTTGTCGGGACGCGCGAATGGTCCGTTCGTGGTCATTAATGCGGCCGCGATTACGCCGGACCGGATGGAAACAGAATTGTTCGGCGTCGATCAGTCCAACGGCCTTGAAGGCCGCAAACCTGGCGCCCTCGAAGAGGCGCATAGCGGGACACTGTTCATCGACGACATCGCCGACCTTCCGCGTGAGACGCAAAACAAGATCCTGCGTGTGCTTGTCGATCAGACCTTCCAGAGAGTTGGCGGTAGCAGCAAGATCGCCGTTGATGTGCGTATCGTGTCTTCGACCGCACGCAACCTCGAAACATTGATCGGCGAGGGTAAATTCCGCGAAGATCTCTACCACCGCCTTGCCGTTGTGCCGATCCGCGTGCCGCCGCTGGCGGAGAGGCGTGAGGATGTGCCGGACCTTGTCGACTACTTTATGGACCAGATTTCACTGGCGACAGGCCTGCCAAAGCGGCGTATCGGTGAGGACGCCATGGCAGTTCTGCAGTCGCACAATTGGCCTGGCAACGTGCGGCAACTGCGCAACAACATCGAGCGGCTGATGATCCTTGCCGGCGGTGACCCTGATGCGGTGATGAATGCAAGCATGTTGCCGCCCGACGTTGGGTCCATGGTCCCCAGTATGCCTAATGGAAACGGCGGCGAACATCTGATGGGTTTGCCGTTGCGCGACGCCCGCGAAGTATTTGAACGTGAATACCTCGTGGCGCAGATCAGCCGCTTCGGCGGGAATATCTCGCGGACCGCGGAATTCGTCGGCATGGAGCGTTCCGCCTTGCACCGCAAGCTCAAGGCACTTGGAATCGATTAATTTCCATGTCGCGCATCGCTTACGTCAATGGGCGCTATTTACCTCGGACCGATGCAATGGTTGCCGTCGAGGATCGCGGCTATCAGTTTGCTGACGGTGTCTATGAAGTGTGTGAGGTGAGGGGAGGCCGACTGGTCGACGAAGGCCGGCACATGGCGCGCCTCGGCCGTTCGCTCGCCGAATTACGCATCGTGCGACCGATGTCGCCGGCGGCGCTGGGAGTTGTGCTGCGCGAAACGATACGGCGCAATCGTGTGCGCGATGGCATCGTGTATGTTCAGGTTACGCGCGGTGTAGCGCGACGGGATTTTCCATTTCCCGCTGCCGATACACGGCCGTCCCTTGTCGTAACCGCGCGGAACAACGATTTGGGACGTCTCGAGCAGGTTGCGGCGGAAGGAATTGCCGTCGTTACCGTGCCTGACATTCGCTGGAAGCGTGTCGATATCAAAACGGTGGCGCTATTGCCGAACGTGCTGGCCAAACAGGCTGCGCGCGAGCAGGGCGCACGCGAGGCTTGGCTTGTCGATGCGCAGGGTCTGGTTACCGAGGGCGCATCATCGAATGCCTGGATCGTCAGCCGCGACGGCAAGCTGGTCACGCATCCGCTCGGCCATGACATCCTTCCCGGGATTACGCGGTCGGTTGTGATCGATGTGATCAAGGCGCAGGGCCTCGCGTTTGAAGAGCGTTGTTTTACGGTCGAGGAGGCCTACGGCGCGCGCGAGGCTTTTATCACCTCAGCAAGCCAGGTCGTTCTGCCGGTTGTGAGCATCAATGGTCGTCCGGTCGGCAACGGCGCTCCGGGGCTCATCGCAACCGCATTGCGACGCGACTATCACCACCACGCCGAAATCAGAGAATAGGGACGTTCCGAGCGTGATGAGCCGAGGCGCGTCAGGCTCGTTGAAAAAAGCAAAAATGCCGATATTTCAGTATTTTGGCGGGGTTTGCATGAACTTATGCTTGCGCCGGAACGACACCTGCCATCTAATATAGCCCCGGGCCTCGCACCGCTTTTGCGAGGGGGCGAAGTGGCGCATGCATCGCATGCGGACGGACTTGGGCAAATAAGGTCTCGCGCGCTAGACGCGAGCAAAAAATGGAAAACGGCAATGGCAGCCGATCGTGCGCAAAACCTGCAAGACACCTTTCTCAACCACGTCCGCAAAAGCAAAATACCTCTCACCATCTTTCTGGTGAATGGCGTTAAATTGCAGGGTGTGGTGACGTGGTTCGATAACTTCTGCGTGCTGTTGCGCAGGGACGGACATTCCCAGCTGGTCTACAAGCATGCAATTTCGACCATTATGCCGGGTCACCCGATCCAGCTCTTCGAAGGGGCCGACGAACCGCCGGCCGGAGACAAGGTCTGATTGGAAGTACGCCGTCGTGATCAGCGCGCCGATCTGCTGAGCCCAACGACATCGGGCGCGGAGACCGGCCGCGCGATCGTTATCGAGCCGTGGCTTAAGAACCCACCGCGCAAGGCCGGCACGCGTCCGCCGGCGGACATGCGCACCCCCGAAGCGAAGCTCGAGGAGGCCGTCGGCCTTGCGCGCGCTATCGATCTGAATGTGGTCGAGTCCGGGCTGGTGACGCTTAATGAAATCCGGCCCGCCACCTACATTGGCAAGGGCAAGGTCGATGAAATTGCTGGTCTGGCGAAAAGCCTGTCGGCTTCTGTTGTGGTCATGGATTGCCCTGTCTCGCCGGTGCAGCAGCGCAATCTGGAAAAGGCCTGGAATACAAAGGTTATCGACAGAACGGGTTTGATCCTGGAAATATTTGGGCGGCGCGCGCGTACCCGTGAAGGTGCGCTGCAGGTCGAACTCGCGCATCTCACCTATCAAAAAAGCCGGTTGGTTCGTTCGTGGACGCATCTTGAACGCCAACGCGGTGGCTTTGGCTTTCTCGGTGGGCCCGGCGAGACCCAGATCGAAGCTGACCGGCGGGTTATCGAAGAGCGTATCGCACGGATCGAGCTTGAGCTCGACAAGGTCAAACGGACCCGCAAACTTCATCGCGACAGCCGAAAGCGCGTGCCTTACCCGATTGTCGCGCTGGTCGGCTACACCAATGCGGGCAAATCGACGTTGTTTAACCGCATGACGGCTGCGAGCGTGCTCTCTGCGGACGTGCTGTTTGCCACACTTGATCCAACGCTGCGCGCGGTTGGGCTGCCGCACGGCGCGAAGATCATTCTCTCGGATACTGTCGGATTTATTTCCGATCTTCCCACCATGCTGGTCGCCGCGTTTCGCGCGACTTTGGAAGAAGTCATCGAGGCGGATGTGATCCTGCATGTGCGCGACATGTCGCACGAAGATTCGGACGCACAATCGCACGACGTGGGAAAAGTACTCGTCGAGCTTGGTATCGAATCGGGTGATCCCCGTGTGGTTGAAGTATGGAACAAGATCGATTGTCTGAATTCAGACGACCGCGTGCGCATTTTCAACCTGGCCGAACGGCGCGAACATCGACGCCAGCCACTTCCAGTGTCAGCATTGACGGGGGAAGGGGTCGAGCATCTGCTCGCCGCAATCGAACAGCGTCTCGGTGAAAAGCGACAGACTCTTAAATTGTCGATTGATCCTTCCGATGGAGCGGGTCTGAGCTGGCTCTATCGCCACTCGGAAGTCCTGTCACGGGAGATGAATGAGGACGGGCGTTTGGCGCTTAGTGTTCGGGCTGACCCGAAGAATGCAGCGCTGGTGAAGCACAAATATCCGGAGACGACGGAGGTCAAACCGCCGGGCTAAGTCCGGAGGGGCAGGGGCAGAACCTACGCGGATCGGCGCGATCCTGCTGGCGCAGCCCTCACCATCCCGTTCGAGCGGCAGCCTTAGGGCGATCCGTCAGTGGTGGGGGCGGCCTTCTCGGCCGCCTTCGCCTCGTCCCACAGTTTGTCCATCTCGGCCAAGCTCGCGTCCCTGGTTGTTTTGCCGCGCGTAGCCAAGGCCCGCTCGATCGCGGCAAAGCGCCGCTCGAATTTGAGGTTCGTTTCGCGCAGTACGCCCTCAGGGTCGGCACCCAGATGCCGGGCAAGGTTGACAACGGCAAAGAGAAGGTCGCCGACCTCGGCAGCCATCTGGACGTGATCGCCGCGATCGAGTTCGGCCTCGATCTCGTCCGCTTCCTCGCGGATCTTGGCGAGGACGGCCCGCGGGTCGTTCCAGTCGAAACCGACGTGCCCAGCCTTGTTCTGGAGCTTCAGGGCACGGGTTAATGCGGGCAGGCCAACCGGTACACCGGCGAGCGCTCCCGTTGGAGCCTCTACGCCGCGCTCGGCCTTCTCCTCGGCCTTGATGCGCGCCCAGAGGCCCTCCACAGCTTTGGCGGTCTTGCCGTCGGCATCGGCAAAGACATGGGGGTGCCGCCGGATCAGTTTGGTGGTGATGGCCTCAACCACATCGGCAAACTCGAAGGCGTGCTGCTCCTGAGCCATACGGGCGTGGAAGGCGACCTGGAGCAGCAAATCACCCAGCTCGTCCTTAAGCCCCGCCAGATCATCGCGCGCGATTGCGTCTGCAACCTCGTAGGCCTCCTCAAGCGTGTAGGGAGCGATTGTCTGGAAATTCTGCTCGAGGTCCCAGGGACAACCGCTCCCAGGCGTGCGCAGCGCCGCCATGATCTCGATCAAGCGGGAAATGTCGCGGGAGGGCTTCACCGGGCTGGAGCTTGCGTTGATGTTGGATGGCGGAGAGCACGACGATAGCAAAGCGCATTCATTGCCGCAGGTCCGTGATTCGCATAAGACATATTATGGAATATTTCTGGATATGGGCTTTTCACAGCCCTTATTAGCAGCCATGCCGACGATTTAGATAAAAAGCGACAGTCGGCTCTCGGGGGCACTGGGGACCACACTAAGCTGCGACAAAACTCATCAGGTCGTAGGCCGGTTCGACCTCTGGCGGCAGCTCTGCGCGCAGCGCGGCGTAGTCCATATCGCTGTGGAGATTTGTCAGGATCGCTCGCTTCGGATTGATGCGCGCTATCCATTCGAGTGCCTCGTCGAGATTGAAGTGACTGGGATGCGGCGTCTTTCGAAGAGCGTCGACGATCCAGACGTCCAGGCCGCGCAACGCGGCGACGCTTTCGGCCGGGAGGCTCTTGATATCGGCCGAGTAGGCGACGTTGCCGAAACGGAAGCCGAGCGACGTGATGTCGCCGTGATCCTGAAGGACCGGCATGACCTCAATAGGGCCACCCTGCCCGTTAATCGTGACGGGCTTGCCCGCCACCAGGCGCTTTTCGATTGCGATCGGCGGATAGTCGCTGCCGGGCGGGGTGGCGAAGCAATAGCCAAAACGAACTTCCATCGCTCGTGAGGTCGGCTCATCCAGGTAGACCTCAAGACGCCGGCGTCTGTTAACGAATAACGGACGCAGATCATCGATGCCGTGCGTGTGGTCGGCATGTTCATGCGTGATGAGCACGCCATCGAGCCAGTCAACCTCGGTGTCCAGCAGTTGCGTGCGAAGATCGGGCGAGCAGTCGATGAGAACACGTGTTCGCTGTCCCTGAGCATTGCTGCGCTCCACCAGCAGCGAGCATCGTCGCCGTCGATTCTTCGGGTTATTCGGATCGCAAACACCCCAGCCGAGAGCCACCCGCGGGACGCCCATGGACGAGCCGCAGCCCAGAATGGTGAAGGTTAAATTCATGCGGCGTCTGCCAGCACCCGTGGCACCTTGCTGAACAGCCGGAAGAAATTCTCGGTTGTCCGCTGCGCAATCTCATCGGCGGAGACACCGCACACATCCGCTAAAACTTTAGCAGTTTCGACTACGTATGCGGGTTCGTTGCGTTTTCCCCGATATGGCAGCGGCGCGAGATAAGGCGCATCAGTCTCAACCAGAATGCGATCGGCCGGAAGCGCCGCCGCGATGTCGCGCAACGCATCCGAATTCTTGAATGTCAAAATACCGGTGAACGACACATAGTGTCCCAGTTCGATGGCCGTGAACGCAAGGTCGCGACCGCCGGTAAAGCAATGCAGCACAGCCGGGAAGGCCCCCTTCCCGCTTTCCTCACGCAGAATCTGCGCCATGTCCGCATCGCAGTCGCGCGAGTGAATCACCAACGGCAACCCGGTTTCACGTGCGGCCTGAATGTGCTGGCGGAAACTCTGCGCCTGCGCGTCGCGTGGACTGTTGTTGCGGAAGTAATCGAGCCCCGCTTCGCCGATCGCCACCACCTTCGGATGCTTTGAAATCGCGATCAGCCTGCCTGCGTCGATGTCCGTTTCTTCGTGCGAGTAGTGCGGATGCGTGCCGACGGAACAAAAGACTTCCGGAACCCTTTCGGCAATCGCGAGCACCTGCGCGTGCCTTCTCACGCGCGTTGAAATCGTGACGATGCGCCCAATACCGGCTGCCCGAGCACGGGCAACGATGTCATCGATCTCCGTCGAAAAATCCGGAAAATCGAGGTGGCAATGGCTATCGACAAGCATGGTTTCAACGACAATTTTGATTGCTCAAGTGCGTGATCCGGACTGCGCGGGCTGTTGGTAACGACTGGGTGGCGTAATGGTCAAGGCTCGATCCGAGGGGAAATCGCGGGCGCGGAACCTAAACGGCTACTGGGGATTTGTTCGGCAGTGACGTTCCAGAGGAGGAAAACACATGCTGAAGAAACTCGCTTTGGCGACTGCCGCCGTGGGGCTTCTGATGTCCACAGCCAGCGCCGACTACTACATCGTTCAGGAGAAGGCGACGAAGAAGTGCAAGGTCGTTGAAACTCGCCCAACCGAAACGACCTGGATCCAGATTGGTCCGGCGGCGTTCAAGACCCAAACCGACGCGGAAAAGCAGGTCAAGACGGTTTGTGTAGAGAAATAGCCACTCACATTTTGTGGCTTCACTAAGGCGCGGCCGCCGTTATCAGTTCGCAGCGTCGGCCGCGCCGCCGTTTCATTCACGCGCGGAACAAAGCAAGATTCAACGCGTTACTCTGCGTTCGGGGGAATAACCGGAGGATACCCCGATGAGGATTTTGGGCTTGGCTATTGCAGCCGGTGCGTTGCTGGTTGCGACACAAGCGAATGCAGGAAGCTTTCCCGTCAATAACCTGGCTGGGTTAACTGGCGATCACATTGATCAGGTCGCTGTGCGCGTCTACGTACATGAAGGTCAGCGCTATTGCTTCTACTTCAATGGCTGGCACGGCGCGGGCTGGTATCGCTGCGGCTTTGCGTCTCGGCGTGGTCTCGGCTGGGGCGGCGTCTATGGCTGGAATAGTTGGAACTATGCGCCCTATGAGCGGCGCTTTGGCAGCCGGCATCATGGTGAGCGGATTGGCGTTGACACCGGCTCGCGTCGGATCAACGGTCACGTAAACACCCGCACACGCTCGACGACCGGTGTAGAAACGCGCAAGCGATCTACGACAGGCGTTGAAACCCGTTCTCGGTCGACGACCGGCAGCGGCGTTGAGAATGGAGCGCGGATGCGCGGAGGCACCACCGGCAGCAAGCCGAACGCTGACGTTCAGTCAGAAGGCGCTGCCAAGGTCCAGGGAAGCCCGGCCGGCGAAGGGGCCGCGCGCAGTGGCGGCAATATGGGTGGCAGCAGCAGCGGCGAAGGCGGACCGCGGCGGCAATAATTGAAATTGGCACGCGGGGCCCTCGCCCCGCGTGCCATCCAAATTAGGGCTCAGTTCTTATCTTCCGCTTCAACGTAGCGTGGGAACACCGGACCGGGCAGCGGCAATGTAAGGCCCGCCGTGATCCTCGCCGGTGGCTTAAGGGCGTCGAAATCCCGTTCATCAAACTTGATTGCCAAAAGGTCGAGCAGCTTCGAAGCCGACGCCGGAACAAACGGCTGCGCGAGAATTGCCACCTGCCGCAGGACCTCTGCGGTCACGTACAGAACAGTCCCCTGTCGCTTCGGATCGGTTTTCGCGAGTGCCCACGGCGCTTCCGATGCAAAATAACGGTTTGCGTCGGCAACCACAGCCCACAGGCAGTTAAGGACTTGGTGCAGCTGTTGCGTCTTCATGTGTTCGCGTGCAGTGCCGATCATCGCGTCAGCGGCTGCGAGAATGGTCTTGTCCGTTTCGGTGAAAGCGCCCGGCTCCGGCAACTTGCCGCCGAAAGCCTTGCCGATCATCGACAGCGACCGCTGTGCGAGATTACCAAGGTCATTCGCCAAATCGGCGTTGATGCGATTGACGATCGCCTCGTGACTGTAGTTTCCATCCTGACCGAACGGTACTTCGCGCAGAAAGAAATAGCGGAATTGATCGACACCGTAGGTATCGGCCATGGTGAAGGGATCGATCACATTGCCGACCGACTTCGACATTTTTTCTCCACGATTGAACAGAAATCCATGCGAGAAGATCCGCTGCGGCACGTCGATCCCTGCGGACATCAAAAAGGCCGGCCAATAGACCGCGTGGAAGCGCACAATGTCCTTGCCGATGACGTGCAGCGATGCGGGCCAGTAGCGCTTGAATTTCTCGCTGCCAGTGTCGGGGAAACCAACACCGGTGATGTAATTTGTGAGCGCATCCACCCAAACGTACATGATGTGCCCATCGCTGCCGGGCACACGGATGCCCCAGTCGAAGGTGGTGCGCGAAATTGACAGGTCCTGCAATCCGCCACGCACGAAGCTCGCGACCTCGTTCAGTCGTTCTTTTGGCAGCACAAAATTTGGTCGCTTGTAGAGTTCTAGCAACTTGTCCTGATAAGCGGAGAGCTTGAAGAAATAGCTGGCCTCCTCCACCCACTCGACCGGCGTGCCTGTCTTCACTGAAACACGCACCTTGTGTTCGTTCAGATGTGTTTCATTTTCGGCGTAGTAGGCCTCGTCGCGCACCGAGTACCAGCCGGCATATTTGCCTAGATAGATGTCGCCATTCTGCTCCATCCGCTGCCAGATCGCTTCGGACGAGCGATGATGGCGCTCCTCGGTGGTGTGGATGAAATCGTCATTCGAACAATTCATCCGTTTCACCATCGCCTCGAAGCGCGGCACATTGCGATCGAGCAGCTGGCGCGGCGTCAGCCCCTCCTTGACGGCCGTCTGCTGGATCTTCTGTCCGTGCTCGTCGGTCCCGGTCAGAAAATAGACATCGTAGCCATCGAGCCGCATGAAGCGTGCAATGGCGTCGGTGGCGATCGCTTCATAGGCGTGGCCGATATGTGGCGGGCCATTCGGGTATGAGATCGCGGTGGTGATGTAAAAAGGCGTCTTGGCCGGCATTTTATGTGTTCGTTCAGAGACGTGGATGGCCGGGAAGTCCCGGCCATGACGAGTCTGAGACTAGGTATCAACGGCGCGCGGTCAGAGCAAGTTACCCCGGCCCCACCAACCCGGTCGCCCAAACCGCTGTCGCAGGAAAGCTGGGTGTGCGTCCGGTCTCAATTTCCGTTCAGACGTCATGAAATTAATTGACGCCAAAATTCCATCCCTGCAGCCTTTACGACTTCTTTTTCTTCAGGTGTTTCGATGGCGTCGAATCCGGAGTCTTCTGCCTGATAGCACTCCTGATGGCATTGATGAGTGTTGGGCCATGCAACGGTTTGGTTAAGAATGCTTTGGCTCCGGACGCCGCACTCCGCTCCCGAATACTCACGTCATCAAAGGCGGTAATGACGACCGTGGGAATGTTCTTGTTGATACGGTTGAGATAGCGCTGCAAATCGAGTCCGGTAAAATCCGGCATGTGCACGTCCACGACCAGACATTCTGGCTCGCCGCCGCCAATGGAATCGATGAATTCGCGCGCGGAGCCGTACGTTTTTGTCTCAAATGAGGATGCATCCAGAAACCGCGCCAAAGCGGTGCGAACCGCTGGCTCGTCATCCACAATGGCGACGCGTATGGGCGTCTTTGACATCGTGCCGCATTTTCGGGCAAACGCGGCGGGCCGTCGAGTTGACCGAAGGGCCTAGTTTGTCTCTAGACGGGCATATAGTGGACAGGTGCGATTCCGACCTTGTCAGCAAGCCGAACGAGATCTGCGACACATCGTACCCCGAGCTTCGCCATCATTCGCCCCCGGTGAACTTTGACGGTCTTTTCGACCGTGCCAAGGCTGGCCGCAATCTGCTTGTTAAGGCGGCCCGCGATGACGTGTTCGAGCACTTCCCGCTCGCGATGCGTGAGCGTGGCAAGGCGCGCGCCGATTGACCTGGATTCCGTGCGTTTCTGGCGCGAAACGGCATCCTTTTCGGCTGCTTGGGTGAGTGCGGAAAACAGGGCGTCGCGTTTGACCGGTTTCGTCAGAAAATCCACCGCCCCGGCCTTCATCGCTTTCACGCTTGAAGAAATATCGGCTTGGCCGGTCAAAAAAATTATCGGTCGTTCCGACCCGGCATCGATCAAGGCCTGCTGTACATTCAGGCCGTCAATTTCAGACATGACCAGGTCGATAATCGCACAACCGGGAATTGAAGGATCGTGCGATGAGAGAAATTTCTGCGGAGAGGAGTACGATTTGGTCTTGTAGCCGGCCGCCTTCAAAAGCCGCGTGATTGACCGCAACACGGCAGGATCGTCATCCACAAGGAACGTGGTAAAGCCCGCCTCACCCATCACGCCACCTCACAAGTACAAAGAATACCTCACCCTAGGGGTGGCGGAAGCCGAAATATTGCCGTGGCTCCTTCACTCACGTTGTTTTGAAGCGAGAGCGTGCCGCCGTGCAGCTTTACGATGGAAGCGCAGATCGACAGGCCGAGGCCAAGGCCCCGCTTTTTCGTCGTAAAGAACGGCTGAAAGACCCTTTCCTCCTGCGAGGGAGGCAATCCCGTACCACAATCAGTTATGTGGACTACAATTCCCCCCTCATCGGTCGTCGCTGTTTTGACCGCAATTGTGCGTCTTGCCGGTGCAACGCCATCCATTGCGTCCATGGCGTTCATGAAGAGATTAAGAAGGATTTGTTGCAGCTGGACCGGATCGCCGCGTACCCGAACCAGATCGCCGGCTGGTTCGCTGTCAACCGAAATTCGGCGATCGATCAGCTCACTGTGCAACAGCCGAAGAGTCGAAGTGATCAGTTCATTCATATCGACCGCTTCGTATTTGACTTCGCCCTTTTTCAGAAGGCCGCGAAGGCGGTGGATGACCTCCCCGGCGCGATCATCTTCAGTAATGATGTCATCAAATATGTCGCCGATTTCGGCCAGGTTCTTGTTCCCCTTGGCCAACAGGAGTTTTCCAGCTTGCGCATTTGAGAGGATCGCAGTGAGCGGCTGCGTCAATTCGTGCGCCAGTCCGCCGGACAATTCGCCCAACATCGACACACGCATCAGATGCGCAATTTCCTGGCGTTGCATGTCCGCCTCGGTCTCTGCCGTTTTTCGCAATGTCGCGTCCGCAAATGCGCCGGTCATGGCGGTCGCTTTACCGTCGTCGCCGATCACAGGTTGTGCGCGGGCGGAGATCCAGCGCTCTTCTTCGCCGTTGCGGCCCACGCGAAATTCGATTTCCATCGTCATTGGCCGCGTGATGGCCGATTTGAGTGCCCCACTCGCCGTCAGAAAATCGCTCGGATGAACCCGGCTCAGCAACCTGTCGAGATCCAGAGGAACCTCGGGCGGAAGGCCAAACAAGATGCGGCAATACTCCGTTGCCCAAAATGTTCCGCTTGCAATTTCGTATTGCCACAGTCCAACGCGTGAGGATGCCGCTGCAAATGAAATGCGCTGCTCACGTGCGCGCGTGATCGTCTCGGCGTGACGGGTTTCGTCGATGGCGGCGCCGAGCAGAAGGATTGGCGTTGAGAGCGCAATCAGGAACAGTTGCATAGCGAACACGTTTGTTTCGGCATTGCCGATGTCGAAAAGACTTGGCCCCTTCAGCGTGCGCCAGATCAAAACAAGGCTGACTACAAAGACAGTGCCGCTTGCGCCTTTGGCCCCAAAACGTGCGGTAGCCCAAACAATGACCGGCAAAGGCAGATACAGCAACGCCGGGAGATAGCCGCTCGCGATGGTCGGCATATCTTCGAACGCAACGATGCAGGCGACGATGAGCAACAACGCGACTAGCGCAGCTTCCAGATGGCGAGCCCCAAACCCTGACGTCTTGACGCCTTCAAGAAGGATCATGGCAATCGGCCCCAGCGTCAGGCTTCCCAGGGCGTTGGACGCATACCAGCGCGCCCAATACAGTCCGTAGTTTTCGATGGAACCCCCACCAAGAATCTGAACGAAGGCTCCGCCAAAGGAGCAAAGGGCCGGGCTCACAAATGCGGTAATGAAAACATAGGCTGTCGCCTTTCGAATGCTTCCGAACCACGGAGGTTCCACAAGGATGTGCTGCACGGCGAAGGCATTGAGCACGGCGACCGAGCAATTGGTCGCGAAAGCGACGAGCGACTGGCCAGCCGGCATTCCGATGCGCAACTCTGCCGCGATGTGTGCTGGAAAAGCAGCGAGAATGAAAATCCACCACCGCCGTGGAGGCGTTACAAGCAGGGCACAAAACAGGATGACGTTCGGTGGCCAGAACGGCGCAAAAATTCTGTCCGAAAGAGTGCCAATCAGGAAGGCGAGCTCGGCCCCAAGATAATAGGCAATAGCGACGATGACAGAATTGCGGATTGTCCTTGGCAAGTCGTCTCGGCGTAGGCCGTTGTGTCGCTCTCGCGTCGGAAATGCGGAAACAAGGGAAACCATCGTTCACACCCGGCTCGGAGCACTTTCACATCGTGAAGGGTACCGTGAAACCCGGCTGCCGGAAATGTTTCAAAACCGCTTTGCAGACATGCATTTAGTGCCCTCCATTGCCGGAATGGGCGTATTGGACCACGGTCCAATCGACAAAGGCATTTTGACGGCAGAAATTGGGAGGCTCCAGAGCATCCATTGTGGTTGCAGCCCCATGGATACGCGCGAGGCGACACCCCCTCCTCCCCGTCCCAGTCGCCTCGCGCGACTGCTTTTGAAAAACGAGCGCCCTCCAGAACGATTTAGGGTCCAATGCCCGCCAGTCGGCCGATCATCGAGCGTTGCCCCTTGGTCCAATCGACAGATGAACGACCTTTAATAGTGTCATCGGATGAAACAATAAGGGCCTTGAAAATGACAAAGGCGGTCTCGTCCCCAGCAACGCCGGGTTCCAGCAATCAAAATGGCAGTCACCACGCTGTCAATTCGTCGGTCATCAAGCGGTCGATCATTCGCGATGGCCACAAGTCGAGCGTTTCGTTGGAAGACCAGTTCTGGGATGCCTTGCGTGAGATTGCAGACAGCGAACGCATGACAGTGTCGGCGCTCGTCGGGACGATTGACCACGGTCCAAACCGTCGGAATCTCTCGTCGGCAATCCGCGTGTTTGTTTTGGATCGTTTCAGGCGTAACAGCGACCAAAAGCTTTCGATTGCTCCGGCAGATCCGGTTGTCCCTTCGGTACGCAACAACCCATCGCAACTGCCTTGACTGCGGCTGAAACCGTTGGCGCATCAGCGGGAACCCAAAACGATATTGGACCTCCGTCCAACTCGATCAGCGACGCCCAATTTCATAGGCTGAGACAATAGGAGTGCTGCCGTCAACGCAGCCCCGATACGCCGAGTTCGTGACCGCGACGGGCGAACCGAGGGAGTGGCCATGTTAAAATTCCTCGTACAATCACTGGCATTCGTTCTTTTTGTTGCCCTCGCCCCGGTGGCAAGCGCGCAGACCCAGCCGGCACCCGCGCCGGCGAGCGCCCCGGCGCAAGACGTGTTGCTCCAGCCCGGAGAGATCGATGCGCTGCTCGCGCCGATTGCGCTTTATCCGGACGCGCTGATCGCCCAGGTGCTGATGGCAGCGACCTATCCGCTCGAGGTCATCCAGGCGAGCCGGTGGCTGAAGGAGAACAAGGGACTCAAGGACGACGCGTTGAGGGCCGCGCTCGACAAGCAGGGCTGGGACGAAAGCGTGAAATCGCTCGCTGCGACACCCTCGGTGCTCGACATGATGGCGGACAAGCTCGATTGGACGCAAAAGCTCGGCGATGCCATGCTCGCGCAACAGAACGACGTGATGGACGGCGTCCAGCGTCTGCGCGCCAAGGCCGAAGCAAACAACAAACTGCAGTCGACTCCGCAACAAAAGGTTTCGAAGCGGTCCGAAGGCGGCAAGCAGGTCATCGTGATCGAGCCGACAAACCCGCAGACGATGTATGTGCCGTATTACGACCCGGCGGTCGTTTATGGTGCATGGTCTTACCCGGCGTACCCGCCTTACTACTGGGGCGCCAGCTACTATCCGTATGGCGGCGCAGTTTTGGGCGCGGGCCTGGCATTTGGAGCGGGCTATGCGGTTGGGCGCTGGGCCGGCTGGGCCGGCGGCGGAGGTTATTGGGGCGGTAACGCCAACATCAACTGGAACAACAACAACATCAACATCAATCGGCCAGGCGGCGGCGGTGGAAACTGGAACCACAGGCCCGAGCACCGGCAGGGCGTCCGTTACAACAACAAAGGCGTCGCCGACAGAATGAATAGGGGCAACAACGTTCGCGGCGGTGCAGGTAACCGCGCGGACTTCCGCGGGCGCGACGGCGCTGGCGGCAACCGTCCCGGTGGCGGCGCAGGTGCAGGAAATCGTCCCGGTGGCGGCGCAGGTGCAGGAAATCGTCCTGGTGGCGGCGCAGGTGCAGGCAATCGTCCGGGCGGCGGCAATCGGCCCAGTGCCGGTCAGCGGCCTAGCGGCGGAGGCAAAGGCCAGGCTGCTGCGCGACCTGGCGGTGGCGCCCGCCCGGGTGGCGGTGCGCGTCCCGGCGGTGGCGGCGGTGGCCGCAGTGCATTCGCCGGCGCCGGTGGCGGCGGCCGCAGCGCGATGGCCTCGGCATCGCGCGGTCACGCGAGCATGGGCGCACGCGGTGGCGGCGGTGGCGGCGCGCGCATGGGCGGCGGTGGCGGCGGCCGCGGCGGCGGTGGCGGCGGCCGCGGCGGTGGCGGCGGTGGGCGGCGATCCGACGTCGCGCTCAAGCACGACATCACGCTGCTGGGTCATCTCGACAACGGCCTCGGCTTCTATCGCTTCAGCTATAACGGCAGCGACAAGGCCTATGTCGGCGTAATGGCGCAAGAGGTGCAGGTCGTTGCGCCGGATGCGGTCATCCGCGGCCACGACGGGTATCTGCGCGTCTTCTACGATAAGCTCGGGCTGCAATTCCAAACTTACAATCAGTGGATTGCTTCCGGTGCACGGATTCCATCCGGCGCTTCAGGTTCGAATTGAGAGGTGAACACCCATGATCAACCCACGTTATGTTCGTCTCTTGAGTAAGATCACTTTGCTGGCCGGTGCGGCGACACTGGTGCTCGCACTCTCCTCGCTCGCACAGGCGCAGCAGCGTTTCAAGACACCGGAGGAGGCCGTCGAGACGCTCGTCAAGGCGGCAAGAAGTGGTGACAGCAAGTCGGTTGTCAGCATTCTCGGACCGGGATCGGAGGAACTGGTCTCATCCGGTGACCCGGTCGAGGACGCGGAAGTCCGCAAGGAATATCTCGCCGCCTATGACGCCGGGCACCGCATCGTTGCGGAATCCGGCAAGCCATCCGTGCTGGTGATTGGCCCGAACGACTGGCCATTCCCAATTCCGATGGTGCAGCGCGACGGCCAATGGATTTTCGATGTTCCCGCCGGCCGTGAGGAAGTTCTGGCGCGGCGCATCGGCCGCAACGAGTTCTCGACCATGAAGGCGATGCTCGCGTACTGGGACGCGCAGCAAGACTATGCCGACATGAACAAGAGCAAGAGCGGCCAGGCGGTCTATGCGCAACGGATCGTCAGTTCGCCCGGTAAGAAAGACGGGCTCTATTGGCCGACAACCGGAAACGAGCCGCCGAGCCCGCTGGGTGAGGCGGTCGCCGAGGCAACGCAACGCGGCTATCGGCCGGGCGCTGGCGAACCTTACCACGGCTATCGCTTCAAAATCCTGCTGCGCCAGGGCTCCACTGCGCCTGGTGGGGCCGTTGATTACGTCGTCAAGGGCGACATGATCGGCGGCTTTGCGGCCGTTGCCTATCCGGCGGAATACGGTGACTCCGGGATCATGACCTTTATCATCAACCACGAAGGCGACATCTACGAAAAGGATCTTGGCGAGGGCACGGCCCGCATCGCCTCGCAAATGACCAACTTCAATCCCGATCACACCTGGAGGAAGGTAGTCGACACCGAAAAATAAGGCCCGCCTTCCCACTGCCCGACAACGCGGGGGAAATCGTGTTGGTCGCTCGTTCCCTGCCTGAATATTGAGGGGGCCGATTTCCGGGAAGGTTGTGTTCATGCTTGACGCTTTTGCCTGGGTTGTTCTTCTGGTTCTGCTGGCGAGCGCGCTTGCAATGTTTTTCATCGCCGGCTCGCTGCCCGGCCACATCGCGAAAAGCCGCGGCCATCCCTGGGCGCAGGCCGTCACCATCGCCGGCTGGGTCACATTGATCTGCGGCTTCGCGCTTTGGCCGGTCGCGCTGATCTGGGCCTATGTCGACGTCCCCGCGCGCAAAGGGGAAGCGGCGCGATGATCGTCGCCCTCTTCAATGTCTATCTCGTCATTCTCTTCATCCTGGTGAAGACGAAGATTGTTCCTTTCAACCTGTTCTGGAAGTGCTCGCCGCTCATCGTGCTCCTGTTGTTGATGTTCGGGCTCTTCGTCCCGATGGGCTGGGGCGCGCCGCAAGGCCCAGCCATAGTCGCGCGTCAATCGGTGCAAATCGTCCCCAACGTTGCTGGCGAGGTGACGGAGGTCCCGGTCGAACCCAACAAGCCGCTCAAGGCGGGCGACGTGTTGTTCAAGATCGATCCGGTGCCCTACCAGTCGCAGGTCGATTCCATCGGCGCACAGCTCAAGTTCGAACAGCTGCGGCTTTCGCAGATGACACAGCTGCAGGTCAGTGACGCCGGCCGAGCGTTTGACGTCGAGCAACGGCAAGCTGATGTCGACAAGCTCAAGGGACAGCTTCTGGGCGCAAAATATAACCTCGATCAAACCGTTGTGCGCGCACCTGCCGACGGCTACGTGACCAACGTGGGGCTTATGAAGGGCGCACGCGTCACCAACCTGCCGCTCTCGCCTGTGATGGCGTTTATTGACATATCCGAAACCGTGGTCGGCGTTGAGATCGCGCAGATCTACACGCGCTATATCGAGCCGGGCCAGGAGGTTGAGGTCACATTCAAAGTTTTCCCCGGGCAGGTTTTTAAGGGCAAGGTCGATGCGGTCTTGCAGGCGACGTCGACGGGCCAGGTCCTCGCTACGGGCACTGCGGTGACGCCGAAGCAGGTAACGGCGGCGCCATTTGTCGTTCGCGTCAAGCTCGACGATCCCAAGCTCGCCGCCAGCCTGCCGGCCGGCACTGCCGGAGATGCGGCGATCTATACCGAGCACATCAAGCCGAGCCACATCATCCGCAAGGTGATCCTGCGGCAGATCGCGATTGTCAATTACGTCAATCCGTTTTAACGAAGTCAGGCCGTCGGAAAAAAGGCAAGCCATGACAAGCTTTGTCGCGCCGGTCTGTGGGTGCATTCTGTTGGTGACAACGGGCGTTTCCGTATTCGCGCAAACGCCAGTTGTTGCTCCCGTTCAGATCACCGCGGACAACTTCAATCGCGCTGAAACCGATACGAACCTCGCGCTTCGCGTCAAGCGGGGCGCATTCGGCAAGTTCTATCATTCGCGAGAGCTGCCGCTCGAAAACGCCGGCGTGCGTACCAGCCGCGACACGCTGTATTCGGAAGCGGTGTTCGACCTTGATGCGGGACCGGTGAAGGTCACATTGCCAAACGCGGGCAAGCGCTTCATGTCGATGATAGTGATCAATGAGGATCACTATGTTTACGAGGTGGACTACGGCCCCGGCAACTACAACTTTACCAAGGCAGAGGTTGGCACGCGCTATGTATTCATGGCGCTTCGCACGATGGTTGATCCGAATGATCCGCAGGATGTCAAACAGGCCCGCGCGCTGCAGGATGCGGTCGTCGTCAAGCAGAAGAGTCCCGGCCGCTTCGAGATCCCGAATTGGGATCAGGTGACCCAGAAGAACGTGCGCGAGATGCTCCTGGGTTTAAATGCGACATTGCCTGACCTGAAACGGGCATTCGGAAGCCGGACGCAGGTCGACCATGTGCGGCACCTGATTGGGACCGCGGCGCGCTGGGGCGGAAATCCAGACAGGGATGTGACCAGTCTCAACGTCACCCCGAGCAGTAACGACGGCGCGACGGTGTACAGGCTCACAATCCCGGGAAAGGTCCCGGTTAACGCCTTCTGGTCCATCACGGTTTATGACGCAGATGGCCGTTTTAAGAGGAACCCGCAGGATGCATACTCCGTAAACAGCATCACTGCGAAAAAGAGCGCAGATGGCTCGGTCGCCATGCAGTTCGGGGGCTGCGATGGCAAGATTCCAAACTGCCTGCCAACCACGCAGGGTTGGAACTACCTGGTACGGCTGTATCGTCCGCGCGACGAAATTCTGAATGGCAAATGGAAAGTACCGGACGCACAGGTTGTGAAATAAGCTTTGCGGGGCTTGGCCCAAAAAGAAGAGCCGCGGGCTAAGGCGAAAGGCTGGGAGGATGGCATGAGTAGATTGTTTGCATTTTGTGCGCTGGTTGTAGCGTGCGTTGCGACCAGCGGGGTTCACGCGCAGCCCGCCCGCGCCATCTCCGACAGGGACATTGTCGAGGCTTACGAATACATGCTCGGCCGCTTGCTGGTACTGCGGCAGGAAAACCTTGATTTCAAGGAAGGGCTCAAATGGAACCAGATCGTTCACCGCGAGCCCGGTGGCGTGGATTGGGCGAACCCCAACCTTGACGTCGCATACAGCGAGGCTTGGGTGGCGGTAGACGAAAAAAGCTGCACGCTCATCGAACTCCCCGAAATCAAGGGCCGCTATTTCACCGTGCAGGCGCTCAACGGTTGGGGCGAAGTCACCGCCAACATCAACGAGCGCAATTTTCCCAAACACCCATTCGGCAAATTTGCCTTCTGTCTGAAGGATACCAAGACAACGCTCCCAAAGGGCACGCAGCGCGTCAATTTGCCCAGCAGGAAGTCGCGGATACTGATGCGGATTGAGCTTGCCGCCAATCCCGCGGAGGCAATTGCGCTTCAGAAAAAAACGACCATGAAAGCGACCGGCTCGCCGCAAATCGACCAGGCGGTCGTCAAGCCGGACTTTCCAAACAGCAAACTGCCGGGTGTCGATGCCTTCGACAAGACTGAGGACATTCTCGCAAGTGAGGCCGACCTGAACCCCGGCATGATCGACGTCCGCGAGAAGGCGCGCGCAGTTGCCAAGGCCGCATCCGATCCGGCCCAGCGCACCCGCATCGATGAGGTCGTTCGCAAGTTGGCGATCCCCTCGTTCCTCGCTGAACTCCCGAAAATGGGCAAGCAAGTGAATGGATGGGTTCGTCCGCGGTTGGTCGGCAACTATCGAAGTGATTACGTGATGCGATCCATCACGAACTACGGCGGCATCTGGGCGAACAACAGCAAAGAGGTCGTCTATTTCAGCGCTCTAGGCCTGGACGGCAGCCAGACCTTCACCCAGACCTATCCGAAGGACGCCCTGCCCCAGACCAAAACGCGCTACTTCTGGTCTGTCATCATCGTAGACGGTTTGGACTATCGTGTGATCGCCAATCCGCTCAATCGCTACCTTCTCAACAAACAGTCCCCGCTGAAACATAACGACGACGGCTCACTTACTTTGGTCTTTGGTCCGAAGCAACCCGACGGCATTCCGGAATCCAACTGGCTGCCAACCCCCAACGGAAAAAAATACAACATGACCTATCGCTTTTATGGACCATCAAAGGACACCACGGACGGTGCATATTTCCCGCCGCCGTTGGTGCGTATCAGCGAAACGCAAACCGAGCGATTGATCCGCAGCCTGAAGAAGTCGAAGAAGGAGTGACAGGCCGATGAACAGCTTCACGCGGCTTTTGACATCTTTCGGCGTACTGGTTGCGTTTATCGCAGTCGTTGTCTTGGTTGTGGCGCCGGCCAATGCCCAGACCCTCAAGGCGATCAAAGATCGTGGCGTCCTCAATTGCGGCGTCAGCGAAGGCCTTTATGGATTTTCTGCCCGTGACAACGCCGGCAATTGGAGCGGATTTGACGTCGAGCTGTGCCGCGCCGTTGCGGCGGCGGTTTTTAACGACGCCAGCAAGGTCAACTACGTGCCGCTCGACGCCAGCCGCCGCTTCGAAGCGTTGCAGTCGCGCGCCATCGACGTGCTCTCGCGTAACACGACATGGACGATGTCGCGGGAAGTCGAGCTCGGACTGATTTTTACGGCGACAAATTACTTTGACGGTCAAGGCTTTCTCATTCGCCGGGCCATGAACAAGGAAACTGCGCTCGACCTCGACGGTACGAAGGTGTGCGTGCAGACCGGAACGACGACCGAACTCAATCTCGCCGACTATTTCCGCACCAACAAAATGCAATATATTTTGGTCGCTGCGATGACGCTTGAAAGTGCGGTCAAGGGCTACGATTCCGAACAATGCAATGTGCTCACCGCGGATATCTCCGCGCTTTTTGGCATCCGACTTTTGCTCTCGAAGCCTGACGAGCACGTCATCCTGCCTGATGTCATCTCCAAGGAACCGCTGGGACCAGCCGTACGCCAGGACGACGTCCAATGGTTCAACATTGTAAAGTGGGTGCACTTTGCCATGGTCAACGCCGAAGAACTCGGCGTGACGTCGAAAAGTATCGATGAGGCCTTGAAGTCCGACAATCCGGATGTGAAACGTCTGGTCGGCGTGGAAGGAAACTACGGCGAGCGAATGGGCCTGACCACGGATTGGGCGGTGCGCGTCATCAGACTCGTTGGCAATTATGGCGAAGTTTACGAGCGGACCGTCGGCATCAACTCCCCGCTCACCATTCCGCGCGGGATCAATCAACTGTGGAACAAAGGCGGTATTCTCTATGCGCCGCCGATCCGCTGATCGGAACGAAATCGTGATTTAAACCTGGGGTCAACACGGTGGTAGTGTGGAGTGATGGTTGACTACTATTCAATACTAACGCGCGCGGTTGCAGCGCTCAGTCCCAATACGAGCGAACAGCGCCGCGATCTTTACGACCGCGCGCGTATGACACTTGTCGACAAGCTTCGCACCGTTGACCCCACATTGTCTGATCCTGCCCTGAAAGCCGAAAGAGAGGCGCTTGAGGCTGCGATCCAACGCGTCGAACGGGACGCGCTGCGTTCTGCCGCGCCGCGTCGGCCGGCACAGGTGACCTCGCCGCCTGCCCGCGGCTATCGGGATAGGCCGCCATTGAGGGATACGCGAAAACCGTTCCGCATCGCCGCCGGAGCGCTTGGCGCCGTCTTCATTGTCCTCGCTGGTGTGGCGATCTATTCCTTCTGGCCGCGCAGTATCGCGGATCTGAAAAGCATCTCGAGTCCGCGAACGGTGACAGCCGCCGCCGAGGAACCGAGTGGCAAGTCAGGCTATGTCAATCTGCGGCAGTTGGTTTACTACCGGACGAACCAGCCCGTCGGGACGATCATCGTCGATAAAACTCAGACCTTTCTGTACGTTGTCCGGCCGAATACGTCCGCGTTGCGCTACAGAATCGGCGTGGGCCCCGAATGCATCACGTTGGCCGGGCTCTTCCACGTCGTGCGGAAAGAACCGAACGATTCCGCTGCCCGCGTCATCTATCTCGACAAGGATTATCGAATCCACGGATCTGCGACGGCAGCCACTCCGGGCTGCATTCGGCTCGACAATGACGATGTAATCTATCTTTACGACCGCACGCCGCTGGAAAGTCGCGTCGTTGTCTCGAACTGACGCGGGTGACCCATTGCCGTTGAATGGCGTGGTGCCTAAAACGTCGCCATGAAGCGACGCTCCGATTCGCCCGTGCCTTATCCCGCACCGCATAAAATCGTCACAGGATTGATGGTTTTCATCGGGATCACCCTGTTCTTTTCCCAAAGCACGCTTGCTGCGCCCATGCGCTGCAGCGGCGAAGAAACCATCTGTATCAACAGCTGCAAAAAGAATCCCGACCGCTCGACGCTGTCGATTTGCATAACCAATTGCGGCATTCGCCAATCGATGTGCCGGAAGACGGGTTGCTGGGATAGCGGGGCCCAGAAGTACTGCGGACTTTTAAAACAATGACAGCCCGGCCAGCCGCCTCCAAAAGGTCAGCGGCCTTTACGAATTGCTAAACACGCATCGCGTACACTCTGAATGGACGTTAACTATTTAGAAATTGCCAATCCGTGGCCAACCAGAACGGTTTACCAGGGTCTATGGGCGCTCCCCTCGAACTCATCCAGGAGCTCGACAGCTCCATTACGCACAGCACTGACCAGCGTCGCTCGGTCATGCTGCGGCACCTCACCGACCTTTATCTGGTCGGTTCCGAGCAATACTCCGAAGACGAGATCGACCTGATCGACGATGTTTTCGTGCGGCTGGTCTCGACCATCGAGCAGTCCGCCCGCGCTTTGCTCGCGATCCGGCTTGGTCCGGTTATGGTCGCCCCTCCCAAGATCCTGCGCCTGCTCGCCTGCGATGACGCCATCGAGGTCGCCTCCCCGGTCCTCACGCAGGCCGCAAGGCTCGATGTCGACACCCTGATCGAATGCGCGCGCACCAAGAATCAGGAACATCTGCTCGCCATCTCGCGCCGCAAGACCCTGCCCGAAGCGCTGACTGACGTTCTGGTCGAGCGCGGTGACCAGCAGGTCGTATTGAGCACTGCGAAAAACGCCGGCGCCAGGTTCTCCGGCAAGGGTTTTGACACGTTGATCAAACGGTCGTGCGGCGACGACGCGCTGACGTCGTGCGTAGGCGCGCGCTCGGATCTGCCGCCGCAGCTGCTCGACCAGCTGCTCGCGGCCGCGTCGGAGAAAGTACGCACCAAGCTGATGGCCGAGCGGGAATACGCCAAGGCCGACATCGAACGAGCGGTCGATGATGTCGCCGGGCGGATCCAGGCCGGGGCTGCCGCGCAGCCTTTGAGCTATGCAGCCGCGCAGGTTCTGGTGGAATCGTTGCACCAGGCCGGCCTGCTGACCACCGGGAAACTGCAGGAATTCGCTTTGGCTGGTCGCTTCGAAGAGACGGTTGCCGCGCTCTCGGTCATGTCAAACGTGCCGACAGTGGTGATCGAAGAGAACATGCGCGATACCCGCGCGGAAGCGCTTCTGGTATTGGCGCGGGCGAACGGGCTGTCGTGGGAGACAACGCGCAGCATCATGATGCTCGCGGCCAAGCGCCACCGGCGCTCTACGACCGGAATCGATCAGACCATGCCGGCGTTTTTCCGGCTGCGGCAATCAACGGCGCAGCAGATCCTCGACTTCCATCGCATGCCGTCACGCCCTGCGCGCAGGCACTAGACCAAAGACTATGCGGTGATATTGAGAAGCGACGCGCTCATTTGTGCGTCGGCGCGGATCACCTGCGCATTGGCTGCAAAAGTATACCTGGCGACCAGCAGCTGGACCAATTCGTTGGCGAGATCGACGTTCGGGCCTGCCACCATGCCGTTGCTATCGGCGAAGGGCGCCGTCGGTTCGTACGACGATACAGTCGCAGGCGTGGTTGTGGTCACTGCCGCGCTGGCTCCCGCACCGACAACATCAGTCTGATTGACGCGTAAGGCAGAATAAGCCGCCGAAAAATTCTCCGCGTTGGCCGCGTCCGGCAGCGCGCCGGTCGACAGCGAATTGGCGATATTGCTCGCGGCAACCTGCAAACGCAGGCTTGCGACTTTCAGTCCGGAAACGGCTATCGCGCTGGCAATACTCATCGACCTTCGTGATAACCGCGGTCGCGGAACGCTTTGTTCCGCAATTCTGTAAAATTTGACGGATCGGCGCGTGCCGCTCGCGCTTGCTGCGTAAAACGTGGTAAAATTCGGCCAACCCAAAATCAACCAAGATCTGCCGGGAGGACGTCGCAATGGCCACCATTCTCAAACGCGTCAAGGTCGCGCCAAAGGGCATGGGTCTCAACGACTTTGTCGCAATGCAGGAAGGTTTCTTCGCGGCTGAGGGGCTCGACGTCGAATTCGACTGGAAGACATTCCGCGGCACGCAATCGAGCTGGAAAGGTCTCGACTATTTCCAGCGCCCGCAGGACCGCCCCTACACCGAGGACAAGCAGGATGTTGTCCAGGGCGCGTGCCTCTGGGGAACGATCTGCAACGCCAGCGCCGGGATGGGCCGCGTTGTCACCGAAGGCTACGGCGATTCGCCCTGGGCGATTTTCGTGCGGCAGGAATCGAAGATCCGCAAGCCGGAAGATCTAAAGGATATTCCGATTTCCGTCGGCATGCGCGCCGGAAGCCACTTCAATGTTCCATATCGGCTGGAGAAATATCTGCCGCTTGAACACATCAAGACGGTCAATACAGGCGGCTTTGGCGCGCGCCTGAAGGCCCTGCTCGACGGTGAAGTTGAGGCGGCGAGCCTGCTACCCCCGCAGATCGATATGGCCGAACAACTCGGCTTGCGAAAAATCATCGAGGATCGATTCAAGACGCTGTGGTGGGTGCCGGATAGCGCAACTCCGGAAGTCGTGCACGGATATATGCGCGCGCTCAACCGTGCCGAACAGGCGCTGGAGGCTGACCTGCCGAAGTATTTGCCGCTCTGGAAACTCGCTGTGCCGGCCGAGTTCGAGAATTTTCACTCCTGGGACTTCAGCAAGTTCGGGCGTGGCGAACGCTTCGTCAACAAACCCCTGCCGAGCCAAGAGTTTGACGAGGTGTTCGCCCAGGTCGAGCGTTGGGGGCTCGACCAGTATCTCAAGGACCGCAGTCCGGAGACGCTGTCCTATTCGACCTGAACAAAGAGCGCGCGGTCCTGTTCAGCTCTTCATTGGCGGGTAGTCGCGCGAGAAGACCGGCTCGGCCAGAAAGTTTGCCGGATCCGTGGTCCAGAACTGGCTAACCTTGTTGTAGGTCTTGATGGTCTTGTTGACCATTTTGTCGCCCTGCTTCTCGGCGCGCCGCACGTAGACGTCGATGACGGCATTGCCGTAGCTGTCGAAGCTCAAGGGGCCACGCGGCGTTTCCGCCAGCGTCACCGAACGGATTGCCTTGACGAACTCGTCGGCATTGTCGGATTTGCCGCCGGTCTTTGCCAATGCCGCCTCGATGATCTGGCCGTTTGCATAAAAACACGCGGCGTAATGGCCGATGCGCACATCATCGCCGTAGTTCTTTTTCATTGCGGCAATGAAGCGTTTGTTCACCTCGCTCGGAATGTCGAGCGAATAAGGGTTGGTATTGATCAATCCGGCAGCGCTCTCGTCGTGCGCGCCGATAATGGTGTCATCGGCAACGGTCGAGCCGCCGACCAGCGGCTGCTTCATGCCGAGCCCCCGTGCCTGTTTGGTAAACTTCAGCGGGTTCGATCCGGCCAGCACCTCGCAGACCACGTCGCATTCCGGGACTTGTGCAACATAGGGTGCATAGTCGGCGGTATTGAGCGGCGACCACAGTTTCTTGACGATCTGGCCGCCGTGTTCCTCGAGCACGCGCTGGAAGCCGCCGATCTGTTCGTAGCCAAATGCGAAATCGTCACCCATGCTGGCCGCGCGCTTGAGCTTCATTTCATTGAGCACATAGTCGGCGAGCGGATAGAGGCATTGCGCGGACGTGTATGAGGTGCGCGTGAGGTAGGCGTTCGCCTTCCGCTGTGTGACGTCCTCCGCGCCGGCAAAGGCCAATGTCGGCATTTTTGCCTGGGCGAGATAATCGACGGTGGCGAGCAACTCGAAGGCGGCGAATGGCCCCAGGACAACATCGACCTTGTCGCGCTCGACCACTTCCTGCGCCTTGTTCTTGGCGCCGGCCGGATTTCCGCCGGTGTCGGCAACGATCAGATCGATCTTGCGTCCCGAGAGTGTGAAGTTCTTGTCCTTGAGGAATGAGCTGATGCCTTCCTCGAAATGGATGCCGCCGGCGGCGAGCGGTCCGGTTTTTACCGTCAGCAGGCCGATCTTCAGCGGCGTGCTCTGCGCGATTGCCGGCATCGGAAATGCGGCCGCACCGGCAGCGGCTGCGGAACCGGCGAGAAACCGGCGGCGGCTGGTCCTGTAAGTCATGGCATCCTCCCCGAACTCAAGGCCGTTCTGGTGCGGCCGGATATTGGACGTGACGCGAGCGCGCAAATTCAATCACATCGGCCTGGTCAGGCGAACCCCCGGGCCGCCCACCAAGCCCACGCGGATGAGCCCTCAGGGGCGTGCGGCTTCTGCCAGCGCACCGAACACCGAGAAGACCAGCGGTTTGCGCTCGAGATTGTAGATTTCGGCTTCGCGCGCGGCGCGGTTGACCTTTTCCCAAGTTTCCGCCACGCGCGCCATCCGCGCGCGGCCGCGTGAGGTTTCCGCGAGCTGTGCCGACAGCCAGCCGTTGACCAGATCCATGAAGGCTTCAAGCGTCTTGGGATCGCTGCCGCCGATTGCCTCACCGAGTGCGTGGAGAGCGCGGGGGTCGGGATTCGGCAGTTGTGCAAATAACTCAAGAACCCTTTGGCGCAGCGCCAGGGCCGAAGCGTCGAGCAGGCCAAGCGCACGCCCGACACTGCCTTCTGAGGCCTCCGCAGCCCGCCGCACGTCAGCTTCCGATGGATTGCGACCGGTTGCCTCGGCGAGCGCACGGGCAACGTCTTCGGTTTCAAGCGGACGCAGCAGCAGCCGGCGGCAGCGGGAACGGATTGTTGGCAGTTCACGTCCCGGTGCATGGCTGATGAGCAGAAGCAGTGAACGCTTTGGCGGCTCCTCAAGCACTTTCAGCAGGGCATTGGCGCCCTCACGCTGGAGGTCATCGACCGCATCGACAATGGCGATGCGCCAACCGCCCTCGCCTGCGGTTGAGCCGAAAAACGACGCCGTCCGCCGCACGTCGTCGACCCGGATGACAGTATAGAGTTTGTCCGTCTGCTCGTTGATGCTCCGTTCCAGCACCAGCAGATCACCCTGGGCTTGCGCAGCAATCCGTCGCGCCACGGGGCTCTCCGGATCGATCGCGAGCGAGTCCGCTTTCTGGGTTTCAGCCGCCCGTGGATCGGGATGGGCCATCACGAAACGCGCTAGCCGGAACGCGAGGGTCGCCTTGCCAATGCCGGGCGGGCCACCGATCAGCCAGGCATGAGGAATCCGACCGCTCTTGTAGGCGTCCAGCAATGCGCGCTCGGCTTCGTCATGACCAAATAACACCGTCGTTTCACGGGGCAGCTTGGCGTCGCGTTCGTCACTGTCATCGCTGGTCACGGTGCGGTGGTCTCCGCAGATCCGACCCGCTCAGGATGCAAGCGCCCCTGCACGACCGACCAGATGCGTCCCGACACTACGTCACGCGGCTCGCGGCCGTCGACGACAATGCAACGCTGCGGCTCCTCGACCGCAAGCGTCCGATAAGCCTGCCGAAGCGCTTCATGAAATTCCGTCGACTCCGACTCGAAACGATCAGCGGCGTCTTCTCCACGCCGGCGCGTGGCGCGGGCGAGCCCAATTTCTGCGGGCACATCCAGAATGAATGTGAGTTCGGGAAACGCCTCTCCAACGGTAACCCGCTCCAGGCTTCGGATCAGCCGCTGATCGACATGACCGAGAGCGCCCTGGTAGACGCGCGTTGAATCGATGAAGCGGTCACAGATGACCCATCGACCGGATTCCAGCGCGGGCAGAATGGTGTTGCGGACATGGTCGTCGCGGGCAGCCGCGAACAGGATCGCCTCCGTTTCAGCGCCGAGCGGCTTCGCAATGCCCGAAAGCAGGATATGACGGATGATCTCGGCGCCGGTCGATCCGCCCGGCTCCCGTGTGAGCACAACCTCAAGGCCGAGAGATTTCAGCCGATGTGCCAGCGTCGCTGCGTGGGTCGATTTACCGCTGCCTTCGCCGCCCTCGAAGGTGATGAAATGTCCGCGCAAGCGACCCAGCCTTTTCCCAGTCACCGCCGGCTTGCGGCGTCCTTGATCATCATAGTCGTTCGGCCCCCGCACGGAAGAGCGCGATGATCATTTCCGTCACGGCATCGAAGGCGCGCTGGGACATATTGCCTTTGCCGACGTTTTCGGTCGCTTTCAGGGGCATCGTCAGGATCAGGTTGTCGTTGCGCCAGACCTTGAGGTTGCCGATGCGTGTGCCCTCGGTCACCGGCGCCGGCACCGGCCCGTTATAGACAATCCGCGCGATGAGCTTGTCGGCACCGGTTTTTGGCAGCATGACGCGGACGACCCCGTCCGCCACCAGATCGACGCGGCTGCTGGCGCCACCAAAGACTTTGGCAGCGCCGATCGTCTGGCCCTCGGCGAACAGCATCCGCTGTTCGAAATTCCGGAATCCCCACTCGAGGAGCTTCTTGGCTTCGTCCGCACGCTCCTTGGCTGTCGCCACGCCATTGACCACAACGATCAGCCGCAGTCCGTTCTGGACTGCCGATCCGACCAGACCGTAGCCCGCTTCCTTCGTAAACCCGGTCTTGAGTCCATCGGCGCCCGACATTGCACCCAGAAGCGGGTTACGGTTTTGCTGACGAATTTTATTCCACGTGTAATCCGCCTGGCCGAACAGCTGATAGAAATCCGGATAGGTGCGAATGATGTGGCGCGCCAGCATTCCCAATTCGCGCGTCGTCACCTGTTCGCCGGGATCCGGCAGCCCATTCGAATTGGTGAAAACGGATTTCGGCAGGCCGATCGCGCGGGCGCGTTCGGTCAGCTTTTCCGCAAAAGCGGCTTCGTTTCCGGCAATGCCTTCCGCCAACACGATGCACGCATCATTGGCAGATTGGATGATCATGCCGTGAATCAGGTCGTCCACAGGCACTTTGCTGTAGATCGCGGCGAACATGGTAGAGCCGTGCGAGGGCGCGCCGCCCTTCCGCCACGCGTTCTCGCTGACCATGTATTCGTCGGTCAGCTTGATGCGGCCTTCCTTGATCTCGTTGAAAACGTATTCCGCCGTCATCAGCTTGCCGAGGCTGGCCGGGAAGATCAGCTTGTCGGCATCACGCTCAAAAAGAACGCCGCCGTTTTCGGCATCAATCAGGATGGCATGGGGTGCGCTGATATTGGGCTCGTCTTTTTTCGGAGCGTCTTTCTTCTGCGCCGGGGCGGCTGCACCCTTGCGAGCTGGAGCAGGCGCGTGTGTCGGGGCGGCGATTGCAGCAGCGCCAAGGCCGGCGGCAAATAGCGCCACCACGAACCAGCGTCCAAATGTGAAATTCCGCAGGTGCATCACCGGGGACCTGTGGCGGCAAAATACGGCTCAGTAAAGGCCGCGTCCGTCCATAAAACCAGCCCGGCCATCATAGCGCGTCGGTGCGAAGACCGAAACGGGTGACGTAGCTGGCTCGCTCGTCCGCGGCCGCGTTGCGGCTGCAAGCTCGGTGGTTTGCGCCTCAACTGCCGGAACATCGCGCGCGCCCTCGCCCAGACGGTATGGCCGGCCGGGCGGCGACGGAATGCCGTTCGCCGAAAAGTTCGCTACCCGGCGGCTGTCGGGATAGGCCGGCGCAAATGGTTTGGTCGATGCGAGCTGCAGCACTGCAGGGGTCTGGCTGCCTTCGCGCAATGTGGCAACCAGCTTGCGGTCATCGGAGCCCTGCAGCGGCGCGCGCCCGACATATTCGACTTTCACGCGCGTGACGCCATGCCCATAAAAACCGAGCAGCTCGGCGGTCTTGACGGACACATCGATGAGCCGATCGCGCGCATAAGGTCCGCGATCGTTGACGCGCACCACGATCGATCGGCTGTTGGTCAGGTTGGTGACGCGAACATAAGACGGCAATGGCAGCGTCGGGTGCGCCGCCGAGATCGAATGCATGTCGAAGATTTCGCCATTCGCAGTGTAGCGGCCGTGGAAATCGTCACCGTACCAAGAGGCCATGCCGACCGCGCTGTAGTTCGTATCCTCTTCAGGGACATAAACCCGGCCAGCGACTGTATAAGGCTGGCCGACCCGGTACACGCCGCCGCCTTTCGGCACCGGCTGACCCGGTTCTACGGCGCGCGCGCTCGCCGCGACGCCGTAGCGCGGATCGATCCGGCCGGCCATCTGGCCATTGGAGCAATTGGCGAGCACAAGGCCGCCCAAACCGAGAATAAGAAGGCGTGCGCTCTGGCCAATATGGTGGTTAGCCCCGAAGCGATTCATCCCGCGTACGATCCCCGATCAGAAGCTGCCAGAATACCCCGCCGCGCTGCCGACGGAAACCGCCGGTTTGCGAGCTGATGAATATTTGGTCCCCCAGTACCTTTTGGCGTCGTGCAAGCGGCGGGCATAGCGAAGGCATGAAATCCCTGCAAGGGCGCTGGCATCGGCGTGGCCCGCCTAGCGGTTTCGTGACAACAGGCTCGCGCCGCTTTTCGGCCGGCTCAATCCGCCCGACACCGACGACCTCTGGATTGTGCCTTCATAGCTGATGCCAATGCGAAAACCTCGCGTCCAGGCAAGCGTGCAGAAGCGCCGTGTGCTGCCGTGGAGAAATTCAAACCGGCTTGGGAACTGATACGTCTTCGACAGTTCGAGGCATGCGCCGCCGGCTGACAAATCGACGACATAGCAATCAATCGGCACTGTCTTCGGCCCGAGCAAAAGCCGTCCGTTCCGGGGCACCAGACCCCGTGGAGTGGATCGAAACCAGCGTCGTTTGTCTGACTCGTTCATGTGACGCGTTATGATAAAAACCTAGGTTTTATATAACCGGTTGATTACCGATCTCTTACGGGTGTAGCGGCAATATCGTGCTGAAATCGCGGGATATTCGGCCTCCGCAAAGTTCCAGTGGCGGGTTTGGCGGCCCGGCCAGGCGGTTAAAGGGGCCGGCCGTGAAATTGGACAATGTCCGCGTTGTCAGGTGCGGGAGCGTTGGGCCTTAGGCCAATTAAACGATTCGGAGCCGCGCCGTAGAATCATCCAACCTTTGAGGCCTGCGTTGGAGAGCGCCATGATCAACAACGATCTGGAAATTCGTTTGGTCAGGTTGGAGCGGCAAAACAGCCTGCTGACGCGACTTGTGGTATCCGCAATTTCGATAGCGGTTGCGGTCGTGGCTCAGATGCTTGTCGAGCAATATGCCGGCTCGCGGTTCTGGGGACTTTGCACACTGGCGGCCATGCTGGTGTTTTCCAATTGGCTTTTATATCGCGAGGTTCGGCTGATTGAGGAGCCATTCATCAGAATGGTCGAGCAGGATAATGCCGCGCCCGCCGCCGCGCCCGCCAAGCGAAAAAAGGTCGCGCTGGCCCGCCGCTGAAAAAGGCCGCCGAGCGGTTGGGGTCCCGCACGACGGCCTCGCACATGGAGATTCAGGCAACAGGGACGGCTGCTGCCCAATGCGACGCTACGCTTCTGCGTCAAGGCCGCAAGAAAACGCGTGCGTTAAGCTAAATTGGCAACCTTAATTTCGACGCGGTGCCCATCGTGCGCGTGCCGCAGAAAGCCGGTCTTCACGGCTGGCTGTTAGAGATAGCCCTACCGGTAAATTTGTAAGGCTGCACGAACCGGGATAAATTTTCTCAAAAATGGAGGGCCAATGGACAAGCTCGTCCTTTGCGCGATTGTTGCTGCAATATCGATTTCGCTCGTGCGGATTGGTCATTCCGAAAAGGTACGGGTTGACCACCATCCCCATAAGTATTTCGCAGGAGCTAAATACGAAAACGCGAAGAGCCCGTAGAAGAATAATCAAAACTTTTCTCCCGGCCTCTCCACATCAAATCCAAAAAAAGTCGCAAAATAAAACTTTGCTAAGAGCCCTACGCTAATCTGATCCGTTTTAATCCCGCCTTCTCCGTTGCCTGCACCAGACTTCCCGCGCGCGCCCGCGCCAACGAGGAGCCGATGCCATGTGGTCCACGCTATTCACCATTACCTTCGTGATCGCTGTTGCCCTGAGCTTCGCCGCAGTCGTGATGGACTACGCCAATGGCGGCCCGCAGTGACGTGTCGCTTCCGTCCGCAAAAACATTCAAAGCAACTTCAAAAAACATCTGCGGCAGCAAACGTACGTGCCTGGTCGGAGCAGTGGACGATCGATCTCGTATTTTCGCAATATGCTGACCGAGCAAAAACGGGCACGAAAGCGCCGGAAACACTCATCCAGCACTGTCCAGTGGTAATCCGTTGGCAATTTGCTATTTGAGGCAGCTGGGCGATTTGCTAAGCGCTTGAAAGTCCAATCTGGAAGGGTGGCCGAGTGGTTTAAGGCACCGGTCTTGAAATTCAGGAAGTGCTGTATTTGTTCGCGCTACCTGTTGCTAGCTGGCGCAGTTTTATTGGGGTTTTTCGTCACCAGTCGCCCCTCATCTACTATCTAATTCTATCCAGTCGCAGGCAGTTCGGTAGCAAAATGGTAGCAACTTTTTCTAGCTACGCCTGTGTCGGCGTCGGGTCGATTCCTACCTCGCGCAGCAACGCGCTGAGACGGTCGATTTCCTTCTTATAAGCATCAAGAGTGTCCTCCATCCAATACATCGACGTAGCCAGACCTGGATCGGCATTTTGGAGCGCCTTGATGTATTTGCGCAGCGCGAGAGGAAGCTTGTTGATGTTTTCTTGTGACGGCATCCAAATATGCGGAATCTCGACGAGTGGCATTCTGGCCTCCTCAGTGGCCGCGCTTATTTCTTCAACCTGATCGCTACCAGCCGCCGAATAGCCTCGGATCGGCTCGGATCGGCTCGGCAGATCGAGTTGTTTGCGGAGGCTAGTCGAGGCGGGATTGAAGATGATGAGTAGCTAAACGGATTCCAGGGTTCTGATTTTACTCACGTCAACTTCCCTCTCAGCGTGCCAAGTGTCATAGGCGGCCTGCATCCGCGTCCAGACACCAGCACCATCGCCAAAGAGCTTGCCAAGCAAAACGGCAACCTCCGGCGATACGGGCTTACGCTCATGCACAATATCGTTGAGATGCTGGCGCGTGATCCCCATCAATCCGGCAATGGCTGACACCGATTTGCCAGTCGCAGGAATCAGGTCTTCGCGCAGCACTGCTCCAGGGTGAGTCGGGCACCTGTTGGGGTTGCGCCTTGCTACGTAGGTCATGTCTTCTCCTTAGTGATACTGCTCGAAGTCAACCCGGCATGCGTGGCCGCCCTCGAATTCAAACGTAATGCACCATGGGCCATTAATGTGAACTGTATATCTCGTCGGTTTGTATTTCTGCAAAGCATGGAACCTATAACCAGGAGCGTTCATTTCCTCTGGCACTACAGCGACATCAAGGCGGTCAAGCGCTCGGCGGATACGGGCATGGAACTTAACGTCTATCTTAGCCGTTCGATCCCGCTCCCACAGCTCGGCGAGGCCCTTGTTCCTGAAGGTCTTTATCACCGGCGAGGATGTAAGCTATCAGCTGACAAATGTCAACCAGCGGCTGACAGGCATAAGCGGGGCAGCGCGGGTACATCCGCCGTCGCTGCCCCCTTCCACGGCTCGCGAGAGGCGTAAGCCGAGAAACAGATTTGGGCGCTTGATGGGTTTTGGATCAGGTCGGCAAGAAAAAGAGAACACCCGCCAGGATTGCCGAAATGGCGGCGAGAACCCAGAGCATCGCGGATACGCGGTTGATTTCCGGGACCATGGACGATCAACGCTCCATAGGCCGTAACGGGTGCCGACAGTCTCATCGGATAAGGCGGGGCTTTTCTATTGGACCTGCGGTCAATGAAGTTTCGGCATGCGAAAAGGTATTGACGTAAATCAGTCAAGCTAGTTTGCTATTCTGATGCAGATGGCTCAGCGCAACGTAGTACTGGGTCTGATGGCCCTCATAGTCATCGGTTTGATGGCCTTTGGGGCACAAAAATTATTTTACTAGCTTCGCTTACGGACACGGCCGGCGGATCGCTTCACGCGACCTCGGCTCCGGGGGCACATTATGCTTACACTAATTTTAATCACCGTCGTCAGTTTTGCCGGTGGATACGGGGCTCGTAAATGGTTATTCCACCGCCGGCGAGCAGCCGTGCGGGAAGCATTTTTTGAAAGGAAACGCCAGAAACAAATTGAAACTGGGGCGGCCTAATCGGGCGCCGAGCCGGCAACGGTTCGAGCCATGCCGAAGCATGCCCAATAGAAAGAAACTATATACGAGTGCCGAAGACGCGAAGTTGCGTTCGATGGCGAAGGCCGGTCACAGTATGAAAGAGATTGCGGTCGCGATCCATCGTTCGAAAGGCTCTGTCTACAAAAGGGCAAGGGTCCTTGGTATCCGAGTCGCCGTCGAATCACCGGCCTTGCGCGTCACGCTACGGAAACTCAGTTAGCCGAGGTTTTTGCGATTGTCGGCAGCATCGGGTAGCCCAACACGTAGGCCATCGTGCCGGTCCCAATAGTTAGGGCCAGTATGAGAACTATCGCCATCGCGATCCGTATTGCCATTCGAGAAAATTACCATGAGCCTCTACAAAGGCAGACAAAGCACGAAGGCTGTCGAGAAAGACTTTCCCCACTTCGTGGATATGGTCGTGCCGCTAGGCGGCCTCGGCAAGCGACTAGACGCGATGTACGAATTTCACACCATGCACGGAATCAAACCGCAGCGCGGTCATGGCCGGCACGATGCGAATGGCCGCGTTATTCGGTGGTGCTTTGCTGATCCCGAACTAGCTAAATCATTTGCGGCTACGTTTGGCGCTTTAGATTAGCAAGCGATGGCGGAATTCAAAGCCAGTGGTTATCCGGATAGGCTATGGTTCGGTTACTTGCGTTTCAGCACTAACCGCAGCCCGATCGGATTTTGCTACTTCCGTTCGCTTGTCTTCATTGCGGAAGTGCTCGAGCACAAACAGCCGGAGCGCTGAGGATAGATTGCTCTGATGGCGTGTCCGATCGATCCTTTTGATCAACTCGCCCACTGACGTTTGTTTGGTATGCGCGATTTCCTTCAGGTCATTCCAGAAAGCATCTTCAAGGCTGACGCTGGTCTTGTGTCCGCCAATCTCGATGGACCGTTTGACAACCGTGGATTTCATTAGGGCCCCCATAGCCCCCTACCCCCCTAACCCCATAAGTAGATTCGGATACCGCCGCAATCGTTAAATGCGCCATTTCGTGATGTCCAAACCCTCGACGCGCTTCCCGCGATTATCTCACTCGGGCGAATACTCCGACTCAGCTTTGATTTTCAGCGCCCGCTCCATTCGAAGAAGGTCTGTGGCTTCTCTGGCCGTGAGTGGGATTGGCTTATCGCGGATCTCTTTCAGAATATCGGATGCTTGATACGGCAGGAGATTGTCTATTTCTTCCTGGGTCATTTGGTCAGCTGCACGACGTTGAGCGTAGGAGTGCCCGCATCATTGCTGATCGCTGAGACACGCTGCCCTGGCGTGACCTTATAGAATTGGACCCAGTTAGCCGGAATAAGAGCATCGCCTGTTGAAGAACATGCTGTGTCGCCGGTCGTTATAACCTTGACGCGAACGCCGCCGGTCGAGGATGTCGAGCCGGCGAAGCTGAGTTGAATTGCGTAAGTCTCGGTCGAGAATATCGCCGTCGAACCAGCAGCACCGCCGGCGGAGGCACAAGCCAAATCGACCGGCGTGCTCAGGCGCCAGAGGGAGTCGTCGAAGCTAGCCATTGATTAGTGTCCTTGTGTTTGAATTAATGAAAATTGTTACGTG
>DATAPP010000002.1:0-1691 GCA_036265125.1 Pseudolabrys sp. | reverse complement strand
TTCGATGGCCGAACAAGCGCGCGCGCGGCATTCGGAACACCACGTTTTTCGGCAGGCCTACGGAAGTATCGCCCAACATCAGTCACATCGGTATCTTTATCTTAATACTGAAGTGAATCGGCATTACAAAAACGAGGTGGTGTTCGCGGGCCGTTATCTTGGTGCCGACCCCGACTGGCATGTCAGGTTCAATCTAAGATTCGACCGGCCTGAAAACCGCTGACGGCTTTCCGTAATAATTTCTTCCAAAAACTCCGAATCCGCGTGACGCAACAAGTGTGAGCTCACCAGCGCGCCGTGCGCACCCCGCCATATCGAAATCCAACGCGACGATGACAGGTTCGTGATGACGCCTAATGGGCACCTCGAACAAAGGCGCATTTTTCGTCGGGTCGACCGCCGCTGCGGCGCGACGGTCATTTTTCGCTCTTGATTTGTCGTGAATGCGTGGGCCCAGGCGCCCGTTTGGGCGCTTCGGGCGGACTCGTCCTTTATGCGGCAGCCAACCGCTCCAGCGTCACAAGGCGGCGGATGTTGTAGACGAGGTTCTGCAAGCCGATCTTGACCTTCGCCCGCGCGATGCCGATCGTCCGTACGATGCGGCCACCCGGCGAGGTCTGTTGAGCACCGAACACGTGCTCGATGCGGGCCCGAACTCTGCTCTTCTGGCGGTTCGCGTTCTCCTGCTCCTGCGATAGCGGATGATTGCGGTTCGCGCGCTGATGAATCCGGCTGCGCAAGCCGCGCAAGCTGAGCTTCGCCTCGGTCTCCTCCGAACGATACGCGCTGTCCGCGTACACGTCCGCAGACGTGTTGGCTTGGTTCAAAAGTCCATCGAATTGCTGGCTGTCATGCACACTCGCGTCGGTCACGTCGTACTGCCGGATCAGCTTGTGCTTGGCATCCGCATTCACGTGGTTCTTGTAGCCGTAGAAGCTCTTGCCGTGCTTCTTGGTCCAGCGCGCATCCTTGTCTTTCTGCCGGTTCTTGGCCGGGTTCTTCTCCCACGCCCCAGGCGTCTTGCCAGCCTTCACGTCGTCATTCTCGTCGCGGCTATTGCGCTGTTTGGGAACCGGCACGATCGTGGCATCAACCATCTGGCCGCCGCGCGCAATGTAGCCCTTCGCCTCCAAATGCTGGCCAAAGCGCTCGAACAGCGCCTCAATCAGACCGGCCTTCGCAAGCGTCTCTCGGAACAGCCACAACGTCGTGCCGTCCGGAATGCCGTCCTCGATGCCAAGCCCCAGAAATCGCGTGAACGACAGCCGGTCGCGCACTTGATACTCAACCTGTTCGTCCGACAGATTGTAAAGCGACTGCAGCACCAGCATCCGAAACATCACCATGACGTCGATCGGCTTGCGGCCGGCGGTACTCTTCTTCTCGCTCACCGGCGTCAACACCGCCGCCTCGATCTCCGCGCGGAAGCTCTCGAACGGCACCACGCGAGCAATCATTTCCAGCGGATCGCCCTTCGCGGTAATCGCCGCAAGCCGCCTGTCCGCATCAAAAAATCCGAATTGCCCCATCGTACCCACACCCCGAATCTTGTTGCCATAACTCAGATTCGCACAAATTCGCGGAGGTCCCTATTTTTCGAGGTGCCCAGGAATTGGGCGCTAGCAACCAACTCATTCAAGAGCAGTACACGGCGGCCACCAGCCAGTTCAAGGTCGGCATTGACCAGATGA
>DATAPP010000001.1:0-2713 GCA_036265125.1 Pseudolabrys sp. | reverse complement strand
CGGCTCCCGACGCTTTTGACCCCTACCGGACATGCCGGTCGGACGCTCGTCGGCCAGACGGGGTCCAAAATGTTGCCGTTGACCCCGGACGGAGGCAATGTTCCGATCAACCTCCTTCTCATCGGGGGCGACCCAATTGAGGAGGTTGCAGCCTTTGCAATTGTGGGTATGACACACGATCCACTTCGCGAATGGCAGGAACGGTATTCTCGTAGCGGCACCCGAGTGGGTTTCAAGCCTGAGACGGATGCGCCGTTTTATTCGTCAGTCGAATCAATCTGCAATTCGCCGCGAATCGCCCGCAGCACGCTGTCTCCCGGTTTGTTGTTTCGTGACAGAACAATGATCGCAGACGGAGATGACAACGTCAGCCTGGTTGTCTCTCTTGGCCGTAGGCTCAGTATCCGTCATCGGAAGCGTGAAGTCTGCCTCGCACGGAATGAGGCGATCATCATGCAGGCTGACGCACCTGGAAGCGCTGGCACAAGCCAGCGATTTGCCCTTCTCGAGGTCAGTATTGCTCAACGAGAGTGGGAAACGCGCAATACGCGCCCGGGTAACGTGCTCATGACCGTCATCAATCGCAACTCGCAAGCGCTGGTTCTTTTGCTGGGCTACATCCGCACTCTTGCAAGGACCGGGCTTCCGTCAGCGGCGAAAACGCGTAACCTCGTTTCCCGCCATCTCATCGATTTGGCCATCCTGGCCGCGACGAAACCGCAGCTTGGGGAAAGCCAGATTGATTGTGTGGTCGCAGCGCGTCGCGCAGCCATACTTGATTACATCACCTCGCATTTCTGCGATCCAAATCTGAGCGGTTCCAGCATCGCTGAAAAGCTGAAAATTTCGCAGCGTTATCTACAGCGGCTTTTGCAAGCAACCGGGAAAACGTTCACCGAACATGTCAATGAATTGCGCTTGAATCGCGCTTTTTCTCTGCTTGCAAGAGCGGACACCGATAGGCGCGTCTCTGATATTGCATTTGATGTCGGGTATTCGGACCTGACCAATTTCTACAGGCATTTCAAGTCACGCTTCGGAGATACCCCAAAGGGAGCCGTTGGCAGCTCTCCCGCCGACAAGCCTCAAGGCCGCTAACGGTAAATCGGCACCGTCGCTTGCATCAAGTCGAAACTGGCTTTTCGCGCACTCGCGCTGATCGAGCTTGTGCGTGCAAATCGAAGACATCTAGCCTCGCGCGTGGCACGATTTCGCGCAAATTGCGCTCTCGCCATTTTTGCTTGTGCCAAGCGCAAAGCACCCTGTCGGGAGAGAAAGCCATGACGAAACGAACGTTGTTCGTAGCCTTCGCGATCGGATGGCTCGGGATATTGGCCCCGGTTGGCGCTCAGGCGGATACGATTTCGGTCGGCAGCTTCCCTCTCAATCCAGTGCCGTCATATCTGCCGACGCCCACTCCACCGGCGTTCTACGTTCCGGTCGAGATCTCAGGTGCAGCAAACCTGCAGAATTGGCAGTTCAGCCTGAACTTTGACAGCACGGTCGTTCAAGAGGTCGACCCCGGTGATGGCAGCTCCGGGATTTATGGCGCCGAGTTCACACCAGGGGACATGAATTCGCTATCGTTTATCCTAGGGGGCTTCCCATTGCCGGGTGTCGTCGATGGGGTTGCAGGGTCCTATCCGTCTCTACCCAGTGGCCCATCGGGGGATGGGGTCTTGGCCGACATTCTGTTTGAGTTTCTTCCTGGCCAGGATGGCAACAGTCCAAACTTCAGCATCACAAACGCCTCCGTAGTTCAGGCCGTCCCAGGTCCGGTAGTCGGATCTGGATTGCTCCCGTTGGTTCTGCTTGCGGGCTTTTTCGTCGCCAATCGCATCAAAAGGGGAGAACCCTATGAAGAAGTCACTATTGGCTGTTGCATCAGCAATCACCATCCTAGCAGGCGGGCCGGTCAGTGCTCAGACCTCCATGAACGGCCCGTATTATGCCAACCCGTCATGGGATCAGCAGCTGCCTGCCGCGCAGCGTTTCATCGTGCTGTCGAACTGGAACAATGACGCCGTGCTCGACCGCGAAACCGGCCTGGTGTGGCAGCGCCAGCCGCTCACGCCCACGCTCGATTGGGCCACCGCGCTAGAGAATTGCCGTAAGACTTTGATCGGCAACCGTCGCGGTTGGCGCCTGCCGAGCTACGAAGAGTTGACCTCGTTGCTCGACGGCACGCAAAGTAGCCCGGCCCTTCCCGCTGGTCATCCGTTTCTGGGCATCGGCACCACAGACCAGTTCTGGACGGCGTCGCAGGAAGAGGGCGACAGCGGTAACGCCTGGTTTGTGGAATCCTTCGATGCCACCACGTGGATTGTTGCACCGAAGACCTTCACCCTCCGCTTCTGGTGCGTACGCGGCGGGTCCGCGACCTCGAACCCGCCATACTGAGAAAGCTGGTTGTTTAAGCCGCCGCGCGCGGTGCTGACGACGTCTTCTGCCCGGTCTGCTGTTTGCGAGCGGTGGCCTGCTCGGCTGGTGGCGACGGAAACGGAAGGCTGAAGCGGGAGCCTGACCCACGTAGCTCTCAACGAACCAAAGCCCCAGCCAATGTGCCGGGGTTTTTTGTTTGCTCAATGTCTGAAGTTGGCACTTAGCGTACGCCTCCGGCCGAGGCCGCCTTGCGTAGCTGAAGGTTGGGCGGCGAAGTCCTAGGACTAATCCTAGGGATAGTCCTATGACGAGCGGTGCAGTGGAAGTGATC